>JAFTLQ010000002.1 GCA_017455905.1 Clostridia bacterium | reverse complement strand
TGCGATACCGATGGCGCACAGCACGGCAATGGTGACAAGCTCACGCGCCTTAGGCTTTCGGCCCTCAAACACAAGAAGAAACGGGAGCATACATTCAAGCAGAACGAGAACGGCGACCAAGTTGTAGTGCCGATCCTCTAAATAGAAGATGCCTGCAAAGATTGTCAGCGGTATAAAAAGCAGGATCGCCACCGCCGCAACGACAGTTCGCTTGCTTAAGCTTCGCTTTTCTTTCGGCGTTTGAACAACAAGCGGCGGCTCGCTTCTGCGCCCGATGGCGGCAACGAATACTGAGAGAGCCACAAACAAAATCAAATAGAGAAAAAGCTGATCCTTACCCTCGGCAGTGATGCCCGATGAGTTGATGATTGCCGAAAGGTCGGTGATCGACGTCGCATAGAGGAACACGCCGAGAGCCACCAAAGCCGACACAAGTGCGATCAGTTTTCTCCAAATCGGAAGTGCTTTGGGTTTATAGTTTACGCTTCGCGGTGCGGGCTTCGGCAAAGGCGTGATTTCTTCGTCACACTCATCTGTTTGCTCTGCCTCTCCGCCGCAAGCGGCGATCACGTCGGAAACCGTTACGGCTTTGGGTATCAGATGCCGCGCCATACGGTTGGCGGGTGTGGTATAGAAGCTGTTGCCCGAGAAGAACTCCTGTGGCGTGCCTTCCGCTACGATATGCCCGTCAAAGAACATACCGCAACGATGGGCGTACTCGGCGCAGAAGGTCACGTCGTGGCTGACCATCAGAATGGTGACGCCCTGTGCGGTGAGTTTGCGGAGAATGGCGGCAAAGCTGACCTTGAACTCCGCGTCAAAGCCCTTTGTAGGCTCGTCGAGGAGCAGAATATCGGGAGTTGTCAGAAGCACCTTGGCAAGCGCGGTTCTTTGTTGTTCACCACCTGAAATATCGTAGGGGTGTCGGTCGAGAAAAGCCGACAATTCGCAGAGCTTAACCACTCGGGCAACCTGCTCATCCTTTTCTTCTTTGCTGTATTTTGTGCCACGGAATACTTCGTACAGATCCTCGCGGACGGTTCTTTTCACAAAGAGGGATTGCGGATTCTGCGGCAGGTGTCCGATCTTACCGTTTATGCTCACACTTCCGCGATAAGCAGACTTCAAACCCGAAATAAGCTTGAGCGTTGTGGTTTTTCCCGCACCGTTACCGCCGAGAATGGCGTAGAACTCGCCCTTGCGGAGTGTCAGCGAAAAGCCCTTCACAACGTCAGGAAGATCCTTTTCATATCGAAACCAAAGCTCGTCCGCGTGGACAGTTATATCCTCGCCGTAGGTGTGTTCTTCTTTTTCTGCAAGAGATATAAGCGGCACTTCGCTGTTGCGAGCCGTTAAAAATTCGCTTCCGTCACGGACGGTCAGAGGGCAAGGAAGCTCGGTTTTCACACACGCCCACACGCGCATAGCGGTAGGCATCGCAAGGAACATTCCGTTATCTTTTTCTTTGAGCGCAAGTCCCACCTTTTCGGGAATGTCATCGCAAACGATGTGCCCCTTTTCCATAACAATAACACGGGTTGCAAATGGGAAGGCTTCCTCCAAGCGATGCTCGGTGAGAATGACGGTAATGCCAAGCTCTCGGTTGATCTTGCCGAGAAGCGCTAAAAAGTCGGACGCGGCAATGGGATCGAGCTGTGAGGTCGGCTCGTCAAGCACCAATATCTGCGGATTCATCGCCATTACGGAAGCAAGGCTTAAAAGCTGCTTTTGACCGCCCGACAGCTCGGTCACATTCTTGTAAAACCATTTTTCAATGCCGAAAAATGCGGCGACCTCGGCAACACGGCGACGAATGGTGGGTGTATCGTAGCCAAGGCTTTCAAGACCGAATGCAAGCTCGTGCCACACCTTGTCGGTTACAACCTGATTTTCGGGAGATTGCAGAACGAAGCCGATTTCTTGTGCCTGCATTCTATCGTCCACCGTGTCAAGCGGTACACCGCCGTATAGTATTTCACCCTCGTGTCTGCCGTGAGGGGTTAGACAGGTCTTTAAGTGTCTGAGTAACGTGGACTTTCCGCATCCCGAGGTACCGCAAAGGATCAAGAATTCTCCTTGATTCACGGAAAAGGAGACCTCAACCAAGGCTTTTTCTTCCACCTCGGGATAGGAAAAGCTCACATTTTTGAATATAAAGTTTTCCATTTTCTCTCCTCCGTGAAATTCAGCACCACGGGTGTGATGCAAAGTCCGAAATATACGGCATAGAACGGTATCGTTGTCATATCAAGCGCGGCATAGCGGATGCTTGGGAAATAGCGGAAGCCAAAGGCAGAAAGCATCACACCTGCCGTGAGAAAGAGTCCGCAAAAGCCGAGCCAAATCAGCACGTATTTGTCGCGGTCGTCCATTCGATAAATTGAAAACGCCGTTCTTCCTTTTAGTCCGTAGCCGCGACTTTTCATACTGTCCGCCGTTTCAATGGCGTTTTCAAGCGCCCAAGTAATCATAATTGAGAGAATGACCACCGCCGTTTTGAAGCGTTGCCACAAACTACCTGTGGATATATCGCGCCCGATACATCTCTGTGCTTCAACCACAACCTCAGTCTGCTTTTTGAACTTTGGTACGAAGCGCAGGGACATACTCAGCACCAGCGAGAGCGCGGGAATGACCTTGCCGAACAGATAAATAAACTTGTCCGAGGTCATTACGCGAGAGAATGCGGAGAACCAAAGCAGGACTGTCACGAGCATTGCACCCGCACCGACACCGTAGAGGATACTTTCAAGCGTAAGCGGATTCCCGCTGCTGAAATAGTACAGAATGGTTGCGCCCTCATGGTTGAAGGCAGGATTGATAAAAGCGGTCAAGAGTACCATCGGCAAACAGAATTTGAGTAGAAACATCACGCTCTTTTTGCCCTCGACACTTACCGCATAGATAACGGCACAGACAAGTGCGAGTGTCTGCGCCATCGGATGCGTCAGAAGCATAGAAAAGGCGATCACCAACGTAAAGTAGAGTAAATTTACGATGGGATGATAGTTTGTAAAGGAATCTCGCATAAGCTCACCACGATCCGTCACGTCCCACGTCCTCACCGAGATCGCAGGTGTATCGCCACTCCACCACCTCGCCGTCGGCAAGCTGATAGCGGGAGCATCCGTAGTTGGGATACCAACCGTTCACACGGTACATCCACCCCGAAAGCGCGCCGCAATCAAATTCATATAAGTTGTGAATGCCCTCTATATACGCGCTGTTATAGATAGGCGTCCACGAAGATTCAAGATGTATGTTATTTTCCTTGCAGACCCGTTGCAATACGTCAAATACCGATTCGCCCTCGTAGAAGGTTACCTTGATTGGCGCAAGAATAACACCGTTCGAGGGTACAAGCTCCAGCTTATCGGGATCAAGCTCAGAAAGATTATTCAAAATGGTAGAGCATTCAATAGAGAATGTGCAGGTGTATGGTTTGCCCTTATTGACCTCTTGGTTTTCGGGTTCAACGGGCAAGGGCTTTCCCTCGGGCACAGGATCGGTCAGATACTTATCTTGATCTGTCGCGCTTCCATCAGAGTTCGGACGGTTTGCTCCAACGCCGCTATTTTCTTTTTCTGCATCGGGAGTAATGGTGCAAGAGCCGATGGAATCCTTTACGGGTAGATTCAGTATGCTCGTTTTACTTCCCGTGATGGAAACCGACGAAATAGCCGTACCGTCACGGTGAGCGGTTGCGGCGAGAGCCGTCCATTTTTCGTCAAGATGGATCGACAAAAGCGCAGGAAAGCCAAAGGATTCGCTATCCGCAAAGGACACCTTGATGCCACCATCGACTTTTTCCAAGGCAACGAGAAGGTTTACGTCCTTCGTTTCGTGGAGATCGCTGCCAAATATCGTCCATTCATAATTCAGTCCGCCGGATGTTCCCGTAAAGGTTGCAATGGCGTTTTCGTTTTTGATCTTGTCAAGGAGTTCTTTTTCTACGATGCCATCCTCAGAGAGAGCAACGGGCTTTTTGAGGTCAACTTCTCCGTAATTTCCACCGCATGAAGCCAACGACAGAAGAAGCGACAATATAAGTAATATTGGTATTAAGCGTTTCATCATCATTCTCCTATCACAAGCTTTCCGTTTTTCATGGTTAATGTGTTTGTTGTCATAGCAAGGCTCTGCGTTTCATCAGAGGCGGCAAACACAGCATCCTCTACGATGAGGTCGCACACGTCACCTGCTCGGACACTTCCTCGAAGTCTGAATTTCAGACGAAGCACCACGTTGTTGTCCTCTGCCAGCAGATCCTTTGAAAATGCATTTTTACCGCCCGTCATATCGAGATACATCACGTTGATACGCCCCGATTCGTTGCAAGCGGCGGTATTATAACTCCACTCGGGAAGTGTTTGACCCGAGGTATTGTCATCTTTGATAAATACGTTTCCTTCCTCTACGCCGAGAAATTCAAGGCGCGAGGCATCAAATGCGATACTCATACTCGCGGCGGGATAGATCGCATCGCCAAACGAGGATATCGTCACGTCAAGCACGAATGTATCCGTGCCGGATATACTTAATTTTTGCGGTGTTTCCACCGTTAAGGTAGGCGTATCGCCCACTTGTTCTCCACCGTCGCGAGGAATTAAAAAAATGCAAAGAAGGACAGCGCATATAAGGATCGCGCCTCCGACGATGAAGCATAGTATTTTATTCTTTTTGAACCATTCTGCCATAGCTTTTCTCCTTCTTTACAAGGAACGGTGGGCAGAAGGCAACTCCCGCCCACCGTATTGTAGGATTTTACTTAATCAAAAATAGTCGTTGCTTTTGTTACGATAGCGTATTCGCGGTCATCATAAACAAATGCTTCTACGATACCGAGCGCATCGTAGGTGTCAATACGGCTGTCGCCGTTTACATTTGCGGTGAGGATTTCGTCATCGGTAGGCGCGTCTCCCGTACGGAGCCACATATCAACAGCCGCCAACGCGTCCTGCGCGTTGATCACTCCGTCACCGTTGATATCAGCGAAAGTAATACTGCTCGCGTCGGCTTCGTCAATCGTGAAGTTTTCGGCATTTTCAAAGTTTTCGGTTGCAATATCTGCATCCACAAGAGCCACGTATGCGGCAATGCCCATCGTTTCGGCAATTTCTGCATTGTACTTAAACTCGATGGTGTTCGTACCATCGTTGTACGTAAGCTTCTTTGTACCTTCAAGCTGAGTAACCGTAACGAGAACCGCTTTCTTGTCAGCGGGGATCAGATCAACGCCGTCACCCGTATAAAGAACACCTGCACTAAACGTTCTGCCCTCGACGATCGTTATGCTGTCAGTCGCTTCGTCGGTAACGATATTCTCCACGGAAGCATCATCCGACGAATCGGAGCTGAATTTGAGCGACATATCGGTAACGGTAATGTTGAACGTATCGCCAACGGTCACGCTTCCAACACTAAAGGTGATATTAAACAGCTCGATGGGGAAGGAATTTCCGCTTGTTGTCAAGTCACTATTTGCATTTGCGTCAAAATAAACGATACGGAGTTTTCCGTCAGCCAAGTTGTAACTGAGGGTTCCACCCATAAGGCGGCTGCCTGCGGTAACACCGGTAACAGTGAGCCCCTCGGGAACATTAACGATCATATCAATCAGCTTGTAGCCTGCTTCGTTATCCCAACCGTCTACACTGACAACGCCGTTGAAGGTAGTACCGGGAACGTTCTCTACGTTTTCGGGCAAGCCGAGGGTTGCAGAGAACTCGGTGGTCGCGGGAGGAGTTACGGTTTCAAACGTTACGTCACTGTAATTATAAAGCGAAGTTTTACCGTTAATAAAGCGGTCGTAAGCAACAAGCGCGTAGGTTGCCTGATCGGTAGCCATACCGTTCGAGCCTGCACCAAGCTGATGCTCAAACATTGCCTCATTTTCTACGTAATATTCAAGAATGGCATCTACCACAGATTTTCCACTCTTGACGAAACGGCTGTCGGTATCGGGATTGATGCCCCAAGTGGTAAGAGCTACGATAACCTGTGCGGCACTTTCAGAAGTTTCACTTGTTCCGTAAAGGAATCCGCCGCTTGTCTGCTGCATATTCGACAGACAGGTGATTGCCTCGGTACAAGCAGTCGCAACAGCTTCCTGATCTCTGTAATTATAAAGCGCCTGCAAGGTCATACCCGTGATATCGGGATCTGCAACCGTACCAGAAAGCGTCCAGCCGCCGTCCTCAAGCTGCATTTCAAGAATATAATCGACGCACTGCTGACGGATGGTGGTGTCGGTGGTTGCATAGTTGTTTGAATCAAGAGCAATCAAAGCCCAAATTGCGCCGTTGATGCCTTGCTTTTTGATCCAAGTAAAGCCGTTTGCGCTGTAAGCCTCGACCAAGTTCCAGTCGCCAACCGATGTTGCATCCTTGCCGATGGCAGAGAGCGCAACGATCAGACGGGAGTTGTCGGTGGATTTATTTTTATGAAGTGCACCGTTCATATTAACCGAAGCGGCAGTTGTGTTGACCGTTTCGACGATGCGCTCATAATAATCTGCAAAATAAGCATTATCCTTGGCGTAATACTCACCGCGAGCGAGGCAAAGCACAGTCCACTCACCTGCATTCGTACCAAATGCAGGAGCGGTAACAGTTGCGGCAAGCTGTGCCAAGGTTGCATCAAGAGTTGCACTTACATCCTGTGCCACGCGGGGTGTTTCAAGCTCAGAGGAAGTAGCAGAAGTTACGGTGACGGTAGCGTTTGCAGGAGAAGAAACAATAGCATCGGGATATTCAGCACCATAGCCACCGTCACACCAAACGTAATATGTACCTGCCTCGGAGAAGGTAATGGAAGCAACTCCGCTATCATCTGTCGTAACCGTGCCGGTAGCAGTACCAATGCTGCTTCCGTACGAAATCGTGTATCCTGCTTCAAAAGAGGAAACATCTCCCGAACCCATGCCACCGCCAACAAGCATCAGCTTGACAGACAGTGCGGTATCTTCTTCTACCGTATATGAGTGCGTAATCGCGTCGCTACCGTCTACAAAATAATGGAAGCCGTATGCGGAATCCATATAGAAAGACCAATCGCTAAAGTGCGCTACATCAAGATAGTCACCTGCGGAAAGAACGATACGGTCAGCGGTAAATCCCCAGCCGTTTTCATCAGCGGGATAAGCACCGTTATAGTTGTAGCGCAGGTTTTCATCGCTGAAGCCGAACAGACCGCCTGCAAAGTAAATACTTCCCGCACCGCCTGTAACGGTAACATCGTTCCAATCAAGTCCAAAAATGGTAGTATGGGTATAAATATAAAGATGGAGTGCGGTTATTTCTGCATTGCCATCACCGTCCGCATCGTACACATAGTCGCCCAGTCCGTATGCGGTTAAATCAATCGTAGCAAGATCGGCGAGAGACACACCGACATAAGCCATAGGTGAACCGTTTTTGTCGTTAATATAGTTTGCATCGTCACTTGCAGAGATATATACCATATCCTGCGCAGGCTCGGTCGCAGAAACGACAATGGGGAGTATGCCAACGACCATAATGATCGAAAGCATAACGCTGACAATTTTCATTGTCATACGCTTTTTTGTTGTTTTCATAACACAATTCCTTTCTTTTTTGTTTGAGCTATTTGCTCATTTTTAGGGGGTGCTGATGGAGAGAATGTTTAGACTGTTGTCCTCCTTTCAATTTGCCCGGCAAAAACAAAAAGAGCGTGCCGGAAAAGTACCGCAGAGCACTGCGGCCTCCGAACACACGCTCCTCTCCAAGGATGTGTTCCATTTTATGTACGGACAGGTTTCCGACTTATGCTCTGCGGCACAGCCGCGGCAAACACGGAAATGGGGGTTGTTTCGGATTCGTACCGAATTTCCTTGATCTATTCAGTTTACAACTTTTCGATCCGTACACATATGTATATTAACGCACGGTGTGCGGTAATATCTTAATCAAAAACGTACATACCGAAGAACGGCAGTATCTTATCTTTGTAATCGTAATTCATATTACAATCCTCGGCAAGCTTTTTGACCCAGATGCAATATGCAGACATACAAGAGTACATCATATCGGGATGCTCGCACGGCTCACCGCTTGCGAGCTTGCAGGGCTTGCACAGCGTGCATCCGCTTGCGCCCACCATAAATCCATCGTGTCCGTCCGCTTTCAGCTTTTTGATCAGCCGAAGCATCGCGGCGTTATGTGATGCCTTCGCTTCCTTTAATTTATTAGTCTCGGAAAAATCCTCGATCTCCCACTCGGTGCTGACAGCCAATGCCTTTTTATGAGTGAGTACCCTCTGCTTCATTTGTTCGGGCGTACCGCAATCGGGCGGGCAAGAATAATTCACGCCGTACTGCCCGCACAGGTTTTCTTCGCAGTAGGGACGGAACGCGGCATCGAATACGATTTTATCCGTACTAATGATCTTCGCACTGTGAAAGCCCTCGGCTATTGACAATTCAATGATTTCCGTTTTGTTCATTTGCTCCGTTTCCTTCCGTTTTCTTTTTGCGCTCTTTTTCAATCTTTCGCAGTGCTGCAATCCTCGCTCGCTTGGCTCGAATACGTTTTTCCTTGTTCCGCTGCGGTCTGTCGTCATCTCTCGGTGGCTTTATTCCTGCCGCTTCCAAGGCACGTGGCCACGGACCAAGGAAGGCTTTGATGGCTACGACCTCGCGATCTTCAAAATCCGAGCGCTGCGGATAACGGGAAAGTCCTTCTGCTTTTAATTCTTTATATTTGTTTTGCAAAAGTAGGATACAATCTTCCTTTTTATATTTCTTATCTGACATAAGACCCCCGAGAATACAAAAAACGCTTTTACTGCAAAAAACAGTAAAAGCGTAGCTATCTTGTCAGCACAAATGGGCATAGTACTCCCCACACTTGACGAAAACGGCTACGCTTTTCATATCCAAAAACGTTCGCGCTAAATGCGCATACCTTCGCTTGTGCTTGGTGAGTATTCCGACTTATGAAGTCTTTGCTTCAATTACGGTAATGATGGTTGCGACGGACTTGCACCGAACTTCCCCCTAATCCGCGCGAAGCGGAACCAAACTGCGAACAAATATTCAATTAACAGCATAACTCATCATTACGCAGAGTAAATTATACCACAGATTTTGGGGTTTGTCAATGAATTTTGGGAAAATTGGGACAAAACCATATAAAAAAGAAATTATGGAAACAAAATCGAATAGACTATCTACGCTTTTATTATAGCATCCTTCAAATGGCTTATCAATACACAAAACAATCAATTTATTATAAAAATCGACAGAATTATAAAAAGCGACGAGGACAAGCCCCGCCGCCGTGTGTTATTCAGTTAAGGTTTCAATGGCAATTTGCATACCAAGTTTGAACGCATACTCAAAGATGGCTGCTTCGCCAAGGCTAACGTACTCATCCCAACAATCGTGGAACTTTTCGAAGGTTTCTTTCTGCTCGTCGGTAAAGGTCTTTTCCAAGTCCTCGTGATGCCTTGCCATATATCCGAGTAGCTCCTTCATCTCCTTTGAGTTGTTTCTGCTGTCCTCTTGTGGAACAATGTTTCCATGCCACAGTTCATTGATATTCGACTTCATACCAACACCACCTCTCGCAACAGGATTTCTTCCGCGCTTGCTCTGATATTGTTCATCTCACCAACCCAACGAAGCATATCACGAGCTTTCAAATTCTCGTCGATACCTCTCTCGGCAGCAAGGCGGGGTATGATGGTTTCAAGCATTTTGTTTGCTTCAAGATCAATTTCGTGCAACCGAGCGTTCAACTTTCCTTCGGTCAGCAGGGTGGTGTACCTTCCGCGACGGTGCTGCTTGATGTAGTCAAGGTGCATCCGTCCATATTTGCCGATCTGATAGTCGGTCTGTGTGGGAAGTGCAATATCGGGGATAAAGTGTCCATTTTTCTCGCGGTATGTACCACCGAGAGTTTCATAAAGGGAATTAAAGATCTTTTTCATTGTAGTATCCTCCAAAATTAGATTTTGATTTTACTACAATTCATCCTCGCATCCAAACCAATACAAACACCCAAGGCGTACCTGCTCTATCGCAGGTACGCCTTGGTGCTTTTTTGTTTTGGTGCGGGTAAAAGGACTTGAACCTTCACGGAGTTGCCCCCACTAGAACCTGAATCTAGCGCGTCTGCCGATTCCGCCATACCCGCGTGTGATAATCACGTTATCAACAGGCAGTATTATAGCACGAAAGATTCCGTTTGTCAAGGGGTCTTTTAAGAAAATTCAAAAGTTTTCTGTGAACGCTCCGCAACGGTCATAGCATACCCAGCAGGGCGGCTTCGTCAATGACGGGTACGCCGAGCTGCTGTGCTTTCGTCAGCTTGGAGCCGGCTTCGGTGCCTGCGACGACGTACGAGGTCTTCTTTGACACGCTGCCCGACACCTTACCGCCGGCGGCCTTGATACGCTCGGAGGCCTCGTCGCGCGTCATGGTGGGGAGCGTTCCCGTCAGGACGAAGGTCAGCCCGACGAGGCTCTGCCCCGTGTACGCCTTGACGGCATCGGTGCGAACACCGAAGGCGGTCAACGTATCGCACAGCTCGCGCGTGCTTTCATCATGGAAGAATTCGAACAGATAGTTGGCGGTGATCGCACCGATATCATCCATGTGAGAAAAGTCCTCGATATCGGCGTCAAAGAGGGCCTCCAGCGTTCCGAAGCGGCGGGCGATCTGCTCGGCGGCTACCTCGCCGACCTGGCGAATACCGAACGCGTAAAGCAGGCGTTCAAGCCCCGCTTCCTTGGATCGCTCGATGGCACGGACGAGATTTTCCGCACTCTTTTGTCCCATGCGGTCAAGGTCGATCAGATCCTCGACGCGCAGACGGTACAGATCGGTAATATCCGAGATCTTCCCTGCACCGAGCAGCAGATCGACCATCTGCGGGCCGAGGCCGTCGATGTTCATCGCACCCTTGGAGGCATAGTGAACGATGCGACGCGCACGCTGCGCCGGGCAAGTGACGGATACGCATCGGATCGCGGTGCCGTCGCCGCTGTCATCGCGCACGACGGGGTGACCGCAGGAGGGGCAAAGGGTCGGCATGACGAAGGGGTATTCCGTTCCGTCGCGCAGCTCGGGGACGCTGCGCACGATCTCGGGGATGATCTCTCCCGCCTTTCGCACGACGACGGTATCGCCGATCAAGATACCGAGCTTTTCGATATAGCTTGCGTTATGAAGCGTGGCGCGGGACACGGTGGTGCCTGCTAGATGCACAGGCGACAGGTTGGCGATCGGTGTCAGCACGCCCGTGCGTCCGACCTGCAGATCGACCGAGAACAGCTTGGTCTGCTTTTCCTCGGGGGGATATTTGTAGGCGACCGCCCATTTGGGCACGCCCGTTCCTTCACCGACGATGCGGCGCTCGGACAGATCGTTGAGCTTAACGACGCCGCCGTCCATATCAAAGCTCAGCTCCGAGCGCATATCACCGAGGGTGCGGATATGCTCCGCGACGGCCTCGTACCCGGTTAGGGTGCGGCGATGCGGAAGAATGGTAAAGCCAAGCTCACGCAGGCGGTCGAGCGATTCCTCATGCGTTTTACAGGCACGTCCGTCAGCATACAGCGAGCCCTCCTGCAAATTGAAGATGAAGATCTCTAAGCGACGCGAGGCCGCCACCTTGGGATCCAGCTGACGAAGAGAGCCTGCCGCAGCGTTGCGTGGATTGGCAAAGAGGGCGGCGCCCTCGGCGGCACGTGCCTCATTGATCGCGGCAAAGGTGGCGCGCGGCATATATACCTCGCCGCGCACGACAAGGTACGGCAGCGGCTCCTTCAGCTGCAGAGGGATCGAGCGTACGGTGCGAAGGTTTTCCGTTACGTTTTCGCCGACCGTACCGTCGCCGCGCGTGGCACCGAGGACGAACTGTCCGTCCCGATAGGTCAGCGCGACAGACAAGCCGTCGATCTTTGGCTCGACGGAATACGTGGCGTTATGGCCAAGGGCGTCGTCCGTTTTCTTTATAAAATCGTACAGCTCGTCATACGAGAACACGTCGGTCAGGCTGCCGAGGGAAACGGTGTGCGCGACCTTTTCAAACATATCCAGCGCACGGCCGCCGACGCGCTTGGTCGGCGAGGTGGGGCTATCCAGCTCGGGGAAGGCCGCCTCCAGATCCTGCAGCTCGCGGAACAAGCGGTCATATTCATGATCCTCCATCACGGGCGCATCGTCCTCATAATACAGCTTGGCGTTATAGCGAATGATGTCGCGAAGCTCCTCAACACGCACCTTGGCAGCGGCAAAGTCCATAGGTCCTCCTATCCCGTCTTCCCTTTGGGAAGGGTAGCTTTTTTATTGCTTATATTGTATCAATTTTTGCCCCGTTTGTCAAGAGAACTCACAAGAAATCTGACGATCCGCAAAGGGGCTGTCTCAAATTTTACATCCGAGACAGCCCCTTACGATTGGCTTTATTCCTTTGTTACAGGCTCCTTTGCCTCGGGCAGCTGCGACGCGTCGTCCTTAGGAGCGGCCACACGCTTTTGTCGCTTCGGCTTGTCTTCAAGCACCGCCGACGTTTCTTGTTTGTTCTTGGTCTTCCCTGCCGCCAACGCTTTCTTCTGCTTGTGCTTGTCCCTCCACGCCGCGACGCGTTCACGGAATTTCGGTGCAACCAAGCGTGCTGCCAATACAGCACCCTGCGCGATGGGATGGTTTCGCACCGCCATATCCACCGCTGTATTTACGAAGGCTGTGACGCAACGATCCTTGCGCTCGTTCAGCAGGTCCTTCACATAGCGGAAGAAAAGAGTAAAGACCAGCATCAGCACGTCGACCGTCAGTGTTACGCCCATCCAAAGCACCGACAAAAGGCAGAAGACGACACGCATCGGCAACGAAGACGTGTCACCAAGCGTTACAAGGCCACACACGATCACAACGGTCATAGCAAGCTTCAGGATCGCCGTGATCCAATGGAACACGTGCGCCACACCGCGCCGCACATCCTCGGCCTGCCGATGTCTCGTCTCCAAACATAATAAAACGGTATTGGCAATGAGCATAGCAGCACAGACGCCGAAAATAATGTAGGAAAGCGTCCATGCACCCGTCGTGTTTCCGTGATAAAAGCCGTAAAATGCAAACAAAAGTATGCTTATGTAGCTCAAAACCAGGCTAATGATGCGAGTTTTATCCAGCCAAAAGCGAATGCTTTTGTAGAGTGATCGAAGCTTTTTTACATCGTCTCCAAAATCCGAAACGAGATTGCCGAGGGTATACGTTTCTCTGTTTTCCACGAAAGTCTCCTTCACAGTCCTTTGATCGAAAAATGAAAAGATAGAAATACTGCCGACAGCGGATGCGGTCGGCAGTAGGATCATACCATCGATTCCAAGGCGGCGATCTTGACCGCCAGCACGAGGATGCTCATGCCAAGCTCCAGCTCCTCCAGCGTCGCATACGTCGGCGCAAGGCGCAGGTTGGTATCCTTGGGGTCAACCCCGTAGGGGAAGGTCGCACCGACCTGCGTCAGCGTAACACCCGCCTCCTTCATGAGAAAGAACACGCGGCGTGCCGTACCGGGCAGGACGTCCAGCGATACGAAGTATCCGCCCTTCGGCTCGGTATACGAGGCGATGCCGAGCGCGCGCAGCTCGGAAAGATGCCGAAGCGTGCAGGCAAATTTCGGACGAAGCGAATCCGCAAGAGCGTGCATATGAGCCATCGTCGTCGCGCCGTCCTTCAGGAAGGCGACGTGACGGCACTGATTGATCTTATCATAGCCGATGGTCTGCAGGTTCATCAGCGGCTTGAGGTGGGCAAGGTTGTGCTTGGAGGCCGCCATCATCGCCACACCGGCACCGGGGAAGGTTATCTTTGAGGTAGACGCAAAATAGTAGATGCGATCCTCGTTCCCGACCTCCTCCGCCAAAGCGAAGACGTCCGCGAGCACATCGCCGTCGAGCTCCAGATCGTGGATCGCATACGCGTTGTCCCAAAAGATGCGGAAGTCGGGGGCGGCACAGGGCATGCTGACCAGGCGGCGTACCGTCTCCTCGGAATAGGTATTGCCCGTGGGATTGGAATACTTCGGCACGCACCACATACCCTTGACGGCACTGTCCTTGACCAGCTCCTCGACCATATCCATGTCGGGACCGTCCTCTGTCATGGGGACGCTGATCAACTCAAAGCCCAGGCGCTCCGTGATGGCAAAATGGCGGTCGTAGCCGGGCGTAACGCACAGCCACTTGATGCGCTCCTCGCGGCACCAAGGGGTGTGTCCATCACCCACGCCAAAGACCATGCACCGCATAAGGGTGTCGTGCATCAGCTGCAGCGACGAGTTTCCGCAGGCGAGGATGAGCTCCTCAGGCACACCGTACAGCTCGGAAAACAGGTGACGCATCGCAGGGATGCCCTCGCCGAGACCGTAGTTGCGGTAATCCGCGCCCGTCGCGCGGCAATCCTCTGCGGAAAGGGCTTGGAACAGACCATTGGAAAGATCCAGCTGCTCCGCCGCCGGCTTGCCGCGGGACAGATCAAGGCGAAGTCCGCGGGCGCGATAGGCCTCGTACTCTGCCGTATATTGAGAGAGGAGCGCGGCGCGCTCCTCGGCCGAAAGTTCATTAAACTTCATACAAACGTCCCTTTTATTGATTTTCTCGCTAAAAAACGAAGGACGCGCCCCTCGTTCTTTCATAAAACGCTCCTATTGTAGCATATATTTTCGATTTTTGCAAGAGGTTTTTGATAAAAATTCATTTTTTTAACGTATTGACATCCCGTCCGTTTTGTTTTATAATTAAAAGAACGATATATTTAGACACAGGAAAGGAACCTATACCATGGCCGAAAACGGAAAAAAGCTGGTGGAACAGATCACGTCGATGGACGAGGATTTCGCCAAGTGGTATACCGACATTGTTAAAAAAGCCGATCTAATCGATTACTCGAGCGTCAAGGGATGCATGATCATTCGCCCCTACGGCTACGCCATCTGGGAGAACATTCAGAAGATCCTTGACGAGCGCTTCAAGGCAACGGGCGTCGAAAACGTCTATATGCCTATGTTCATTCCCGAATCGCTCCTGACCAAGGAAAAGGAGCACGTGGAGGGGTTTGCACCCGAGGTGGCATGGGTCACCATGGGCGGCTCGGAGCGTCTGACGGAGCGTCTGTGCGTGCGTCCGACCTCGGAAACGCTGTTCTGCGAGCATTACGCCAACATCGTCAAGTCCTACCGCGATCTGCCGAAGGTATATAACCAGTGGTGCTCGGTCGTTCGTTGGGAAAAGACGACACGTCCCTTCCTTCGCTCGCGTGAGTTCCTCTGGCAAGAGGGACACACCATGCATCGCACGGCGGAGGAGGCCGAGGAGCGCACGGTACAGATGCTTAATCTGTACGGCGACTTCTTTGAGGGAGACCTTGCCATGCCCGTTCTGCGCGGACAGAAGACCGACAAGGAAAAGTTTGCCGGCGCACGCGCGACCTACACCGTAGAGGCGCTCATGCACGACGGCAAGGCGCTGCAGGGCGGTACCTCGCACAACTTCGGCAACGGCTTTGCCGAGGCGTTCGGCATCCGCTTCCTCGACAGCGACAACACGCTGAAATATCCGCACCAGACCTCCTGGGGCGTTTCGACTCGCATCATCGGCGGTATCATCATGACCCACGGCGACGATTCGGGACTGGTCCTGCCCCCTGCCGTCGCTCCCATTCAGGTCGTCATCATTCCCATCCAGCAGCAGAAGGAGGGCGTGCTCGACGAGGCGTACCGCATCGCTGACACGCTGAAGGCGGCCGGCGTACGCGTCAAGGTCGACGATTCCGACCAATCCCCCGGATGGAAGTTCAGCGAATACGAAATGAAGGGCGTTCCCCTTCGTCTGGAGCTCGGCCCTCGCGACCTGGCCAACCGCACCTGCGTCGTTGTCCGCCGCGACAACCGCGAAAAGAGCTTCGTTGCCATCGACGACGTCGTCGAAGCGGTGCAGAGCGGCATGAAGGCGCTGCGTGACGCGCTGTATGAAAAGGCGCTCAAGAACCGCGAGGACCGTACCTATACGGCGGACACGCTGGAGGAGTTGACCGAGATCGCGGCAAATAAGAGCGGCTACATCCGCGCCATGTGGTGCGGCGATCTTGCCTGCGAGCTCAAGCTCAAGGAGACCGCCGATGTCACCTCCCGTTGCATGCCCTTCGGCGCCGAGGCGATCGGTGACCGCTGTGTCTGCTGCGGACGCGAGGCACACAAGCTCGTTTACTGGGGCAAGGCATACTGATCAGCGTCATCCCACCTATTAGCATTGTATGCGGAAAGGAGAAGGTATGGAAAACAAGGCTGTCGTTCTGACCTACCGTACCGCGGACGGCAACGTATTACCGATCGAATATCACGAAACGCTCACCTCCACGGCCGCCCTGGCGCGTGAATACGCGCGTGCCGGCTATCCCGACCGTTACTGCGTCTTTTCGGAAGCGCAGACCGATGCCACCCTGACGGGTGCGCGTGCGACCGATGGCACGGCAACGCGCGGTGTCTTTGTTTCCTGCATCCTCCGCCCGCTCTTTTTCCCGTCGCAGGCGGCCTTCCTCGGCGAGCTGTGCGCGGTCGCGTTGGCAAGCGCGTTGGAGATGCACACCGACCGATCGATCGACATCGGCTGGATCAGCGACATTTTCTGTGAAGGCAAGCGCATCGGCGGCTGTGCGCTGGAAAGCAAGCTGGACGCCTTTACCGCCTACGAGTATCTCATCGTGACCTTTGCCGTCCGTGTCGACGAGCGCGTCTTCCCCTGCCGTTTATCCGACCTGATGAAGCAGGTCTTTTCGGATAACCGTGCATCGGCACCGCTTCGTATGGGCGAAAGCATTCTCGACCGTTTCTTCAGCCTGTGCCGTGAGCTGCAGACGCCGAAAAAGTTCATGGACGAATATCGGCGCCGCTTCGTCATGGCCGGTCTTCCCGTCGTCTATCTCGACGGAGATAAGCGCAAAAAAGGAAAGATCCTCGGTGTCGATCAGGAGCACGGGCAGCTGCTCATTGAGCAAAAGCACGGCGACATCCATAAGATCTCGGGACGCTCGCGTCTCATCCTGCCGACGCGCGTACACAAGCGACGGCGCTGACATGTTAAAACGATAAAACCAAGGCTATGCGCGACCGTTGTCGCGCATAGTTTTTTTGTTTCGGCGTATATTGTTATAGCCGAAGAGTGACGAGCTTCGGCCATCGCTACAAACGAGGTACCTGCCATGCGCCACACCGTCCTTTGCCTGCTCTCTCGCGCCGAGCGTCTGCTTATGACGCTGTTCTGGCTGCTTCTTCTTCTTGCCTTTAACGCACCGCCGCTGGCGATGCTGACCCTGCTGTGCGCCCTTCTCCACGAGCTTGGACATATCACCGCGGCCGCCCTGCTTGGACGGCGCACCGGCGCCCCCATGGAGCGTCCCAACGGATTGCTTCTTCCCCTGCAGGGCTCGCTGTCGTATGCCGAGGAATGCTTCGTTGCCGCCATGGGACCGATCGCCAACCTGCTCGTCGCTCTGCTGTGTCTGCTTGCACGACCGCTCGGACACAGCTTTTTTTCCACCTTCGCCATTCTGTCACTCTTTACGGCCGTTGCCAATCTTCTGCCCGTCGGAGGCTACGACGGAGAGCGTATGCTGCGGTCTCTGCTCTCTTTGCGGCTGGATGCCGTGCGTGCACACGCCGTATGCGCCGCCCTATCGCTCGGGCTTTCGGCGGTGCTGACGCTCGTTTCGCTGTACGGCATGCTGCGCGTCGGCGGCGGGTATTGGATCTTCGGCGTTTTCTTCGCCACCCTGCTGGTTGAGATCAAACGATCCTTGGCACACGCGAAAAAGGCACAAGATCCGTAGGCCTTAGAAAAACGAAGAAAACAAGAGAAAACGAGAGATTTTGAGAGATTTTCGCCTTTTTCATTCGGGCTAATCGCGCCTAATTTCGTTTAATTGCGCCTGAGTGCGAATATTTTAGAAAAAAAGTATAAAAAACTATTGAAAAAAAGATTTCTTTTTGCTATAATACCCTCATACAGTTTTTGTCGGAAAACGGCGAGGCTTTTAGTCCAAAAAGAAAGGATCTGAGATTGTAAGACAATGGCAAAGCTCATTGAGTTGAAAGGACTTTCAAAGTCCTTTGACGGAGAAAAGGTGTTGAACGCCATCGATCTGTATATCCGCGACGGCGAGTTTATCACCCTCCTCGGCCCCTCCGGTTGTGGCAAAACGACGATGCTTCGTATCATCGGCGGCTTTGAAACGGCGGACGAGGGGCGACTACTGTTCGAAGGGACGGATATCGGACACGTCCCCGCGTACAAGCGGCATATCAATACGGTATTTCAGAAATATGCCCTGTTCCCTCATCTTAATGTATACGAAAATATTGCCTTTCCCCTGCGCTTGAAAAAGGTCAAGGAGGATGACATACAGCAAAGAGTTACCGACATGCTGAAGATGGTAGCGCTCAGCGGCTTTGAAAACAAAAGCGTCAGCACGCTCTCCGGCGGCCAGCAGCAGCGCGTGGCCATCGCACGCGCCCTGATCTCCCACCCGCGCGTGCTTCTTCTGGACGAGCCTCTCGGCGCACTGGATCTCAAGCTGCGCAAGGATATGCAGAACGAGCTCAAGACCATTCAGAAAGCGATCGGCATCACCTTTATCTACGTTACCCACGATCAGGAGGAGGCGCTGTCGATGTCGGATACCGTCGTCGTCATGGCGGATGGAGAGATCCAGCAGATCGGCACGCCGACTGACATCTATAACGAGCCGAAAAACGCGTTTGTAGCGGACTTCATCGGCGAGAGCAATATCGTCGACGGCATCATGCTGGAGGACAAAAAAGTAAAGTTTTCTTCCCATATTTTTGATTGTGTCGACGGTGGGTTCGCCAAGAATGAGGCCGTTGACGTCGTTGTGCGTCCGGAGGACGTGGACGTCGTTGAGCCGTCGCGCGGCATGCTGACGGGTCAAGTCACCTCCGTCACCTTCAAGGGCGTTCACTACGAGATCATCGTGGATATCGGAGGCTTCAAGTGGATGATCCAATCCACCGACTACGTGGCCCCCGACGCCTATATCGGCCTGTATATTGAGCCGGATGCCATCCATATCATGAAGAAATCCAAATACTCCGGCAAATTCGGTGACTATTCCTCCTTCTCCGACGAGCTCGACCGTCTGTCCGACGCCGAGCTTGCCGAGGAGTTCTGACGGAGGGCGCCATGCAACAGCTCGACATTCCAAAAAAGAAGCCGTCCTTCATGCGCACGATCGCCGCAGCGCCGCATATCGTATGGGCCGTTATGTTCATCGTGTTGCCGCTGATCGTCGTCGTGTGGTATGCGTTTACCGACGCGGAGGGACACGTCTCCTTTGAAAACATTGCGGGGCTGTCCGATTATGCCGACACCTTCCTTTTGTCGCTGGAGCTGTCGGTCATTGCGACCTTCGTGTGTCTGCTCATCGGCTATCCCCTGGCCTACATGATGGCCCGTGCACCCAAGCATCGGCAGAAATTCCTCGTTATGCTCCTCATGCTCCCCATGTGGACAAACCTTCTCATCCGCACCTATTCCATCATGGCCATCCTGGACGACGGCGGCTTTCTCAATACCCTGCTCGGCACCGATCTGCACATCATCGGTACCAAGGGAGCGGTCATCTTCGGTATGGTCTACGATTTCCTTCCGTACATGGTACTGCCCATCTACACCTGTATTTCCAAGATCGACCGACACATGTGGGAGGCGGCAGAGGATCTCGGCTGTACCCCCTTCCAGGTCATCCGCAAGGTCATTCTGCCTCTGTCCACCTCGGGCGTCGTTTCGGGTGTCACGATGGTGCTCGTTCCTTCGATCAGCACCTTCTATATTTCGCAAAAGCTCGGCGGAGGTACCTTTGAGCTGATCGGCGATACCATTGAGCGGCAGTTCGTTTCCGGCGCGCTCAACACGGGTGCGGCGATCTCCTTTATCATGATGCTTCTCATCCTGCTCTCCCTCGCGATCATGAACCGCTTTACCGACGCGGACGAAGGAGGGGTCATCGTATGAAAAAGCACCTCAGTCGCATCTATATGTGCCTCATTTTCGGGATCCTGTATATCCCGATCCTGACGCTCATTCTCTTTTCCTTCAACGCGACCAACAGCACCGCGGTATTTACCGGCTTCAGCTTCCGCTGGTATGCCGAGCTGTTTGCCTCGCCCGACACCTTCCTGGCACTGTCCAACACGCTGATCCTGGCGATCTGCTCCGCCACGCTGTCGACCGTCATCGGTACGGCTGCCTGCGAGGGCATCTACCGCATGCGCCGCCTGCCGGCCAAGCTGCTCAACTCCGTCACCAACATTCCGATGATGAATCCCGATATCGTCACGGGTATGTCGATGATGCTGTGCTTCGTGGCGTTTGTCGGCGTGCTGCAGATCGACTACGAGCAATTCGGCTTTTTTGCCATGCTCATCGCGCACACCACCTTCTGTCTGCCGTACGTCATTCTGTCGGTCATGCCGCGTCGAAACGAGCTTGGCAAGACCTACAGCGAGGCGGCGATGGATCTCGGATGCACCCCCCTGCAGTCCTTCTTTAAGGTGGAGCTTCCCAATTTGATGCCCGGTATCCTGTCGGGCTTCGTCATGGCGTTTACCCTCTCCCTTGACGACTTCGTCATTTCCTACTTCGTCGGCTCCTCGTCCTTCCAGACGTTGCCCCTTCTCATTTACTCCATGACAAAAAAGAAGGTCAAGCCCGACATGTACGCCCTTTCCACGCTCATCATCGTCACGGTCTTTCTCCTTCTGCTCCTCTCGAACATTCGCAGTAGCAAGAAGCTACGGAAGGGAGGCGGACGGTCATGAAAAAATGGCTTTTGCTTTTGCTCCTCCTTCTGTGTGTCGGAGCACTGACGGCCTGCGGCGACAAGGAGGAAACCGTCGCGGACGGACAGACCCTGACGCTCAAGGTCTACAACTGGGGCGAATACATCTCCGACGGCTCCCTTGGCTCCTTTGACACCAACGCGGCCTTTGAGGACTATTACGAGGCGCTGTATTACGAGCGCTATGGCGTACGTATCAACGTCAAGGTCGTATACACCACCTACGCGACCAACGAGGATATGTACAGCAAGATCGTCAGCGGTGCGGGCACCTACGACGTCATCATTCCCTCGGACTACATGGTGCAAAAGCTGGCGCAGAGCGGCATGCTTGAGCCGCTGTACCCCGAGGAGACGGTGGACAACTTCCAATACATCGAGGACAGCTTCAAGCATCCCTATTACGATCCCGATAACCTCTATTCCGTTCCCTACACCTACGGCATGGTCGGCATCATCTACAACACGACGATGGTCGATGCGGCCGATGCCGCCGAGGAAAGCTGGGGGCTGCTCTGGAACGAAGCGTACAAGGGTAAGATCCTGCAGTTCAACAACCCACGCGACGGCTTTGGCTCGGCGATGTACTATAAGAACATCGATATCAACTCCACCGATCCCGACGATTGGCAGGCAGCACTTGATCTGCTCATGGAGCAGAA
This sequence comes from Clostridia bacterium, assembly GCA_017455905.1. Classification (GTDB taxonomy): domain Bacteria; phylum Bacillota; class Clostridia; order Oscillospirales; family CAG-272; genus UBA1740. The sequence goes on along the minus strand of JAFTLQ010000002.1, from coordinate 73,281 downwards.
GCCCTACGTGCAGGCCTACGTCAGCGACGAGATCTTCAACAAAATGATCAGCGGCTCCGCCGCCGTAGCCCCGTACTATGCCGGCGACTATCTCATCATGTCCGAGGACAACGATGCGCTGGCCTTCTACTACCCCAAGGAGGGCACCAACATTTTCGTTGACGCCATGTGTATCCCGAAGGACGAGAATCGCTCGCCCGAGGTGCTGGCCATGGCACGCGAATACATCAACTTTATGCTCTCCGAGGAAGCGGCGATTGCCAACGCCCTGTATATCGGATACGCGTCTCCCAATACGCTTGTCAAAGACAACGACGCCTACAAGGAAGAGCTCGGTGACGGATACGACATCCTGTATAACAACGAAAATGCAAACAATGTGTATGATTTTGACCCATATTATCACAGCTTTGATCAGGAAACGCAAAACATGGTCAACGATCTGTGGGAAAGCCTGAAGGCCGAAAGCGCCATTGAGCCGTGGGTCCATATCGCAAGTGCGCTCATTGTTGTTGGCGTGCTGTCGTTTGGTATCGTGACGACCGTTCGTCGCCGCACGCGCAGCCGTCACTATCGCAAAAAGAAGTAATATAACACCACGGGGCTGTCCATTCATTACGGACAGCCCCAACGTTACGGAGGATCTTATGAAAGCCTATCAGCGTTTTTTGACATACGCAAAGGTACCCACGTCCAGCTCGCCGACCTCGGGCACGCACCCCAGCACCGACAAGCAATGGACGCTGGCGCGTCAGCTGACGCAGGAGCTGACGGCACTTGGCGCACAGCGCGTCCGTCTTTGCGAGCACGGCTACGTGTATGCCGATATCACGCCCACCAAGGGCTATGAGGAGGCGCCAAAGCTCGGCTTTATCGCGCATATGGACACCTCGCCCGACTGTGCCGACACGCCTGTCCGACCGCAGCTCGTGCCAAGCTACGACGGCACCGATATTCCTCTCGGCGACAGCGGACGTACCCTCAGCCCGACGATGTTTCCGCATTTGTCCCGCCTGGTCGGCCGCACCCTCATCACGACCGACGGACACACGCTTCTCGGTGCGGATGACAAGGCGGGGATCGCCGAGATCCTCACGATGGTCGAGCGGCTGAGAGACGAGGGCATCCCGCACGGGGCGATCCGTGTCGCCTTTACGCCCGATGAGGAGATCGGCGAGGGCGCCGACCACTTCAACGTCGCCGACTTTGACGCCGACTTCGCCTACACCGTCGACGGTGGTGCGGAGGGTGGCATCGAATACGAAAACTTCAACGCCGCCTCGGCACGCTTCACCGTGCACGGTATCGGCGTTCATCCCGGCTCTGCCAAGGACACGATGCGCAACGCCTCCCTTGTCGCCATGCATCTGCACAGCCTTCTGCCTGCGCTGGATGCCCCTGCCCACACCGAGGGCTACGAGGGCTTCTATCACCTGACCGAGATGCAAGGAACGGTCGAGCGTGCCACGCTCTCCTATATCGTGCGCGATCACGACGCGACCCTCTTTGAGGCGCGCAAGGCAACGCTTCGCCGCATAGCCGATCACATCAACCACCTGTACGGTGAGGGAACGGTCGAGCTGACGGTCACGGATTCCTACCGCAATATGCTGGAGCAGATCCGTCCGCATATGCACCTCATTGAGAACGCCAAGCGCGCCTCCGAGGAGGCGGGCGTCACCCCCACGGTCGAGGCCATCCGCGGCGGCACCGACGGCGCACGCCTGAGCTTTATGGGACTTCCCTGCCCCAACCTTGGCACCGGCGGCTACGCCTTCCACGGCCCGTACGAGCATATCACCGTCGAGGGCATGGATATCGCCACGGACATCCTCGTGCGTCTGGTCACCCTGTACGCCAAGGCGTAAGCTATCCGCGCACAGGAGAGGCCCCCCTCATGTAAAAGCTGCCATACGAAAAAACCGACAGGCTCGCTTGACGCGAGACTGTCGGTTTTTCCGTATGGGTTGGTGTATTAGCACGATGGATCGGGCTCTTGGGCAAAGCGGAAGCTGTACTGCTCGTCGAGCAGGCCCGACGACGACTCCGCCATGGAGATGCACGTGTTGCCGGCGACGACCATATGGTCGCGCAGACGGATGCCGGCCGACTGGAACGCCGCTTGCAGCATCTGTGTTGCACGGTGATCCTCGTCCGAGGCGGTGGCGCTTCCGCCCGGGTGATTGTGTGCCAGAAGAACGCTGTGCGCACCGGCACGTACCGCGATCTCAAGGAAGCGGCGGGGCGTGATGCCCGAGGAGTTGACCGCACCCTCCGATACACACGGACATGCGATCGGCGCCCCCTGCTCATCCAGCATCATCATGTAAACGCGTTCGACATCCGCGCCGTACATACGGTAAATGAAATACCGACGGATATCCTCCGTGCTCTGCAGCTGACCGAACGTAAAGCCGTCGGTCACGCGACGGGCCGTCATGGCCACGAGTAGCTTGATATACACAGCAAGGGCAGGCGTTACGGCTTCGACGTCCATCAGGGAGGTGATATCCGACTCCAATATTCGACGCACAAGTCCATAGCGGCGGAACAGTGCTTCAACCGTCGCGTCCAAGCGTCCCTTGGCGCAAACGGAGGACAGCATCCGCGACAGAAATGCACGCGCGTCCTCAAAGAGAGGACCCGGCCGCGCGTCGGAGGCGTCCGTTGCCTCCTGCGTGTGCGAGGCGCACAGACGGCTGCGCTTGAATTCCTCAAGTGCCTCGTACTGACGGAAACGGATGTCCTCATGGGACAGGCAACCGATATAGGAATCTCCGCAAAACAGATAATGCTCGGCGTAGGCGATACCGGCTCTGGCGAAGTTTTCCTTCAGCACGGCGTCGGTCGCACGCTCCTCCGGCGTCAGGAACAGAGGCCCGTACGGATGCGTATGGGCCACAATGACCACGGCCGCCGAGGATAACAGCGCCTGCTTGACAAAGGGCTGTGCATGACGGGCAACGACGGAAAACGGCTCGTCGCCCATAGGCTCGATAGCCAAAAAGCGCATACGGTTGTCAAGAAGGATCAGATAGACCTGCTTGTCGTCCGTTCGCTGATATACGGAGCGCAGATACGAGCCGACGCGCTCGTAATCGTTGAAGGCCTCGCCTTCCTCACAGATAAAGAGACCGTCATTGCCGTTTTGGCCGACGGAACGGAGAAAGCGCGCCGCTTCCTCTCCGATCCCGCTGACCTCGCACAGCTGCCCGACCTCTGCGAGGAAGACGCCCTCCAGCGTGGAAAAGCGTTCCAACAGGCGGTGTGCGATCGGATTGGTATCCTTATACGGGATGACATAATATAAAAGCATTTCCAAGAGCTCGTGCGTATCAAACACGTCGGCACCGTGGCGGATAAACTTATCCCGCATACGCTGTCGATGTCCGCTATGCACCTGTGCATCGGTACCTGCCATACGTCCCTCCCATTGTTTACTGTTTGATCACCCGATTAGCTTGCGGTCGATCACCAGGTCGGCTTGTCGGAGCGACGCTCGACCTGTGCGAGGATATCGACCGAGCCCTCGGTCGCCTTATCCTTTTCCATGATAAGCTCTCCGATCGCGTCCGCCTCAATGCGGCCGCCCGTCGGATTAAAAACACTGTCGATTCGGCCGTGCACGGTCGCGTCGACCACAGAATATTCAAAGGCAAAGGATGTATTGACCAGACGGCAATTGATCAAACGGATGCCGTCTATGTAGCAAAGCCCCTGCAAGCTGTCGATGACGCAGTTTTCAAAGGTGATGTTCTTGGAATTCCAGCCAATGTACTCACCGAGGATGACCGAATCACGCACGTACACGTCCTCGCTGTTCCAAAAGGCGTCCTTGGTGACCATATGGGCGTTGCAAATATCGACGTGACGAACGCCGTCAAAGGAATATTTACCCGTCAGCTCCAGCCCGTCGATACGAATGTTCTCGCTGTTCATGCAGAAATAATCGCCAACGATCGAAACGTCGTGCATATCCAGCCCGTCACAGTGCCAGCAGGTCTCTACACCGTTAGGGATCGACACGTGCGACAGCGTCGTGTTTTTGCAGCGGCGAATGCATTTCGGCGCAGCGATCGAGCTGTCGGTAATACGAACGTCCTCGCAGTACCAAACGCCCGCACGAGCGTCGGCGTAGATGGTACAATGGGCAAGGTCGATGCGCTGGCTGTACCACACGGGATAGCGCCATTTAAAAAGACAATGCTCAAACGAGGCGTCATGCGCTTCCTTGATCGGAGACTCGCCCGTTTCAAAGGTGCTGTACAGAACATGGGCATCCGACAAGCGGTACAGCGCACGCTCCTCGGGAAATGTTTGTTGTTCGATGACTTGCATGAAGGCTCCTTTTATCATCTTTTGTTCAAACGAACATTTCGGTGCCCGTGAATGCACAGACACCGAAATGTATGCTTTTTGAATATATATGTTTACAAATTAATCGATACGGACCTGCAGATCAAAATATAAGCATAGCTTTCCGTCGTGCTCGACGGCATCGGTCGGACACATATCGACCACGGCATGCTCGCCGCCGACGATGTCGGGCATCGGTACAGGCTCCCTCTCGGGAAGTGGCTCTGCCTCAGGCTCGCACGCAACGACGGGGGTAGGCTCCGACGGCGCCTCAGCCTCGCACACCTCTTCGACCGTTGCAGGAGCGGGCACAGCGATCTCTGCTGCCTGACGGGCGGTCTTACGCTTACGTCTGCGCGATAAGATCAGGCGAAGAACTATGATAACCAAGACAAGGGCAAACAGCGCAGGAACACCGTACAGAAGGATCGGCTCCTCGGTGATGATCATGCCAAGGGTCATTTGCAGATGCAGAAGTATACGTACGATAGCCATAGAGATCTCCTTTTGCCATTTCGGACATAGGTATGGATATATCTATTGTAGCATACGTTTCATCATTTGTCAACAAAAAGTATGTATTTTCGAGTGGTATTCCCCCTATTTTTCATGATTTTCCACCAACGCGAGAAAGCCCTTGTACCGCATCGGGTTCGCGACGCGCATATGGGTCGCCCCTTCGCACGCAAATGTCTTGACAAACCTCGGCAAAATGTGCTATAATATAGGGGACCTTTAAAATCTTTTAACCTTCGCCCGTTATACTGCTATACGGACACGCACCGCCTTTGGCGGCCATACACGGGAGCCCTACAGGCAACGAAGCCGACGGCAAGCCCGTACAACAATCAGGTGAGGATAAGGCATGAACATACAAACGACCTTCAAACGGTACGAGCTCAAATACCTTCTCACACAGCAGCAGAAGGAGGCGGTGCTGCGGGCGATGGATCCCCATATGCGCCTTGACAAATACGGACGCTCCTCGATCCGCAACGTCTATTACGACACGGACACCTTCCGACTGATCCGTTCCTCTATCGAAAAGCCAGTCTACAAGGAAAAGCTGCGTGTACGGAGCTATGGGGAGGCCGGCGAGGATGATACGGTATTCGTTGAGCTCAAAAAGAAATATCAATCGGTGGTATACAAGCGGCGTCTGACGCTACCCTTCCGCGTAGCAAACGCGGCTCTGTTACCAAACGCCCCCTTCCCTCTCGACACGCAGATCGCCCGCGAGATCCGTTACGTCCGCGATTTCTACGAAACGCTGCACCCGGCCGTCTTCCTATCGTACGAGCGAGAGGCCTACTACGCAACGGACGGCACAGACTTTCGCGTCACCTTTGACGATACCATCCGTTATCGCACCGATCGCCTGCAAATGAATGCAGGAACGGACGGGCGTCCCATCCTGGAGGACGGGCTCGTGCTGATGGAGCTCAAGGCGCCCGGAGCCATCCCGCTTTGGATGGTACGCGTGCTGACGGATGAGCATATATACCGCACATCCTTTTCAAAATACGGCCGAGCGTACCTGGATATGCTCACACGCGGCGAAAGCGCCGTTTCCATATGCAAGACACAAACCAACACATCACACACTAAAGGAGATCCGGCTTATGCTTGACACACTGTTTCAGGGGCTTTTCAGCCAAGGCGTTGCTTCCGCCGTGTCCGTCGGCGATTTTCTCGCCTGCGTCGGCACATCGCTCGCCATTGGTCTGCTTCTGGCCTTCGTTTACACCTACCGCACCAACTATACCAAGAGCTTTCTCGTTACGCTGGCGATCATTCCCTCCGTCGTTTGTGTCGTCATCATGATGGTCAACGGCAACATCGGTGCCGGTGTCGCCGTAGCGGGTGCCTTCAGTTTGGTACGCTTCCGCTCGCAACCCGGTACGGCCAAGGAGATCGTCAGCATCTTCCTCGCTATGGGCGCCGGCCTTATCTGCGGTATGGGCTTTCTCGCCTACGCCGTGCTCTTCTCGGTGCTTCTCTCGGCGATCATGGTCCTGTACAGCTATCTTGCCACGCTGCTTGATAAAAAGGAAAAGCTTGATAAGGCGCTGCGCGTGACCATTCCCGAGGATCTCGACTATTCCTCCATCTTCGACGATATCTTTGCCACCTACACCACCTCGCACGTGCTCGTCAAGGTCAAGACGTCCAACATGGGAAGTCTCTATAAGCTCTCCTACGACATCACTCTCAAGGATGCGAAAAGGGAAAAGGAGATGTTGGATGCTATCCGTTGCCGTAACGGCAATCTGGAGGTAGCGATCTCCCTGCGCGAGTCCGCCACACCCGACCTGTAATACCGATATGCTATGAAATACGTACGAGCCTTTCTGACCTGCCTGCTGATCGCAGCGCTTCTCTGCCTTTGCGCATGTAAGGATCCGACGCCTCCCGCGGATCCCGCAAACCCCGACCCCATTGACTCCTTTGCGATGCTGCTCACCGATCCCGAGCGAGCATCGGTCAGCTATGGCGACTTTACCGTCAACACCGCCGTGCAGAACGGTATCACACGCGACGGTGACGTGTACACCATCACCAAGGGCGGCGAATACACGCTCAGCGGTACGCTGAACGGCTGCATCGTCGTCAACGTGCCAAAGGAAGAAAAGGTCAAGCTGATCTTAAACGGCGTGCATATCCGCTCCGAGGCGGGGGCACCCATCAGCGCATACAGCGCCGACGAGCTGACCGTCAAGGCAGAAACCAACACCTATAACGTCGTGGAAGACGTCCGTCCGTACGCGCTTTCCGCGCAAGAGGACGCCGCCGTATATGCAAAGGACGACCTCACCTTCTCCGGTCGGGGCATTCTCATCCTGTCATCGCAAAGCGGCCGCGGCGTACACAGCTCTAACGACGTCACATTCAAAAACATAACACTCAAGATCGATGCAGCCGATACCGCCGTCAAGGGCAACGATTCGGTCTGTGTTGAATCGGGCGATCTTCTTTTGATCTCCCGCACGGAGGACGGCATCAAGACGGAGCATACCGACGTGTCCGACAAGGGCAAGCAGCGAGGGGACGTCACCTTCGCCGGCGGTTGCGTCAATCTGTACACCTACGCCGACGCCGTACAAGCGGCACACGACGTTATCCTTCAAAGCTCCGCCTTTGTAACCGCCTACACCGGCCGATACAGCGCGTATCCGCCGACGGACACAGCTCTCGATGATGTGACCGGCTCGGCCAAGGGGATCAAGGCAGAAAACCGTCTGCTCGTAACAGGCGGTGCGCTGGATATCCTCGCCTCCGACGATGCGGTCAAGCTCAACCGCGGCACCTTCCTCGAAAATGGCAGCACGAGCCTTGGCTCCATGTCTGTCACGGGCGGCCGCGTCCGTCTTCGTACCGACTGTGACGCGCTGGATATCACGGGCGACCTGTCTGTCAGCGGTGGCTATCTCGTCCTTGAGGTGCTTACAAAGGACGACGCATCCGCCGCGGCACTCAAGGTGGCAGGCATCTGCGAGGTCACGGGCGGCACGCTGCTCGCCTTCGGCGGGCTGGAGGCCTCCGACGTGCTCTCTGCCCTGTCGCCGAGCGCACCGCTATCCGCGGGCCTTTACGCGCTGGTCGACGAACATGGTGAGCCCTGCACCTACGTCACACTCAAGGCGGAGCACACCGCCTGTGCGCTCCTCTGCCCATCCCTTGCGGACGGCACGTATACGCTGACGAAGGAGGATGCCACCGTTCTCACCGTCACGTTGACCAGCGGCGTCGCACAATAACAGCATCACAAAAAAGAAGCCGACACGGTGTGTCGGCTTCTTTTTTGTGCATTATTGCATATAGTTATTTACAAAAAGCATTAAAACATGGAAAATTGGTTGGTTTCCATCAGCGCATCAAGGACGCCGTTACGGCGAAGGATCTCGATGACTGCCTTGGAAATGCCCGTGTATTCACGCAGATCCTCTACGGAATAGATCTCGTGCGCCGTACGAGCCTCCACGATCTTGGCGGCGGCGGTATCGCCGAGGCCGCCGAGCGAGTTGAACGGCATGCGGATCTTGCCGTCCTCGGGCAGGAAGGCCTTGGCATCCGAGCGCCACAGGTCGACGGGCAAAAATTCGATCCCACGCGCCAACGCCTCACGCACCAGCTGCAGCGTTGCGGCCATTTCGTTTTCTTTGGCGGTTGCGTCCATGCCCTTTTCCTCGATCTCACGGATGGCGTCGCTGACGCCGCGGTATCCGCGGCCGACGATCTCGGCGTCAAAGCCGCCGGGTGCGACCGTAAGGAAGGCGGCGTAAAACTCCATCGGATAATAGATCTTGTACCAGCACAGACGGATCGCCGACATAGCATAGGCGGCGGCGTGCGCCTTCGGGAACATATATTTGATCTTTTTACAGGAATCGATATACCACTGCGGAACGCCGTGCTCCAGCATGGCGGCCTCATACGGCGGCTTGAGTCCGCGTCCCTTTCGCACGTCCTCCATGATGCTGAAGGACATGGAATCGTCCAGGCCGTGTCGGATGAGATACAGCATGATGCCGTCACGGGTTCCTACGACCTCGGATATGGTACATACACCGGCCTTGATCAGGTCCTGCGCGTTGCCGAGCCAAACGTCCGTACCGTGCGTCAGACCCATGATCTGTAACAGGTCGGCGAAGGTCTTGGGCTGAGACTCGATCAGCACCTGCTGTGCAAAGCGTGTACCCATCTCGGGAATACCGAACGTACCGAGCTGACATCCGCCGATCTGCTCCGGCGTGATCTTCAGCGGCTCGGTCGAATGGAACAGCTCGTATACCGCGCGGTCGTTCATCTTGACGTCCAGCACGCTGGTGTTCGTATAGCGCTCAAGCATCTTGTACTTGGTCGGCATATCGTGGCCGAGCTCATCCAGCTTGAGAATGGTATCGTGCAGATACGAGAACTGGAAGTGCGTGGTGACAATGTCGGAATGCGGGTCGTCGGCGGGGTGCTGAACGGGTGAGAAATCGTAGATATCGTATTCATTCGGCACAACGATGATACCGCCCGGATGCTGACCCGTGGTCCGCTTAATACCCACCATGCGCGTGACCATATGGGACATTTCGGCGCGAGGAAGCTTGATCCTTCGTTCCTCAAGATACTTACTGATATAGCCCCACGCCGTCTTATCGGCTAAGGTACCGATGGTACCGGCACGGAACACGTGTCCCTCACCGAACAGCTCCTCGGTGAACTTGTGGACGCGTCCCTGCACGTCACCGGAGAAGTTAAGGTCGATATCGGGTGACTTATCGCCCTTGAAGCCGAGGAAGGTCTCAAAGGGGATATCGTGACCGTCGACGATCAGGGGCGTGCCGCAATGCGGGCAATTCTTATCGGGCAGGTCAAAGCCCGAGCCGACCGAGCCGTCGGTGATAAACTCCGAATAGCGACAATTGGGACAACGGTAATGCGGCGGCAGCGGGTTGACCTCCGAAATGCCCGACATGGTGGCAACGAAGGAGGAGCCGACCGAGCCGCGCGAGCCGACCTGATAGCCAAGCTGCTCGGAATAGGCAACCAGCTTGACGGCGATCATATACAGCACGGCAAAGCCGTGTTCGATAATGGAATCCAACTCGCGCTTCAGGCGCTTTTCGACAAGCGGCGGAAGCGGATCCCCGTACCATTCGTGCGCACGCGCCCAGCAGGAGGATACCAGCTCCTCCTTGGCACCCGGCAGATCGGGCTCGTAGCGTCCCTCGGGAATGGGGCGGATCTTTTCGCACATATCGGCGATCGCCTGCGGGTTTTCGATAACGACCGCGCGGCAATCCTCCTCATCGAGATAGGAGAACTCCTCCAGCATCTCGTCGGTCGTACGCAAATAGATCCCCGTATCCTTATCCGCATCGCGGAACTTCATACCGGCAAGGAGGATCTTACGGTAGATCTCGTCCTCCTTTTCAAGGAAGTGTGCATCACACGTCGCGCAAACGGGCTTGTTCAGCTTTTTGCCAAGCGCCACGATGCGGCGGTTGATGTCGCGCAGAGCCTCGTCATCCGCTACCTTGCCCTCGGCAATAAGGAAGCGGTTATTGCACAACGGCTGGATCTCAAGATAATCGTAGAAATCGGCGATCTCCTCAATATCGGCCGCCGCGCGACCGTCAAGAATGGCGCGATACAGCTCGCCCGCCTCGCAGGCCGATCCGACGAGCAGCCCCTCGCGGTGCTCCTCCAGCAAGGACTTGGGAATGCGCGGGAAACGGCGATAATAGTCGAGATAGCTATGCGAGATGAGCTTGTAGAGATTTTTCAGGCCCTTCTTGTCTCTGGCAAAGAGAATGGCGTGATAGGTCGGAAGCTTGAGCGGATCGGTCTTCTCACTCATGGCATCCTGCATACGCGTAAAATCGCGAATGCCCTCGCTGCGCAAGCGATCCAGCATGATGAAAAAGATCCTGGCAAGCGTCGTTGCATCGTCGCTGGCACGGTGGTGATGGAACTCCTCCAGCTTGTAGGCCTCGGCGATGACGTCCAGCTTGTGCTTTTTCAGCTCGGGGTTAACGAATTTGGACAGACCGACCGTATCCAGGTAGGCGTTGGTAAAGGGAATGTCATGCCGCTCGGCCGCCACGCGGATAAAGCCAATATCAAACGAGGCGTTATGCGCGATGAGCATCGCGTCACCGGCGAAGGACAGGAAGGTGCGCACCGCCTCTTCCTCACGCATAGCCCCCTTCACCATGTCGTCGGTGATGGACGTCAGACGCGTGATCTCCTCCGGAATGGGGCATTCGGGATCGACGAAGATATCCATCGTATCCACGATCTGCCCTGCCCGAATACGCACGGCACCGATCTCAATGATGCGGCAGGTCAAATTCGACAGGCCCGTCGTTTCGATATCAAAGACGACCATCTCGTCGTCAAAGGACGGAAAATGTCGGCCGAACAGGCAGCGCGCGGTGTCGTTGACGAAGTACGCCTCCATGCCGTAGAGGATCTTGAGGTCTTCATTTTTCGACTTTTCCAGCGCCAGCATGACCTCGGGAAAGGCCTGCACGTTGCCGTGATCGGTGACGGCGATCGCCTTATGCCCCCAGCGGATCGCTGTGTTCACGATCTCGGCGGGCGTGATGATCGCGTCCATCTGCGACATGTTGGAGTGCAGATGCAGCTCGACGCGCTTCTCCTTTGCCTCGTCAACGCGCTCATGGCGGCGGATCTTCATCATGCCCTTGAGCGACAGGAAGGGCTCGTTATCAAATTTATCAAGCATCACACGGCCAAGGACGGCGACGTGCGTGCCGTTTTTCAGCCCTTTGAACCACTCGGCTTCATCGGGATGACAACTTTTTTTTGCATAAATGGAGGACGCGCCATCGGAAATGCCAATGGTACAGGACACACGATCGCCGCTTCGGCTCTCCTTGGAGGACAACTCAAACACCGTACCAAGAAACAGCGCGTTGGCATGCAGACACTCCGCCTCCGATAGGGCGTCGGGCTCGGTGATCTCAAAGGGATCGCCAAACAGCGCTTCGGGCTCACGGCAATCGTAGGTATACAGACCGCAACGAAAAACGCGCTCGGACAGCTCGATGCTCGTCTTCTGCGTTCCGATCAGGCCGCTGCGGTGTTCAAAATCGTACTGCGGGTCCTGCGCACGTGCCTGCTCCTCGGCGGCACGCGCTCGCTCCGCCATTTCCTCACGGCGCTGACGTGCGCTCTCGCGCTCGGCCTCCTCCAGCGCCGCGGCACGGCGCTGCTGCAGCTCGAGGCTGTACTCGGCCGCACGGCCGTTCTCCTCGATCAAAAAGCGACGTGTCACGCCGTAGCGGCTTTGCAGGATCGCGCTGAGAAGGCGCTCGGTATCCGCACCGCGGACAAAGGCAATGCCGTCCTCGGTAAAGGGAATGCGAACGGTGATCGTTTCTCCGTCGTCGGACAGCTCCGCCCCACGAAAAAAGCCCATCGTAACGGCGCCGCACAGTGCCGCCTCCGCGGACAGCTCGGAAAAGCGGTCGAGCGAAAACTCACACGCGTCAAAATGCGGCAGGATGCGGATGGAATGCATGCCGTAGACCTCGGCGCACTCGTCAGCGATCTCGTATAACAGCTCGGCGTCCACGTGATGCGGAAAATACAACTCGGCCTCCCAGCGCAGGTCATCTCCCTGCACCTTTTTCGGCCCACGCACAAAGACCGCGTCAGCAAGTGCTTCGCGTTTTTCTTCACTTGGGACATAGCGTTTGAAAATATCGAAAAATGTCCGTTTTTGCTCCATGGTTACATCCTTTTGATTTCATCGATCAGCGCGTCGATCAGCTGCTCCTCGGGCACCTTGCGAAGAATCTCGCCCTTTTTAAAGAGCAGGCCCTCGCCGTCGCCGCCCGCGATACCGATATCGGCCTCGCGCGCCTCGCCGGGACCGTTAACGGCACAGCCCATCAGGGCGACCTTGATCGGCTTTTGCAGTACCCCCTCGGCAGCAGCCCGTTTCTCAAAGGCTTCCACCAGCGGGATAAGATCGATGCGCGTGCGCCCGCAGGTCGGGCAAGAAACAATGTTCATATGCGGACGGTCGGTAAGCCCCAACGTACGAAGGATCGCCTCGGCGGCAGCTACCTCGCGCACGGGGTCCTCGGTCAGGGATACGCGTACCGTGTCGCCGATGCCCTCGGCAAGCAGCGTCCCGATGCCAACGGCACTCTTGATCGCGGCCGTGTAGCGTGCCCCCGCCTCGGTCACACCGAGATGGATGGGATAATCCGTCTGCTCTGCCAGCAGTCGATTGGCGCGGATCATCATACCAACGTCCGACGCCTTGACCGACAAAGCAATATCGTGAAAATCAAGATCCTCCAGGATCTGCACGTGGTGCATGGCACTCTCGGCCAGGGCATGTGCCGTCGGGCGGCCGTATTTCGACAGAAGCGACGGCTCAAGAGAGCCCGTGTTGACGCCGATGCGGATCGGCAGTCCGCGCTCGCGGCACGCCTTTACGACCGCCTCGGTCTTTTCACGCGAGCCGATATTTCCCGGGTTGATGCGGATCTTGTCCGCCCCCGCCTCGATGGCACGCAGAGCGATCTTATAATTGAAATGGATGTCCGCCACCAAGGGTACGCGAATGCCGCGCGCCTTGAGTGTGTGAAAGATGTCGGCGGACGCAAGATCGGGCACGGCAAGGCGCACGATATCACAGCCGGCCGCCTGCAACGCCTCCACCTGCCGTACAACGGCCTCGGTATCATGCGGATCGGCGTTGGTCATTGATTGAATAGAGATGGGCGCGCCACCGCCAATGGTCCGTGCTCCGACACGCAGAGCTCTCGTTTGTCTTCGCGCGGTAAAATCGTTCATACGTCCGTCTCCTTTTTGTTCGTCCTTATAGAAGCCTTGCAGCCGAACGGTATCGTCTCGTTTCGGCTACAGGATCAGGGCAAGCACGTCCTTGATAAGAATAAGGAATGAGAAGCCAAGCAGCAGTATCAAGCCGATGGCATTGATCGTTCCCTCGACCCTTTGCGGCAGGCGGCGCCGCACCACCATCTCGATCAGCAGGCTGAGCAGCCGTCCACCGTCCAGGGCGGGAATGGGAAGCAGGTTCATTACGCCTAAATTGATGCTGATCATGACGACGAGATACATCAGCGAGCTGAAGCCGCTCTCGGCCGCTGTACCGATGGCCGAGGAAATACCGACAGGACCGGATACCGCGGCAATGGTATACCGTCCCGTGATCAGGTCAAAGAGCGACTCCCAGCACATACGCACCGTCAGCACCGCCTTGCGCACACCGTAGGTGAGCACCGAGGCAACCGTCGGCTCCTTGCCGTACACGATGAAATCCGTCATGCCAAAGGTCTGCTCCTGCTCGTTCGCGGTCGGGAATACGAAATCCGGCAGCACGAGCTCCTCGCCGTCACGAAGCACCGTCACGTCAACAGGCTCATAGCCCTGGCGCATGACCTCGTAGCTCAGCTCGTCGGCGAAGCGCACGCGCTTGTTACCGATGCGGATAATGGTATCCCCTGCCCTGAGGCCGCTGTCCTGCGTGGAAACGGTATACCCCGTTTCCTCCTTCGTGTAAAACGAGTGGATGGTCGTCGTCGGTAACAGCTTCATCGTAGACGCCAGAATGATCAGAACGATAAAGCCAAACAGCAAATTGATACACGCGCCGGCGGCTGTAATAATAAAGCGCTGCCAGGCAGGCTTTTGGGAAAAGGCGTTTGGATCGCTCGATTCCTCGTCCTCCCCGTCCATGGCAACGTAGCCGCCAAAGGGCAAGACAGCAATGGAATAGCGCGTGCCGCTCTTTTTCGATACGATGGAAAAAAGGCGAGGGCCCATGCCGATGGAAAATTCCTTTACCGTCACACCGAAGATGCGAGCAAAGATAAAGTGGCCGAACTCATGGATGAAGATCAGCAGGCCAAACACCAAAATTGTATACAAAATGGTAAGAAACGTGTTCAAAACGGTATCCTTTCATCAGTTATCCGAGCGATTCGATATAGATACGCGCGCGGTCGCGTGCGTAACGGTCCGCCTCCATGCGCTCCTCCAACGTAGCGGCTGAGCGATACGGCAGACAGTCCTCAAAGGCTGACTGAACACAGTCCGCTATACCGAGGAAGGTCAGATGACCGTGCAGGAAGGCGTCGACGGCGACCTCGTCGGCCGCGTTCAGCACCGCGCCCATACCGCCGCCAAGGGTGCTCGCACGTTCGGCAAGCGTCAAAAGAGGAAAGGCCTCCCGATCGGGCGCGAAGAAGGTCATACGGCCGAGGCGCACCAGGTCAAGCGGCTCCCCATGCGACGCACAGCGGTCGGGATAGTCCACCGCATACTGGACGCACATGCGCATATCGGGAAGAGAAAACTCACCGATGACGGTGTTATCAATATATTCAACGGCGGAATGCAATATGCTCTCGCGGTGAACGACGACCTCGATCGCCGTAGCCGGCACCGAGAACAGGTGTGCCGCCTCCAGGATCTCAAAGCCCTTATTCATTAGCGTAGCGGAATCGACCGTGATCTTCCTTCCCATCTGCCACGTGGGATGCCGAAGCGTATCCTCGGCACTAACGGCAGCCAGCTGCTCACGGCTGTATCCGAAGAACGGGCCTCCGGAGGCCGTCAGAAGCAAACGGCGGACCTGCTCGCGCTTGCCGGACAGGAGCGATTGGAAAATGGCGCAGTGCTCGCTATCCACGGGAAGGATGTCCACCCCCTTGGCTCTCGCGCGAGCCATAACGATGTCCCCGGCGATCACGAGCGATTCCTTGTTGGCAAGAGCGAGGCGTTTACCGCTGTCGATCGTCGCAAGCGTCGGGGAAAGCCCCGCCGCACCAAGGATGGCGTGCACGACCGTCTCGGCACAGGAGCGCGCAATGCCCTCACGCAGACCTGCCTCGCCGCTCAAGACCTCGATCGACGTATCAGCCAGGCGCACGCGCATATCGGCGGCCGCCGCCTCGTCGGTCATACACAAAAAGGTCGGTGAAAACTCGCGTGCCAACGCCTCGGCGGCGCGCACGTTCCGATGCGCACTCATCAGGTCAACGCAATAGCCGCGTGCTCGGGCAACGTCCAGCGCCTGCGTGCCAACCGAGCCCGTGGCACCAAGGACAGCAATGGTTTTCATGATCGTATCGCGCAAAGCGCTCCTCTCGTTAGATCCGTGCCATGCACGGTATGAAAAGGACTGCCAAGCTTGGCATCCGTCGGCAGCGACGTCCGCTCTCCACCCAGCAGTCCAGGGAAACGTCCGTTAAACGATCGGCGGTGCAAACAGGCACACGGCAAACAGCACGAGTGCTACCGCCAAAATGGAATCAAAGCGATCCATGACACCGCCGTGTCCCGGGAAGATACGGCCGTAATCCTTAACGCCGCGCTCACGCTTGATCAGCGAGGCAAACAGGTCACCGATCTGTGAGACGACCGACAGCAAAATACCGCATACGGCAAGGATCAGATAGTTGGGCGTTACCTCAAACCACGTATGCAGGATCAAGCCGTACAAAAGGCAACCGAGCGTCGAAAACAGGATGCCGCCGACCGATCCCTCCACCGTCTTTTTGGGGCTGAGCTTTTCCACCAGCTTATGCTTTCCGATCAGCGTACCGACAAAATACGCCGATATGTCGCACATCCACGAGCCAAGGAGCGCGAGGATGATGAGATACAGCCCGTTTTCCATGTATCGCAAAAGGACAGCCGCAGAAAAGGCGCCGATAACGTAAAACGAGGTGGTAAAGATGCCTGCCACGTCGGCAAAGGACAGCTGCCCCTGTGCCAGGACAGCCACAAACATCATATATAAAAGATACAGCACGGCCGCCAGCGCCAAAAGCGCAATATAGTCTGCGACAGCATAGGCGAGCACGTGAAGCCAAATGTACGCTCCGAAGGGGAGCGCCGCCGCCAGCACGTAGGCGGGGATCGCTAACACATAGCGGTTGTGACATCCGTGCACGCGCAGCATTTCAAAGACGGCGATCACGCACATCAGCGCAATCATCAAGGGGAATACAAAGTAATCGGAAAACCACAGCACCGGAATGCCGACCGCGGCCATAACGATGCCGGTTATTATACGTTGCTTCATTCGGTTCTTCTTTCTGAAACGGTTGATGTGGGAGCATCAAAGTCCGCCGAAGCGGCGATCGCGGCCGTAAAAGGCATCGATCGCGCCCAAAAACTCCTTACGGCCGAAGTCCGGCCAAAGCGTCTTCGTCACGTACAGCTCCGTATAAGCGATCTGCCAAAGGAGAAAGTTAGACACGCGCATTTCCCCACCCGTGCGGATCAAAAGATCGGGGTGAGGCGTGCCGGCGGTATACAACCGTTCGTCAATATCCTGTGCGGTGATGTGCGTGATCCCGTCCTTCACAGCCTCGTTGGCCGCGTGAAGGATCTCATCACGTCCACCGTAGTTCAGCGCGACGTTGCATACAAAGGGCTGCCCGTGATCCATCGATCGGACGAGGGCGATGCGCTCCTGAATCTCGTCCGATAGGACGCTCGTATCTCCGACGAAACGAAAACAGATCTGATCGTTCTTTTTCATCTCATCGATCGCTGAATCCAGATATTGAACGGCAAGCTTCATGATCCCATCGACCTCCTCCTTCGGCCGTTTCCAGTTTTCGGTGGAAAAAGCGTAAAGGGTGAGGTAGTGAATATCAAAGTCGCGTGCCAGGCGCAGAACGTTTTTGATGTTGGCGGCACCGGCTACGTGCCCGGCACTGCGCGTCAGGGCGCGGCGCTTGGCCCAGCGTCCGTTTCCGTCCATGATGATGGCGACGGAATTGAGGCGCTCGTCGGTCACGGGTGTCTGTACCGTTTTCTTCTTAAAAAACATACGGACGTATCCTCAGATTTCCATGATCTCTTTGGTCTTTGCGTTCGTAACGGAGTCGATCTCCTTGATGTACTTATCGGTCAGATCCTGTACGGACTTGTCACCGGCCTTTGCCTCGTCCTCCGTCAGCACGCTGTCCTTCTTTTGCGCCTTGATCTTGTCGTTGGCGTCACGACGGATGTTACGGATGGCGACCTTCGCCTCCTCACCCATCTTGCTGACCTGCTTGGTCAGCTCCTTTCTTCTCTCTTCGGTCATAGGAGGAATGGACAAACGGATGCAGCTGCCGTCATTCTGGGGGTGAATGCCGAGATCGGAGGTCATGATGGCCTTCTCGATATTCTTCAGCGCGCTCTTATCCCAAGAATTGATGACGAGCGTACGGGCATCGGCCGTCTTGATCTCCGCGATCGAGGAGATGGGCGTGGGAGAGCCGTAATAATCCACGGTGATCTTCTTGAGTATATCGGGATTGGCACGGCCGGCGCGGATGGTCGACAGATTGTCGCTGTAGGCGGCTACGCTCTTTTGCATTTTAACTTCAAATTCTTTGGTATCGAATTTCATGTTCTATCTCCTTTTATTCGTATAGCGGTAGTATTCGGTATTATTCGGCAACGACGAAGGTTCCAACCTTTTCGCCGTGCAGAGCCTTGGCGATATCCTCGGGATGCGACAGACCGAAGATCTGGATCGGCATACCCGTCGACAGACAGAAGGCAGCGGCCGTCAGGTCGATCGCACCCAAACGGTGCTCCAGAATGTACGAGCAGCTGACACGGGTCAGCTTTTCCGCCGACGGATCCTTGCGAGGATCGGCCGTATAAATATAATCTACGTTTTTCGCCATGAACATAGCGTCTGCCTGCAGCTCGGCCGCCCGAACGGCACCGGCGGTGTCCGTGGAAATAAACGGCATACCAAGTCCCGCGCCGCAGATGACGACAGTTCCCTGCTGCAGATGCGCCCGTGCGGTCTCGGCATTATACCCCTCGGCAAACGGCGGCATCGCCACGGCCGACATGACGACCGCCTTGGTTCCTGCGCGCATCAGCGCGTCCTTCATGCAAAGCGAGTTGATAACCGTAGCCAGCATGCCCATGTGATCGGCGGTCATGCGGTCCATCTCGACGCCCTGACGGCCGCGCCAGATGTTGCCCGCACCGATGACAAGCGCGATCTCGTAGCCCTCCTTCACGAGGGCACCGATCTGCTCAGCCACCCGATCCACAAAGGTGTTATCATATATATGTCCGTTCGCGTCCGAAAGCGCCTCGCCCGACAGCTTCAGCAAAATTCGTTTCATTGAGGTACCTCCTTCAGCGACAAGACGTCTTCTTTTCCATGGCCTGCTTGGCCCTCTCGACGATATGCTCGGCGGTCAGACCGTACGCCTTCATCAACGTCGGCACGTCGCCGCTGCGTCCGAAGACGTCCTCAACACCGACGCGAAGGACCGGCACGGGACACTCCTCCGAGGTGACCTCGCAGACAGCAGCTCCCAGTCCGCCGATGATGCTGTGCTCCTCCGCGGTTACGATCGCGCCCGTTTCGCGGGCGGCGCGAAGGATGATCTCACGGTCAATGGGCTTAACGGTGTGCATATTGATGACACGCGCCGAAATGCCCTCGGCGGCCAAGGCCTCGGCTGCCTCCAGCGCCATGCCGACCATATTGCCGACGGCAATGACCGTCACGTCGTGACCGTCGCGGCGAAGGATGCCGCGTCCGATCTCAAAATGGTAGCTCGGATCCTCGGCGTTCAGATCGGGAACGGCGTATCGGCTGAAGCGCAGATACATCGGTCCGTCCGTATCCAGCGCAGCCGCCACGGCAGCATATGCCTCGGTCGCGTCTGCCGGACAGATGACCGTCATGCCGGGAATGGAGCGCATGAGCGCCATATCCTCGTTACACTGATGCGTCGCGCCGTCCTCTCCGACGGTGATACCGGCATGCGTCGCACCGATCTTGACGTTGAGGTGGGGATAGCCGATGCTGTTACGCACCTGCTCAAAGGCGCGTCCTGCCGCAAACATGGCAAACGAGGACGCAAATACGCGTTTTCCCGCAGCGGCAATGCCGGCGGCCACGCTGATCATATTGCCCTCCGCGATGCCGCAGTTGAAAAAGCGGTCGGGAAATTTCTTTTTAAACATACCTGTCTTGGTCGCAGCGGCCAGATCGGCGTCCAGCACGACGAAATCGTGCGTTGCACCGAGATCCACGAGGGCGGCACCGTAGGCCTCACGCGTTGCTTTCTTCTCTGCCATACTTATACCTCCTCCTTTTCAAGCGCCGCACCGATCGCGCGCAGGTCATTCATAGCGACGGTATATTCGTCGCCCTTCGGCGCTTTTCCGTGCCAATCACAGTTGTTTTCCATATACGAAACGCCCTTGCCCTTGACGGACTTGGCCAAAATGAGCGTGGGCTTTCCCTTGACGGTCTGTGCCTCGCGGAACGCCGCGTCGATCGCATCAAAGTCGTGTGCGTCGATGGTAATGACGTGCCAGCCAAAGGCGCGGAACTTTTCGTCGTGGGGCGTGGGATTCATGACGTCGGTGATCTTGCCGTCGATCTGCAGACCGTTAAAGTCCAGCACGGCACACAGGTTATCCAGCTTATAGTGAGCGGCAAACATCGCAGCCTCCCACACCTGTCCCTCCTCACTCTCGCCGTCGCCGAGGACGGTGTATACGCGATAGGGCTTGCCGTCCAGCTTGCCGACCAGGGCCATGCCGCATGCGGCGGAAATACCAAGGCCGAGCGAGCCGGTGGACATATCGACACCGGGGATATTCTTCATATCGGGATGGCCTTGCAGACGGGAGGAAAACTTACGAAGCGTTTTCAGCTCCTCCACCGGAAAGAAGCCACGATGGGCCAACGCGGCGTACAGAGCCGGAGCGGTATGCCCCTTGGATAAGACAAAGCGATCACGCTCATCCATCTTCGGATGGGCAGGATCAACGTTCATATGCTCGAAATACAGGTAGGTGACGATGTCCGCAATGGACAGCGATCCACCCGGATGGCCGCAAGCAGCGTTGTATACGCCTTCGATGATACCGATGCGTATGTCGTTTGCCTGTTTTTTCAGTTCCAGGACGCGGGAAGGAGTCATCATATTGAAAAACCTTTCTTTGCTCCGTTGGTACACGGTGTCTTTTCTTTTCAGTAATATATTTTACACTATTATGGCAGAAAAGTCAATAATTTTCGCGACAAAGAAAATATTTTGCGCAAAATATTTTATAAATCGCGTGTAACGCTTTTTTTCGCGCACGATCGCGCAGAATGTAAGAATGTAAGAAAGGATGCCAAAGAAAAAAAGAAAGAGCGGAGAATGCTCTCCGCTCTTGTAAGCGTATGAAATTAATACAGTCTTCTCGTCTTGATCTGAACAACAAAGCCGACGAGTGCGATAACAGCGATGAAGGCAAGCGAGATCCATGCAAGCTCATAGCCGGCAACGGACAGCGTACCAATATTAATAACGCTGCGGAAATCGTAGATCATACGTGCGCCGAGAACAACGGCACCGGCACCGATGATAGAGGTAACAAGCATTTCGATGTACTTAAGCAGCCACCAAGCGAGAAGAAGAACGATAACAGCAACGACACCGGCAATGATGTAGTTGAGATACGAAACGCTCGAAACAGCGTTCTTGAACGTCTCGACATTTTCGATAAGGAAGTAGGTTCCTGCGAAGGCACCACCGCCGAAAGCACCGATGACCAGAAGGATGTACAAGAACTTGAAGAGGAGTGCTGCGATCAAGCCGACAACACCACCGAAGATGCAGCAGGTCAGATTGGTCTGCTCCCACTGGAGCCATCCGCAAACAAGGGGTGCCAGAAGCTGGAAGCCTACGACGAAGCCTGCGCCCAAAAAGAGCAGAAACTTCTCAACGGGAAGGATCTTCTTACCAAGGAACAGCACGACAAGGCCAAGGGCGATAAGGATAATGGCGGGAAGGTACTGGAACACACCCTCCAGGATGCCTTTGAGGTTGTTCACTTGCGTAAGGAACCAACCGTCTGCGGCAAAAAATGCTAACAGGTCCGTAACGAATTGGGGCATTTGTTTCCTCTTTCTCGGTCAAGCGTGGCCGACCGTATGTATTCATGTGCCCATTATACCATACTAATTTTATTTTTTCAAGTGGTTTTTTGCAATTTTAGAAAAATTTTTTTATAATTTTTCGTGATTTTTGACACATTTGACGACAGACGGCAGGCGGCAGATGCACAGACCGACCAGGCTGACGACCCCAAGACCGATGCAGATACCCACGGGCAGCCACGGAATATTCGCCGCGCCTGAAAGATCGAAGGTTCCGCTCTCGCCCTGCAGATACGGAAACACCGTGACCGTGACAGCCACGACCGCTATGCAAAGAACGAGCGCCAGAGCAGCGGTAAGGATCGACAGACCTCCCTGCTCTTTCTCGGGAGCCGACTTGCGGATGGGGGCCAGCTCGACCTGACGGAAATCGATCGCGCCGCCAAGATAGGCTGCCGCACAAACGAGGATGACCGTTTCGGGGATCATGAAGGTCGCGTTATAACCGAGCGAATACAAAAGCGCGGCCTCGTTCGGAATGGAGAGTCCTACCCAGACGGTGGCTCCGGAGATCACGTGACAGATGTAGCGAAGCACGGATACAAACGCCGCGCCAAGAGATAGCGTCGCCGCCTGCGACAGATGTGCGCGACGGAAGATGCCGGCAAAGCCGATGACGGCAAAGGCGATCACGTAGTCGAGAAACAGCACGGCCAGCACGGACGCCCAGCCGGTGACATACGACAACGTTTTAAGCCCCAGCAGCTGCTGCAGAACGCCGTATACAAGACCGGACAGAAGTCCGTATTTTGTTCCGTGACGGTAGGCAAGCAGCACGATGGGAAGCATGGATGCAGCAGTGACCGAGCCGCCGGCGGGCATCTCCACCAGCTTGACCATACTGAGACCGGTAGCAAGGGCGATCAGCATGGCACATTCGGTCAGGCGACGGGTTGCGGACATTTTCATAGAAAGGTACCTCCTTCAAATAAAAACGAATACCGCACAGAAAAATCCCGTGCGGTATCGCTGTATGGCAATCTCCCTACGACGGCATTATCCGTATCAGGTCAAAGGGTCCGGTGTTCACCGTCTCAGCGTCGCCCGCTTCTGCGGACGCATGGCAAGCCATGATGCTCCCCTGATTTCTGTTTGATATTCGGTTGTACGACGATTATAGCACGCTAAAGCGCGCTTGTCAAGGGGTGTGTAAATTTTTTCTTTCACGCCGTTTCCCGACATTCTCCGGCATTTTTCCATCGGATATATTCCCAAAGGCAGTTCATCCGACACGAATCAAATTGCTGATTTTGCATATGTTAGTTGTCAAAACGCCTTATATTATTGCTCGCGCGAAGGAATATACACCGTTGCATTTACGGTGCAGCGCTCCGCCGAAGAAAGCTCGGTGCCCGTGCCGGGCTGCCAAAGAATGCAGTTGTCACACACGACGTACACGGTCGTCGCGCCCTGCATCGCATCGCTGACGCGGAAGGTAACGGTCAAAAGATCGAAGGCACTCGTGCGATTTTCGTCATCGACGACGTTCAGACGTACGATGTCATCCGTCGGCACGTAGGCCATAACGGACGCATCGACGGCTTCGATGCGGACGAGGGTCAAAAAGGAAGAATCAAAAAGCAAGCGCAGCTCGGCGCCGCAAAGCATGACGTCGCCGCGAACGGATAAGGTCAGCGTTACCTCGCCCTCGCTTGCCGTGGCAGAGGACAGAATAAATACGTTCGCACGCGTTTCCCGAATGGCGTATACGGAACAGTCCTCGGTCACGTCGGTATAGCTTCCCTGCCAACCGAGGAAATTCAGCGCATCGCTGCCTGTGAGAACGGGCGGCACGGCATCGTCTCCCTTGCGAACCGTCACACGGGAGATAACGCTAACGCCGTCAAAGCCATAGAAGGTAACGGTATAGCTCGGCAGAAGAATGGAGCCGCTGTCGGTCACCGTTTCGGTCTCGTTACACCCCTCACGGTCGCACACGGCCGTCTTGGTGCCGTCCTGTTCCTCCGTCGCATCGCCGTTTGGCTTGTAATCGGTGAACGAGTGACCGAGCGGCGCAGAAGTCAGCGCATCGCGCTCGACCTCCGTCGTGCAGGTAATGTCGGTAAAATATCGGTAACAGGAGGTGCAGAACACGTACGCCTCATGCCCTGCCTCGGTACACGTCGGCGCTTTGGCGGACACGTCCACGACCGTATGCGTATGCCCAAGCGGCGGAATATGCACGTTCGCCTGGCGAACAAACGCGCACCGCACGCACTCCTCGTGCTTGCTGCCCGAGTGATCCTCGGTCGGCTCGCGGTCGGTCACCCAAAGGAACATATGTCCGAGCGCATCCAGCGGCTCCGTTTCGCTGACGCCGCACTTGGTACAGCTGCGCCGACGGCCACCCTTCTGCAGACAGGTCGGTGCTTGGACCTCCACCCATTCACCGTAGGTATGCTCACAATGCCAGCAGGACACCAGCAGCACCGCTGCGAGTATACAAAGCCCAACGCACAGCGCCATCCGCACGTAACGCATACACGTCCCTCCCCTTTGGCTAAGTCTATCAAAGATGCTATCATTATATCAAATTGACTAACACCTTGTCAAGTGCCGCCATCCGCCACTTTTTCCGCCAAAGACCTTGACTTTTCCGCACAAGTGTGCTATGATACCACGTGAGCCAACCACGCGCCACGACCGACGCCCTCCTTCGCTTTATACGCAGGCTTATCGAAGTGGTCACAATGGGTAGGCAAGCAAAAACAGGTGATACCTGTTTTCGCGTAGCCGAAACCGCCCAAAGCAAGGAGCCGCCCGAGTCGAAGACTTGCGTAGACGACAGGCGGCGACTATGCAACGGTGGAGGGCAAGAGCTTGAAGTTCCGTCGGTCGAGCAATCGCAAATCAAAAAAATCAAATAGCTTTATACGCAGGCTTATCGAAGTGGTCACAACGAGGCTGTCTTGAAAAACTCTCGTTACTGTCACTGCAAAATCGTGAAAACCCTTGATTTTATTGGGGTTTTCGTGGGTTCATCTGCACGTTGCGAGAAGCGTTTCTCGCAGTTTTCTCGCAAATTTCTCGCAGGTTTCTCGCAATTTCCGAATGTTTTCGAACCCATTTTGAATTGGTTCGGTGACTATTTGGGACAATTTAATAGCCTACGGAGGCATATCGAAGCGGTCATAACGAGGCTGTCTTGAAAATTTGCAGTCGCGAGTTTCTGCAAATGCTCAAAATCTCTTGCTTCGCTTGACATTTCTGCCCTTCTGACGAAGCAGAAAATTATTTCTTCTAAAACTTTTTCTAAAAAATTCGCAAATCTAAAAATTTCATAGTCTTATACGGAGAGGTATCGAAGTGGTCATAACGAGGCGGTCTTGAAAACCGTTTGGGGGCAACCCCACAAGGGTTCGAATCCCTTCCTCTCCGCCAAAATAGCGGCTAAACACCGCGTTAGCCGCAAGGGATAACCTTGCGGCTTTCTTTTCAATGGAGGTAAAAACGATGGATTCAAGTACCATTTCAAAAATGATTGCCGAACAAAAATCATTTTCAAAAGATTTTCAATTAAAAATGGGAGATTCGGGGTGTATTGAGTTGAATGGCGAAACAGAATCCTATCTTTTTGACTATCAGATTGGATCTTCTGGCATGCTTGCAATATATGCTACATCCATTTCGGAATCGAAGCAAAAATATCAAAATAGATTCAAAACACATCCTTTAATTAGAGTCGATTTAAATGGTGCTCCGCATATGTGTGAAGATGGTCAACTTTGGGAGAATCATATTCACGTTTTTACTGGTACATTAAATCAGTCTGAAATGCATACATATAAGTTGGAGGATTATGACCCAGGTCTTTTTCAGGATTTGACCGGATGGAATGTTTTATATGATTTCTTTAAGTGCTGTAATATCAATACAGATAATGTTCATTTACAGGAGATGATATAATATGGCTGAAACGACAATACAAGGATATATTGATGGTTATTTGGCGTTTTTAAAGGATCATTCTCGCGAAGTTGCCGTATCAGAAAATATATCTAAAATCACTCTTCCTTTTTTGGATAGCTTGAATGATTGTACAGAAATATTTATAGTAAAGAATGGCAACGACTTTATAGTTACCGATAATGGAGAGACTCTTTCCAACTTAAGTTTCAACGGTATAACAATAAAAGGTGCCGCACGCCAAAACATTTTCAACAGAATAGTCCATTCTTATGGGGTGCAAATCGAATCAAACAGTTTGTTTATAAAAGCCACCATGTCTGATTTGTATTTAAAAAAGCACTTGTTACTTCAATGTATTAGCAAAGTCAATGACATGTACATGCTTAGCCGAAACAACGTTCAAAGCATCTTCTTGGAAGAAATCAGAGGATTTTTTGATGATAATGATGTTGGATATGTTCCGGATCATCGCATTACTGGCAGGAGTGGCTTAACTGCAAATTATGATTTTGCTATTCCGAGAAGCAAAGCAACACCGTTTACTTTAATCAAAGCAGTTAATAATTTAAACAAGGACAAAGTCAAATCTACAATTTTTGATTGGAATGATACTATGACTTCTTGCGAAGATAGGTCGCGTTTGTTCGTGGTGTATAACGATTTAGAAAGTTCCCCGAAAGACGATGCTGTAAGCGCACTACAAACATATGGTGTTTCTGCTCATGCATGGAGCAAGAAAGATACCATCTTGTCCGCTCTTAGAAGTGCATAATATCCTAGTGAAGCGCAGATTTTTCAATCATGCGCTTCACTTTTATGTAGTTTTCCAACTACATTCTCATGCCACTCCGATTTCTGCGTATTCTTAAATGCCTTATCGGTGGCAAGGTAGTTAATGATGCTCTGTTTTGAGATGTAGAGCTTACCCATGATATTCACGGCGAATATGTATTTCTTCCGCACGTAGCGAAGGATCGTGGTGCGGTTGTAACCTGTCAGTTCGGCGACCTCGTCCACGGTGAGCGTGTCGGGTACGGCAGAAAGAAGATCCTCGAGCATCTCTTTGAACCTTGTTCGCTCCTTGCCACGGAGCTTATAATTCGTATCATCAAAATAACCCCCACAGTCCGAGTCAGGCGACTCGGTTCTGCGAGGGTTATTTGTCTTTTTTGCGTTGAAAATACCGACGGGGATTTCCTTACGCTTCTCTCGTTCGCCTTTAGCCATGTAGGCAAGAACATCCTCCTTTCTGATAGAATACTTGTGCGTAGGCGTATTACGGATTTCGCACGGAAGGATGCCGTTTTGCAGCATCCACGCCGCCTTGCGTTTGCTGATATGTAAGATGCATCTGACTTGTTCGAGCGAGAGGATAGGGGGATAATTCCTTCGGATTTCTTCCACGGTCATGGTCAGCATCATCATTTTACTTCCCGACCTATGCTGTAGCACCTGCCTTTCCTTTCGCTATAGTCAACTATGGTTTCTATC
The DNA here is from genome assembly GCA_017455905.1 of Clostridia bacterium. Lineage (GTDB taxonomy): Bacteria > Bacillota > Clostridia > Oscillospirales > CAG-272 > UBA1740. The sequence continues at coordinate 46,049 of JAFTLQ010000002.1, read as the reverse complement.
AGATCCACCTTGGCGATTATGTATGAGCCCTGAAATACGAAGGCTCGTAGGTCTTTGTTTTTTATCAGCTCGTAAACCTTGTTTCTTCCAAATGGAGAGCATTTGCTCGCCCTGAGAGGACTCATCACGTCCGGGACTTTTGCGAGCATTCTTTCAAGCTCCGCAACCTTTTCTTCTCTTGTCATTTTGGATTCTCCTTTTTCGTTTTTAATAAGGCAGACAGCATACCGTAAGGTAAATTTTTCATTGTTTTAACTGCTTTTTTGCCCAAGCAACGATGCATTCGAACCCCCACCATTTTTAGTGTATTTTTTATTTGAATTTTTCTGATTTTTGCCAAAATCTCGCATTTTTTCTCGCTTTTTTCCTTAAAACCACTCAAAATCAAGACTTTTTGCGGTGATTATTTGAGACATTTCGGGAACAACCGTGAAGTTTCGGTATCAGAGCGAATAAGTCTTGAAAACCGTTTGCCTAACCGGCACGGGGGTTCGAATCCCTCAGCCTGCGCCAAAAACAAAGCACCAATCCTCGCAGTTGGTGTTTTTCTTTGTTTTTCGCCATTTCCCTGCCCCAGCGCTTTTATAATGCTTTCCATAGACTGCACCTCCTGTTAGCACAACACAATACCACAAAAGAGAGAGAAAGTCCAGCGTTATTTTGAATTTTCTTGAAAGTTTTTGTGGATTCAAAGCTCATGTTGATAGGAAACTGTATCTCCCACCGCCTGTTACTGTCCGTAAATTGATCTTTCAAATATTTCTTTTGTTTTTGATTTTACAATAGAATGATGTTCTTTCATGACAAGTAAAAGTTTATCTATTTCTACGTTACCAAGAAGAATTAATTGGGCATCACCATGGACATGTGTCCATGCTGCAGTTGTATGTATTTTGTATTCTCCTTTTTCTACTGTTTTTCTATAATCATCCTGTTTTCTTCCCTTATCAACAAGATAATCCAATCCATGTTCATTCATATCACGCAGATTTTTTATATCTTCAAGAGAAGCTACCGCTTCAATAGCATCAAGAACTGCTTGGAAAGTAGCATCGTTATTTCTTTGCAATTCTATATTTAATTTTTGCAGATTTTCTATTGCATGGTGTAAGCAGATGCGTTCTGCCGTTTGCTACGGCTCTCTTAAACGCATCTATGGTTGCCTGCTGATTTGGACGGGGAAACCACATGCCCGTGGAGGCATATTTCTCAGTAGTCGGCAATTGCGTAGTGGCATCGTAATAATGATATTTGCCTGATTTGCTTTCGTAATCGTCGTGAATATCCGCGATTGCTTCTTCCACGTCACCTACGGTCGCTTCTCTGAAGAATTCTCTTGAATAGTATACTCCCTCGGGGAGATCGGTTTCTGCAAGATGGGTTCTGTGCTTTTCCGATTCCAGGAAGTAATGAACAGCAAAGTCACGGAAATACACATCGTCCGTGATTCTCGCGCTACCTTCAAACTTTTGTTCAAGATTCGGGAAATACTCGCGCCATTCGTTGAGTCGCTTGGACACGGGGCGGTAGGTATCTCCAACCTTCAGATAGTTCGGGATCGTATTCGTGGTGAAAGCATATATATGAGGTTCTACGCGACCTGTTATTAAGCTGTCAAGTATGCTTAAATCTTTCATCATAATGCTCCAATCAATCTTTTTTCAAGAGGGACACGAATGTGACCTTCTTGTTCGCCTTCCAATCCTTAATGATGCAGTAAATACCTGTGTGCGCGTAAGGATCGTTCTTGGCACATCCGGGGCAAGGCTGCTTTTCAACCTCGTCGTCGAACAGGGTGAGCTGACCTTCTTCCACCTCTTTGCAGCTTTCGGGAATGACAAATTTCAAGCCGTCCATCTGCCATATGTTCCACGAAAGGATTTCGGCAATCTTCTTGAGAATATCAATGTCGGGCTCTTTGTCGAATTTTGCCTTATAGTAGTCGATAAAGGTAAAAAGCAGATTTTCGCGTGCCAGAAGCACATTGTCGCCTTGCCAATCGTAGCCGTAGGTGTTCTGAAAGGACTTGATTGCCCATTTCAGCCATTCTTTTTCTGTTTGTGTATTCTCGCTTACAACACGAAGCTTTCTGTCAAGCAACCCAACTCGTCGTGAAAGCTCTATCATATATCCGCTGACGGTATCGTAACGGCTGACAAGGTACGGAGCTTCGCCGCAGGTAATCTCCAAGCGAACATCGTTAATATAATCTTGCCACGTCTTGCCTGTTGCAGTAGGAAATACAATCGGCTCGGGGGTTGCCACCCAAGTCTTATCTATTTCTGTGTTGAACACAAAGTCCGTACCAAACCATGCATTATCGACGAGATTATTCTGTTTATTGCAGATCCAAGAAGGGGTGAACACTTCCGCCTTATCACGAATGCGGTCAGTTTGCTCCTTTTTGGATTTCTCGGTTCTCGGCTTTATAATATTTCCGTGATAGCCTGTGATGGCTTCGACGGTTATATAGTCGTAGCTTTGATATCCACAGCCACGCGAACTATAGTTATCGGTTGCCCAAATAATGTTTTTGCCTGACGACCTATCTCGCAGAAGGATGGTCAGAAGCTCGTTATCCAAGCGATAAATATAGTTTTCTTTTATGTCGATTTTGTTTTTTTCCATGTTACTATAAATCTCTTTCAACTTTTTGGTCTACATTACACCAAAACTTCCCATTTGCCGTAGCGTTTTCCGCTTTCGCGGCGGATATAGTTCTTGTCTTGCAGGGATTTCATCAATCGTTTGATGGTAGCGATAGCTTTTCCCGTAGCATCAGCGAGCTCTTGCTGCTTGATATTGGGCTTCTTTGCTACCAATTCCAACACCGCCAATTCTTCCAAAGTACAGTCCAAAGTATCAAATTGAGACTTTGGAACTTTGGAATTGATACTTTGGGATTTTTCTAAATCCACATAATCCACATGCATATATCTGTTTCTCAACTCGTGATTGGTTTCCAAGAGGAGATTACCGAAGAACATTTCCAAGAATTTCGTTGTGGAGTGAATGCCTTTTTGGAGATTGTTATAGTTTGCTCTCACGAGAGCGTTACGGAAATACCACGAATTCTTTTGGAAGGCGTCGTTATTGACACGGAAACCGAAGGTTTTCATATATTTGATCATAAACACAGCGGTCGCTCTCGTGTTGCCCTCGCAGAAGGGATGAATCTGCCAGATGTCAGACGCGAATTTTGCGAGGTGTCTGACTGCAGCTTCCACGGACAATCCCTCGTATGAAAACTGCTTTTCGGTTGCAAAGTCATAGTCCAAAGTATCACGGATGCTGTTGAAGTCTGCGTAAATCACGGTGTCGCCGTTCAGCACCCATTCCTTCTTGGTGATGTTGTATGGTCTGACCTGACCTGCGTGCTTGAATACGCCCTCGAACAGTCTGCGGTGAATGGTCATCCACTCTGCAGGCGAGAACTGAAAGCTCTTTTCGCCGAGGAGCTTTGCGATTCTTGCCGAAACAATATCGGCTTCTTTTGTCGCATCCTCAATTTCGGTGCGCTCGGTACGCTGCTCGTAGTAGCTTTGAATGCGCTTTTGAGCTTCGTCGATACTGATGTTGCCCTCGATATGCTCCTTGGCGGTATCTAACAGATATTCCGAGGTTTGCAGTCCGTCAACCGCCTGAAGCCCAATAGCGGTCTGCCACGCCTCGCTCTTTTCAATCTTTCCGGGCTCGCCCTGTTTTATATATTCTTCAAGTTCAAATTGCCAATTTTTCTCTGACATATTTGCCTCCTATGTTTCTCTGCCTATAAGTTTTAATCGTTACAAATTTGCCTGATATAATCGTATATCCATGCGGTTACCGTCTTGGCTTCGGTTATCATTTTATCCTTTTCTTCTGCCGTGCAAACGCTTCGCAATTGAGCGATGTCATCTTCTGCGATACGATCCTTGCCCAATGCTTTGAGTGCCTGAATCACTACCGCCGTCTTGAATGACAGATTTACCAAGTCGCGTTGCGTTGTTCTTTTGAATTCTATCGTAAAATTATTTACCGTGTATTTTTTGTAGGGGCCGTCACTCGCGTAGATATATACGGCAGGAACTTGTGTTGAGAGCCCGAGCATATTTAATGCGGCATCCTCGCCGGGGATAATCGTCCATCCGTAATTACGAGCAATCGCACGGGCTACCTTATCTATATCGGGAGCAATATATTCTTTCAGCAGTTTATTGTATTGTGGTTTGTAGTACACACCGCGTAAAGCACGAAGGAGCGTACCTTCCTCTGCAAGAACGGCTAAGTAGGCGTTGATGTTTGTTTTTTCGCTAACATCCACGAAATCAACAGCCACAAATACAGTGCCGGGTTGTGCTTTCTTGATTCTGTTTCGAATAACAGTCAAGTTAGATGGTTTTTCCATGTCATCACCTCTTACCAAATATTATACACCTTTTCTAATGATTTATCAAGTGGATTCGGCAAGTTTATTGTAAATTTTTATACGAATTATCAAATCAGTCATATGTTCTATATGACGGCAGAAAAAAGAATATATTTACTCCCCCTTGAACTCTCAGCTGCTTTGTGGTATAATGTTGCTAATAACTTAATCCGTTGCGGCGGATTTGGCGGACAGAATGTGGCTTGCCACGGGGGTTCAAATCCCTCTTCCTGCGTCAAAAAAGCACCAACTTTTCTGTTGGTGCTTTTTCTTATTCCGTGCCGTCAGTGCGCCGCGTGCACGGTGATGCTCTTGATGATGGGGCGGTCCTCTTTGGCGATCCGGCCGTTATTGTCAAACGTGAGATCCGCAAGGACCTCGTCGATGAAGTCCATGCCATCGGTCACACGGCCAAAGGCGGCGTAGTAGCCGTCCAGCGAGGGCGCGTCCTCGGTCACGATGAAGAACTGACCGAAGCCGGAGTCGTAGGCCTCGCCGCGGGACATCGAAAGGATGCCGCGCTCGTGCTTGATCTTGTTCTCGTGTCCGTTGGCGGAAAATTCGCCCTTGACGTAATAATCCGTACCGTTGTACGTCAAGCCTTCGGCACCCTCGTTACCGCCGTAGAACAGGCCGTTTAGGAAGGTATGGAAGGTTTGGTTGTCATAATAGTTCTCGCTCGCGTTCTTTACAAAGGTTTCAACGGTTTCGGGAGCGTCTTTTCCGTACAGCTCGATGTGCAAAACGTGCGTGTCGCCTTTGTATTCCACATTGATATTGATGTGATGCGTAACCTCGGGATGATAGCGAAACATACCGCACGCGGCACCGATGCCCAGGATCGCACCCACGATCAGCAGAACGATCAGCGTAGTACAAAGCACGGGCTTCAGCGTCTTTTTTATCTTTTTCTTGCGTGCCGCCGCTTCGCGGTCGGCCTTTGCCTTTATCGTCTTATCGGTGACGTAGTTGCTGTTTTTCTTGGTCTTTGCCATACGGCCTCCTGTGAATGGTCATTTACTTTCATTATATTAATATTATACCAAGCGGCCATGCGTTTGTCAAGCCTTTTGGTCGACATAGACCGCTCGAATGTTTTAATTTGTCGGAAAGCATTGACAACAAAGAGAAAATGGTGTATCATATTCTTGTATGAGGACGCACGCACGACCTCATGAACGATACAACAGATACCGTATAAAAAGGAGAATCCGTATGGAACAGAAGACTCTCGTCCTCATCGGCGGTGGAAACCGCGGAAACACCTATACCAAGATCGGTAAGGATATCGGCAAGTTCAAGCTGGTAGCGATTGCCGAGCCGATCAAGGTTCGCCGTGAATACATAGCCAAGCTGCATGGCATCCCCGAGGATCGCCAATTTGAAAGCTGGGAGCAGCTCGTCGCCCTCGGTAAGATCGCCGATGCCGCCGTGATCGCCACGATGGACCGCGACCACTACGCCCCCGCGATGGCAGCGATCGAGGCAGGCTACGACATCCTGCTCGAAAAGCCCGTGTCTCCCCTTCCCGAGGAGTGCCGTGCCATCGAAGCGGCCGCGAAAGCCAAGGGTGTCAACGTTCTCGTATGCCACGTGCTTCGCTACACGCCCTTCTTCCGTGCGCTGAAGAAGCTCATTGACGAAGGCAAGGTCGGCAAGCTCATGAATATCATACACACCGAGGGCGTCGGAAACGTTCACCAGAGCCACAGCTTCGTGCGCGGCAACTGGGGCAACTCCGAGCGCGCTTCCTTCATGCTTCTGCAAAAATCCTGTCACGACCTCGATATTCTGCAGTGGCTGATCGGCAAGCGTTGCGAGCGCATCCAGAGCTTCGGTCACCTCTCCCACTTCGTTGCATCGGAGGCACCCGAGGGAGCGACGGAGCGTTGCTTCGACGGATGTCCGTACATCGACAGCTGCATTTACAGCGCAAAGCGCAACTATGTTGAACGCAAGAACGACGGCAACTGGTTCCGCGGCACGGCTACGAAGCATCACGAGGAGGTCGAGGATGACGTCGTCTACGAGGCACTCCGCACGACCAACTACGGACGCTGCGTCTACAAGTGCGATAATGACGTCGTCGACCACCAGATCGTCAATATGGAATTTGAGGATGACATCATCGTATCCTTCACCATGAGCGCCTTCAACCTCGGCGGTCGTAAGATCAACATCATGGGTACCAAGGGCGAGCTGATCGCCGATGCCTCCAGCTCCACGATCACCTATCACGACCTCACCACGGGAAAGACCGAGGAGATCTCCATCAACGATACCGTTTCGGGCGACTCCATCACCTCCGGCCACGGCGGCGGTGATAACGGCATCATGAACTCCTTCTACGATCTGCTGACGACGGGTCATTGTGATCCCTCCCTCAGCAACATCGACATCTCCGTCAAAAACCACATGCTCGTCTTCGCCGCCGAGCGCTCCCGTCTGCAGGGACGCGTCGTTGAGATGACCGAGTTTGATCAGTAAGTTTTAAAAAAAGACCTCAACCGCATTGTTTTCGTTTGAGGTCTTTTTTTATTTGATAGCCTGTAAAAAACATCAATGTCCAAAGAATGACAAGTTTTATGGTCATTTATATGCAAAATTCGTTTGCTTCAGCATGTTTATTGTCCGCCCGTTCGCGATCTGTTTTTTGGTAGGAACTATTCTCTTCCCCTTCATTCTTTCGCTCGTTTACAAGTTTTTTATCGTCTGCCAAGGCGCCGTTTGGCGACGGATCCGGCATCCCGACGCGTGAAGAATGTCTCTTGACAAACCGACGCTTCTGTGCTATAATCGTAGAATAACCTACTATGTCCGATGGGAGATATCTATGAATCAAGCGCTCATGCCCACGCGTATCGTTACCACCTGTGGAAACGTCCTTTTTCCTGAAAATCTTTTAGTCCCCAAGCCGCAACAAGCCGGCTTTACCGACATCGGACACACCCGCATCGGCCAAGGGGGCTTTGTTCTGTTGGACTTCGGTCGCGAGATGCGCGGTGGCATTGTGCTGACCACCTGCTATCCCGGCTCGGATGATCTCATTCAATCCAAGCTTCGCGCTCGGCTGGTATTCGGCGAAAGCGTGATGGAAGCACTCAGCTCCATCGGCTATAAAAACGCCACCAACGACCACGCGATCCGCGATACCGTCATCGACGTACCGAATATGGGCAACATTCGCTTTGGCAATACAGGCTTTCGTTTCGTCAAAATAGAGGCGATCGAGGGCGATCTCGTGTTAAAAGCCGTACGGGCAGAAAGCGACATAGACGAACGCCCCTACATCGGTTCCTTTACCTGCTCCGACGAGCGCTTGAACGACATCTGGCGCACCGGTGCGTATACCGTTGCCCTCAACACGGGCGAGTACGTCTGGGACGGCGTCAAGCGCGACCGTCTGGTCTGGCTCGGCGATATGCATCCCGAAACGGCTACGATCTACGCGGTCTACGGCGCCGATCCCTCCATTCGTCGCTCGCTGGATCTGATCAAGAACGAAACGCCGTCGACACAGTGGATCAACACTCTTCCCTCGTATAGCTTTTGGTGGGTCATCCTGCAATGCGAGCATTATATGCATACGGGCGATCTTGCTTATCTGCGCGAGCAGGAGGCGTACATGGAGGTCATCCTGCAACGCGGCTACGAGGTCGTTTGCCAAAACCCAACGCCCAAGGAATTTGATTTCTTTGTTGATTGGAGCTCCAACGCCGACCGCGGCGTGGCACGGGTAGGCTTCTACGCCGTTTTGTACAAGGCGTTTGAGGCGGCCCGGCACGTAGCGCAAACGCTAAGGAACGACCGCCTTTGTGCGCTGTGCGAAAACGGAAAGCAACGCATCCTTGCTCTCGCTCTGCCCATTCCGCAACAAAAGCAGATGGCGGGCATCGCCGCCGTCGCCGGCATCATCGACCCGAAGGACGCCAACAACACCGTGCTGGCCGTCGATCCGCTGGCGGGCCTTTCGACCTTTATGGGCTACTACGTGCTGCTGGCTCGCGCCAAGGCAGGTGACACGCAAGGCGCACTCGATATCATCCGCAGCTATTGGGGCGCGATGCTTGACCTGGGTGCGACGACCTTCTGGGAGGATTTCGACATCGATTGGTGCGAAAATGCCGGCCGTATCGACGAGATCGTGCCCGAAGGAAAGGTCGACGTACACGGCGATCGCGGCCGCTTCTGCTATCAGCAGTTCCGTCACAGCCTTTGCCACGGCTGGGCCGGCGGGCCGACCGCTTTCCTCTCGGAGCATGTCCTCGGCGTACACATCGCAGAGCCCGGATGTCAATCCCTCATCATTCAGCCGCATCTCGGCGACCTGGCCTTCGCCCGCGGCACCTACCCAACGCCCTTTGGCCCCGTCGCCATCGAGCACACGCGTGAGGGCGACCGCATCGTCACCCACGTCGACGCGCCCGAAGAGGTATCGGTTCGAATCGAGACCTGATCAAGTAAAAACGACCGGTAGCAAGGAATACGTCCTTCATGCCGGTCGTTTTATCTTTCTTTACAGAAGCGCTTACAGCGTAGCCGCCATGACCGCCTTGATGGTGTGCATGCGGTTCTCGGCTTCCTCGAATACGATGGACTGCTCACTTTCAAAGACCTCGTCGCTGACCTCCATAAAGTCGCGGCCGAAGCGCTCGCCCACCTGGCGGCCGACGGTCGTACCGAGGTCGTGATACGAGGGCAGGCAGTGCATAAAGACGGCACCCTCGGAGGCCGTCGCCATGATATCCTTGGTGACGGCGTAGGGCGACAGCGCGGCGATGCGCTCCTCCCACACCTCCACGGGCTCGCCCATGGATACCCACACGTCGGTGTAAATGACGTCGGCGCCCTTGACCGCCGCCTTGGGGTCGGTCGTGAAGGTCAAGGTAGCACCGCTCTCAGCGGCGAGTGTGCGGCAGGTTTCGATCAGCTCCTCATTCGGGAAATACGCCTCGGGCGCACAAGCCGTGAAGTTGACACCCATCTTGGCACAGCCGACCATCAAGGAGTTGCCCATGTTATACCGAGCATCACCCATGTAAACGAAATTGATGCCGCGCAGCTTGCCGAAATGCTCCTTGATCGTCAAGAAATCCGCGAGGATCTGCGTCGGATGGAATTCGTTGGTCAGACCGTTCCATACAGGCACCTTAGCATATTTCGCCAGATCCTCCACGATCGACTGCCCGAAGCCGCGGTATTCGATCCCATCGTACATACCGGCCAGCACGCGTGCCGTGTCGGCGATGGTCTCCTTCTTTCCGATCTGCGAGCCCGTGGGGTCAAGGTAGGTGACGCCCATACCAAGATCCATCGCGGCGACCTCAAAGGCACAGCGCGTACGCGTGCTGGTCTTTTCAAAGATCAGCGCAATATTTTTTCCTTCATGCAGGCGATGCGGAATGCCTGCTTTCTTTTTTGCCTTCAGCTCAGCGGATAAGTCAAGAAGATACGTGATCTCCTCGGGGGTATAGTCCAGCAGCTTTAAAAAATCTCTGCCCTTTAAATTCATAGCTCGTTCCTTTCTTCCTTATGCAAGTGCCACGACCGAACGGATCCCGTCGATGGCTGCAGCGAGAAACGCCGCAAACTATCCTTACAAAACCTTTGACAGAAAGCTCTGCAAGCGCTCGGAGCGCGGTGCATCAAAGATCTCTGCGGGAGATCCCTCCTCCGCGATCACACCCTCATCCAAAAAGATCACGCGGTTCGCTACCTCGCGCGCAAAATTCATTTCATGCGTCACGACGACCATGGTCATGCCCTCGTGTGCCAGCTCCTTCATAACGTCAAGGACCTCTCCGACCATCTCCGGGTCAAGAGCGGAGGTCGGCTCGTCAAAGAGCATGACGTCGGGCTCCATGCAAAGCGCACGCACAATGGCCACACGCTGCTTCTGTCCGCCCGAAAGCTGATCGGGATAGTCGCCTGCACGATCGGCCAGACCCACGCGCTCCAGCAGCTTCAAGGCCTTTGCCTCGGCCTCATCACGCGGCACATGCTTGAGCATCATGGGGGCTAAGGTAAGGTTCTTCATAATGGTCAGATGTGGGAACAGATTGAACTGCTGAAACACCATACCCATGCGCTGTCTATGCAAATCAAGATTTACATTTTTGCTCATGAGATCTTCATTTTCAAACAAAATGCTTCCCGAATCCGGCTTTTCCAAAAGGTTCAAGCAACGCAAAAAGGTAGATTTTCCCGAGCCGGACGCACCGATGATACACAGCACGTCTCCCTTTCGGATATCGACGCTGATGCCGCGAAGAACACTTTGATCGTCAAAGTTTTTACAAAGGTCCTTGACCTTGATAATATTAGTGCTTTCCACTCTTCTGCAACCTCTTTTCCAGAATTGATAGCAGCTTGGTCATCAGGATCACCAAGGCAAGATAAATGAGCGCAAGCAGGACCAGGGGATTGATCGCATCGCCCGTATTGGTACGGATCAGGTTGGCCGCACGGGTAAGATCCACGACCGTAACATAGCCTGCGACAGAGGTCTCCTTGAGCAAAGCGATACACTCGTTACCTATGGCAGGAAGGATATTCTTTACTGCCTGTGGAAAAATGATCGTACGCATCGCCTGCCACTTGGACATACCAAGAGAACGCGCAGCCTCCATTTGTCCTCTGTCCACGGCGTTGATGCCACTACGGATAAGCTCCGCCATATAGGCGCCCGAGTTGATACCAAAGGCGATGATCGCCGTTACAATACCGTCGTTATCGGATACGATGATAACAAAATAAAAAATCAAAAGAAGCACCGTCACGGGAATTCCGCGAATGACCGTGGTATACGTATCGCAGATCCAGTTGACGAGACGGAGCTTGGGGTTACCCTCGGCATAGTATTTCAGCACCGCGATCGCAGCACCGATCACCACGCCGATCGCGAGAGCGGCCAGAGTAATCAGCAACGTATTGCCAAGGCCCTCAAAGAGCAGTTTGTAATTGCCGTCCACAATAAAGGTCTCGCGCAAGCGTTCAAACCAAGACATACAGTTTCCTTTCAAAAACAAAAGCATGGGGTGCTGCCTCATGCGGCACCCCGCGTGCTTTTATTCAGTTTCAGTTGTTGGTGGGAGCGGTATAGGGTGCGTCGTACTTCTCAAAAAGCGACGCGACCGTACCGTCAGACATGAGTTTGGCAAGGATCGTGTTGATCTCCGCAACAAGGTCCTCGGAGCCGAAAGCAAAAGCAAAGGCATACGGCTCAGTGGTCATGTTTTCGTTCAGGATCTTCACCGAAGCATCGCCCTTGCAATATTCGGCAGCCGTCAGATCGTCCACGACCCATGCGTCCACCTTGCCCTGGGTAAGTGCGAGCTTCGCATCCTGGTTGGCTTCAAACTGTTTAAGCGTATAGCCCTCCGACGTGCAGAACTCGGCGGCTGTTGTACCTGTCTGAACGGAGATCGTCTTGCCCTCAAGATCGGCCTTAGAGGCAATGGTGCTGTCGGCGCGAACGACGATGCACTGTGCGGCAAGGCAATAGGCATCCGTGAACAGGACACTCTTTTCACGCTTGGGCGTGACGGAAATACCGGACATTCCGCAATCGTACTTGCCGGTCTGAACACCGGTCAGAACTGCTTCGAAGTTGATCTGCTCGATCACAAATTCCACGCCGAGCTCCTCACAGATCATCTCCATGAGCTCGACCTCAATACCAACGACCTTGCCGCCCTCCAAATTCTCAAAGGGAGGGAAATCGGGGCTGGTAGCTACGACAAGCTTACCCGCCTCCTGCACCTCGGCAAGCGTCTTTCCCTTCGCGCCGCAAGAGGTAAGTGCGCAAAGCGCCATGACCATGCAAAGCAAAACACAAATCAGTTTTTTCATTTTTGTAACCCTTTCTTGTCATTTATGTATTTTTTTAAGGTATCTATTTGTGCATCCACCGATGCAAAGCCCGTGGATCCATCGGAGATCCTCTTTTCCACACAGGCTTCCAGTGAGATCTCCTCGTAGAGATCGGGAGCAAAGAGCTCCGAGTATGTTTTGTAGTCCTCAAGCGGAAGCGTATCCAGCACGTATCCCTCTCGGATACAGTACGATACGATCTCTCCGACCAACTTATAGGCGGTGCGGAAGGACACGCCGCGCTTGGTCAGGTAATCGGCCAGATCCGTCGCGTTGATGAAGCCCCGCTGTGCCGCCGCGTACATGTTGTCGGTCTTGACCTTCATCGTACGCACCATGGGTGCCATGATCTCCAGACATCGAAGTACGGTATCGATGCCGTCAAAGAGAGATTCCTTATCCTCCTGCATATCCTTGTTGTAGGCAAGAGGCAGCCCCTTGAGCATGGTCAGCGTTCCCATGAGATCGCCGTACACGCGTCCCGTTTTTCCGCGGACGAGCTCGGCCATATCGGAGTTCTTCTTCTGCGGCATGATCGACGAGCCCGTCGTGTACGCATCGTCAAGCTCGACAAAGGCAAATTCCCAGCTCGACCACAGAATGATCTCCTCGGACAGGCGCGATAGGTGCATCATGATGAGGGAGCACGCAGACAGCAGCTCCACGCAGAAATCACGGTCGGACACGGCATCCATACTGTTTTGTGCGTATCCGTCAAAGCCGAGGGCGGCGGCCGTCGCCGCACGGGATATGGGATAGGTCGTACCGGCAAGCGCGCACGCGCCAAGGGGAGAAACGTTCATCCTCACGGCCGCATCGGTCAGTCGGTCGTAGTCGCGCATAAACATCTGTGCGTAGGCCAACAGATGATGACCAAAGGTCACCGGTTGCGCCCGTTGCAGGTGCGTGTAGCCCGGTAGGATCGATGTCTTGTGTGCCTCGGCTACAAATAAAAGCGCCTCCAGAAGCTCGACGATCTTCTCCTTTATTTCTTTTATACGTTCGCGTGCATACATCCGTGTATCCACGGCCACCTGGTCGTTGCGGCTTCTTGCGGTATGAAGCTTTTTTCCCGCATCGCCGATCCGCTCGGTGAGCGTGGCCTCCACGAACATGTGGATATCCTCTGCCTCGGGATCAATGGTGAGCACGCCGCTGTCGATATCGCGGAGAATGCCCTCCAGTGCCTCGATGATGGTATCCGCATCCTCGGCCGTCAGGATCCCCTGCTCGGCGAGCATGGCGGCGTGAGCCATTGAGCCGCGGATGTCCTCACGGTACATCCGTGCATCGATGTGAATGGACGAGTTGAAGTCATCCGCCATGCGGCTCGTTGCGCCGGCGGTCCTTCCTGCCCACATTTTCTGTGAACTCATAGTACACCCTTACAATGACACAAGCTTACGGCTTGTTATGTTTTGCGTTGACCTGCGCCTGCACCTTGATGGGAAGGCCGAACAGGTTGATAAAACCGGCGGAATCTGCCTGATTGTAGACGTTATCCTCGCCGAAGGTCGCCAGCTCCTCGGAGTAGAGCGCGTAGTCGCTCCATACGCCGGCCTTGATGATATTGCCCTTATACAGCTTGAGGCGCACCTTACCGGTGACATGCTCCTGCGTCTTGTCAACAAAGGCCGAAAGCGCCTCACGCAGAGGCGTGAACCACTGACCGTTGTAAACGAGGTCGGCGAAGGTGATCGCCAGCTCCTGCTTCTTGTGTGCGGTCATCTTATCGAGCGTCAACGTTTCCAGATAGTTGTGTGCTGCGTAAAGGATGGCTCCACCGGGTGTTTCATACACGCCGCGGCACTTCATGCCGACCAGACGGTTTTCGATGATATCGAGAAGGCCGATACCGTTGTCGCCGCCGAGCTTGTTAAGCGCGAGGATGATCTCCTTGGCACTCATGACCACGCCGTCCAGCGCCGTGGGAATGCCCTTTTCAAAATCCAGCGTGATATACGTAGGTGTGTCGGGCGCCTGTATGGGCGACACGCCCATCTCAAGGAAGCCGGGCTTGTCATACAGCGGCTCGTTACCGGCATCCTCCAGATCCATTCCCTCGTGAGAGAGGTGCCACAGGTTCTTGTCCTTGGAATAGTTGGTCTCGCGGTTGATCTTCAGAGGAACATTGTGCGCCTCGGCGTACGCGATCTCCTCCTCACGCGACTTGATTTCCCACTCGCGCCAGGGAGCGATGATGGGCATATCGGGAGCAAACGCCTTGATCGTCAACTCAAAGCGAACTTGATCGTTACCCTTACCGGTGCAGCCGTGGCAGATGGCATCCGCGCCCTCGGCCTTGGCGATCTCAACAATACGCTTCGCGATCACGGGACGGGCAAAGGACGTGCCGAGCATATAGTCCTCGTACAGCGCGCCCGCCTTGACGGTGGGAATAATGTAATCGTTCACAAACTCCTCGGTCAGGTCTTCTACGTATAGCTTGGATGCGCCCGTTTTCAGCGCCTTTTCCTCCAGGCCCTCCAGCTCATCGGCCTGGCCGACGTTACCGGATACGGCAATGACCTCGCAGTTGTTGTAGTTTTCCTTAAGCCACGGAATGATGATCGAGGTATCCAAGCCTCCCGAATATGCAAGAACGACTTTTTTAATAGATTTCTTATCCATATGGTGTCCTCCGAACACTGGTTTTTCAAATGATACAACATTGTAGCACATCTTGAATAAATATTCAATAGGTTTTGTGAAATTTGTTGCATTTCGTGACTTTAAATATAAAATGAACGGTTTTCCGTTGGTTTTTTGTGCGATAATTTGCACAAAGTCATGCATTTTTATGCATATTTGCATGCATATTTGTTTAATTGTGCTTTTTCGCAAACGAACAAGCGCACCGCAGCACACGCGTAATGTAATAAGGAAACGAACGAAAAGAGCGTTGACAAACGCCGCCGTCTGTGCTACAATGAGAGCGTCTTACCAACCACCGTGAAAGGAGAGCCTATGCTGCCCGACGGATTTCTCAAACGTATGCGTCCTCTGCTCGGAGAGGACTTTGCACCGCTGATCGAAGCGCTGACCGAGCAAGAGCCCGTGCGCGCCATGCGCCGAACAAGCAAGGGACGCTCGCTCTCCCCGGACGCCCTTCTGTCAGACTTTGCCCCCACCCCCGTCCCCTACGAGGCCGACGGCTTCTACTTTGTCGGCGAGGGCATCGGCCACACGCCGGCACATCACGCGGGCGCGATCTACGTGCAGGATCCCGGCGCCATGGCGGCGGTGGCAGCGGTGGATATTGCGCCCGATGCCCGCATCGTCGACCTGTGTGCCGCCCCCGGCGGAAAATCCTCGCAGGCACAGCGCGCCCTCGGAGAGGACGGCTTTCTGTTAGCCAACGAGATACACCCCTCCCGCGCAAAGACGGTGGTATCCAACGTCGAACGCTTAGGCATGCTGCGTACGATGGTGACAAATCTCGACACGGGTACGCTTTGCAGCCTGTACGACGGCTATTTTGACCTGGCGATCGTTGACGCCCCGTGCTCGGGCGAGGGCATGTTCCGCAAGAACGAGCAGGCCTTGACCGAGTGGAGTGAGGAGGGGGTCGCTCGGTGCGCCGAGCGTCAGGCTGTCATTCTCGATCACGCGGCCACCATGGTACGCCCCGGCGGACGTATCCTGTATTCGACCTGCACGTTCTCGCCCGAGGAGAACGAGCTGTGCATCGACGCCTTCCTCGACCGCCATCCCGATTATACATTGGTCGCACCGCATCCGCGCGTGCTTCCTTACACAAAACCGGGGCTTGATCTGCCGTACAAGCACATACAGCAGGTGGATTTTTGCCGCCGATTTTATCCGCACATCGCCCCCGGCGAAGGACAATTTTTTGCCGTACTTCAGCGCACGGATGGCGCGAATTTGTCAACAATGCTTTACAAAGATGCCTCTTTTCCGTGTCAGAAGACGCAAAAGGCTTGCATAGAAAGCTTCTTGAAAGAGCACATCGATCGCCCCGCATCCTTGGAGCTTCGTATCGTCGGAGACCGGCCCGTCCTTTGCCCGCGCGGCATCGCCGTCCCCCCGCGCGCCGTCTTTTCTGCCGGCGTATTGGTCGGTGAGGTGCGCGGTGAGAGGGTGCTGCCCCATCACCAGCTCTTCTCTGCCCTCGGCCATGCCTTCCGACGCTCCGTGGAGCTGCACGACGGCGACGAGCGCATCGCGGCCTATCTTCGTGGCGAGGAGATCGCCGACGTGGGTGACGACGGCTTTTGCGCCGTGCGCTACGAGGGCGTCACCATTGGCGGAGGCAAGCGCAGCGGGCATAGGGTCAAGAACCACTATCCCAAGGGGCTGCGTGCCTGAGCCGAAAGCACACAAGCAATCTTATATAAACGCATACCGTCCTTTGTACGTCAAAGTGTCCCGCGCTCCGTCGGCAAAAACGGCGCCGACGACCGCCTACCGATCCTTGGCCGCAACACCCGTTGAGGTCATGAAGCTCATACGAGTCGCTAGGCGACAAAGACCGCAAAGCTCATAAAGGGCGCGAAGCGCAAAGGTCGTAAGACCAAAAAGAGTCGCAAGGTCTACAAGAAAACGACCGATACCAAACATACTGAGCAGAAACATAATCATAATGCAAAAAAATAAACATAACAAGGAGATACACATGGAAAACAGAATTTTAGCCACCGTCGGCGGACAGCCGATCACGGAAGCCGACGTTTCGGCCTTCCTCGCCGAGCTCGGCCAGCGGGGTGCCGCGTACGACAATCCGCAGGGACGCACGATGATCCTCGGTCAGCTCATCAACTCCAAGCTTTTCCTCCTCGATGCCCAGCGCAATCTTATCGAGGGTGAGGCTGAGTTTCGCGACCGTCTGCGCCGCGTCAAGGAAAATCTGCTGACGAACTACGCCATCGAAAAGGTTATCGGCTCGCTGGCGGTCAATGACGCGGAGATCCGCGCGTACTATGATGAAAACCCCGACAAGTTCCGTGGCCAGGAAACCGTCAATGCCTCGCATATTTTGGTAGAAAGCAAAGAAAAAGCATTAGAAATCTACGAAAAAATTGCCAATCACAGCATGACCTTTGAGGAAGCGGCCAAGGAATATTCCACCTGTCCCTCCAAGGAGCAGGGCGGCTCGCTCGGCGAATTCATGCGCGGTCAGATGGTGCCCGAGTTTGATAACGCCGTCTTTTCCATGACGGTCGGCGAGATCACCGCCGAGCCTGTAAAAACGCAGTTCGGTTACCACCTCATTCGTCTGAACAGCCGTCAGGATGCGACGCCTCTGTCCTTCGAGGACGTGAAGGACGCGATCCACGAGCAGCTGCTGCGCGAAAAGCAGAACAAGGCGTATGAGAGCCGTGTCAATCAGCTCAAGATCGTCTACCCCGTCGACATTCTGTAATGCAAAGCGACAACCTGATACGCACCCAAAAGCGATTAACTGAGCTCGCCCTGCGAGCCGAGCGCTCGTCGATCTATACCTTCTCTCCCTTCCTCGGCGCCGCCGAGCAGGACGTTTTTTACCGTCTTGTCAAGCAAGAGATACGCACACCTGTCCAGGCCTTTGGCGGCGTCGTCGGATGTGAGCGCATCATGCTGCGCTTCGGCGATCCCGAGGATCTTGGCTACGAGGAGCCCTTCCCTATCCAATGCTTGAAGGCCACACCCGTGGCTCCCAAATTCGCAGAGGCGCTGACGCACCGCGACGTCCTTGGTGCCCTGATGCATCTTGGCATCGAGCGCGAGACGCTTGGCGACATCGTAGTACGCGAGGAGGGCATCTATATCTTCGTGCAGGACAAGATTGCCCCGTACGTGCTTGACCAGCTGACACGCGTACGACATACCGATCTGCGCGTAGAGCTGACCGATGACCTGCCCGAGGGAGCGCTGTTCCGCACCGAGCCACATCTGCTGCAGGCAGCGGGCGAACGGCTGGACGCCGTGATCGCCAAGGTCTATCATTTGTCCCGTGCCGATGCACAGGCTCTGTTCCACCGCGGGTTGGTGTTCGTCGGCGGACGACAGTGCGAAAGCCCCTCACGCGAGCCAAAGCCCGACGAAACGGTTTCGGTACGCGGCTACGGCCGCTTTATCTACCGCGGCCCGCAATCGCAAACGTGCAAAGGAAAGTTCAATATTTTGGTTGACGTTTATGTTTAATATGTCTGTTTTTTGATAAACGGGAAAATAAAAACGCTGTTTTTGCGCACAAATGTGTGCAAAAACAGCGTTTTTATTATATCATGTCAGCGAAGATCGTCAACATAGGAGCAAGCAGCAAGTGCTGCGATCGCACCGTCAGAGGCGGCTGTAGCGACCTGGCGTATACGCTTGGTACGGCAGTCGCCTGCAACGAAGATGCCGGGCGTTTTTGTCAAGGTGTCCTCGCCTGCGACGGCATATCCGCGCTCGTCCAGCGTCAGGACGGAGGCAAACGGCTCGTTCTGCGGGACAAGGCCGACAGCGACGAACAAGCCGTCAAGCAAAAGCTCACTCGTGACACCGTCAGCAACGTGCTCCAGTACGACGCCGCTCAGCTCGCCTTCTCCGCGATAGGCGCGCACGACCGTTCCCGTGAGGATGTCAACGTTGCCCTTAGAACGCAGCGCCTCGGCAAGCTTTTCCTCTCCCGTCAGCACGTCAAGGTTCTGAATGACGGTAACGTGCGAGGCAAGATCGCTGAGCATCAGCGCCTCCTGCAAGGCGGAGTTTCCGCCGCCGACGACGCCTACACGCTTACCCGTGTAAAAGGCTCCGTCGCAAACAGCGCAAAAGGAAACACCCGCTCCGATATAGGCTTCCTCGCCTTCAAGACCGAGCGTGCGGTGGCGCGCACCCGTAGCAACGATAACGGCCTTGGCATCGTAGGAGCCGCTGTCGGTGCGGACTGTCTTGTACGTTCCGCGATCCTCGATACCGAGCACCTCACAGGAATCGACCTCTGCCCCCTGGGCAAGCACCTGCTCGACGAGCTTTTCGGCAAATTCATTGCCCGTTACCTCGCAAAAGCCGGGAATGTTTTCCACCTTGGGCGAATAGGTGATCTGACCGCCGAAGGTCTCTTTTTCAAGAAGCAGCACGTCCTTGTTTGCCCGACGCGCATACAGGGCGGCGGTCAGCCCCGCAGGGCCGCCGCCGATGATGATAATATCCGTCATAGGTGCCTCTTATTTGCCGAGGAACTTTTTGATTTCCGATACGCCGACGTATTTCTCCGCAACGCCACCCTTTACGACGAGAAGGGTCGGTGCCTGCTTGATACCAAGCTTGGTAGCCAGCGCTGGATCGTCGTTGGCAAGGATCTTCTCGAACGCAACGCCTGCCTTTTCCAGCGCCGCCGCTGCGATCTTGCAGTTGGGGCAGGTAGCCGTCGTGAACAGGAGCGTGCGATCCTCCTCGGCACAAGCCTCGCAGGTAGTCTCAGCAGCATCCTCGACCACACGACCGTTGCGCTTCAGGCGGGAGTTCGGAATATCGTACACCTTACGGTCACGGAATTCCTGTGACTTACCGTCGTTCCAGTTCTGTACAGGACGGTAGTAACCGGTGATACGGCTGTACACCTCGGTCTTTTCACCGCATTCGGGGCAGGTGTAGACCTCACCGGAAATGTAGCCGTGATTTTTGCAGACCGAATAAGTGGGAGAGAGCGTGTAATAGGGGAGCTTGTAGTTCTCGGCGATCTTGCGCACAAGGTTAGCTGCCGACTTCCAGTCAGGCATCTTCTCGCCAAGGAAGGCGTGGAAGACGGTACCGGAGGTATACAGCGTCTGCAGCTCGTCCTGAATGTCAAGTGCCGTGAAGATATCCTCGGTGTAACCGACGGGCAGGTGGGAGCTGTTGGTGTAGTACGGAGCATCGTCTTCCTTCTTGGCAGCAGTCAGAATGCCGGGGTACTTCTTCTTGTCGTGCTTGGCCAAACGGAATGCCGTGCTCTCTGCGGGTGTTGCTTCGAGGTTATAAAGGTCGCCGTACATTTCCTGATAGTCGGACAGACGATCACGCATGTGGTTGAGAACGTCAGCGGTGAACTTCTGCGTCTTCTCGTGCGTCATATCGGCACGCAGCCAGTTGGCGTTAAGACCAACCTCGTTCATACCGACAAGACCGATGGTCGAGAAGTGATTGTTGAAGGTGCCAAGGTAACGCTTGGTGTAGGGATACAGACCGGCGTCAAGCATCTTGGTGATAACGGTACGCTTGATCTTGAGCGAGCGAGCTGCAATGTCCATCATGTGATCCAGACGGGCATAGAATTCCTCGGGTGTCTTGGACAGATACGCGATACGGGGCATGTTGATGGTAACGACACCGACCGAACCGGTGCTCTCACCGCTACCGAAATAACCGCCCGACTTCTTGCGAAGCTCGCGCAGATCCAGACGCAGACGGCAGCACATACTGCGCACGTCGCTGGGCTCCATGTCGCTGTTGATGTAGTTGGAGAAGTACGGCGTACCGTATTTGGCCGTCATTTCAAACAGAAGACGGTTGTTTTCGGTATCCGACCAGTCGAAATCGCGGGTGATGGAATAGGTGGGAATAGGATACTGGAAGCCGCGGCCGTTGGCGTCGCCCTCGATCATGATCTCGATGAAGGCGCGGTTGACGATATCCATCTCGCGCTGGCAATCCTTGTACTTGAAGTCGACCTCTTTACCGCCGATGATACAGTTGAGCTCGGCCAGATCCTTCGGAACGACCCAGTCAAGGGTGATGTTCGAGAAGGGTGCCTGCGTGCCCCAACGGCTGGGCGTGTTCACGCCGTAGATGAAGGATTCGATGCACTTCTTGACCTGATCGTAGGAGAGGTTGTCCACCTTGACGAAGGGAGCAAGATAGGTATCGAAGGAGGAGAAGGCCTGTGCGCCCGCCCACTCGTTCTGCATGATACCGAGGAAGTTGACCATCTGGTTGCACAGCGTAGCCAGATGCTTAGCGGGAGCCGAGGTGATCTTGCCGGTCACGCCGCCAAGACCCTCCTGGATGAGCTGCTTGAGCGACCATCCGGCGCAGTAGCCCGTCAGCATGGACAGGTCGTGCAGATGGATGTCCGCGTTGCGGTGAGCATCGGCGATCTCGTTGTCGTAGATCTCACTGAGCCAATAGTTGGCCGTGATCGCGCCCGAGTTGCTGAGGATCAGGCCGCCGACGGAATAGGTGACCGTCGAATTCTCCTTGACACGCCAGTCAAGGTTCTTCAGGTAACCGTCCACGGTCTCCTGATAGTTGATAATGGAGGTGCCGAGGTTGCGAAGACGCTCTCTTTGCTTTCTATAAAGAATGTAGGCTTTGGATACGTCGTCATAGCCCGCCTTGATCAGCACGGACTCAACGCTGTCCTGAATGTTTTCGACGGTGATCTTGTCGTCCGTGATCTTGGGCTCGAAATCCGCCGTCACCTTCAGTGCAAGGAAATCGATGATATCGACGTGATAATTTTTACCGCAGGCATCGAAGGCCTGGATCATAGCGTTCTTGATCTTGGCAAGGTCAAAGTTTACGACCGAGCCGTCTCTTTTGAGTACCTGATACATAGGTGTGTTCCTTTCCTTTACTATTACTATACTGTTGTTCGTTGGTTTGTTCCGCTGCGAGTGGTGCAGCGTGTTATACTGCATCTATTATACACCGTTTTTTTCATTTGTCAATAGCAAAAACACAACATCTTGTGATTTTTTTAAAAAACTTACACAAGATGTTGTGTTGTCATCATCCGCGGATCCCAACCTCCGGAATGCGTTTTTGTGCGATCTCTGCCATCTGCTCCATAACCTCGCGAGGGTGTGCGGACATGGCCGCGTCGCCGATCAGATCCCCCGAATCGGTAAAGGTTTGTAGGAAATAGCGCGGCGCACCGTCAATAAAATCGACCAATTGCTCAATGTCCTTGACATCGTGAAATTCGCGAACGACCGTCGTTCGCAGCTCGTACGGGACGCGTCCCTCGGCCAAAAGTGCCAGCGTCGCACGGATCGGAGCAAGGTCAAAGTCTTCGATGCCGACGGTCTGCGCATAACGTGCGGGGGCATTTTTTATGTCTACGGCCACGTAATCCACCAGCCTCTCGTCGATGAGCGAGCGAAGCGCGGCAGGATCGGTGCCGTTGGTATCGAGCTTGACCAGCAGTCCCAAGCCCTTGATGCGGCGGATAAATGACGCAATATCCTTTTGCAGCAAGGGTTCTCCACCCGTGATGCAGACGCCGTCGAGCATGTTGCGGCGCTTCTCCAGGTAACGGAAGATCTCCTCCTCGTCGATCCTCTCCTCCGGTCGGATGTGCGTCACAAGGGATGCGTTGTGACAAAAGGGGCATCGAAGGTTGCATCCTGCCGTAAATACGATACAGGCCACCTTCCCAGGGAAATCCAACAGCGTCATTTTCTGAAATCCGCAAATATGCATCATCCGTTCTCCTGTCCTCTATAGTATTTGATATATGTCATTTTTGTAAATATATGTATACAAAATGCATACAAAAATTGCATTTAATTATAAAAAACGCTCTCACGCATCCGTCAGGGAAAGTATCCCGGGGCATGAGAGCGCTTTTTCATTTTAGGCGTGAGCTTCCAGCCACTTGTCCGCGTTTGCCTTCGACATACGCTTGATGTCCTCCGCAGTATAGGGGGACTCTTCACCGCCGTTGGTGTACACGAAGTACAGGCCGTCCGCCGTCATGTACAGCGTTTCCTCATAGCCGGCCGCATCACCAAACGTACCGACGCACACCTTCTTCACAACCGTCGACGCATCGGTATCATACACTCTCTTGCAGATCGTCTTTTGCATGTTCATATCTCCTTTCTTTTTCTTTTTCTTTGAAACTAAGTGATTGTACCATATTATCCACCCGAATGCAAGAAAAAAGATGCAAGAAAGGAAAAGTTTTCAAATTGTTCACATTTGCATATACAGGCACATCTCCGCTTTTATACCTTTTTATAAATAAACAGACGGATGTGCACGGGGATACGAAGTCTCTCGTAGGACATCAGACGTTCCCAGCCCGCCCGCGGCGTGCGGTACCCGTACGGCGTCATCCGAAGCAGATCGATCAGCGCCTCTTGCCCATCGACGGTCGCCTCGTAACGGATTTCCTCTGTCGAAAGCAGTGAAAAGCCTGCAAGCGCCTCGTCCGCTACCGTGTTTTTATACGGCGTGTCGTATAGGACCTCTTTGAGAGAAAAGAGATGCTCCCGTTCGGGCACGGCAAGAAGGAAGATGCCGCCCGCACGCAGTACGCGATGCGTTTCCTCCGCCGCCAGGGGCGCAAACAGATTGACGGCCACGTCCACGCTCTCGGTAGCGACAGGCATATGATAGATTCCGGCCACCGCCGTACGAAGCATCTTCGACCGACGGGACGCCAGCTTAACGGCGTCCTTCGATATATCAAAGGCAAACAACTGTGCCTCACGCCCGACAGTCTCCAAGGCGTCGGCCATGCGTGCCGTATAAAAGCCCTCACCGGCTCCCTCGTCCAGCAGCACGCCGCCCTGCGGCATATGTGCCACCACGTGCTCGCACACGCGTGCGCTGATACCGTCGTAGTATCCACGTTCAAGAAAGCGCTTGCGCGACAGGATCATGTCACGGTTATCCCCGTGTACACCGCCGCGCTCGGAAAGCAGAAGGTTGAAATACCCCTCCTTCGCCCGATCGAAGGCATGTCCGCGCGGACATACCGCGCGTGTCGCATCTTCCGTTAATTCCTGCCAGCAAACGGGGCAAATGTAAATCGTTGTTTTCATTTTTGCTCACGTATTGGTTTTATCAATCATCTCGCCGAGTAGCGAAAATCGTTCAAGACAAGGCAAAGCAAGCGAAGGAAATGAAGCCGTAGTTACCTGCGTTGAGGACGACAAGTCGCAGCTTTAACGCCGTATGGCGGATTTTATACGATCCGCTTGCTGAGCAGTAGAAAATTCGCAAGACAAGGCAAAGCAAGCGAAGGAAATGAAGCCGTAGTTACCTACGGCGATTTGACTGAGTCGCAGCTTTAACGCCATATGGCGGATTTTATACGATCCGCTTGCTGAGCAGTAGAAAATTCGCAAGACAAGGCAAAGCAAGCGAAGGAAATGAAGCCGTAGTTACCTACGGCGATTTGACTGAGTCGCAGCTTTAACGCCGTATGGCGGATTTTATACAATCAGCATCGCGTCGCCGAAAGAGAAAAACCGATACCTCTCCTGCACCGCCACCCGATACGCGTCCAAGGTATGCTCGGTGCCCGCAAGCGCGCTGACCAGCATAATGAGGGTGCTTTCGGGAAGGTGAAAGTTGGTGATCAAGGCATCAATGGCCTTGAAGCGATAGCCCGGGTAGATGAAAATACCGGTCTCGGCGCTCATGGGATGAACAATGCCATCGGAATCAGAGGCACTCTCCAATACTCGGCAGGAGGTCGTGCCAACGGCAATGATGCGGCCGCCCGCCGCGCGGCGACGATTGATCTGCTCGGCTACCTCGTCGGTCACGACGAAGCGCTCCCCGTGCATATGATGGTCACGGATCTTGTCGACCTTGACCGGACGGAAGGTGCCAAGACCGACGTGCAACGTCACCTCCCCGTAGCCGACACCCTTCTCACGGATGCGAGCAAGCAGCTCCTCGGTGAAGTGCAGTCCCGCCGTCGGAGCGGCGGCCGAGCCCTCCGTCTTTGCGTAGACGGTCTGATAGTCGTCGCGGTTCTCCAGCTTCTTCGTAATGTACGGCGGTAAAGGCATCTGCCCGACTGCGTCAAGCACCTCGTATATGGTATGAAAGCGGTCGGTGTCATAGGAAAAGCGAACCGTTCGGTTGCCGCCCTCAACGATCCCCGTCACCGTCGCCGTCAGACATCCGCCAAAGGTAAAGGCGGCGCCGACCTTCGCACGCTTGCCGGGACGAACCAGCGTTTCCCATTCGCCGCTGTCCAGCATACGCAGAAGAAGCAGCTCCATATCCGCCCCCGTCGCACACGTCTTGCCAAGCAAGCGCGCCGGTATGACCTTGGACGAATTGACGACCAGCATATCCTCAGGTCGAAGGTAGTCAATAATGTCGCGAAAAACGCGGTGCTCCATGGCACCGCTCGTGCGATCAAGGACCAACAGACGGCAGCCGTCTCGCTCGGGCGAGGGCGATTGAGCGATCAGCTCCTCGGGCAGGTCAAAATAAAAATCGTGCGTATCAAGATCGGTGCTAGGACGGTCGTTGACAATGGTCGTTTCAATGGTTTCCATGGGTTCTCCTGACAGATGATTTGCATATACTGATATCAGATCGGCATGCTTCATTATACACGATACGCCGTCATTTTTCAAGTACGATTGAAAGAAAAGATATAAAATGAAAAAGATTGCCATATTTAGCGGAACCGCCACCGCCCTCGTCACACCGCTGCGTAGCGGTGCGATCGATTTTATCGCGCTCGACCGTCTGATCGAGCGACAGCTGCAGGCCTCGATCGACGCGCTCGTCATCGGCGGAACAACGGGCGAGGCCGCCACGTTGACCGACGGAGAGCGGTACGAGCTGTTCCGACACGTCAAGGACACCGTGCGCGGCCGATGCAAGCTTCTGTACGGCACGGGAACCAACGACACCGCCGTGGCCGTCCGGCACACGCGCATGGCAGCTTCCCTTGGGTGCGATGGCGTGCTGTGTGTCACGCCGTACTACAACAAAGGCACGGAGGAAGGGTTGATCCGACACTATCTTTCCATAGCCGATAGTGCCGATGTGCCAATACTTCTTTACAATGTGCCGTCAAGAACCGGTGTTCACCTAAACGAGCGGCAGTTAAAGACGCTCGCCGATTGCGAGCGCATCGTCGGCATAAAAGAAGCCGCCGATTCGGCGGATCGCCTGGTCATGCTGGCGAGCTTTGGCGACGAGCTGCACTTGTACGCAGGCAATGACTCTCAGATTTACACCACCCTCGCCCTCGGCGGTCGAGGGGTCATTTCCGTCGTGTCGAACGTTCTGCCCGTGGCGACGGGACACATCTGCCGTGCGTTTTTTGAGGGACATCGCGAGGAAAGCCTGTCGGCACAGCTGCATCTGCTTCCTCTTATCCGCTCGCTGTTCCTTGAGACCAATCCTACCCCCGTCAAGGCCATGCTGTCCATGATGGGACTGTGCACCCCCGACGTACGCCTGCCGCTGACGGTACCGACCGAGGCGACCATGCAAGTGCTCCAAAGGACGCTGCAGGACTACACGAACGAGGAATAGCCATTCCCTGCACCGACGCCGCACCTAATGCAAGCGGCCGCACCTCATCCTTCCGAGGCGCGGCCGCTTGCGTTTTATTACGTTTTCTATGGTGTAATGCTCGACGTGTCAGAACAGACGAAGCATATTGGAATCGACGATCTCTACCACGATCTCCGGAGCCGCCTCAACGATCAGCGACGAAAAGAACTCCGTCACGCGCTGCTCGGTATAGTAGTGACCCGCCTCCACGAGGTTGATCCCTCGCTCGGCGGCCTGCTCCATGACGTTGTAGCCGATACGTCCGGACACGAAGGTATCCGCCCCCGCATCAAGCGCGGCCTCCAGATAGTCCTTTCCGTCGCCGCCGACCACAGCCACACGGCGCACGGGGGTATATCCGTCGGCAAGCAGCACGCGAGGCACGGCCAGCTGCTCCTTCAGCACGAAGGCAAACTCGTCCAGCGGCATCTGCTCATCCAGCTCGCCGATACGACCGAGGCCATCCTCCCCAAAGGGCGTGACGTTGGACAGATCGAGCGACTCGGCCAGAAGGTCGTTGACCCCACCTGCCGCGCGATCGGCACGGGTATGAAAGGAGAACACGGCCACCTGCGCCGCGATCAGCTTGATCAGCTTACGCGCGACGGGATCCTCCCCGTTCAGCGAGCGAAGCGGGTGAAACACGAGCGGGTGATGCGAAACGATCAGATCACACGCGTTGGCGATCGCATAATCCACGACCTCCTCGGTGACGTCAAGCGCCACGATGGCCCGACGCACGGTCCGATCGGGATCGGGCACACACATTTTCCCATCGTTGTCCCACGACTCCCGCAGCTGCTCGGGGATCCGCTCGGTAAGTACGTTATATAAGGCTTGTACCGTCATGGTCGGTACCTCCTTCATCCGTTATTCAGGATATGTTCGATCGCAAGAAGCGCTGCGCTCGGCTCGGAGACATCCTCTCCGCCGCGGCGTTTGCCCTCGACGGCACGCGACAGCGCCTGCCGCTTACGCATAAGATACCCGCGATAGGCGACACACGACGGCGGCACGGGGACAAGCCCCACCGTCGCCTGCTCCACGGTCAGCTCGCGCACCTCGCCCGTAAAATGGGCGGCAAGGGTAAGATAATATTTACCGTCCGACTCGCTGTAGCATTCGTCGGTGATGGCAAAGCCCTCGCGGGCAAGATACCGACGCAAATGCTCCTGCCGCGTCATCGGCTGCAGGATCAGACGGATATTGGCATCGCGCACGAAGGGCGCACGGGACAGGATATCGGCGATCAGCTCGCCGCCCATACCGCAGATGGCGATATCGGTCAGCCCGCGCGACGAAAGGCCGTCAAGGCCGTCGGTCTTGATAAACTCCATACGCGAGCGCACAGGAGAACCCGACGCGTGCGCTCGTGCCGAGGCAAGCGGGCCGTCAGTGATATCGGTGCAAAGAGCACGCGTAATGCGGCCGCTTTCCAAAAGAAAAAGGGGCAGGTACGCGTGGTCGGTGCCGATATCGGCAAAGACCGCCCCCTGCCTCACGAGCGAGGCCGCCGAGCCAAGGCGCGGATCGCAAAGGGCGGTGCTCATGCGTTCTTCGATTGCAAAAATGCGTTGATCTTTTCTACCAGCGCGTCAGCGTCCGTTCCGTGTACGGCGCAAGCCTCCTCCACGGACTCGCCTCTCGAATGAGGGCAACCGAGGCAATGCATGCCGATCTCAAAGAAGAAACGGGCACACTCGACGTCATGATCGAGAATATCGCCGATCAGCGTTGTTTTGGTTACGTTCATGGGTATATCCTTTCTTTTTTCCTTTTTTCGTTATTATACACCACTTACCGCAAAAAATCAATATATTCGCAAAAAAATCTCCTACAAGGCAAAAAAAGCGTGAGACAGAAAATTTTTCACTTTTTTTCACGAAAGGGCTTGACAAATGGGAAGGAAGCGTGTATAATACCGTTGTTATCCTAAGACAGCAGGTTCCGGTAAAAGCAACTGCTTTCCTGCCGAGGTGAGACTTTCCATCCTAATAAGCGATCGGTGCGTCCTTTCTCGGTAGTCGTATGACCATTTACCGGAAAGGATTTTTTTATTGAAATTTTATGGAGGTGGAAAAATGCCAAGTCAGAACATTCTGGAACAGAAGAAGCAAGTCGTCGCAGAGCTCGCTGAGAAGATCAAGCAGGCGTCCTCCGGCGTTCTTGTTAAGTACCAGGGCATTACCGTTGCAGATGACACCGCACTCCGTACCGCGCTTCGTAAAGCCGGTGTTGAGTACACGGTCATGAAGAACACCCTTACCGCAAGAGCTTGTGACATTGCCGGCTACGGCGATCTCAAGGAGTACTTGAACGGTATGACGGCCATCGCACTTTCCACGGACGATCCCATCGCTCCCGCTAAGATCCTCAAAGAGTATGCTGATAAGCTCAAGACCTTTGAGATCAAGGCCGGCTTCGTTGATGGCGGCGTTCTGGATCTTCAGGGCGTAGAGGCACTTGCCGCTACTCCGTCGAAGGAAGTGCTGGTTGCCAAGATGATGGGCAGCTTGATGTCCTCTCTGTACGGCTTCGCTTATGTACTTCAAGCAAAGATCGACAAAGAAAACGGCGCAGACGATGCAGCCGAGGCTCCCGCAGAGGCCTGATCTCTGCCGCTTAAACAAATAATTATATTCGGAGGAATAGAAAAATGAACGAAAAGACAACGCAAATCCTTGACCTTGTAAAGGGTCTTACCATTCTTGAACTTGCTGATCTCGTTAAGGCTCTCGAGGAAGAGTTCGGCGTTTCCGCCGCTCCCGTAGCCGCTGCTCCCGTTGCAGGCGCTGCTGCTGCTCCCGCTGCTGAGGAGAAGACCGAATTCGACGTCATCCTTAAGGCTGCCGGCGCTAACAAGCTCGCTGTCATTAAGGTTGCTCGTGAGATCACCGGTCTTGGCCTTAAGGACGCTAAGGACCTCGTTGAAGCTGCTCCCAAGGCTATCAAGGAAGCTGTTTCCAAGGAAGAGGCCGACAAGATCGCTGAACAGCTCAAGGCTGCCGGCGCAGAAGTTGAAGTTAAGTAATTTCATCTCCTATTACCTAAAAAGGGCACAGCCACCTGCCGCTGTGCCCTTTTTCTATACACGGGTATCCCGTAGGGGTAAAAACTGCGCTCGGTGCAGCGTACAAATACGCCGCTCGGCCGCCAACAACGCACCGAGGGACAGCACGCACAGCACGCCGAGGGACAGATCGACCACACGCACCGTCAGACGCGAGGTAACGATCCCTCCAAGGAAGGCAGACGCAAGATACAACAGCGCATACAGCCACGAGGGCATTCCCTGCCAAAGATACAGCGCACACCGACGTCCGTAATAATACCAGCAGACGATCGTAGAAAAAGCAAAGGCAAATACAGACAGCAGCAGCACGCCGCGGCACCATCCGCCAAGGCTTCCGGCAAATACGTCCGACAGCCACTCGATCGGCTCGACCGAGGAGGCGGACGGAAGACTACCGCGCGTCCCGACGAGCAACGACAGCCCCGTCAGCGTGCAGATCGCCGTATCGCAGACCACCTCACACATACCGATCAACCCCTGTGCCGAGGGAGAGGTGCCGCTGCTGCGCACGTGTGCCAGCGCCGAGGTACCGGCGCCTGCCTCATTGGATAAAAGGCCTCCGGCAAAGCCGCGCCGCACCGCCTCGGAGGTCAGCGTCCCTATCACGCCGCCAAGAACACCCCGTGTGCTGAACGCACCGTTCCAAACGGCGGCAAGCGCCGACGGAATATAGCGATATCCAACGCACAGCACACCGACGGACAGCACGATATAGCACAGCGCCGCCACAGGCACCGTGACGGAGACGGCTCGCTCGATGCGGCTTGCACCGCCGACGATAACGAATAGCAGAAGTGCGGTGACGACGAGCGACACGACAGGGGATGAAACGCCGATCGCGCTCGTCGCGCATTCGGTCACGGCGCGACTTTGCAGCATAGCCCCCATGGTACAGGCGAGCAGTAAGCAAACGAGGGCATACACCCCCGACACCGCCCGTCCTCCCGGAACGAAGCGCCGTATGACCTGCATCATGCCGTTCCCCTCGTAGGAGGACACGTCCTTGGCGATCAGGACCTCGGCGTATTTCAGCACGCAGGCAAATACGGAGGACA
The DNA here is from genome assembly GCA_017455905.1 of Clostridia bacterium. Classification (GTDB taxonomy): domain Bacteria; phylum Bacillota; class Clostridia; order Oscillospirales; family CAG-272; genus UBA1740. Next base: position 15,412 of record JAFTLQ010000002.1, on the reverse strand, counting down.
CCCATATCCAGAACAGGCTTCCCGCACCGCCCACGAGCAGACCGAGAGCGACACCGCTGAGATTGCCGACACCGAGCGTGCCGGCGAGTGCCAGAGCAAAGGCGACGAGGCTTCGCCCGTCCTCCTTACGGAGCGCACGGAAGGTCAAGCGCAGCGTGCGAAGCGGGTGACATAGAAAAAACGCACGAAGGCGAATAAGAAAATACGCGCCGACGACCGTCAGCAGCAGAGGAATAAACGACATACAAACCTCAAAAAACGCGCATAGGATAGTACAACCTATGCGCGTGCTTTCATTTATATGTTTTTATCCCCGCCTTCAGCGGTCGGCACGGGAAAGATACCGTTGTTCCGAACGATCGCGTCATACACACGCATCGTGCGGTGCGTCAGGGACAGATACGCCTGCCATGGCCGCTCCCCCCTCACCATGGAGCAAAAGGCATCGATCTCATAGACCATATTGTTCGGAATATCCGCCCGATACAGCTCCTCTTGGCCGCCTGTGCGCGGATACAGAAGGATGCGGGAGGGTGTCGTAAGCTTATCCACCGTGATGCTGCCGTCCTCTCCCTCGATCAGCGAGGGATGAAGGCCGTTGGCAATCTTGGAATACGAGACGCAAACGGTATAGCCCTGCGCCGGATACGACAGCAGCGCCTGCCCTGCCCCCTCAAAGCCGTTGGACAGGAAAACGGACGCCCCCGTCAGCGCCGACGGCTCACCAAAGAGCGAGACGGCCATATGCAGAGGATAAATACCGATATCCGCCAACGCGCAGTTGCCGATGGTGGGATCAAAGGCGTTGAGTACCTCCCCACGGCGGAAGCGATCGTAGCGGGAGGAATACTGACAAAAGGAAAGCTCCACCCGACGGATTCGTCCGATACGGAGCAGCGCCTCGCGAAGCACGGGATAGGCAGGATCAAAATCCGGTCGCATCGCCTCCAGCAGCACGCGACCGACCGTCTCGGACAGGCGGATGAGCTCCTCGGTCTGCTCGGCGCACTCGGTCATGGGCTTTTCGCACAGCACGTGCTTGCCGGCGGACAGTGCGCGCTTGGCCATCGGATAGTGGCATCGGTTGGGCGTAGCAATATAGACGGCGTCGATCGACGCGTCGGTCAGCATAGCGTCCATATCGGTATACACCTTGCCGATGCCGTGTCGGTCGGCAAAGGCCTGTCCCGTCGCCTGCGTGCGCGAATACACGGCACAGATGCTTGCGCCCTCCGCCGCGATGACGGCCTCAGCAAAGAGATCGCTGATAAAGTTTGTGCCGAGGATGCAAAAACGAACGGTCTTACACATCGGTCAACGGAAAAAGAGAATATACACAAGGGCGGCGACGAACGCGGCGATCACGCCGATCCATACGAAGCGGAAGTACTTATCAAAGGCCTTTTCCCGTTCGTCCTCGATGCGGTCACGCTCGCGGTCCTCCTCCAGCTCACGCAGCTCCTCGGGGATGTCGTATTCCTGCGCAGCCTCGTCCTCGGCCGACGCCTGCACGGGCTCCTCGGTCACCTCGCACGCAGCGGATCCCTCATAGGTGCCCGCCTCCATAGCGGCCATACGCTCGGACGCCTGCGCCACGATCTGCGTCAGCGTTTCCGACGTCGCTTTGTCAAAATCCCCGTTTTTGATCCGCAGATCGGACAGCGCGTGCAAGGCACCGCGAACCGCCTCGACCTCGCTCCCCTCGATCGCCGTATCCAAAAGCGCCTCGCACGAGGGGCAAAGGCAACGGGGATGACCGTACGCACCGTGCGTCAAGATCGCGGGCTCCTCTGTTTGGATAGGTGTGCGGCAAATACAGCATTTCATATGGTTTCCGTCCTTTCTCCGCGCAACGCGCGGCGAACCTCTTGTATGTATCTTTCGCGCAGGATGCGCTGCTCTTCCTTTTCTTCCGCCGTCAGCTCACGTTGGCGCATCAAGCGTCCAAGCTCGTTGATACGATCAATCGATTCTTTTTCCATTTTTCTATCCTCTGTCTAAAAATGTGTCTAATTTCAAAGAATTGTTTGCATTTCTCCTGCATTTTGTACCGTAACGGGAGGCATTTCCTCACTATCGGGTCCTACGGATCCGACGGTGGAATTCTCGACTTCGTCCGTGTGCGCCTGTTCGGCATCCGCGATGCGTGCCGTCTTTTGCACCTTCTCGACGAAGCATAGCGCATAGCCGTACGGAGATAGACACGGGAGGCCGCCTCGGCGATACAGGCCGCTTGACAGGAGCGGGCGAGCCGCCGCTAAGGGTCGGTCGCTGACGCAACCCGCCTCCGTCCCTACGCGCAGATACAGATACAGCGTTCCAGCGCCGGTACGCCGCGAAAGAATGAGTGTCCCATCCTGCAGGTCGATGCGCGCCGCCGGGTGCGTGGACGAAAGCGTCGCATACGCGCTTCGAAGCCGGCACAAGGTGGTCAGCAAGGCATATCGCCGCCGATCGGCAAAAGCCTGCGCGTCGGTCGGTCGGGTCGCATGTGACGCAGATTCACATCCCGCCGCCAGATGAGGCACACCGGGCAGCAGATACGCCAGCAGCAAGGCGGCGTCCCCCGCCGCGTGATCCTTTAGCGTTTGCTCGGGACGATACGGCACGGGCGTTACGAGCGGCATACGCGTCTTTGCCACACGGGCCAGCTGTCGGGACAGCTCGTCGGCCGGCTGTGCCGCCGTGAGGATCGCCGACGGCTCGAAGCCAAGACGCGCAATACCGTCGGGGCGCTCGCCTTCGATGGGTGCCCGATCGCACAAGCCGAACCACAGGTCGTCGCGTTCCTTGTGCAGGCGGCCGATCGTCGGCAGCACATCATCGAAGCGCAGATCCTGCGCACCGAGCAAAAAGCCGTCGGCCAACGATTGGCGCACCGCCATCTCAATAAACGAGGCGGGAGAGGTCACGCCGCCGTACAGGCACGCAAGGTCAAGCACGACGCACAGCCCGAGGGCGTGGGCACGCGCGACCAACGAGAGCAGCTGCTGAGAGCTTCCGCAGGTGTCGTCAAAGGCGCTGATGGCCACGGCGTCGAAGCCGAGCGCACACAGGCCGGCCAACCGCTCGGCAGCGGCGCAAAAGGTGCCTTCATCGGTATACGACTTCACGGATAGGTGATAGATCGATCGAAGCGTACGCATGCAATCCCCTCCCTTTTCGTGTGTTTTCCTATATTATAGCAAATCCAACGAAAAAAATCAACACTCACGGCGCATCCGTACAACTTTTTTTACCCACGGGCGCTCCCGTGCATCGCATGCGCGCGAGCGCCCGCACAAAAAGCCAAAAACCCTCTTGACAAACGCCGCACGGCGTGTTACAATATCAAAAAGCAGACGGAGGAGTACCGATGCACGCCATAAAGAAGCGACCCGACGGACGGTGAAAGCGCGGGATGGCGGTATGGGGAAGGTCGCCGTCGGTGACTCGGGAAGAACGGCTTGCCAAGTAGACCCCGACGGATGCCCCGTTATCGGCTGATAAGTGATAAATACGGGTGGTACCGTGCCCTTTTGTGGCGCCCCGATGTGCATAGCACGTCGGGCGTTTTTTGTTTTTTGGCATGGCCCGACCAAGTGAGAAAAATTTTTTAATATAGAGCCCGACCGAACGGTCGGGCACGGAGGAACCGTGAAAGACTTACCGAAGAATTATCAACCGGCAGAGTTCGAAGCGCGCATCTATCAGGAATGGTGCGACAAAAACTACTTTGCCCCCGACCCCGATCCCAAGAAGCCGACCTTCTCCATCGTCATCCCACCGCCCAACGTCACGGGACAACTTCACATGGGACACGCCCTCGACGAAACGCTGCAGGACATCCTCGTCCGTACCAAGCGTATGCAGGGCTACTCCACGCTGTGGGTGCCCGGCACCGACCACGCAGGCATCGCCACGCAGATCAAGGTGGAGGAGCAGCTGCGCGTCAACGAGGGGCTGAGCCGTTACGATCTCGGCCGTGAAGCCTTCCTTGACCGCGTATGGGATTGGAAGCGTCAGTACGGAGGGCGCATCATCAACCAGCTCAAAAAGCTCGGCTCATCCTGTGACTGGAGCCGTGAGCGCTTCACCATGGACGAGGGCTGCTCCCGCGCCGTGCGCGAGGTCTTCGTCAACCTGTATAACAAGGGCTTGATCTACCGCGGCCACCGCATCATCAACTGGTGCCCCCGCTGCTTGACAGCCCTCTCCGACGCCGAGGTGGAATACAAGGATCAGCCCGGCTTCTTCTGGCACATCAAGTATCCCATCAAGGGCGAGGACGGATACGTAGAGGTCGCAACGACGCGTCCCGAAACCATGTTCGGCGATACCGCCGTGGCCGTCAATCCCGAGGATGAGAACACCAAGCATCTCATCGGCAAGACGCTGATCCTGCCGATCGTCGGCCGCGAGATCCCCGTGATCGCCGACGACTACGTCGAGATCGGCTTTGGTACGGGCTGCGTAAAGATCACCCCCGCACACGACCCCAACGACTTTGAGGTCGGTAAGCGTCACGATCTGGAGCAGATCAAGGTCATGAACGACGATGCAACGATGAACGCCTACGCAGGCAAGTACGAGGGCATGGACCGCTACGCCTGCCGCAAGGCACTCGTGGCCGACCTGCAGGCGCAGGGGTATCTCGTCAAGACCGTCCCGCACGACCACAACGTCGGCACCTGCTACCGTTGCGGCACCACCGTTGAGCCCATGACCTCTGACCAGTGGTTCGTCAAAATGAAGCCCCTGGCAGAGCCCGCGATCAAGGCGGTTGAAAACGGCGATATCCGCTTTATCCCCGAACGCTTCTCGAAAAACTACTTCAACTGGATGAACAACATCCTTGACTGGTGCATCTCGCGTCAGCTGTGGTGGGGTCACCGCATTCCCGCCTTCTACTGCGACGCCTGCGGCCGTATGGAGGTCAGCAAGACCGATCTGTCCGTCTGCCCTGCCTGCGGCGCGCCGATGCGCCAGGAGGAGGACGTGCTGGATACATGGTTCTCCTCTGCCCTGTGGCCCTTCTCGACTCTCGGCTGGCCCGATAAAACGGAGGACCTCGCCCGTTACTATCCTACCTCCACGCTCGTTACGGGCTACGATATCATCACCTTCTGGGTGTCGCGCATGATCTTCTCCGGCCTTGAGCATATCGGCGAAAAGCCCTTCTCCACCGTCTTTATCCACGGCCTTGTCCGTGACGCACAGGGACGCAAGATGTCCAAATCTCTCGGCAACGGCATCGATCCGCTGCAGATCATTGATCAGTACGGTGCGGACGCCCTGCGCTTTGCCCTGGCTACGGGCAACGCTCCCGGAAACGATATGCGCTTCTCGGATGAAAAGATCGAGGCGGCACGTAACTTTGCCAACAAGCTGTGGAACGCCTCGCGCTTCGTGCTGATGAACCTGACCGAGGCCGACACACCGACGCTGCCGTCGACCGAGGCAATGACCATTGAGGACAAGTGGATCCTCTCGCGCTTCAACGCGCTGGTCAAGACCGTGACCGACAACATGGAGCACTACGAGCTCGGCGTCGCCCTCGGCGAGATCTACAGCTTTACGTGGAACTCCTTCTGCGACTGGTATATCGAAATGGCCAAGAGCCGTCTGTACGACACCGCCTCCGAGGGCGCGGCCACCGCGCGCGGCGTGCTGATCCACGTGCTGACCGGCATCCTCAAGCTGCTTCATCCGTATATGCCCTTTATCACCGAGGAGATCTATCAGGCACTTCCGCACACCGACACGTCCATTATGATCTCGTCCTATCCCACCGTCGATCCCGCCCTCAGCTTCCCGACCGAGGAAGAGGAGGTCGAGCGTATCATCACCTGCGTCAGCGCCATCCGTGCACGCCGCAGCGAAATGAACATTCCCCCGTCGAAGAAGGCCAAGCTCTACGTTGTCACCAAATACGCCGACACCTTCCGCCGCGCGGGCAAGATCCTTGAAAAGCTGGCATCGGCCTCGGAGGTCATCCTCACCGACACCTATACCGATGACAACGCCATCACCGTTGCCACCGACGCCGGCAACCTCTTCATCCCCATGAGCGACGTCATCGACTTCGATAAGGAGCGCGCACGTCTGCAAAACGAGCTGAAGAAGGTCGAGGGCGAGCTTGCCCGTCTGCAGGGCAAGCTGTCGAACGAGGGCTTTCTTGCCAAAGCGCCTGCCGCCGTCGTCGAGGGCGAAAAGGCGAAGCTTGTCAAGCAGAACGAAACACGCGATTCCCTTCTTGCCGCGCTCAAAAAGCTCGGATAAGACAATAATTCTTTACAAAAAGAGCAAACTATGGAACAAATGGATCCCCGACCGGCCACCGAGGCCGATCAGAAGAACACCGTCGTATATCGCGGTATGTACGAGGATACGCCCGATATCGGCGAGTTGGTCATCCCCGACGGCATGACGGTCATCGCCGAGGGCGCCTTCCGTGAATTTACCAATCTTCAAAGGCTCGTCCTGCCGCCGAGCGTTACTACCATTGATGCCTGTGCGTTTTCGGGATGCACCTCCCTTACGAGCATTTCCTTTTCCTTCGGCCTTTGCGAGATCGCGGACGAGGCCTTCCTTGGCTGCTCCTCGCTGACCTCCGTCGTCCTGCCCGACAGCGTACGCCGCGTCGGGGAGGGCGCGTTTGAGGGATGTGCCTCGCTCGGTCGGCTGCGTCTGTCCGAGCGGCTGGAGGTCATCGGATCGAGTGCCTTTGCCTTTTGCTTCAATCTGCGCGACGTTACGATCCCCGATTCCTGCTATCTCGTGGAATTTAACGCCTTTGCCTCTTGCTTTCAGTTAGAGGCGGTCAAGCTATCGACGAGCATGGCGATGATCGACGAATCCCTCTTTGAGGGCTGTCGGTCGCTGCGCACCGTGGATCTGCCGCCCAAGCTCTTTAAGATCGGGCGCCGCGCCTTTCGCGGATGCCGCTCCCTGCCCTTTCTTATTCTGCCCGTCGGCATGCGCGAGATCGGATACGACGCCTTTGCCGACTGCACGTCCATGACGCGCATTGCCCTGCCAAAGGGTCTGCGCGAGGTGGAGGACGACGACGTATTCTGCGGCTGTGATGCCCTCGTCGAGCTGTCCTTCGGCGGCAGCGCGGAGGAGTTCGAGCTTCTCTTCCACGGCAAGACTGTCACCGTCACACGAAGCGACGACACCGTCTTCACCCCCAAGCTCACGTGTCTGGATCTGAACGATGAAATACCGCTGTCTGGTTCTTGATCACGATGATACGGTCGTCAACAGCACGGCGACCATTCATTATCCTGCCTTTTTGGCGTACCTGCGTCAGCATCGTCCCGCGCTTTGCGACGGCTACACGCTGGAAAGCTATTTTGAGAAGAATTTTCACCCCGGCATCGTCGCTCTGCTGCGTGACGAGGTAGGGCTGTCCGCATCCGAGATGAAGGAGGAGGAGGCCTTTTGGGCGGAGTATGTCCGCCACCACGTGCCCGTCGTCTACCCGGGCCTTCGCGAGCTGATGGTGCGCTTCCGTGCCGAGGGAGGCATCATCGCCGTCAATTCCCATTCGTACAGCACCTATATCCGCCGCGATTACGAGCAAAACGGCCTGCCGATGCCCGACCGCATCTACGGCTGGGATCTGCAGCCCCATCTGCGCAAGCCCCACCCCTACGCGCTCACGTGCCTGATGGAGGAATACGGACTATCGCCAAACGAGCTTCTCATGGTCGATGATTCCAAGCCGGGCTTCGACTGCGCACGCGCCGCCGGTGTGGATTTTGCCGCCGCCGGCTGGGCCTTTGACATCCCTTCCATCCGCACCTTTATGCAGGCGCGGTGCGATTATTACCTGCCCACGGTCGACGCGCTCGAAACGCTTCTCTTCTCGCCCACGGAGCCGTGATCCGCATCGATGGATAAAACAAAACGCTCGGCACAGACAGATGCGTCTGTGTCGGGCGTTTTGTTTTTTTAGCCGATCGATCCCTATTGTGCGGCGGCTATGTCGGCGATCGGCTTGGCGAAGGCTACGGTAACCGTCGTTCCTATGCCAAACTCGCTTTCGATGGAAAGCTCTGCGCCGATGATAGCGCATATATGCTTGACGATCGCAAGACCGAGTCCCGTGCCTCCGATGCGCTTGGAATGAGATTTATCCACACGAAAGAAGCGTTCGCAAAGACGTGGCAAATGCTCTTTTTCAATGCCGATACCGGTATCCTTGACCTTCAGGCATACGCCCGCATCGGTATCGGTAACGGCAACGGTGACCGAGCCGCCGTTCGTATTGTATTTAACCGCGTTGGAAATCAGATTTTCGATCAGCTCATAGATCATCGCATGATCGGCCGAAATGGTAGCATCGCCAACGATCTCGGTGCGGAGCTGCTTCTTTTTGATCTCCTCGGAAAGCTCACCGAAGATCTCGCCTGCTACATCGGCGAGAGGCACCTCGGTAAGAGTCATGTCATGTGTCTCGCCATTTTCGATCTTGGAAAGCATCAGCATATCCGAGATCAGCGATCCAAGGCGTAGACTCTCCTTGTAAATGCGAGCGATCTGCTTTTTGGATCCCTCGTCGATGCCTTCCTTGTTCATAAGAACCTCGGAGAAGCCTTGCAGAACGGTGATAGGCGTTTTCAACTCGTGCGAAGCGTTAGCAAAGAAGTCGCTCTTTTGCTTTTCGATCAATGCCTCCTTGGTGATATCCGTAATGATAATGATAGCGGAGATGTCGTCGCAGATGAACTCATTTGTTACCTTGGTAATAACTACCGACAGATATTTATCGTCGTAAGCGCAGTTGAAAGCGAAATTCTCCCCGATATGCTCGGTGATCTGCTCGTAAACAGGCAGCTTTTCAATCAGGAACACAAGATCTCTGCCAATGTCGTGCTGCGTTCCGTTAAACATTTCAAACGCACGCTTGTTGGCGAAAACGATACGCTTTGATTGATCAAGAGCGATAATGCTCTGCGATACGTTATCAAGCACGGCGTTCAGCTTCACTCTCTCGCCGTCTGCGATGCGAATATGACTATGAATGTTTGCATTCAGCTCATTTATTTGATTAAGAACGCCGAACAGCTCCGGCTCGTTCATATCGGTCTTGATCGGTGCATACTGTCCTTCGTTCAGGCTCTTTAAGCTCTCCCCGATCTCTGTCACCTTGGATGAAACATTATGGGATATAAAGGTTGAGAGGACAAAGGAAAGAACGAGGGATACGGCAAGAACGAGAATGAAAAGCGGAATGATAGCGGTAAAGTAAGGTGTCACCTGGCTGCTTCTTACCGCAAGTCTGAGGATCACCTCCGTGCCGTCAGATAAGGCGGTCTTGGTTGCATAATAGGTCATATCGCACTTAAAGGTTTCCGAATATCTTTCTACGGTATCGGGCTTACCTTCAAGCGCGTTTTTGATTTCCTCACGGTCTGCGTGATTTTCAAGGGGTGCTTTGGTGTCGCTTTCGTAAAGAACGTTACCGCCCATATCGAAAATCGTAATACGAAGCTCGGGGTTATCCGAGTACTTATTAAAGACAGCAAAGTCGCTCTGCTCGTTCATTAGCGTTGCGGCAAGCTCTGTTTCATCCTTCAACCGTTCGCTTACGATCTTGTTCGTATTCATATTAACTGCAATGATACCGAACACGAACATCAGAAGAACGCAGGCGAGAGTTGCGGCAAAAACCTTATAAAATATCTTCTTTTTCATAAGCTACTTTCCTACAAAGCGATAGCCTATACCGCGCACGGTAACGATCACATCGCCGCCTCCACATTCGGTGATCTTGTCGCGGAGCTGAGAGATATGTATATCAAGTGTTCTCGTTTCTCCCATATAGCTCTCGCCCCAAACCTCACGGAACAGCTCCTCGCGCTCGATGGTTACGCCTGCACGTGCGATCAGCATCTTAAGTAGCTTGAATTCCTTCAAAGTAAGCCCCAAGTCGTGTCCTTCGTAAAAGATCTTATAAACGTTATTGTCAATCACAAAGCCCTTCTGAGCCGTCACGTAGAGGTTCGCGCGGCGAATGTTTGTTTTGACACGGGCGATCAGTTCAAGCACCGAGAAAGGCTTGGTCATATAATCGTCAGCACCCTTGTTCAGTCCCTTGACCGCGCTGATCTCGTCGGATTTTGCGCTCACGATAATGACGGGGATCTTCTCATCCATCTCTCTGATCTTTGTGAGAATGGTGTATCCATCCATATCGGGAAGCATGATATCGAGAATAATGAGGCTCGGGCGAGTTTTCGTAAATTCGCGGAAAAAGTCCTTGCCGTTTTCAAACATTTTCGTAGCAAAAACACCTTCAAAAGCGCCTTCGTAAAGCTCGCGTATGCCTTCGTCGTCTTCAACTATATAAATGATCTCATCCATTAAAACTTTTGATGTACCCCCGTTTCGTTATATTTCGTCCACTCGGCAACGTTCACTGCGTGGTCACCGATTCGTTCCAAGTATTTTGCGACCATCATAAGCTCAATGGCTTGGTCGCCGTTTCTACCGTCCTTTTTGATAAGCTCGATCAGGTCGGTCTTGACACAGAGGAACATATCGTCCATCTGATCGTCAAGTGCTATCACCTCGTCGGCAAGTGCTTCGTCGTTGTTAATAAAGGAATTAACGCTCTCTCTTACCATCTTGATAGCAAGATTACCCATAGCGGTAATGTGCGTGAGCTTCTTGATATAGGCATTCCCCAGCATCGTGTAAACAAGGTCACCGATATCCGCGGCTTGATCTCCAAAGCGCTCAATGTCTGTGATCATTTTGAGTGCGGTGGATACCTCGCGAAAATCCTTTGCCACGGGCTGTTGCTTTAAGAGAATACGCATACATTTCTTCTCGATTGCCATCTCGTATTCATCCACGCGCTTATCCGTAACGCCGATGCTTTTGCCAAGCTCACGGTCACGGTTTATAAGCGCGGTGATAGCATCCGAGATCATCTGTTCGGTCAGCCGGCACATTTCGACGAGCTGTGTCTTCAGCTCAGCCAGCTCTTCTTCAAATATTTTTCTGATAGACATATCCAATCTCCTAATAGTATACCATAAACTTATTATAAAATCAACCGAATCTTCCCGTAATATACCGCTCGGTGCGCTCGTCGCGGGGAGAGGTGAAGATATCGTCGGTGTTGCCGTACTCAACCAGCTCACCGAGAAGGAAGAAGGCCGTCTTGTCGGCAATTCTCGTTGCCTGCTGCATATTGTGTGTAACGATAACGATGGTCAAGTCTTTCTTAAGCTCCTCCATCAGCTCCTCGATCTTGCCTGTGGAAATAGGGTCGAGAGCCGAGGTAGGCTCATCCATAAGCAGGACCTTGGGGCTTGCGGCGAGAGAGCGTGCGATGCAGAGTCGTTGCTGCTGACCGCCACTCATGCCTAGAGCGTTTTTACGAAGTCTGTCCTTAACCTCATCCCAGATACTCGCACGACGCAAGGATCGCTCAACGATCTCGTCAAGCTCGCTTCTTTTGGTAATGCCGACGGTTCTCGGCGCGAAAGCAATATTATCGTAAATGCTCATCGGGAAAGGGTTGGGCTTTTGAAATACCATACCGACATTTTTGCGAAGAACGTTCACATCGGTTTCCTTGTCGAAGATGTCAACGCCGCCGATACGGTATTCGCCTTCCATGCGGCAGCCTTCCACAAGGTCATTCATTCTGTTGAAAATTTTAAGAAAAGTAGATTTTCCGCATCCCGAAGGTCCGATCAAAGCCGTGACCTGTTTTTCGGGAATCTCTATGTTTATATCTTTCAAAGCGTGGAAATCACCGTAGTAAAGGTTACAGCCCTTGGCGGTGATATCCATACTGCCAATAAATTCATTCATTTTGCATCTCCATACGTTGATTTTTTGATAAGGTTTCCGATCCAACCTGCGAGCAAATTAAGCAACATTACCAATATAAGTAAAACAACTGCCGTTGCCGCCGCTTCATCAGGACGACCGTGATTGGCAAAATAGTAAATATCAAGCGCTAAGCTCGTTCCCGGCGCCATCAAGGTTTCTGGCACTTTATTAACTACCATACCGATCGTAAGAATCAGCACGGCACTTTCAGAAACTACACGACCTATGGCAAGGATGATGGCAGTAACAATTCCGCCTGCTGCAGAAGGAAGAACAATTTTGAAAATAGTTCTGACTTTGCTCGTACCGAGCGCATAAGCACCTTCACGTAGTCCACCTTGCACGGAAAGTAAGCTCTCTTGTGTGGATCTTACAATGGTGGGCAATATCATAATGGCAAGCGTAATAGCGCCGCCGAGTAATGAGTATCCCCAACCAAAAGCAACCACGAAGATCAGGTAACCGAAAAGACCGTAAACAATACTTGGAATACCTGCGAGCGTTTCGGTTGCAATTCCCACAATTTTTACGAATTTGCCTTTGTTGTTCGTATACTCCACAAGGAAGATGGCACTTGCAATTCCAATAGGAACTGCGATAATAGCAGCTATAGCAACAAGCTCAAGCGTTCCAACAAGCGCAGGTAAAAGAGTCGGGGCGTCAGGCTTATATTCGCCAAATACAAGATTAAAGGAAAGATTGCCGATACCGTTGATAAGCACGTATGCAACAACTGCTACGAGAGCAATCAAGGAAATCGCGAGGCAGGCGATGCAGACGTATTTGAGTGCAGAATATAATTTTCTCATTTTTTCGTACCTCGTTTTTCCTTCTTACCGTCTGCCTTGTCGCGCTTATCAATCTTGAGTAGAGAGAAGCTAACGTTAAGTATCAATGTAAATACGAACAGTACAACGCCCGTTGCGATAAGTGCGGATAAAGTATCACCCGAGGATTCCATTGCACCCATCGCAATATTTGCCGTTAATGTTCTGACACTTTGGAACAGGCTTGTAGGTCTTTCGGGGCTTCCGCCGATAACCATAATCACCGCCATTGTTTCACCAACAGCTCGTCCAACAGCGAGCACGACACCTGCAAGAATTCCGCTTTTTGCAGCCGGAAGCATAATCTTGAAGGTGGCTTGTTCCTTTGTTGCACCGAGAGCGAGAGCGCCCTCGTAATATGTGTTAGATACACTATTCAAGGAATCAAGGCTTACGCTGACGATGGTCGGTAATATCATAATTCCAAGAACGAGCGATGCCGAAAGAATACCGTATCCTACACCCGTAGGCGAAACATAATCTCTGATAAACGGAACAACAATCGTCATACCGAACAGACCGAAGATAACCGAAGGAATGCCTGCAAGCAGGTTAATCATTTGTCTGATTGGAGCGACGAGTTTCTTCGGGCAGAACTTATAAAGCGCGATTGCAGTGAGCAGTCCTATACCGATACCGATGATGACCGAAAGAGCCGTTACGTAAAGTGATGCCACAATCATCGGGAATATCCCATAGCTTGGATTATCCGCAAGCGGTATCCAATCACTTCCAAATAGAAATTTGGCAAATCCCGTCTTGGCAATGAACGGCACACCGCTTACAAAGAGGAACATCGTAATCGTCGCAAGCGCGAGAATTGAAAAGAATGCGGAGAAAAGGAACACGACCCGCATTACCTTTTCTCTCGCATTTATAAATTTATAAAGACTATTCATATCATTTCGATACGTCTGCCCAAACCTTGATAGCAGCATCTCCGGCATCTACGTCATAGATATTCTTGAGGTCTTCAAGAGAAATGTTATCAAAGGTGTTAGCTTTGTTAACGATTACCGCGATTCCATCCTTCGCGACCTCGTAAGAAGTGCAGTTTTCCGCCTTTGTAGAATTAAACACCTCGGAAATCATGCCGAAGTCGGAAACACCGTTGTTTGCATTATTATAGCCCGTACCGCTACCGCCACCGGCTACCGTAACGCTGACACCGCTCTGCATTTCCTCAAATTTAGTTGCAAGCTTCTCCATAAGGGGCAAGAGTGAGGTTGAGCCGGAAATGTCAATTTCGCCGGAAAGTCCGGGAACTACTGTGTAGGCTACTGCTCCGTCCTTTGTTGAAACATAGCCGTTATTCGAAATAATGGCCTGTGCTTCAGAGCTCTGAAGGAAGGTAAGGAAGGCTGTGTTTACTTCACTTGCAACACGTGTTTCTTGATATACCACGCTGAGAGGACGGGAAATCTTATATGTACCGTTCTTGATGTTTTCAACGGTTGCTTCAACTCCGTCAACCTTGAGTATTTTTACCTCGTCGGTCACATAACCGAGGCTGTCGTATCCGATTGCGAGAGGATTGCTCTTGACCTCCTGCAATACAGCGCTTGTATCATTGGGCTGAATAGAACCGGAAACGTCAGCCTTGCCCTTCAGACCGATAATTTCCATAAATGCGGATTTTGTACCGCTGTCACCGCCTCGAGTGACTACGGTGATATTCTTGTTCTCGTCGAACCTCGAGCCACCGCAAGAGGTGAGTGCTCCAAGAGAGCAAATGGTGAGTACAAATGTAAGTATGAGTGCAAAAATTCTTTTCATGTTCAAAATCTCCTTTTCGTGATTTGCACCATCATTTTACCGCAAAGAAAGCCTCGTAACTACCATAGGGACGTATGAGATATGTAATGTTTTTGTAAAATACCGAGATCGCGCGTCGCTTCCTGCCGCCGCTTCCTATTGCATAGCGATGCATCCTTGACGAAACGATGATTGTATGCTATCATACGGGTGAAATACATACGAATGGGACGGTAAACAAAATGGATGGCAAAAAACGATGTGCATGGTGCAACCTAAAAAACGATGCCTATGTTACCTATCACGATACCGAATGGTGCGTTCCGAATTTTGACGATACCTATCTATACGAAATGTTGCTGTTAGAATCCTTTCAAGCGGGATTGTCTTGGGAATGCGTTCTTAATAAAAGGGATAGCTTTGAATCCGCGTATGATGATTTTGATGTAAACAAAGTCATGTCCTATGATGACGATAAGGTGTGTGAATTATTAAACAATACAAGCATCATAAGGAATAAGCGAAAGATCCGTGCGAGCATCAACAATAGCAAGATCTTCAAGGCGATCGTTGATGAATACGGCTCTTTCCATGCCTATTTGAGAACGTTTACCAAGGATAGAACCATGTACGAAACGGATAAGACCACAAACGATGTATCCGATGCGATTTCAAAGGATCTGCAAAGCAGAGGGATGACCTTCGTTGGCTCGGTTATTATATATTCGTATCTGCAGGCCATCGGTGTGATCTATTCGCATGATAAGGATTGCTATTTATATAAAAGCGAGGAGGGATAAGTTCCCGTATCAAGCCGCTCCGCCTACACCGCTTCCCTGCCCTTTGGCAACAGTCATGACCACCAGCCGTGCTGGTGGCTTGCGATAGCCCCCTTGGGGCATTCCACACGCTGAGCCTATAGGCTCGTCGAAAAATCCACCACTTGCGGTAATTGCCCTACCACTATTGAAATAGTAAACATCTATAGCCGT
>JAFTLQ010000028.1 GCA_017455905.1 Clostridia bacterium | reverse complement strand
GGCTATAGATGTTTACTATTTCAATAGTGGTAGGGCAATTACCGCAAGTGGTGGATTTTTCGACGAGCCTATAGGCTCAGCGTGTGGAATGCCCCAAGGGGGCTATCGCAAGCCACCAGCACGGCTGGTGGTCATGACTATACAAAAAGCTACTCTCGCACTTTTTTGGGAGAGTAGCTTTTTGTAAATAAATATATGCAAAAATTACAGAACTTTGCTCAAAAATTCCTTCAAACGAGGATGTTTGGGTGAGCTGAACAGCTCTGTCGGAGGAGCCCTTTCGATGGTCTGCCCGTCTTTATCGGAAAAGGTGTGAAGGCTTGCGTGAGAGGAAGCTTTTGGATGGGGCGGTCGATAGGCGCGTAGGTGATGCTTGGCAGGGCCGTCATGCCTTGAAAGCAAGTATGTACGGGTGCCCTTGATTTTTTTCTTGTCTTATGATATACTAATACGGTAATCGATTGATTTGTTGAAAAAGGAATGCTTATGATCGCTTTATCCTGCTCCTCTCTTACGCTGTCCTTTGGAACAGACGTTATATTAAAGGATATTTCCTTCTCCGTGAACGACGGTGACCGCGTAGGCGTCATCGGTGTTAACGGGGCGGGGAAGTCGTCGCTGTTCCGCATGATCACGGGACAGTACACGCCCGACAGCGGCGCGGTGTATATTCAAAAGGGCCATACCGTTGGCGTGCTGGAACAGAACGCGGATCTGTCCGCCCTGCCGGCGTCCGAAACGGTGCTTGGCTATATGTATACGGCCTTCCCGTCGCTGTTGGCCATGGAAAAGGACATCGAGGCACTGGAGCTGCGACTGGCAAGCACGGCACATGAGGACGCCGATACGATCGCCCGCCTGAGTGCACAGCTGAACGATGCCAACCGCCGCTTTGCTGATGCGGGTGGATTGGAATTCCGCGGCCGTTGCCGCAGCACGCTGTTGCGCCTGGGCTTTACCGAGGCACTTCTTTCGCAGACGATCGCCACGCTCTCCGGCGGACAGTATACGCGTCTGTCGCTGGCGCGCCTGTTGGCGACCGAGCCCGATATTCTGATGCTTGACGAGCCGACCAACCATTTGGACATCGATGCGCTCGCCTGGCTGGAGGGCTTCCTTTCCACGTATAAAAAGACGGTCCTCGTGATCTCGCACGACCGCTATTTCCTGGACCGTGTCACGAATAAGACGCTGATGCTCCGCTTTGGGCAGGGCAAGCTGTATAACGGAAACTACTCCTTCTCCAAGCGCGAGCAGGAGGCCGATGCCGCCGCGACGGAGAAGCGGTATAAGGAGCAACAAAAGGAGATCGCCCGCATCCGCGCGAACATTGAGTTCCAGCGCCGATGCAACCGCGAGCACAACTTCGTCACCATCCGCTCCAAGGAAAAGCAGCTGGCTCGCATGGAAAAGGTGGAGCTCGTCCGTCCCGACCCAAAGAGCATCCGTCTGCGCTTCTCCGAGGAGGAGCAGAGCGCGGGGGAGGTGCTGGCGGTCAAGGATCTCAGCTTTTCATATCCGGGCGGTGCACCGCTTTTGTGCCATATGTCCTTTTTGATCAAGCGCGGGGAGCGCGTCTTCTTCCTTGGACCGAACGGGTGCGGCAAGTCGACGCTCATGCGCCTGTTCAACGGCCGTCTGACACCGAGTAGCGGCTCCATCACCCTCGGGTACAATATCAAGATCGGATACTACGATCAGGAAAACCGCGGCTTGGACGAGAGCCTGACTGTTTTTGGCGAGATGCGCCGCGAATATCCGCAAAAGACGGATCTGGAGCTGCGCAGTACGTTGGCATTGTTCCTTTTTGGCGCGGAGGATATGGAAAAGCCCATCGCGGCCTTGTCGGGCGGCGAGCGCGCGCGCCTGACGCTGGCGAAGCTCATCTTGAAAAAGGTCAATCTTCTGATCATGGACGAGCCGACCAACCATTTGGATATCGGTTCGGCCGAGGCGTTGGAGGAGGCACTCGCCGCCTTTGACGGTACGGTCATCGCTGTTTCGCACGACCGTTACTTTATCGACCGTCTGGCGACACGCATCATCGAGCCCGATCCCGTAAAGGAGAGCGGCGTGATCGATTATGCGCTGTGGGATACTGATACGCCCTTTGACGAATACATGCGCCTGCGTGAGGTAAGGCAACAGGATCTGCTTGCGGTACAGGCAAGCACGACCGTTACCGACAGCCGCGCGGATTACGAACAAAAGAAGCGCGAGCAGGCCGCGCGACGCAGCATGGAGAAAAAGCTCGCCCGTGCCAAGGAACGTATCACCGAGCTGGAAATGCGCCTGACGGAGCTGGAGGGCGAGCTGTTCGGCTCGGCCGCCACCGACTACGTACGTGCCGCCGAGATCGATACGGAGAAGTGCGCGATCGAGGAAGAGCTGCTGTCTTTGTACGAGCTCGTTATGTCATAAAGGTATATGGTTCAATGACGGATCCTTCACGCGCAATTGCTTTTTGCAAACAATTCTTTGCTTTTTTCGGTGATCTGTCCACACATCAACGGCGATGCGGATGCTTTGACGGCCGCATACGGTACGTCATACGCACACTTACGGGAACATCGGCGGGGGCGTCAGCCCGTTGCCGTCCGACTCATTGCCGTTCGGCTCGTTGCCATCCGACTCATTGCCGTCCGGCTCGTTGCTTCCATTCTCCGGCATGAGAGACGTTCCTTCTATCACCCCGTCAAAGCAATCGCTGACACTCGGCGTTCGTACTCGGACGCCGAGTATTTTTATGTAGCGGAGAAAATCGTAGGTATAGCTGGAGAGCGGGCGGTCGTAGGCATCGTCGCTTTGTGCCGCTACCAACGGCTCCTCCTCCTCAAAGCCGACGATGACCAGCGTGTGATAAAAGCCCTCTCCCGTTCGGCCGAGCTGTATCATGTCGCCGACCTCTATCTCGTCAGGGGTACCCTCGCGGCCGAAGGGACCCTCGCCACGGTTGGAAACGAGAAAATTATAGAAGTATTCGACCCCCGTCCATGCAGGTGCGCGCTCATCGAGAGAGATGTAGTACCAGCCAAACACAGGCAGATAGTTCATGCGGCAGGAGCCTGCATACAGGCATTGGGATGCGAAATTGGTACAGTTGCCGCCGATGGCGTCAAAATCACCGAACAGCGGGTTTTGGGAGAATGCCCACGCTTTCGCGTATTCGACGGCGTGCTCACGCATATAAGGACGGATCAAAAGCATATCGTTCACCTTC
Source organism: Clostridia bacterium (assembly GCA_017455905.1). Taxonomy (GTDB): domain Bacteria; phylum Bacillota; class Clostridia; order Oscillospirales; family CAG-272; genus UBA1740. Next base: position 7,474 of record JAFTLQ010000028.1, on the reverse strand, counting down.
TCTTCCACGATTGGCTTCCGTCAGCTTTCATAAGCGACGGCAAGCCCTCAAGGTATAGTTTATGAAAGGTGCAAAAAATACGACAATTTTTTAAAAAATACTTGCAATCATAGGAAAAATGAAGTATAATATGTCCATAAAAAATCTTTCAAAAAAAGAAGGTATATACCATGGAAAACAACGTACGTCCCGCATCCATGCAGCGCATTACCACCCCCGCGCTTGCCAATCGCTTCATTGACGAGCAGGTAGCGGCGGTCCGCGCACAGGTCGGCGACAAAAAGGTTCTCCTTGCCCTGTCGGGCGGTGTCGATTCCTCTGTCGTTGCCGCGCTTCTCATCAAGGCGATCGGCAAGCAGCTGGTCTGCGTTCACGTCAATCACGGCCTTATGCGTAAGGGCGAGAGTGAGCAGGTCATCGAGGTGTTCGGAAAGTCGCTGGACGCCAACCTCATTTATATCGATGCGACCGACCGTTTTCTTGACCTTCTGGCAGGCGTCAGCGAGCCCGAGAAAAAGCGCAAGATCATCGGCGGTGAGTTTATCAAGGTGTTTGACGAGGAGGCCTCCAAGCTGAAGGGTATATCCTTCCTGGCACAGGGCACCATCTATCCCGACATTCTTGAGTCTGACGGCGTCAAGGCGCATCACAACGTCGGCGGTCTTCCCGAGGATATGCAGATGGAGCTCGTCGAGCCCGTTAAGCTGTTATACAAGGACGAGGTGCGCGTTGTCGGTGAGGCGCTCGGTCTTCCGCATGCCATGGTATACCGTCAGCCGTTCCCCGGCCCCGGCCTTGGCGTTCGTTGCCTTGGTGCCATCACGCGCGACAGACTTCACGCCCTGCGCGAGGCCGATGCCATCCTGCGTGAGGAGTTTGACAAGAACGGTCTTGCAGGCAAGGTGTGGCAGTACTTCATCGCCATCCCCGACGTCAAGAGCGTCGGCGTAAAGGACGGCAAGCGCTACGAGGGCTGGCCCGCCATCATCCGCGCGGTCAATACCACCGACGCTATGTCCGCCACCATCGAGGAGATCCCCTACGCGCTGTTGCACCATATCACGGATCGTATCACGCACGAGGTCGAAGGCATCAACCGCGTCCTTTATGATCTGACACCGAAGCCGATTGGAACGATCGAGTGGGAATAATACCAAAAACGCTGAAAACCCGCATAAACACTGGGTTTTTGAGGACCTGAAAGTCCTCGTGACAACGTTTTGACAAAAATTTCAGATTATTCATAAATAAAGGGCTAACAGATTTTTGTTACAAAGTCTGTTAGCTCTTTTTTTGTTATTATTCTTCTTTGACAGTTACATAGCGTCTAACGATTTTGGCTTGTTCAAAAAAATCTTTTTCGTCAAGAGAGGATTTTTCTATGGGGCAAGAAAAGCCTTTTGATAAGCAGTATTGCTTCATCGTGCTAACAAACCATTCATCGGCTCTTGGATCAAAAGTAATGGATTTAATGAAGGTAAGAGGATCAAAATCAAAACCCATGAGGAATGGGGATAGTTGCCCTCTTTTTGATTGTGACGGTTGCTGTTATTATTTATATTCGTGTAGGGTTTAAAAATGCTCCCTATGAGTTTTTAGAAAAAGAGCCTTTTGAAACGAAATACGGTGTTATAGGACTCGCAAGAGAAAAACAGAAAAATTATCGTCATACTTATGTTAAATATAACATCACAGGCGCTTGTGCCTGCATTTTATCTCCGGTTCCGCTTATTTGTGCTGCTTTTCTGAAAAAGGGCTTTGGGTTATATTTATGCTCTGCCTCACTCTGTTAACCGTGGCTATCGGCGTGATGTTTTTCAATGTTGCAGGTGTAAGATGGGCAAGTATGCAGAAACTTTTAAAAGAAGGCGATTATTCCGAAAGAGGAAAACGAAAAAGCAAGATCACCGAAGCAATCGGAACGGCGTATTGGTTGATAGCGACCGCCGTTTACCTCGGTTGGAGTTTTTTGACTAACAATTGGCATATTACTTGGGTGATATGGCCGATAGCCGGTGTACTGTTTGCGGTAGTGGAGCTGATATGTAATCTTGTAATTGATAAAAGCGAGTGATTTTGCGGCGGCAGGGATAGATCCTTGTCGCTTTGTCTATATCACTTTTCAAATTCTATTGACAAAATCAATACTTCGTGATATGATGTATTACATAATAGGAGGTATTCTATGGATATTCAGTTGAAACGAGGTCTTTTAGATGTATGCGTGTTGGCCGCGATTAAAAGCGAAGATTCATATGGATATAAGATCATTAAAGATATGAGGCCGTATATTGAGCTTTCTGAATCGACCTTATATACCATTCTGAAACGCTTAGAAACTGCAAATATGTTAACGGTTCGCACCGCAGAGCACGGCGGTAGGCTTAGAAAATATTATCATATCACAAACGCAGGGCTTGGACGTATTGAAGATTTTAAGAACGAGTGGTGTGAGGTAATGTCGATTTATCAATTTGTAATCAAGGAGGAGGCGAAAAAATGAGAAAACAAGAATTTTTATGTGCACTCAAAAAGAGGTTGTCGGGTCTGCCAAAGCAAGATGTTGAAGAGCGCCTTAATTTTTATAGCGAAATGATCGACGACAGAACGGAAGAAGGACTGACGGAGGAAGAAGCTATTTCAGATATTGGATCTGTAGATGAGATTTCAGCGCAAATTATAGCGGGTATTCCTCTTGCAAAAATCGCTACGGAAAGAGTTAAGCCGAAAAAGCGGCTCAAAATGTGGGAAATCGTACTTTTGCTACTCGGTTCTCCTATATGGCTTTCATTGGCTATTGCCGCTTTCGCCGTAATACTTTCACTTTACGTAGTACTATGGTCTCTAATTGTTTCCGTATGGGCTGTCTTTGCTTCGCTCATCGGTTGTGCTATTGGCGGTGTGATAGCAGGTATCTTCTTTGCTCTTAGCGGCAACGGTCTTACGGGTATTGCTATGGTAGGTGCAGGCATTGTCTGCGCAGGACTCGCTATCTTCTTATTTTTTGGATGCAAGGCGGCAACGAAAGGTATTATACATCTAACCAAAAAAATTGCTTTAGGCATCAAAAAATGTTTTATTAAAAAGGAGAACGCATAATGAGTAAAACAATGAAAACATGGCTGATAGTAGCGGCTTCGCTCGTAGTTATCGGGCTAATTGCTTTTGCAGTGATTATGACCATCAACGATTGGGATTTTACCAAGCTCGGCACAGGAAAATTTGAGACCAGCACTTATGAGCTAAATGAAGAATTTTGCAATATATCAATAAAAACAGATACTGCAGATATTGTCTTTGTACCTTCTGATGACGAAAAATGCAAGGTGGTTTGTTATGAAGCAGAAAATGTGAAGCATTCCGTATCTGTAGCAGACGGTGTGTTAACAGTTAATGTGGTTGATACAAGAAAATGGTATGAGTATATAGGCATCAATTTTGGAGCTCCAAAAATAACGATATATCTGCCCGAAGCTGAATATGCCTCGCTCATCATAGAAGAAAGAACAGGCGATATTGAGATATCGAATGATTTCAAGTTTGAGAGCATTGATGTTTCCGTTAGCACGGGTGATGTTAAGTGTTATGCCTCAGCTGCGGAGGCTATAAAGATAGCAGCGAGTACGGGTGACATTAGTGTAGCGGATATATCCGTAGATCTGCTTGAGCTTTCGATTTCCACGGGCAATGTGACCGTCTCGGGTGTTACCTGTGAGGGTGATGTTAAGGTCGGTGTGTCCACGGGTAAAGTCAGTCTTTCGGATATTGTATGTCAAAGCGTTATATCAAGCGGAAGCACCGGCGATATATTCTTGAAGAATGTTATTGCCGCAGAAAAGTTTTCTATCAAGAGAAGCACTGGCTGTGTGAAGTTTGATGGCTCGGATGCTGCTGAGATTTTTGTGGAAACAGATACGGGTGACGTTGAAGGCAGTTTGCTTACCGATAAAGTGTTTATTACTAAAACGGACACCGGTGATATCAGTGTTCCGAGTTCAATTACAGGCGGCAGATGTGAGATAACCACCGACACGGGAGATATCAAAATAACTATTAATTAATGGTCAATTTTTTGAAAAGAATAATAAAACCTCTTGTATTTATTCCGCTTTTATCGTATCATAAAGCGAACGGAAAAGTGTGTTTTTCGGGTGGTATCGGTGATACCATTTTGATACCGTTTTTTCGTGGACACCATAGACGAGGCGGAAAATAGCAGTCAAATCCACCGAAAAACTATGTTAAAAGACCTAAATTCACTCAATATAATGCTAATTTAAGCGAATGAGAATAAGCCTCTTGTCCAAAGCCAATCGCATATAGCTTGAAAAAGCCAAAATGATAAACGAAAAAAATCGCCTTGTGAATTAACTTTCACAGGGCGGTTTTTTTCGCTTTCAGAAGACACAAGCGGACATAGGAAGGCGTTTTCCATCATGGGAAACGCGTTTTTTAAGCAAGATGCCCGGAGCAAAACTCACGGGCATCTCCGCTAAGGCGTTTATCGATTTTGGTTATTGTTCTGATTGCTCTGGTTAGACTGATTGTTCTTGCTGTTCTGATTATTCTGATTGTTCTGGTTGTTTTTGCTGTTTTGATTGTTCTGGCTGTTCTGGTTGTTTTGGTTGTTCTGGTTATTCTGATAGTTGTTGTTCATAAAAATTCTCCTTTCGAAATGGATCGTGAGTATAGTTTATCTGTTTGTAGAAAAACTATACATGAAAAATTTTTTCAGGAGGCTGTCACGTGCTTTTAATACAAGGCGGATCGGTTTTTACGATGGAGACGAAGGAAGGGATCCACGCGGATCTGCTCATTGACGAAGGAAAAATCATCGAGATCTCGGAAAATATCACGCCGACCGAGCGGATGGAGATTATCAATGCTTCGGGACTGCGTGTATATCCGGGGTTTATCGATGCCCATAGCCACATCGGTCTTTCGGAAGAAAAGATGAGCAGTCCATGCGACGCGAGCAACGAGGGAACGAATCCTGTCACGCCATGCGTGCGCGCGATCGATGCGATCGATCCCATGGACAGCGCGTTCCACAATGCGTTGGCGGCGGGCATCACGGGCGTGATGGTGGGACCGGGTAGCGCCAATCCGATCGGAGGGCAGTTCGCTTTCATAAAAACCTACGGCAGACGAGTGGACGATATGGTCGTTCTTGCGCCCTCGGCTATGAAGATCGCCTTTGGTGAAAATCCCATGACAAATTACGGGCTAAATGGAAATATACCGTCCACGCGCATGGGCATTGCCTCCTTGATCCGGGAAGAGCTGACGCGCGCCAAGCAGTATTTTGACGGCGGGAGTGAAAATCAGAAGCAATTTTGTATGGAATGCTATCGGGATCTGTTTGAGGGAAAAATACCGCTGAAAGCGCACGTACACCGCGCGGACGATATTTTCACCGCCCTGCGCATAGCGAACGAATTTGGGCTGGGACTCACGCTGGATCATTGTACCGAAGGGCATCTGATCGCTGACCGTATCGCGGAAAGCGGATATCCGGCGATCGTAGGACCTTCCCTTGCGTCACGCAACAAAAACGAAGTGAGCCTTTCGGATTTTAAAACACCGGGCATACTTGAGAAAGCGGGGATTTTGGTAGCGTTGACCACCGATCACCCCGTATCCAGAATTCAATACCTTCCGTTCTGCGCAGGGCTGGCCGTCAAGGAGGGTATGAGCGAATGGGGCGCCTTGCGTGCCATCACCATTGACGCCGCGCGTATTTGCCGCGTGGATCACCGGCTCGGCAGCTTGAAGAAAGGGAAGGATGCCGATATGGCTATTTATGACGGCAATCCCTTGGAGCTTGCCTCTTCGGTGAAATATACGATTGTCGGTGGCGAGCTGGCATGGCAAGCAGAGCCTCGGCCATCATAAATCGTGTCTGCAAGCTATGCGTCTTTGGGCATCGCACAAGAGGTTTGTGCGGTGCCCTTTTCGTTGAAATCGGAATTTGCTTTTGGCTTTTCGTCGCGCGGCACAGATGCCTGTATGCGTCCGGGCGGCCTTTGTTTTTTGTCAAAAGCCCGTGTATTTTTTGTTCCTTTATGATATAATGAGTCAAAAAAGAGAGCTTTTGGTGCGACCGACGGTCGCACCGCGCTTGTGCCGGTTACGGTGTGGCTTGAAGCCATCGGTTTCAAGCCGCTTTCATATTTTATAGGGAAAAGGATACGAGATGGAACGATTTTTCAAGTTGAAGGAACGCGGTACCTCGGTCAAGACCGAGTTCCTCGCAGGCATGACGGTCTTTTTTGCCATGGTGTATATTCTCATGGTGAACGCGAATATGTTTTCCGATCCCTTCGGTGACGGAACCAATCCCTTAGTCGTGTCCTATGGAGCCATCTACATTGCGACCGCGCTTTCGGCGGTGGTCGGTACGATCTTAGCAGGACTTTTGTCCAACATGCCCTTGGCACAGGCCAGCGGCATGGGGCTGAATGCCTTCTTTGTGTACACCGTGTGCATAGGCTTCGGTTTATCGTACGCCAATGCGCTCGTGCTCATCCTGATCGAGGGCGTGATCTTTATCCTCTTGACGGTAACGGGTCTTCGCAAGCGCATTTTTGAGGCATTGCCGCAGGCGGTGTTGGCGGCGGTTCCGGCGGGCATCGGTCTGTTTATTGCACTGCTTGGTTTACAAAATGCGCGCATTGTCGTGCCTGACAGCTCGACGTGCGTGGATCTTGCCTCCTTCAATCTTCTGACACAGAGCTGGGGAGATATCATGCCCATGGTGGTGACGCTGTGTACGCTTCTTGCCATCGTGATCATGTCCCATAAAAAGATCCGCGGCTCGGTGTTGATCGGTATTCTCGGCGGTATGGCTCTTTACTATCTGCTTGGCCTGACGGTGGATGGCTTTTACGCGGATCTCAATCTGCAGCTGATCAGTCCGTGGGAGGCGTTCCGTGCCTTCGGCTCGGAGTCGCTGTTTGCCGTCTTCACCGATGGCTTTGATTTCTCCGCCTACGTGGAGACACACGGCAGCGCCAACCTGATCCTGACGATCCTCACGACCGCCCTTGCCTTCTGCATGGTGGATATGTTTGATACCCTTGGTACGCTGTACGCCGCGTGTGAGCGCGCGGATCTGCTGGACGAGCATGGTGAGCCTATCAACATGAATCGCGCTATGCTCTCCGACGCCGTGGTGACCACGGCGGGTGCGCTTTGCGGCACCTCCACCGTCACCACCTTCAGCGAGGTCAATGCAGGCGTCGCCGCCGGTGGCCGTACGGGTCTTACCTCTGTATTTTGCGGTCTGTTCTTCTTCGTTGCCATGCTTCTGCTGACGCACTAACATAAGGACAAAGGAATACAAAACATGGCTAACAGCTACCAAGGCGGCTGTTAGCCATGTTTTTTTGTATCCTGAAAACCACCAGCACTGCTGGTGGTTCCAAAAAGCTTTAGCTTTGCCCAGTTTGTTTATCCGAGCGAAGCGAGGAAC
>JAFTLQ010000036.1 GCA_017455905.1 Clostridia bacterium | reverse complement strand
GAAATGGAGGTCAGACGGTGGGTGATAGGATCGTAGCTATACGTGACCTCTTCCTCGTTCGAATGCTTAGAGGGGGGAGTGTCGGTTCGTATGCCGGAGGCGGGCACGACGTTTGTCAACCGGCCGACATCGTCGTAGGTGTAATACAGCGCTTGCCCGGTAGGATCAAGGACGGCCATGAGGCGGCCGGTATCGTTGTAGTAGAAGTAGTTGGTTTTGTAGCCTTGCTCGTCGACTTCATAAACCAGCTCGCCAATAAAGGGCGACATATACGGGAAGAAGTACGCCGAGGTCGTCACGGTACCCGTGATGGTCACGCCATCGTCGGCATACTGCGCTATCTTGGTTTCTATACACTGCCCGTAGGCGTTGTAGGTGTACGACGTTTTTGTCTTTTTGGTTTTTGTGATCTGCGCATCGGGGTTAGCGGCATCGTACGGATACGACGACATATAGGAAGAGTTGAAGGTGTAGGTATACACCGTTTGCTCCATGACGCGGCTTGTATGTGTCGTGTCATATGTAATATCTACCAGCTCGCCGCGGTCATTGACAATACGTGTGACTTGGTCGTTGCTGTCGTATTTGTAGTACGTGGTCGTGCCGTCCGCATCGATGCTCTTGATGGGCAGACCGTCGTCGTTATAGACCTGCTCGTCAGCATTGGAGCCTGCCGTACGGACGAAGGCGATATTATCAAAATACGCAGTGGTGCCGCTTACCTGATCGGTAAAATCACAGTAAATGCGAATTTCTCTCACACAAATGAAGTGACCGGCTTCTCCTTCCTGCGGCGTATACGTCGTGGGAACAAGGCCGATGGCATACTGCCATGCGCCATCGTCGTTTGCGTCGAAGGAGACGTAATAGGATTTTACGATGTCGGCGCTGCCTACGCCCTGATAATAATGCACGTCTGCCCGCAGAGCAAAGCCGCCGGAAGCTATGGCGCTATCGGCCATACCAAAGCCCGAGAGGATATACTGCGCTCCTGTTACATTGCTGCCGTATGAATCGTCAAAGCTGTCAAGCGCAAACTCCGATGCTTCAAACACCGTCTGATACACCTCGCCGCCGGCATTTACCTTTAAGGACTGACCGAAGGTGGGCGTTGTTTGCTCGTAGCTATGGGTGCCTTGGCCTCCCTGCCAGATGTTGCAGACCGCGTATGCCGCGTTGTTGCGTCGTGACGTAGCTTCAAATCCACCGTATTCGATGAGAGAAAAGCCGGTATCGGCTGCCTGATTCTCCAGCATAAGACAGTCGAACTTTATGATAGGTGTCGTATCGGTAGCTGTGGTGGCGGCCTCCAGCGTAAGCTTGCTTACCACGGACGATGCAAGCGCGTCTACAGGCAAGCGCACCGATGCGTAGTATAAGCCGTCGCTACTCTCACGCAGGGCGAACTCTTGCGATGCGTAAATGGTTCCCCCATTCTCTGACGTAAGCCTTGCCGTAAGCGTTGTATCCGCACAGTTTTCCGTGCGTATAAGCATAGACAAGGTATACGTGCCGTTATGCAGCGCGATCCATTGACTGAGCGTTGCCGCCTGTGTGCTCGTTGGTGCGAGCTGCACTGCCTTTTGCCCTTCCGCATTCGTCCAAGAGGAGATGACGGTTACAGCTCCGGTGTACGTAAAGCCTCTAAGGGATTCTTCAAAGCTGCCGTTGGTCAGATAGTTGACCGGATCACGGCCGGATACAACTTGGGCAAGGTTATTCTTTGCCGCCTCCTGCTCGGCATACACGCCGGCGGTAGCTCCATATAGCGTATGTCCGTCGATGGCGGTCGAATAGCTGCTTGCCGCGCGTCCGTATGCGTCAAAGCGATAGCGTGTGAGGATATCGTCTGTGAGGATATCCTCGTTTTCCCCGTTGGCGGTCAGCTGATCGTCGCCGCCCGACGTATGCACGTCGGTGTGGCGTGCGCCGTAGGATACGAGAACCAACTGTCCGGTTGTGTTATCACGTGCGAGCTCCGTGATACCCGTGATCGCATGCTTGGTGAACATATACTGCACACCGATGTCTTGTGCATTGGTGTAATCATCCCGTACCAGACGAAGGTACGCGTTTTCATCGTACGCGTAGGTCAGCGTGCGGTCGACGGTAATGTTGGTTGCCTGTCCGTTTTGGTAGCAGGCCAACCAATTGTCATTCTCCACACTTGCACTTCCGTGCACGAGCAGCACGGTACGCAAATATTGATACGCCGTCGCATTTATTGAGCCATTATAGGTCGACGAATAACGGAAGATTACACCCTCCTTCGTCGCTTCGTTGACAACGGCATAGGGAATATTGTTGTAGTACAGAATCGAAAGCATGGGGATCGGATCGCTAACGCCGCACGGCTGCAGCGCGATCTCCGTAGGCATATACTCGCCATTTACGCTGATGATTATATTGTTACCGTTTGCGTCCTCTATGCGGCTGAGATACCATGAGCTGACGAAGCCGTACTCACTCTCGGTCATAGGTGAAAACATCAGCGTAGTGCCGTCCCGATGCCTGATCACCAAATAACTGTAGTAATAGTCCATCGTACGGCCTTGTCCGGACCGATCGTAATAGTCGCCCAGGTATTCCGCCTGCTCAAAGTAGTGCTCCGTGCCGTCGCCGTCTATATACACAGCCCGCTTGCACATGGATGCTCCGTCTATGTATTCGATGTATACCGTTTGCTGGACGTTCATCTGGAAGCCATAGGGCATATGGGAGGATTGGTAGGGGGAGGTGTAGCGGTCACGATGCTGTTTTCCTGCCAAGGCCGAGTTGTACACCAAGGACAGCGTCATGGGCATGAGATAGTCGGTCGTGGTCAGCGTATCAATGGTAAAGGTCAAGTTGCCCGTGGCAAGGTTGACGCTTCCCGTGCCTGCGCGGCCTGCCGTGTGAGTAATCGTTGGGAAATAGCTCTCCGTACCCATGGCAGAGGCATAAGTAACGGTCATACAGGGTTTGTATGCCTCTTGGTTGTATGCCACAGCGCCATTGGCTGACAGAAAGATCGCTTGCGCATTGGCCGCATGACTTCCTACCGGCCGTAGTGAGATACCGTAGCACGTTTCTCCGCGGTACTTTTTGCCGATCGCTTCCGTGATATCCCAACGGCAACGGGTATAACTGCCCGTACCCGTGCCTTTGATGGTCTGCACATCCATGGGAAGCTCCTCGATCTTGCCTGCAGTGCCGGTGCTGTTATGCACCTTTTCCCACGTAAGCGATTGGTCCCAATTTGATATAACGGCATACGCACCGACCGATATCGGCGGTGTGCATTCATCCAAATACAGATCCAAATAAGCACCGGATATATACGCACCGTCCGGTATGCTGGATAATAATCCTTCCGTAGGCTTCCAGTATGTATAGGCCGTTGAGGATACATAGAGATAATAGGTGCTATCATAGGAGGTGGAAGGATATGCTGAGGATACATACAGATCATTATTTGTGTCGGAGGGGTACTCCGTTGTCACCGTCGGGTCGACGGTCACGGGATACACGCGAGCTTCGTCGTTCATCCATGTGTCGCTCACGGCGACGGTGAGGGTATACTTACCGTTGCCGCTGTCCGTCAGCGTATAGTACGCCGCATCGGACGGCGCATAGGTGCCGCTTGCGTCATGGACGACGGGTGCGGGGATACGGTAG
>JAFTLQ010000027.1 GCA_017455905.1 Clostridia bacterium | reverse complement strand
TTGTCAATGACGGTCGGAGCCGTGGCGGTGGCACGGTCGTTGGTCGACGCTTGGGTGGCGAGGGCAAATTCCAACACATCGGCATACGGATCCTTCGCATAACGATCTTCCGTATATCCGGTCGTTTTCACATCCGACGCCATCTGACGGTCAAGGCGCGCATACGCGCGGTCTTCCTTCGTCATACGAGCCGTCTCGCGCTTCTTTTCACGAAGCAGCTGCTTTTGCAGCGTAGGATCCTGCGCTACGTAGGGACGCTCGGAGGTTCGGTCGTAATACGACAGAACGGCTCCGTTGGTTTCATGGTTCTTTCCAAGTGCCGCATCCAGCTTGCTCGTAGCATTCTCGGATCGGCGCGCCGCCTTCATCAGACGACGCTCGTCGCGCGCGACCTCGCGCTCCATGACCTCCAAGCGGCGACGGTTCTTCTCCGTTTCCTTGACTACCTTGGCGTAGGCCTTGGGATTACGGGCAACGATACGCTCGTTTTTGTGATTCTTTACAACATTCTTGGCCGTCGCCTTATCCAAGGCGCGGCGACTGCGCTCGGCAGTCACCTGTGCGGCACGCTCCTGTGCCTGCGCCTCCTTTGCTTGACGCTTCAAGACACGGATCTTACGCGAGTTGACTGTTGTCTGCGTACCAAGCGCGGCCAGCTCGGCGGCATCGATCGCGGCATACGCGTTCGACTCACGGCGCTGTTCCTCTAAGTTTCTGCGTTCGATCTTCTTGCGATCGGTACGGTACGCATCGTGATCGGAGCGATTCTTAGCACGGATCATGCGCTTGGCCTGTACACGGTACTGCGCGGCCTGCTTATCCTCGGCGCGCATCAGACGTTCGTGTGCGGGATCCACGTGCTTTTTCTCAAAGCGATCCTGCCGACGCTCGGCCGCGTACAGCTTCTTCTGCGCCTTGCTTACCTGGCGCTCCATGGCGCTTTCCTTCTTTGCCAGCTTGGGAGCCAGAGAGGGATCGCGCTCCAGCAGCAGACGGTCGCGCTCCTCTATACGCTGTTGCTTCTTAGCCAGACGGTCAACCTTCTTTTGCTGCTTGGCCGTCTTCTTATCGTACTTCTTCTGCTTAGCCTGTGCATCGGTCAGCTCGCGCTCGGCACGGGCGACCTGCTTGGTCTTCTTGGTTTGCGCCTGCAGAGCAAGCTCTGCCTCACGCATCGTCTGCTCGCCCGTCTTCAAGCGTCTCTGTTCATACGACAGCTGACGAGAGGATACCGAATGCAACGAGCGCGGCAGCTCTCCCTTATATAGCGTAACGTTCTCACGGGCAGCCGCTTGATCGACGGCTACGGCATTCTTGCTGAGCTTGCGCTCGGCCTTGCGGTTGTAGGCTGCGGTCTTGCGGGCGATCTGTTCCTCGGCGCGCTGCATACAGGCGATACGGCGATCGGACTTATTCTGTACGCGCTCCTGCTTTGCCTGGGCACGGGCGAGCTTTGCCTGTGCCTGCAGAGTCTTCTGCGCCTTCTTTTCTTCCTGACGGGCGGCACGGTCCACCTGCTTATAAGCCGAAACAATGTCCTTAGCCAGTGCTTCCTCGCGTGCGTTCAGCTTAGCGGCCAGACGCGGACGCTTGGCCAGCTTGACGGCGTGCTTTTGCTCCATCGCCGTCTGCTTCTGCGTCAGCCTATCGACGTTTTGCTGGGCGCGCTCCACGCGCTTTTCCGCGGCACGCTCACGCTTGGATGCCTTGGCCAGATCGCGCTCAGCCTTGGCGGTCTGTGCCTGCAGCTCGCGACCGGCGGCTTCGGACCTCTTGGTTTCCTTCTTGATCTTACGGGATACGGCCTTTTCGCTCTTGTGCAGCTCCTTCTTATCGGCGATGACCTTACGGACCATCTTTCTTGCCTTACGGTCGTTGCGTCTGACCTGCTTTTCCTCTTCTATGACCTGCGATGGGGCAATATCGGCATCCTCCGCCAGCACGGACTCCTCCGGCATGGGCAGGTATGCGGCGGCGGGCACCTGCTGGCGCTCAGCCTCGTAATCCACCTCGTCCTCTTCGTCATAGGCGGCGAAGCGTTCCGCATCACGCATCGCGCGCTTCGCACGCTTCTCTGCCGCACGGGCCTCACGAACGGCCGCCTGTGCAGAACGTGCGTCCTGCTCATAGGCGAAGCTATCCTCATAGGCATCCTCATACGCGGGTGCCTGATACGGTACATGGTAGACGTCGTCATACGGAGCATATCCGCCGTCAGACATCGGTGCGTTTTCGGCCGTACGGTTTACCGACGGTCTGACCGATGCGGGTGTATCGGCAAACGACTCCTTCGTATACGCATCGATCGGTGCCGCCGGAGCCGGAACCGGGGCAGGAGCCGGAGCCGGGGCAGGCGTAGTATCTCCCTGCGCCGCGCGCTCGGCCTTTTCGAAACGGACGCGGGCAAGAGCGGCCTGTCGAGCCATGGCGCGCTCGGCACGCAGATCCTCGTCGGCAGACAGGGGCGAGCGAGCTGTCGACGTTCTTTGCGGCTTATGTACGGGATGTGCTACGACCGGTGTTTTCTGTTTTGCGGCGGCCAAAGCGGCGTCGGCACGCTGACCGGCCATCTCGCTGGCCTCCGTATACAGCGCTTCATTGTGAGCGGCACGCTCGGCCTTGGCTTGCTCAGCGGCGGCGGCGCGTTCGGCCTCGGCACGCTCGGCCTCGGCGCGCTCATCTTCCTCCGCCTGCTTGCGGGCGGCCTCCTCCGCAGCACGCTTTTCTTCCTCAGCGGCACGCTCGGCGGCTAATTTTTCGGCAGCGGCACGACGAGCCTCGGCACGCTCGGCCTCGGCGGCGGCCTTTTCGGCAGCACGCTCGGCCTCTACGGTCTCAACGATCTTACGCACCTGCTCGGCCGCTTCCTCGGCGGCCTTTTCTTCGGCAAGACGTGCTTCCTCCTCTGCCTGCTTACGGGCGGCCTCCTCGGCCACCTTGCGAGCCTGCTCGGCAGCCTGCTGCTTTGCCTGCTCACGGGCGGCTTCCTCGGCGGCACGGCGAGCCTCGGCCTGTGCACGGGCCTGCTCCTCAGCGGTCTGACGAGCCTGCTGCTTTGCCTGCTCACGAGCCGCCTGCTCAGCAGCTTGACGCTCCTGCTCCTCGGCTTGGCGGCGAGCGGCCTCCTCGGCAGCCTTCTGCTCCTCGGCTTGGCGGCGAGCGGCCTCCTCGGCAGCCTTCTGCTGCTCGCGAGCGGCCTGTGCCTCCTGCTCCCGTACCTTGGCGGCATCCTGTTCCTGACGGCGCTCTGCCTCGGCCTCATTTACGGCCTGCATGACCTCGTCGGACTGGGCGTTACGCTCGGCCACGGCCGACCGCTCGGAATGGAGCATCTCCTCCATTTTGCGGCGGCGCTCCTCACGCTCGCGCTCCTTATTTTCAAGTTTTTCCTGATCCGCCTTGCGGCGTGCGGGGCTCTGGCGCTGTGCCTTTTCGTCTCTCAGCTTTTGACGGTAATTCTCCGCATACGACAGCGCATCGCGTTTTTTCTGCGCAACGTCCTCCGCCTTGCGTACGGCCTCGGACGATACGGTATCCGTTGGTCTTTGCGTCTGCGTGTTGGCAACGTTCTTTTCGTCTGACATATTCGTTTCTCCGTTCATGTTCTTCTGATGGGGGAAATGGTGTCGCTCGTACAAGCGCGGCGATCTTACGCCTCGCTCGGTTGCTGTATACGGTACAGCGCGGTCGGTATCTTATAAGGCCGTTGCTTTTTCAGCGCCTTCGGCATCATCGGGTCGGTCGCCTGCGGAGCAAAGCCCGACAGCCCCTTCATCCGACGAAGCATCTTAGCCTCACGGGCGATCTCCTGCTCCAACCGATCACACAGGGAGCGGATATGTCCCTTGCGTTTGGCCAAGCGTGCCAGCTTTACGGCACGGGCCAGCGATTCAATAAACGTCTTTTCTGCTACGAGTGCCTCAAAGCCTGCCCGAACGGTGATCCAGGACGGCTTGGCTTTCTTTAACAGCTTAAGGGTCTTCTCGCACGTGCGATCATACTGCTCGAAGCGGCGGGTCTCGTCCTTGAACAGGCGACGCAGCTCACGGCGATCCATATCGTCGACGCCTTCAGGAAGAACGGCGTACGCCGCCTCCTCAATATCCTCTTCGTTCCAAAGCGAAAGCTCAGCGGCAATATCGTCGTGCAGCTTCTTCTCCGCCTCGGCGGCCAGCGCCTTGCGCTCCGCACGGGAGTACGACGGGCGGCGAGGCTCTACACGACGCGGACCCATCGGAGGAAGCTCCTCGGTCTCGTCCTCCGTGGGCTCCTTGACGGGCTCGGTACGCACGTCATAACGCCAATCCTTGATGTCGGCGCGTTGCAGAGCGGCCTCCTCAGCACGCTCGGCGGCTTCGCGGTCGCGCTCAGATGCACGCTCGGCACGGACGGCGGCCAGCCGCGCCTGCTTACGCGCTTCGGCATCCAGCTGCTCCTTCTTACTGGCAAGCTCCGCTTCGGCCTCTGCCAGTTCTTCGGCGGCACGTGCCTGCTCCAGCTGACGGATGCGGGCATCGCGGCTTTCGTTTTCTTCGTAGATCTTGGCCTGTGCCTCAGCATCCGCCTGCGCCTTCTGCTGCTCGACCATGCGAGCGGCTTCCTCGACAGCAGCCTGTGCAGCGGCGAGCGTCGCCTTTTCCTCGACGTTGCTCTTAGCCATACGGGCCACAGCCTCGTCGCGGGCTAAGGCCGCGCGAACGGCCTCATCGGCCAGACGCGCGGCTTGCTCCTCGCGGCTGAGCTTGCCGCCGCGGTTGGCCTTCTTTGCAGCGCGCTTGTCGGCACGCTTGGCCTTCTTCGCTACGTGACGCTCGACAGGCACCTCGGGCATCGGCGGCTCACCGACGACTGGCTCCTCGACCGGCTCGGGCTCGATCGGCTCGGGCATGGGCTCAGCGTCCTCGGTTGCCTGCGGTACGACCGGAGGCACCGTATCGTCAATGATCTGACCGTTTTCGTCAAAGTATACGATATCGCCGTCTTCCCGATTCAGGGATACGGCATCCGTTTCATCACCGGTGATGATCACGACGTCCCCGTCATCCTCATCCATGGGAACGACGGTAAAGCTCGCATCGTCGTACGGATCGGCCACCATCTGCATCTCGCCACCCTTGATCTGCACCTTGCACGACACGGGTGCCTCGTAGGCAGGCGTGTGCGGCCGTGCCATCGGAATGCTTACCGCAGGCTTCGGTGCGGGTGCAGGTGCCGGGGCGGGCTGCTCCACGGGTACGCGGCGCAGGACCGGCGCGGGAATGGCGATCGCATCGGCACGCGTAGGCGCGGTCGGTGCGACGGGCGTCTGCTTCTCGACGATGGGCGTCGGTGCCGGGGCGGGTGCGGCCGGCTCCTCGGGCGCCGGCGCGGGCGTCGGCTGCGACTGTGCTTGCTGCAGCGACTCCTTATCGGCCTGTCTTGCCGAAATATCACTCAAAACGGCATCGGCCAACGCGTTACGTGCGGCAACGGCCTCTCTCTCCTGACGGAGCTTTTCCTCCATCGCGAGCCGACGGGCCTCCCGTTGCTTCGCCTTTGCCTCTGCATCGGCGTCGTCCTCGATGCGCAGCTTGCTCTCGCTGATCTTACGCACCTGCTCCTCCTTGAGCTTCTGACGGTAGATCGCCGTATACGAGAGCGCGGACATCTCACGTCCTTCCGCGTTTCGTGCTACGCGAGGCTCTTCGGTCGCCGTCTTTGTTGCTGTACGTACATCTGCCATATCCGTTATCTCCGTTCTATAATACTCTAATACTCTATATTCGTCATGCGCGTTGGATGTCCCGGCTCTTACATGTTTTCTTCTTCTTTATAGAAGCGCAAAAGGTAAGAGAGGATCTGCCGTCGCAGAATGATGCCGATAAAGCATCCTCTATCGTCCACGACAGACACAAAGTTGTGCTCCTTGACCTGTTCGATGACGTCGTGCATCGTCGCCGTGTGCTTGAGCGGCGGGGGCTGCCCCTCGGTCAGGAGACAACGCACGCACGCTCGCTCGGCCGCGCGCGCGTCAAAATCGTTTTGCTCCATAAAATAGTGAAACAGATCGTCGGTGCGTATCGTCCCGACGTAGCGTTGCTCCTCATCGAGCACAGGCAGGGCGGTATATCGGTGAAAGCGCATCTTCTCCAGCGCCTGGCGCACCGTGCTGTCGGAACGAATGGTCTCGACCATGCTCTTTGGCACCATAAAGCGAAACAGATTCATGCCGTCCCTCTCAATCGTCCGTTTTTTCTAAATCCTGTACCGCGTCGATGCCCGTACCGTACAGAGCGGTTCCGATGACCGTGGCGAACTGCGCCCGATCGGGAATGTGGAAAGCGACGTCGGGGTACATGCGGTTGAATTCCGCATACTTGCCGTGACAGAAGGGGAAGCGCGTCAGATTGCCCGTCAAGACAATATCGCGCACGCCGCAGGCGCGTGCCGCAAAGATGGCGCTGACGCCCACCGTTTCAAAGACCATGTTGAGGATGCCCTTGGCAATATCGCCCTTGGTCGCGATATCGGACACCTTACCGAAGTTGGCGGCCGTCATATCCGACGGCATTCCGCTCATCGTGTTTTTGCGCGTCATGTCGGCGATGCGCAGATCGATATCGGCGAGATCACCCGCATCCGCCAATTCAATGATATGCTCGATGGTATCCACCTTAAGCAGCAGGCGGGAAAGTCCCATCAGCGTGCCTCCGCCGACGCCCGTACCGCCGAGGTACGTGATCGCCTCCGAGCGTTTGGCGTGAACGAAGGCCGTTCCCGTGCCCATGCTGACCACGAGGCAATCCGAAAGGCCGGACAGATACAGACCGCCGAGGCCGATGCTGTTGAATTCAGGCACGCTGACCGACGGCAGACCGTACAGATTTTTTCCTAGGAAGGACGAGCCGACGCCCGTCATCATGACCTTTTTGATCTGCGTCAGCGCAATGCCGTTGCGATCAAGGAAATTTCCAAATGCGCCGTAGCCCGCGGTAACGGGATCATTGGCACGAACAAACAGGGGCTCGATCAGCCGTCGCTCATCGCCGTCGCAGCGGAAGCCGACGATCTTCGTGGTACTGCCGCCCACGTCGATGCCGATCACTATGGTACGTGAGGTGTCAGACATATATCCGGGTGGCAAGCGCCACACAGCTCCTTTCAGCGGTTGGGCTCGGAGGTGCCTCCGTCCCGTATCCGCGCGGTCAGGCGGTCAAAGGACAGCCCATATTTTTCGGCGATATCGCGCGCATACGATTTACCGTCGGGGGTTCGCCTGGCGATCTTGAAGGAGCGCTGTCCCTCCTCCATGCCGGCAACCAGCGTATCGATGCGCACGCCGCCGAGGGCCAGGCTCCGACGGTTGATATCGTCGATGGAGGCGGCCAGCTCGTGCAGGTGGGTGGAGAAAATGCCGCGGCAGCCGAGAGCGGCAAAGGCGGCCAGGATCTCCGATGCAATATAGGAGGCCTCGTACGCCCCCGTCGAGGACAGCGACTCATCCAGGAGGATGAGGCTGTCAGAGGTAGCTTGATTAAAGATCTCGCGCAGTCGCGCACACTCCTCGCCAAGACGCCCCTTATCAATGGTATCGTCGGCGTCCTCGGGAAAATGCGTAAAGATACCGTCCACGACCGAGAGGGTCGCTTCGGCCGCCGGAACGGGCAGTCCCAGCTGGAACATGGCCTGTGCCGCACCGCAGGCAACCGTGATGACGGATTTTCCTCCGCGGTTGGGCCCGGTCAGAACGTACATGCCCGCCATATCGTCAAAGACGAGATCGTTGGTCACGATCTCCTCCTCGATGGCGAGCGCCACGCGAGGATTGTACAGCCCGTAGGCTACGAAGGCGTGCTCGGATGCGTCCGCTACGCGAGGGAAGGTCATCGCACAGCCGGGATGAGAGCGAAGCGTTTCGATCAGCTCGCAGGAGCGGCAGACGAATTCGATCTCGGGCAGGAGCTTGAGAAGAAAATCGGTGTTGTCGGAGACGTACGCATCCACCGTCTGACGCCATCCCTTGACGGAGGAGCGGTAGATGTCGGTCATAGCACCGTAGAACGCGCCGAGGAGCGCCTCCTGTTTGTTTTCGCTCTGCCCCTTGCCGCACGGCGTCAGCTCGGCGATGGTGGTAAAGGCATCGTTGCGGAAGGAAAAGCGCAGGATCTTGTCAAGCGTTTTTCCTGATTTGAAGGTCTCGGAATTGACGGACAGCACCCCGGCCTCCGTCGGGCGGAATTGTGCATCAAAGTTTACACCGATCGTCATGCTGCGGATCTCGTGCACACGCGACGAGAGCGCCGACAGCTGCTTGTTCAGATCCTTGTAGTACGCGGACTCGGTCAACTCAAACACGAAGGAGCAAAGCGAGCGGAACGCTGTACTCGTCAGCTGCTCGCGCAGCGGTGCCAGCCCCTCCTTGAGCAGCTCCAGGCAGGAGACATACAGCTCGATCTCGGTGATGCTGTACAGATACGCATCCTTCGACGCATGATCGGCATCCAGCAAGCGAAGCTCGCAGATGTCGTCCAGCACGGGGCGAACGTCGGAGAGCGTTTTTCTCAAAGCGGGAAAGCACAGCAGATCGTTCACGGTAGCCTGTCGGTAGCGAAGGACCTCTTCGGAGGCCGTGAAGAAATCGCACAGCTGTCCGTTCTTCAGGCGGAAGAGCTCCGTCAGGCCGAGAGCGTCACAGGTCTCCTCCGATATGTGCGGAAGGTTGCGGCGGTTGAGATGAAATTCGTAGGACGCCTCGTCGGGATACAACAGGCTGATAAACATATGAGGCATGGCCGTTTCCTGCACCGTTTGCTTGTCACTCATCTGCGCACCTCCCTACCCGCATGTATAAGATTTTTATTTATTATAACATAAAAAAGACGCTTACGCAAGAGGAAACGCGCATTTTTTTATTTTTTTTATTGAGCGCGCATCGGCGCGCGCCAAAGCGCCTCGGCCTCGGCACGAATGCTTGCGAAACGGCGGACAAGATCCAGTTGCACAGCCAAGCGTGTTGTCCAAGCATATCCGTACATCGTTTTTTCCATATGCGGCACCAAAGTGCATATATTGCATATCATTATTTACATTTCGCGCATTTTCTTAAAGGCGGGCAGAAAACAGTCAGCGTAGCACATACGATCAGCGGATTGTTCGTTTTTGTTTCTGCAAGCATCATGCCTACAAAAAAAGCAGAGACATGCAGCGTGTTTTCCCGCCAAGGGAACTACGTTGCATGTCTCTGTCCTTTGCCTATAAGGAGCCGTGATCGATCCGGATCCGATCAAAGGATCTTCAGCTCGATCTGCTTCGCCTGATCCTCCGGGATCGTATGACACGCGAAGATCGGTACCGTCTCTCCGTTATATTGCACCATCAGCTTATCGTCGACAAAGCGGCGACCATACGCGTCCGAGAGGACGTCGACCTCGCCATTCCACGTAAACAACGACTCGTTTTGCGTGTATTCCAGCAGTCCCTCCGCATAGCGCATCGTACAGCAGAACGGGGCCTCGTACATCGATATTTTCAATATGCTTTGCTGCTCGGTCACGCACGTGTTCGGCCCTGCGCCGCCATTCGAGCGTTGGCAGAACTGCAAGCCGTTAAACCATATCCGACGAGCCAGTGTTTTGTATTCGGCCTGCTGTGTCAGCTTATACAATTCCGTCGCCAATATAAAGCTGTCGACGACGGCACACGGCTCCGTCCAGGTATCCTGTCTTCCAAACCAATTATAGTTTTCGTACGTCAGCGTCATTCCGTTTTCTACATAGAACGCAAACGTGTCCTTTACGATCTGCAGATACGCCTCCTCACCGGTCGTCTGATACAAGACCAATATGCCCCGCAGGCAGGTCAGTGTGGTATGCGTCTGAAGCTTGCAGGCAAGCAGGTCAACGGAAACGAACACGTCGATCACCCGATCCAAAAAGGCCTTTACGCGCTCGTCCTTGGTGGCTTGATAATAATGAGCGAGTCCGTCCACGCACATAAAGGCGCAGCCAATGTCGCTGGAAAGCTTCCAACCATCCTGAACGCCCATTACGGATCCGCTTACCTCTCCGACGGCGGTGTTTCTCTTTAGCGGATAATGCGAATACCACTGAATAGCCGGCAAGTATAAGCCTTCCACCGTATGACGCGCGTACGTCATGGCAGGCTCGCTATCAAACAGCTGTGCATATTTCAGCAATCCACGCAAATACCAGTTATGTCCGGAGAGCTGTTGTTCATCAACGGTGACCCCGTCAAACGGTTTTCCAAAATAAAACTGCTCGTTTGTTTTTTCGGGCAGCATCCCGAAGAATTGATGCAAATGAGGAACCTGCGTCCGGTGCATTTCGTAATGGCAAAGAAACGCAAGCAACGCTCGCCCCTCCCAATCCCCCGGCCAATCGTAGCTGGTGGATTGAAAAAGATGCTCCAGCGAATACGCAGGATCGTTTAAGCGCTTAAGATTCAACGCAATGTTTTTCATATAAGACGGCACTCCTTTTCGTATGAAACTAACTGAATCTCTTTTTGCTTTCGGCTTGTACGCACCCTGCCTTCTGCGCGCACGACGCTATACACTGCCTCTCGGCGGTGTGCGAACCCAGCGTGTGCTAAGCACACGCTGGGTCGATGTGTACGGGTCACGATAGAAAAAAGACACCGCGTGGTGTCCGACCCGTACAGGTAGACGCTGTGCGGGGATAGTCTTTCTTTTTTGCTTTCTGCTTGTACGCGCTCTGCTTTCTGCGCGCACGACGCTATACACCGCCTCTCGGCGGTGTGCGAACCCAGCGTGTGCTAAGCACACGCCGGGGCGATGTGTACGGGTCACAATAGAAAAAAGACACCGCGTGGTGTCCGACCCGTACGGGTAGACGCTGTGCGAAGATAGTTTTTCCTTTTTGCTTTCGGCTTGTACGTACCCGACTTTCTGCGCGCACGACGCTATACACCGCCTCTCGGCGGTGTGCGAACCCAGCGTGTGCTAAGCACACGCCGGGGCGATGTGTACGGGTCACGATAGAAAAAAGACACCGCGTGGTGTCCTTTTTCTATGGTGACCCGTACGGGAATCGAACCCATGTTACAGCCGTGAAAGGGCCGTGTCTTAACCGCTTGACCAACGGGCCGATTATGGTAGCGGAAGTCGGATTTGAACCAACGACCTGCCGGGTATGAACCGGACGCTCTAGCCAACTGAGCTATTCCGCCATTAAAAACGCGACGCATTTTGCCTTGCGCCTCGCTGGTATATTATAGCACGCAGATATGCAAAAGTCAATATCTTTTTTAAAGTTTTTGAAAAGTTTTTTTGCGTGGCGCGCCCGCCTTCTCCCTTTTTCTTAACTTCGTATTGACAAAGCGGCGTATCCGTTGTATAATATTCGTGTTATATGATATATTCTATATATAATAAGGAAAGGAACCGCTTCATTCATGAAGTTCGTTTACAATTTTTCTCCCGAGCAGGTGTCGCTTCCGCAGGACATGGATATTATGACAACGAGCCTGTCGTCACCGTTTTTCTCGGACGGTTCTTCCCCCCTCTCTCTCGATAATACGTCAGAATCCTACGAGGCGTTGGCTCAAACGGCCGAGGCCGACCTGCGCTCGCTGCTCAATATTCCGATCAGCTACAAGGTCCTTTTCATGCCGGGAGGTGCTGAGGCACAGTACGCAGCCATTCCGCTCAACCTGCTCTCCGATCACCGATGCGCCGACTACATCGTTACAGGCGCACAGTCCAAAAAGGCCTATCTTGAGGGCAAGCGTTACGGCGATATGGCCATTGCTGCATCGTCGGCGGGTTACGTGCCCGCATTCTCCACGATCCCCGATACCAAGCGCAGCGATTTCCGTCCGGATGCCGATTATGTACACATTTGTTATAATAATCCGCACTTTGGCACGCGTTTTCACAAGACGCCTGACACAGGAAACATCCCCCTTGTTGCCGATGTTTCTTCCTGCTTTTTGTCCGAACCACTTCAGATATCCGACTTTGGCATGCTCTACGCCGATCTGCGTCTATGCCTTTTGCCTGCCGGTATGACGGTCGTCATCGTCCGCTCCGATCTGCTTGGATCGCCGCGCGAGGCAACCCCCTCCGTGCTCGATTATCGCACCGTTCTGACGGAAGGGCACGCCTTCCATTCCCCCTCGGCACTCTGCCTGTACACGGCGTCGTGCTTGTTCCGACGGATGCTGGACATGGGCGGCCTTGAGGAGATCAAGCGCCGCGGCGAGCGCAAGGCCAGCCTGCTCTACGATTATCTTGACAGTCAGACCTATTATACCGCACCGGCCGACAAAAAATACCGTTCCATGACCAACGTCGTCTTTACGACGGGCAACGGCGTGATGGACGAGCGCCTGGCCGACATGGCAGAGGCGGAGGGGCTTCTCTGTCTGCGTCCCCACACCTCCTCGCACGGATTGTGTGCCGCTTTGCAGTTTGCCATGCCCTACGAGGGTGTGGAAGCCTTGGTAAAATTCATGAAGCGCTTCGCTTTTGAAAATCCAAAACTGTTGATTTGACCGATTTTTTTCGATGAGCCACGTTTTTTCAAAAAATATATTGATTTTATGTTCTGCTCGTGGTAAAATAATGCGGTTTGAATATGAGTTTTTTGGATATGAGCGTTAAGAGAGGTTTTTATGAAGCGTACCGATTTACGAAACATTGCGATCATCGCGCACGTTGACCACGGCAAAACGACGCTGGTCGATGAAATGCTGCGCCAGGGCGGTATCTACCGCGACAATCAGGAAATGGCCGACCGTGTCATGGACTCCAACGACCTGGAGCGCGAGCGCGGCATCACGATTTTAGCGAAAAACACTGCCATTCACTATAAAGACGTCAAGATCAACGTCATTGACACCCCCGGCCACGCCGACTTTGGCGGCGAGGTCGAGCGTATTCTCAAGATGGTCAACGGCGTTATTCTCTTGGTCGACGCCGCCGAGGGACCGATGCCCCAGACGCGCTTCGTTCTGGAGCGTGCTTTGGCGCTCAACCACCGCGTCATTGTCGTCGTCAACAAGATCGACCGTCCCGACGCACGTCTGGACGAGATCGGCGACGAGGTCCTTGAGCTTCTGCTGGAGCTCAACGCCACCAATGAGCAGCTCGACTCCCCCATGCTCTTCTGCTCCGGCCGCGCAGGCACGGCGTCCTTCGACCCCCACACCCCCGGCACGGATCTCGTTCCCCTGCTTGACACGATCCTCGAATACATCCCCGCTCCCGAGGGTGAGGAGGACGAGCCTCTGCAGCTGCTCGTATCCTCCATCGATTACAACGACTTCGTCGGCCGTATCGGCATCGGACGCATCGATCGCGGTTCGATCAAGCAAGGACAGGGCATCGCCATCTGCAATTACCACGGCGACGGAAAATCCCGTCCGGCCAAGATCGTGTCCATCTATCAGTTCGACGGTCTGAAGCGCGTGCCCGTGACCGAGGCACAGGTGGGCGACATTATCTGCTTCTCGGGTTGTGAGGATATCTCCATCGGTGATACCGTCTGCTCTCCCGCAAGGATCGAGCCGCTGGAATTCGTCAAGGTCGGTGAGCCGACGATGGAAATGACCTTCTCGGTCAACGACTCCCCCTTTGCCGGTAAGGAAGGTAAGTACGTTACCTCCCGCCATCTGCGCGCAAGACTCTACAAGGAGCTGCTCAAGGACGTATCCCTGCGCGTCAGCGACGGCGAGACCACCGACAGCTTCAAGGTCGCCGGCCGTGGCGAAATGCACCTGTCGATCCTTCTCGAAAATATGCGCCGTGAGGGCTACGAGCTGTGCTGCTCCAACCCCCGTGTGCTGTATAAGACCATTGACGGCGTCAAGTGTGAGCCCATTGAGGACATCATCGTCGACGTCCCCGAGGCCTACGTCGGATCGGTCATGGAAAAGCTTGGCTCGCGCAAGGGAACACTCGTGGACATGCAGCTGCACGGCTCCCGCCAGAAGCTGTTTTATAACATTCCTACCCGTTGTCTGTTCGGTTATCGCAGCGAGCTGCTGACCGACACGCGCGGTGAGGGACTCATCTCCTCCCTGTTCGCCGGCTACGAGCCCTTCCGCGGCGAGATCAAAACGCGCTTCACCTCCTCCCTCGTTGCCTCCGAGACCGGTGTTGCCACGACCTACGGCCTGTATCAGTCGCAGGATCGCGGTCCTCTGTTCATCGGCCCGGCCACGCCCGTTTACGCAGGCATGATCGTCGGCGAGAACCCAAAGCCCGACGATATTGAGGTCAACGTCTGCAAGGAAAAACACCTGACGGCGATCCGTTCGTCGGGCGCGGACGAAAAGCTGACGCTTATCACGCCCGTTCAGCTTTCCCTTGAGGAAGCCATCGAGTTCATTACCGAGGACGAGCTCATTGAGATCACGCCCAAGAGCATTCGTCTGCGCAAAACCATCCTCGATCTTGCCGAGCGCAAGCGCCGTCAAGCGCAAAAGCGTCAGGCACTCAAGGAAGCGGGAAAATAACTTTTTTCCTTTTTTTAAAAAAACACTTGCTTTTTTTAAAAGAATATGGTAAAATACCCCTATGAATATATATATCTGCTTTGGGGATATATAAATATACCCGGAAGGAAACGTGCACGTTTCGTGCATACGGTCACACCATGGAAATTGTTTTGTTGATTCTTATACTCGTCGCAGCCGTCTTTCTCACCGTTTCGGTCATGTTCCAGAAGAGCAAGGACGATGGTCTGTCCTCGACCATCGTCGGCGGAACCGAAACCTATTACGGCAAGGACCAGGCAGGTCGCAAGGAAAAGCGTCTTCGCAGAATTACGCTCATCATCAGCATCTTCTTCATCGCCGCTGTTCTTCTGGTCTACATCCTTCAGCCCGATTACATCGCTACGCAGGGTGCAGGCGGATGGAAGGATCTGACGTCGTTTGATACGTATTTCAAAGCGCCGTAAGCGAATTAAATTAACGGTTACAAGGTGTTGCACTCCACGGTGTAACACCTTATTTTTTACAAAGGAATAGATAAAATGTCCAAAAAAGCAAAGAGTTCTTTGCAAAAGCATATAGCAAAGCAAGCAGGCAAGCGGAACAATATCCGTTCAAATGCGGACAAGGCTCGTAGGAAGCGCGCACTGGAATCGATGGTTCGCGAGCTCGGCTACGACACGCGCTACGTCCATATCACCGACACGCAGCTATCGCTGCGCACGACGCATCCGACAGGTCCCATGACCGAGCGCGCCGTCGGCATCTTTTCCTCCTCGGAGCGTGGCTTTGGCTTCGTGCGCGTCGAAGGACGCACACGCGATGTGTTTATTCCGGCAGGTCATACAGCCGGAGCCATCAGCGGCGACACCGTCGAGGTTCGTTTCCGCACCTTCACGGCCATGGATGAGGAAAAGACCGAGGGCCGCGTTGAGCGCATCACGCAGCCCCTGCGCACGGTCATCGGCACGATTGCCGTGTACGACGACCCCACCTTTGCCCGTCGGCGTACCGTGCGCCGTTATACGCTCATACCGGATGATCGGCGCATTCGCATCACACCGCACGTCGACGATCTCGGCGGAGCACGGATCGGGGACAAGGTCGAGCTGACGCTTCACCGCACAAGCGGCGACCTGCGCGGCCGTGTCACGCGTGTTTACGGTCCCGCCGATGAACGTGCAGGCAACTACGAGGCCATTTTAGACGATTGCGGCATTGAGGTCGATTTCCCGCCCGACGTGCTCCAACAGGCAGACGCCGCCGCGGCGCGCCCGATCGACTGGGACAAGCGAGTCGATTATCGCACCCATACCGTCTTTACCATCGACGGCGCCGATGCCAAGGATCTGGACGACGCGCTGTCCGTACGCCGTCTGCCCGGCGGCGGCTTTCAACTGTGCGTACACATCGCCGACGTTTCCTATTACGTAGACGAAAAGACGCCGCTGGACCGTGCCGCCATGCGCCGCGGCACCAGCGTATATTTCACCGATCGCGTCGTGCCAATGCTCCCTCCCGTTCTATCGAACGGCGTTTGCTCGCTGAACGAGGGCGAGGACCGTGCCGTGCTGACCGTGCGTATGACCGTCGCACCGGACGGCGAGATCACGCGCACCGAGATCTTCCCCGCCGTTATACGCAGCCGCCTGCGCGGCGTATACAGCGAGATAAACGACGTGCTGCAGCAGCAGTCGCTGTCGCCCTTTTATCAAAAATATCGTCCCATCCTTCGCGCGCTGTCTGCGCTGTGCGACCTCTACCAAGCGCGTAAAGCGCGTAGCCGCGC
This sequence comes from Clostridia bacterium, assembly GCA_017455905.1. GTDB lineage: Bacteria > Bacillota > Clostridia > Oscillospirales > CAG-272 > UBA1740. The sequence continues at coordinate 46,733 of JAFTLQ010000027.1, read as the reverse complement.
ACGCGGTGCTATGGAGCTTGACAGCGCCGAGGCAGTCATCCTCGTCGACAAGCGCGGAGAGCCGTACGATATCCGCCGCCGCACGCGCGGACTCTCGGAGCAGATCATTGAACACTGCATGCTGGCAGCCGGTGAGGCAGTAGCGACCTACATGACCGCGCATCACGCCCCCTGCGTCTACCGCACCCACGAGCGTCCGCCCGAAGCGCAGATGCGCGAGCTGCTGCCGTATCTGCACGGGCTTGGCTTAGATATCCGCGGCATTGACGCCGCCTCCGTCACGCAAACACAGATCAGCCGCCTGCTGACACAGGCGGAGGAAAAGGGGCTGTCCGTACCCGTCAGCTATCGCGTGCTTCGCGCGATGTCCAAGGCCACGTATCAGCCCGTCCTCGCACCGCATTTCGGTCTGGCGGCCCCCGTCTACTGTCACTTCACGGCCCCCATTCGCCGTGTCGCCGACCTCGCCGTACACCGTCTGCTCCGCCGCGTGCTCATGGAGGACGCGCCCTCGGCGCGCTACGCATCGTTTGCCGCACGCGCCTCGCGCGCAGCTGCCGAGGCAGAGCTTCGTGCGCAGGAGGCCGAGCGACGCATCGACGCCCTGTATAAGGCCTTGTATATGCAGCGCTTCATCGGCGAGGTCTTTGACGCGACCGTGACCTCCGTCGCTTCCTTTGGGCTGTTTTGCACGCTGGACAATACCTGCGAAGGACTTATACCGATCGACAGCCTCGGCGGTGTATTTCTATTCGACGAACCAACGCTGACCCTGCGCTCACGCGACACACGGTATCGCATCGGCGATCGTTTGCGCGTACGCCTGGAGGAGGTCGACGTCAGCGGAGGTCGCCTGCGCTTCTGCGACGCAGACAACGCCTACGTGTTGCCAAAAGCGACGGGAGGCGACCCCACATGATCCTATCTTCCCTTCTGCTGTATCTTGGCGCATGCGTCATGCTGTATGCCTGTCTGATGGCATCATCGCTCGTGAGCAGCACGGTTTTGCACACGTTTCTTGTCACATTATCTCATGTTATTCCTATCCTTCTGTGTCTTTTGCTTGCAAAGCGGCAAAAAGAGAACGCCTCAATCAAGCCGCTTCGCATGTCGCGCAGGATCGCGCGTCTGACGCTGTTCTCCTTCCCCTTTGTTTTTGGCGTCGTCCTGCTGAGTGCGCTCGCCGCCTCGGCGCTTACATCGCTGACGCAAAGCGGTGCGGAAGCAGCGCCGACGGCGCTGACATGGTATACCTTCCTGCGACACGCCTGCCTGACGGCGGTGCTGGAGGAGCTGTTCTTCCGTCTGCTTCCCATGCGTCTATTTGGCGAAAAGCAGCGAGCGATGGCGCTTGTCGTGTCCGTCATCACCTTTGCGATCTTTCATGCAGGACAGTTCCGTTTTCTTTATGCGATCGTCGCCGGCACCCTCTTTTTCGTCGTGGATACGCTTACAGAAAGCCTCCTGCCGTCCATAGGCATGCACATCGGCGTCAATACGCTCTCCCTTTTGTATACGGCCATCGCCGGTCTTCCCTATGCGATTCCCATCTTTTTCTCTGTTGCGGGAGCGCTCTTTATCGCTTCGGCTATATGGCTGTTTTTCCACCGATGCGATATCAAGAATGCACTAAAAAGCAAATTTAACTTTACATAGAGGTCGATATGCCACAAAATTTCAACGAAGATGACATCCAATATATGCACATGGCCATGGAGCTTGCGCGAGAGGCCGAGGCCATCGACGAGGTCCCTGTCGGTGCCTTGATCGTGCGCGACGGAGAGGTGATCGCTAAGGCGTATAACCTGCGCGAGCATTCGCGCTGTGCGACGCACCACGCCGAGATCCTCGCGATCGAGGAGGCCTGCCGCCGTCTTGGCGGCTGGCGCATTCCAAACGCCACCCTATATGTGACGATGGAGCCGTGCGCCATGTGTGCCGGCGCGATCATCAACGCACGCATCGATCGCGTCGTTTACGGAACGGCGGACCGGCGCTTTGGTGCCTTCGGCTCGCTCATCGATCTGTCCGCACTACCTCTCAATCACCGCCCCGAGATCACGGGCGGCGTGCTCGAAAACGAAACACGGGACGTCCTCAGCGCATATTTTAAGCGAAAACGGCAAAAATAAGCGCACCGTCATACCGCTCCCTGTCTACATAGCCCATCTTGAAACAAAACGACACGGGAGAACACCATGCTACGCATTACACATGTCATCAGCGACGCAAATGTCGGCGGAGCGGGCATACAGCTCGCTTACCTTACCGAAGCCCTGCGCGACACCTTTGATTTTGAGATCATCGTACCGCAGGGCTCCGCCCTCCTTTCGCGTCTGCCAAAGGAGGGAGTTCGTATAACTCCCTTTTCTTTTTCCCCCGAAAGCGGCCTTTCGTTTCGTGACATACGTGCCTTTGCCCGTTATTTCAGACGGACGAAGCCACAGATCGTTCATACGCATGCCGCCCTTTCTGCCCGCGTCGGCGCCCTGGTTGCAGGCATCGGTCCGCGGCTGTCCACACGCCATTGCGCAAAAAAGGGTGTGACAGCGCTCGGCAGCGGGCAGCGCGCCCTCTATAACGCCTGTACGACCCTGACCGTAGCGACGGCCAAAGCAGCCGAGCGTGATCTGATCGCCGAAGGCATTCCGCGCGAGCGTATTCGCACACTCCTCAACGGCACTCCGCCCACGCGATGCCTGTCGCAGGCACAGCAGGCAGCTCTGCGGCAATTACTCGGTCTGCGTGCAACGGACATCGTCCTCGGCTGCTGCGCAAGGCTTGAGCACGTCAAGGGGCAGGATTTGCTTCTTCGCGCGGCAGCCATGCTAAAACCACGCTACCCGTCGCTACACGTTCTTTTGGTCGGTGACGGAGGGCAGCGAAGCGCGTTACAAGCGCTGACGGCGAGACTCGGCCTCTTGCGCTCGGTACACTTTACGGGCTACGTCGACGACCCCGCTCCCTATCAAAACCTCTTCACCGTCAACGTTAACCCCTCCCGCGGCACCGAGACCTCCTGCCTTGCGACCTCGGAATGCATGTCTCTTGGCACGCCGACCGTTGCCTCCGATTTTGGCGGCAATCCCGATATGATCGAGGACGGCCTCAGCGGCCGCCTCTTTCGTACCGACGACCCGACGGCCCTGGCATCCACCCTTGATGAGCTTCTCAGCGTCCCCGGGCGTCTGCCGAGCATGCGTGACGGCGCTCGACGCGTCTACCGGGAAAAATTCACGCTCGCAGGCATGGCAAATGCCTATAAACAACTATATTTCTCCATCATCGAACATTGAAATCTTTGTTTTTTACCATTTCGGATCGCCGTTGGCTTCGTGCGCGCACGAAAGATTTAAGAAAGAGTTGACTTTTTTTCACAGATATGCTACAATAACCTATATGAAACGAATGTACCTGGAAGGCGGATGCGTGCGCACAGCGCACGGCGTCCGCGGATTATTCAAAACCGATGTCTGGTGCGATTCCCCCGAGGTCCTTGCCGCGCAAAAGCGCATCTTCTTTGCCGAAAAGGACGGCAGCTACAAGGAGCATACGATCACCTCGGCGACACGCGCAGGACAAACCGTCATTCTCGGCATCGAGGGCGTGCAAGCGCGCGAGGATGCCGTGGCACTGCGCGGCACCGTCTTTTATCTTTGCCGCGACGATATGCCGCTGAAAAAGGGCAGCTTTTTTATCGTTGATCTGATCGGCACCCCCGTCATCGACGCCGACAGCGGCCGCGTGTACGGACACATTAAGAGCGTCGACGACGTTCCGCAGGGACAGATGTTTACGGTGGATACTCCCTACGGCGACGTCCTGCTCCCCCGCGTCGACGCCTTCGTGCGTTCGGTCGATCCCGACGAGGGCGTGCTCGTCACCCCCATCCCCGGCTTTTTCCGTGAGGAGGAGGATACATGAGATTCGATCTGATCACGCTGTTCCCCGATCTTGTCATGACCGTCCTCGGCGAAAGCATCATCGGCCGCGCCATGAAGGCGGGGCACATCGACATACGCGCTCATCATCTGCGCGAATACTCCACCGATAAGCATCACAACGTCGACGACCGCCCCTACGGCGGCGGCGTCGGTATGCTTCTTACCTGCCAGCCGATTGCCGACGCCTGCCGCGCCGTCCTCGCCGACATTCCCGAGGGTAAGCGCTCTCACGTCGTCTACATGTCCCCACGCGGACGGCTTTTGACGCACGACGTGGTCCGCGAGCTGGCCGAATACGACCACCTGCTATTTATCTGCGGTCACTACGAGGGCGTCGATCAGCGCGTGCTGGACGCCTTTGACGCGGACGAGATCTCCATCGGAGATTACGTGCTCACCGGCGGTGAGATCCCCGCGTGCATCACCGTCGACGCCGTCGCCCGTCTGATTCCGGGTGTATTAGCCGACGCCGCCTGTTACGAGGGCGATTCGATCGCCAGCGGCCTGCTCGAATATCCGCAGTACACGCACCCGCGCGTTTGGTGCGACCGCGAGGTGCCCGAGGTGCTTCTCTCGGGCGATCACGGTGCCATCGAGCGTTGGCGCCTTGAGCAGTCGGTCGACCTGACGCGCAAGCGCCGCCCCGACCTGCTCGAAAAGAATCCTCAATTCGAAGAAATGATCAAGCCTAAGCCAAAAAAGGCGCGGAAACGCCTACACGTCCCCGAAACGGAGAGCGAAGGCTGATAGCAGAAAGGACACAGCCATGGACACATCGCAAGGCAAAAAAAAGCTTCGCGAGCGCCTAGAGGGATACTTCTCCCTCGATATCGCCCGTCAACGCATGTCGCACGTGCGCTCGTCAAAGAGCTCGATCGTCTCGCGCCTTTCGCGCGCGATCGGCGAGCGCTTTGCCTCCACGGCGGCACGCTCGTACGGCTATGCGCTGCTTACCTTCGGTGCCCTTACCATCCTCCTTTGCTATGCGGGCACGCGCTTTCAATCCTTTGGTGAGGCCGACCGCGCCTCCGTCATCCTCGGCCTTGTTTTCTCTATTTTGTCCGTTCCGTTCCTTGTATTTGACACACCGATCTATCGGCTGATGCAGGAGAATTCCTTCACGAATTTCCTGTTTTTTGACTTCTTTTGTTTACCAACTCGGCAAAAACCGCAGCAGATCACCGGTATCCACCCTCTCATTCTCATCTTTGCCGCCGTCGCACTCGCCGTGCTTGGATTCTTCATCTCGCCGCTGTATGTGGCCCTCGGCATCGGTGCCGTGCTTCTGCTGGCAGGCTCCGTGGCCGCACCGGAATTTCCGTTTTTCTTGACGCTTCTTCTCTTCCCGTATATCCCCCTTCTTCCGCACGCCTCGGTAGCCCTCGGCGGACTCATCCTTCTGTCCACGCTGTCTTACGTGCGAAAGGCGATCGACGGTAACCGTTTTGTCTCCATTACCCTTTATGGCATCCCCCTCGCGCTGTTCGGTGTTTTGTACGTCATCAGCGGCGCCGTGCACGGCAATGCCCTGTCCACGGAGAGCGGCCTCATTCTCGCCGTATTTCTCCTCGGCTTCCCTCTCGCGAACAATCTGATCACCAACCGCCGTCTGGCCGACGCTGCCCTCGGCTCCGTCGTGGTCTCCTCCATGCCGGTCGCCGTATGGGCCATCGTGCAGGCGATCGTCGGCGTCGAAAACGGGAATTGGATCGACCCCGCCTTTGAAGGCAAGCTGACCGACCGCGTCTATGCCACCTTCGGCAATCCCAACATTTACGCCGTCTTTCTTTTGGTTGCCCTTATGTTCTCGCTGGCGTTGGCCGTCGAGAAGAAGCAGCGTGCGAAAAAGAGCCTGTATGCGGCCGCCGCGCTACTCAACCTCGCCGCCCTCGTTCTGACCTGGAGCCGCGGTGCGTGGGTCGCTCTTCTGTTCGGTCTTTTCATCTGCCTTATCCTGCAGATCAAGCGACACGGGGGTGTCATCGTATCGCTTTTGGTCGTTCTGCCGTACGCACTGTATCTGCTGCCGGAGGCATTGGTGTCCCGCTTCATGTCCATCTTCAACCTGAGCGACTCCACCGTCCTGTACCGTTTCTCCATTTGGCGCTCCTCCGCCGCTATGCTGAAGGATCACCCATGGCTCGGCATCGGCGTCGGAGCCGATAATTTCTCCTCGGTCTTCTCCTCGTATGCCGAAGCGGGGGTCACCGCGCCGCACAGCCATAGTCTGTTTTTGCAGATCGCCTGTGAGGCGGGCGTGATCGCGCTGGCGATCTTCCTGCTCCTGCTCGTTCTGCGTGCGGTGCATTTGTCCGTCTTTGCCCGGCATATCAAGGCCTCATCGGTCTTTTATCCCGCCCTGTTCTCAACCGCCGCCCTGTTCTGCCTGCTCGTGTTCGGCGTAGCAGACTATCCCTTTACCAACCCGACCATGCTCTACCTGTTCTTTACCGTATTTGGCCTTGGCAGCGCCACGCTGCGCATCGCCAAGCAGGAGCAGCGTGACCGCGCGCTTTTCTACTCGGCAGAGATGGGATCGCAAACGGCCGAGCTCGATATTGAGCTTGATCGCTTCTAAAAATGAACTTTTTTTAAAAAAAGCCTTGATTTTTTCTATTGAATTTGCTATACTTTAGGAAATAGATTAAAAAGCTATACACAAGGGAGCAATTTATATGATCTCGCAAAGCGTTACCATCTGTAACAGCGTCGGCCTTCATGCAAGACCTGCTACATTTTTCATTCAGAAGGCCAATTCCTACAAGAGCTCTATCTGGGTGGAAAAGGAGGACTGCCGTGTCAATGCGAAGAGCTTGCTCGGTGTTCTCTCTCTCGGAATCGTTAAGGGCACGACCATTACGCTGATCGCAGACGGAGCCGACGAGGCCGCCGCCATCGAGGGCCTGACCGATCTGATCAACAGCGGCTTTGAAGGAAAATAAACACGGCATCCGCGGCTCCGTCTGATCGTTCGGTCGGGACCGATGCCGCCCCGTGAGGACAACCAGTCAAAAAGCAAACGACCTTAATTCGGCACGCGGTACCGTGTATCGGGAATTAAGGTCGCTTTTTTTACCGATCCGCCACCTGCGGCAAGAAAGGAGATGTCCATGACCAAGCTTGAGCGCCTGCGCGACAAGGCCAATTCGCTGCCGACCTCACCCGGTGTGTACCTGATGAAAAGTGCGTCGGGGGACATCCTCTACGTCGGCAAATCCAAAAAGCTCAAGAACCGTGTGACCAGCTATTTTTCCGGCAACCGTCACACTGTCAAAACGGAACGTCTCGTCAGTCTCATCGACGACTTCGACTACATCCTCTGCGACACCGAGATCGAGGCGCTGACGCTGGAAAACGTGCTTATCAAAAAGCACACGCCTAAATACAATATAAAGCTCAAGGACGCCAAGTCCTACCCGTATATCAAGGTCACAAGCGGCGAGTATCCCATCCTGACGGTCACGCGCGAGCGCCGTGCCGACCGTGCACGCTATTACGGCCCGTATCAAGGCACCGCGCAGGCCTACACGGCGCTGGATACCGTACGAAAGATCTTTGCCCTGCCAAACTGCAAGCGGCGCTTCCCCTCCGATATCGGCCGCGAGCGCCCGTGCCTGTATCTGGACATGGGACGATGCTCGGGGCTTTGTACAGGCCGTGTCAGCGCCGAGGCCTACCGCGCCGACGTGCGACGGGCGGAGGCCGTGCTCGACGGACACGTGCGTGAGGCGGTGGACATGCTCACGCAGGAGATGACAGCCGCCGCCGAGGCGCTCGCCTTTGAACGGGCCGCCTCGCTGCGCGACAGCATCGCCTCTCTTCACAAGCTGCTCGAAAAGCAGAAGGTCGTCGCCGACGTCAAGGTCTGCCGCGACGTCTTCGCCCTGTACGCCTCCGAAACGGTGGGCGTGCTGTCTATGCTGGCCGTGCGCGGCGGCGCCGTCGTGCACAAAAACGAATTTATCCTTTCCTCGGCCCAGCTATCCGATGCGGAGGACGCCATGCAGCTCATCGTCGACTATTACGACGCCCAGCAAAACCTGCCGCCGCAGGTCATGCTCGATTTTCCTCTGTCCGACGACGATCTCTCCCTTCTGTCCGATTATCTCTCGCTCAAGGCCGAGCACCGCGTGCACGTCCGCACGCCTGAGCGCGGCGAGGGACGTCGTCTGTGCGATCTGGCGCTGGAGAACGCCGCCGAGGCTGCCCGTCAGTACCGTCTGGAGGGCGAGCGCGAGGATAAGCACGTGCAGCGTCTGTGCGAGCTGCTGGCGCTTCCCGAGCGGCCGCGGCGTATCGAATGCTACGATATCTCCAACATCGGCCGTGAGGCCATCGTCGGCGCCATGATCGTCTACGAGGACGGCAAATACAAAAAAAGCGACTACCGCCTGTTCTCGGTCAAATCGACCGACGGACCGGACGATTACGCCTCCATGCGCGAGGTGCTTACGCGCCGTCTGACCCATATCGGCGACGCCACGGCGTCGCTGGGCACGGCGCCCGACCTTCTGCTCCTCGACGGCGGCGCGACGCACGTCCACGTAGGACGCGAGGTGCTTGCCGCTCTGTCGCTCGACATTCCCTTGTTCGGCATGGTGAAGGATGACTTCCACAAAACGCGCGCTCTTACCGACGGCGAACGGGAGATATCCATCGCGCAAGAAACAAATGTGTATACTTTTATTTACAAATTGCAGGAAGAAGTCCACCGATTTGCCATTACAAGCTCGCAAAAGGAGAAGCGGCGCACGATGACGCATTCGACGCTTCAGCGCATCGACGGTATCGGCCCCGCTAAGGCACGCAAGCTGCTCGCGGCCATGCCGCTGGGTGCGCTGCGCCGTGCATCCGTGGAGGAGCTGCTCGCCGTACGCGGCATTTCCCGCGCCGATGCCGAGGCGATCTACGCCTATTATCACAAGACACAAACCCCCGACAAGCAAGGAGAGAACGCATGAAGATCATCACAGGAAGCGCCAAGGGCAAGCGCCTTGTAACCCTGGAAGGAAACGACACTCGCCCGACGTCCGAGCGTATCAAGGAGGCCATTTTCTCCTCCATTCAGTTTGACGTGGAGCACCGTAACGTCCTCGACCTGTTTGCAGGCTCGGGGCAGATGGGTCTGGAGGCACTCTCGCGCGGCGCTGCCGACGCGATGTTCATCGATTCCTCCGCCGACGCCATAGCCATCGTCAAGCAAAATGCCCGCGCAACGAACGCCTTCGACCGCGGACGCTATCTGATCAGCGATTACAGAAACTATATCCGCAAGGCCGCCGGCCGCGATACCTTTGACCTTGTGTTCATTGATCCGCCCTATGCCATGCAGTGCTGTGCCGAGGCCGTTGACCGCCTGGTCAGCGCACGTATGCTCCGCCGAGGCGCCATCGTCGTGCTGGAGTGCGGAGAGGAGGACCTCGGCGTACCGAGCGAGCGCTTCGGCGCCTTTGAGGTGCTGAAGGATACGCGCTACGGCCGCATGACCCATGTTCTCATCCTTTTATATCACGCAGAGGAGGCCTGAGCGATGCGCGTCATCCTTCCCGGAAGCTACGACCCCGTCACCCTCGGCCATCTGGATCTGATCCGCCGTGCCGCAAGCACCTACGACGAGGTATACGCCGTCATTTTTCAAAACCCCGAAAAGGCCTATACCTTTTCGCTCTCCGAGCGTGTCAGCATGCTGACGCTGGCCGCCGAGCCCTTTGACAACGTGCTGGTCAGCTACAGCAACGGCCTCGTCATCGACTATATGCGTGAGCATGGCATCGATCGCATCGTCAAGGGCTATCGCGACGAGGGTGACCTTGCCTACGAGCGCGTGCAAGCCGATTGGAATCTCGCGCACGGCGGATACGAGACCGTCCTTCTCCCCTGTGAGGACGCTCTGCGTGACGTGCGCTCCACAAACGCACGCCAAGCGCTGAAAAACGGCGAGGATCTCACCGCTCTTCTCCCTGCGTGCGTCATTGAATATTTGCGCACGAGAAACACGCCGTAAGAAAGGAACCCTATGGCCAAGCTATATTTCAAATACGGTGCCATGGGCTCGTCAAAGACCGCCCAGGCGCTCATTACCAAATTCAATTACGAGGAGCGCGGCATGCGCGTGTGGCTGATCAAGCCTGCCGTCGATCACCGTGACGGCACCCACGTCCTGCAGTCGCGCATCGGTCTGTCCTGCACGTGTGACATCATCGCCGAGGACGAGGATCTGTTTTCGCGCTTTCGTATTCTGTCGCAGGACGTCGACGTCATCTTAGCGGATGAATGTCAGTTCTTTACCCCCGATCACATCGACGCGCTTCGCCGCATCGTCGACGAGATGGATATCCCCGTGCTGTGCTTTGGTCTGCGTACCGACTTCCGCACCAAGCTATTCCCCGGAAGCGCACGCCTGTTTGAGGTGGCCGACTCCATCGCGGAGATCAAGACCATCTGCTCCTGCGGAGCCAAGGCGACCGTCAATGCACGCATCGGCGCCGACGGCCGCATCCTGACCGCCGGCCATCGCATCGTCCTCGGCGGGAACGAAACGTATACCGCCCTTTGTCACCGCTGTTACCGTCAGCGCCTGCAAGACCAACAGACCGAGCCGTGACGGCTACGGTCGGAAAGGAAACGCTATGACTCTACGCGAGCTACTATCCCATTGCGACCACACGGCCCTGTCGCCGACCACCACGTGGGACGACATCCGTGCCCTGTGCGACGACGGTATGACCTACGGAGTCGCCTCCGTCTGCATTCCTCCCGCCTATATACATCGGGCAAAGGCCTACGTCGGCGACCGTCTCCCGCTGTGCACGGTCATCGGCTTCCCGAACGGCTATATGACCACCGAGGCCAAGATCGCCGAAGCCGCCGACGCCCTCCGATGCGGCGCGGACGAGATCGACATGGTCATCCATATCGGCGCGCTGAAGGAGGGACGGTACGACGATATCGAGCAGGAGATCCGCCGTCTGAAGGGCGTCTGCAGAGAGCATATCCTCAAGGTCATCGTCGAGACCTGCTTGTTAACGGAGGAAGAAAAGATCCGTATCGCGCAGGTCGTCAGCCGCTCGGGCGCCGATTACATCAAGACCTCCACCGGCTTTTCGACGGGCGGCGCGACCCCCGAGGACGTTCGCCTGTTGCGTGCGCATACTGCCCCTCACGTCAAGGTCAAGGCCGCCGGCGGCATCGCATCGATCAAGGATGCAGAGGAATTTATCCGTCTCGGCGCCGACCGTTTGGGAACCAGCCGTCTGGTCAATCTTGCAAAACAGCAAGGATTGTAAATAAAACATATCAAAATTGTGAAAAAACAGGAGGAGCCACCATGATGTATCCGACGCCGCATATCAAAGCGGAGCCAAGCGATTTTGCCAAGACCGTGCTGATGCCGGGTGATCCGCGCCGCTCGGAATTTATCGCCAAGCACTTTCTTGAGGACGCCCGTCTTATCAACGACGTGCGCGGCGTCAAGGGCTATACGGGCACCTACCGCGGCACGCGCGTCAGCGTCATGGCCAGCGGCATGGGCATGCCGTCGATGGGCATTTATTCCTACGAGCTGTTCACGGTGTTCGGCGTGGAGAATATTCTGCGCGTCGGCTCCGCCGGTGCGCTGGCCGATCACCTTCACCTGCGCGATCTCGTGTTTGGCATGGGCGCCTGCACCAACTCGGCGTACGCCTCGCAGTACGGTCTCGGCGGCACCTTTGCGCCGATCGCCTCCTACGAGCTGCTTACGGCCGCCGTGCGTGAGGCAGAGGCCGTCGGCGCACGCTACAGCGTCGGCAATTTGCTCTCCTCCGATGTTTTCTACAACGCCAACGCGCACTTCAACGACCCGTGGCACGACATGGGCTGTCTGGCCGTCGAGATGGAAGCGGCCGCCCTCTATATGAACGCTGCCAAGACGGGCAAGCGCGCCCTCGCCATCTGTGCCGTTTCCGATCACATCTACCGAGAGGAAGCTCTTGATGCCGACGCGCGTGAGACCTCCTTCACCGATATGATCACCGTCGCCCTCAACACGGCCTATGCCGTGGACCGTCTGTAAGCCCTCAAACGAAAAAATGAAACGCCTCCCGAGCCGTTGCGGCCCTAGGGAGGCGTTTCATTTGATAGACTTGGGAATCGGAGCGTTTGTGACGGGTCACGCCGTTTCCCCGCATGCGATCACACCGCCGCCAAGGACGGTATCGCCGTCGTAGAACACGGCTGCCTGTCCCGGCGTCAGCGCACGGACCGGAGAATCAAAGACGACCTGTGCGCCGTCACCGCACGGGTAGACGGTCGCCTCGACCTCCCTGGCGCTATACCGTGTTTTGACCGCCGCACGGAAGGGCGCAGTCGGTGCGACAGACGATATATAACTGACCTCGCGCAGAAGGCACGCCGACTCATATAGGGCGGCATCGCCGGAAAGGGTCACCGTATTATCCTGTGCGCACTTGGCCTTGACGTACATGGGCGCCCCGAAGGTCACACCCAGCCCCTTACGCTGACCGACGGTATAATGGATGAGCCCGCGATGGCGACCGATCACCTCTCCGTCGAGGTCAAGAAAATCGCCCTCAGCGTAGGTCTTACCCGTATGGGCCGTAATAAATGCAGCGTAATCGCCGTCGGGAATAAAGCAGATATCCTGGCTGTCCTTGCGGTTGGCGCTTACAAAGCCGTATGCCGCGGCCGCCTCGCGGACCTCCTCCTTAGAGGCAAACTCACCAAGCGGGAAATACACGTGTGCCAGCTGCTCCTGCGACAGAAAATACAGAACGTAGCTTTGATCCTTGGCCAGCGCCCGCGCTTTTTTCAACCGATATTCACCGCTCGCCTCGTCGTAGCAAACACGAGCGTAATGGCCTGTCACCAGCGTATCAAAGCCCTCCTGCTCGGCATACGCCAGCAGGTATCCGAATTTCAGACGCCGATTGCACCGTATACACGGATTGGGCGTTTGCCCATCCTCGTAGGCACGCACAAAGGGCTCCACGACCTCGCTGGAAAACGCCTCGGTGCAGGCAAGGGTCGTGTGTCCCATACCCAAGACCTCGGCCACCGCACGCGCATCCGCGGCATCACGGTTCGGCTGGTCTGCACCGCGCGGGCACAGCTGCATCGTCACACCGACGGCTTCGTATCCCGCCTCTAACGTACGGCAAGCGGCCACCGAGCTGTCCACGCCGCCGCTCATGGCGACCAACGCACGTCGCTTACTCATCGCTATCCTCCGCATACATCGGCGTCGACAGATACCGCTCACCCGTATCGGGGAGCAGAACGACTACCGTCTTGCCACGGCTGTCCGCACGCGAAGCAACGTCCACCGCCGCGGCCAACGCCGCGCCCGAGGAAATGCCTGTCAAAAGGCCCTCCATACGTGCCAGCGCGCGGCCGAAGGCATAGGCCTGCTCGGTATCGACCGTCACGATCTCGTCGACGGCACTCCGATCAAAATTGTCGGGAACAAAGCCCGCACCGATACCCTGTATGCCGTGCGCACCCGCCTGACCGCCCGACAGGACGGCCGAGCTCCGTGGCTCAACGCCTACGATATGTACGTCGGAGCGCTGCTCCTTCAGATAACGGCCGACACCGCTGACGGTGCCACCCGTCCCGACGCCCGCGACGAAGATATCCACCGTCCCGTCCGTGTCCTCAAGGATCTCGGGACCCGTCGTACGGTAATGCGCCGCCGGGTTGGCGGGATTGTCAAACTGCGACGGAATAAACGCACCGGGCGTGGCGGCGGCCAGCGCCTTGGCACGCTCGATCGCGCCCGCCATGCCAAGCCGTCCGTCACTCAGGACGACCTCGGCGCCGTAGGCACGCATCAGGCGGCGTCGCTCCACCGACATCGTGTCGGGCATGACGATGATCGTACGGTATCCGAGGCGCGCACCAATGGCGCACAGGCCGATACCGGTATTGCCCGAGGTAGGCTCGATGATCACCGACCCCTCGGTCAGACGGCCGTCCCTTTGCGCCTGCTCGATCATGGCAAGGGCCACGCGATCCTTCGCGGAGCCGGCAGGATTTCTCCCCTCAAGCTTGCCGAGAAGCGTCACCTGCAGGCCGTAGGCATGCTCGATGCGCGACAGACGGACAAGCGGCGTACGCCCGACGATGTCGGCAACGGAGGCTGCTATATTCATATCCTATATCTCGCTTTTTTGATTATTTTGTAAATAATTATTGTCTTTTCATCAATATAAATGCTCGTATGTGCCGCCAATAATGAATTCGCGCATCAGCGAATCCTGAGGAACAAGCGCCTCGCTTATAGGGTGCGCCAGCTCAACGGCGTTTGCCACGACGGCGGCATACGGATCGTCCGACGGATCGGCACGCAGCACCTCACTCGCGAACGGCGCCAGAAGTCCCAACTCGTACGCGTGGAAGGTATCCGCTGTGATGTCGGCTTCTCCGCGGTAGGGATACAGGTAGGTATCCTCCCCCGCCAGCACACCGTCCCACAGAGAAAGCGTGCGCGTCGCACTTGCTCCACGATACAGATGATCGCGTACCAAGCGGCGCAAAAAACGCAGCTTGCGCCCCGACAGGACGCGCTTACCGCCGACGGTCAGGTTAGTTGAAACGCTAACAAACAGCTTGAGCACACGGTCGCTCGGCAGCCCCGCCGTTACGTCAGGATTCAACGCGTGCAGCCCCTCAACGATGATCACTCCGTCGTCCGATGCGGCCACGTCGTACGTATCCGCACGGTAACGCCCCGTTTTGAAATCGTAATACGGCACGGAAAACGCCTCGCCGCGAGCGGCACGCGCCAGGCAGTCGCGCACACGCGCAAGATCCAGCGCCTCATAGCTCTCCAGATCCCTCTCGCCGTCGGCCTTGCGCGGATAGAGCGGATCGTTTGCCTCGCGGTAAAAATTATCAAGCGAGATGACATGACTCTTGTGTCCCGCCCGACGCACCGCGTCGGCGATCATGTTGGCACTCGTCGTTTTTCCCGATCCGGACGGTCCGGCAAGCAGCAGCACGCGAACGCGCCCTCCGTCCAATATACGGGCGCACGTACCGTCGATAAAGGCACGGTACGCGTCGTCTGCCTCGCGGATCAGCGCGCGCGGATCCTCCCTTGCCATGCGATTGATCGCTTCCAGTGATCTGTCTGCCATACCTGCCTCCCGTTTTCGTGTCCTATCAGTAGCCGCTGATAGGCAGGTCCTCGTTGTCGCGTCCCTTTTCGATCGCACGAATGACGACGAAGTACGAGCGCGTTTCGTTGACGTGTACCTCGACGCGTTCACCGACGCGCCGTCCCATCAGCGCCATGCCGAGCGGCGACTCCTTACTGACGAAGCCGCGCAAGGCATCCTGGCGAAGGGTGGTAACGATCTGTATCTTTTTTTCCTCACCGCGCATCTCATTATACACGGTGACCCAGTCAAAGAGGGAAACAGCGCCCTCGTGCTCCTTCACCTTGATAACACGCGCGGTGCGGATCATGTTTTCAAGATAGCGGATGCGCCCCTCGTTGCGGCGCTTTTCACGCTTGGCCTCCTTGTATTCGGCGTTCTCGCTCAGATCGCCAAACTCTCTCGTGCGCGCCATTTCCTTCAGAAGCTGCGGGCCGAGAACGTTCAACCGATATTGGATCTCCTCTTCCATCTTTTTTATATCCACTTCGGTCAGCTCGTCGTACATATCCTTCTCCCTTTTTGTTTCTATAAAAGGGCGGCGCAGAAAAAGACCTCCGTCCTCCCCTACGCCGCCTGCGTGTTTGTTCTTTGCTTACTTATTCAGCGCGTTTACGATGTCCATCGTATCGCGGGCGATCACCATTTCCTCATCCGTGGGAATGACGAGCACCTTGATCTTGGAATCGGGCGTCGAGATGTCCACCTCACAGCCGCGCATATGATTCTTCTCCTCGTCGATCTTAACACCGAGGAAGGCCAGCTGCTGACCGACGTAGGTGCGATACTCCGTGTTGTTCTCGCCGATACCGCCGGTGAAGACGATGGCATCCGCACCGCCCATGCAGGCAATGTAGCCGCCCACGAGCTTGGTCAGCTGGTGGCAGTACATCTCTTGGACGAGACGGCAACGGTCGTTGCCCTCCTTGGCACCCTTTTCGATCTCCTGGTTGTCGCTGCTGAGACCGGATACACCCAGCATACCCGACTGCTTGTTGAGCATCTTGTCGATGTCGTCGGCGGTCGTCAGCTCGCCCTTGCGCATCAGGTAGGGGATGATAGCAGGGTCGATGTTGCCGGAGCGCGTACCCATCATGATACCCTCAAGAGGCGTAACACCCATAGAGGTATCAAAGCATTTACCGCCCTTGACAGCCGCCAGGGACGCACCGTTGCCGAGATGGCAGGTAACGACGTTGACCTCCTCGGGCTTTTTGCCGAGCATGGCAGCGGCACGGGCGCTGACGTAGCGGTGCGAGGTGCCGTGGAAGCCGTAACGGCGAAGCTTGTAGTCGGTGTAGTAGCGATAAGGAAGCGCATACATATAGGCGAAATCGGGCATCGTCTGATGGAAGCCGGTATCGAACACGGCGACCTGAGGCACCTTCATGATCGCCTCACAGGCAAGAATACCCTTAAGGTTGGCGGGGTTGTGGAGCGGGCCGAGGTCCTTGCATTCCTCGATGATGGCCTTGACCTCGTCGGTTACCAGAACGGAGGTGGAGAACTTCTCTCCGCCGTGTACCACGCGGTGACCGACCGCACCGATCTCATCCGTGGAGGCGATGACGCCGATCGTCTTGTCAACCAGCGTGTCAAGAACGAGCTGCAGCGCCTCGGTGTGCGTCGGAAGTGCCGGCTCGGTCTTGTAGTCCTCACGGCCGGGGACCTTGAATTTGAAACGGGACTTGCCACCGATCTCCTCGCAGATGCCCTTGGCAACGACCTGCTCGGTGTCCATGTCGATCAGCTGAAATTTGAGAGACGAGCTTCCCGCATTGATGACCAGAATTTTCATGTTTGTGTCCTTTCGAAATGATATGTATTTGTTTTTGTTTGCGTTACAGGATGAAGAAGATACTGTGCAGAACACCGACGACAATACCGACGATGGCACCGCAGATGACCTGCAGGGGGGTATGTCCCACCAGTGTCTTGAGCTTTTCGTGCTTAAGCTCCTTGTCGTGCTCGGCGAGCACATCGTTGAAGGCTTCAAAGATCTTGATAATATCCATTGCCTGCTTGCCCGTTTCGCGGCGCACGCCCATCGCGTCGTGCATAACAATGATGGCAAAGATCATGCACATACCGAACGCAATGGATGACCACCCGGCTGAAAAGCCGACGGTGATCGCCAGCGCCATGACTGTGGCGGAATGGCCGCTCGGCATACCGCCGTCGCCGTGCAGACGTTCAAGAGAAAAGCGACGGTTGATAGCCGCGGATATCAAAAATTTCAGCACCTGCGCGACCAACCAGGCAACGCACGAGGCGATCAGCACCTGATTATGCACCAGATCGATAAAAAACTGTCCCATAAATAGCCTCACTTACGTATAGGTCGGAGTCATCTCCGCGGGGCAAGGTAAAGTGGACGCAGGCGCCTGCGCTTCGGGATCCAATGCCCACAGGCCGCCGCGCCGTTATCTCGCCCGTTGCATTAATTTTTACATATACGTGTAAATTATAGCACAGAAAAACGCTCTTGTCAATGAGAAATAGACGGGTTTGTGTTGACGGCGACGCTTTTTTGTGTTAAAATATAGACAAAAACCAGCAGGAAACCAAACAAGGGAGGAGGGGTATCGTATGCGTCTTGATAAGCAAACGGGCATTTTACACGTCGATCTCACGGAATTCGTCGCGCTGGCACGGCGCGGCATCAGCGAAAGCGTGCCGACCGACGACAGCGAGCCGCACATCGATCCCCACGCACAGCGCATCGCCTGTGCGCGCTACGGCCCCGAGGCGCGGTATACCGTGGCCGAGGACGTGCACGCCGATCCCTACACCTTCCGCTTACACGCCTACGCCGACAAGCGCGAGGGGGCGCATCTTTGGCGCCTGTGTCTGACTGACACATCGGTCAAGCATCCGCCCAAGGAATGGACGGCCCACATGCGCGCCGAGGGCTTCATCACCGCTTATCTTTGCGCCCTGCACGAGGGGTACGACACCGTCACGGTGACCTTTGTCTATCTCAACGACGACACGGGCGAGCAGATCACCGTCGACGAGGTGCTTCGCATGAAGACCATGCTCACCTTTTTCCAAAAATGCCTCGCCAGCGTATGCGTCTTTGCCGCCCCTGCCGTTGAGCGAGTCACGCGGCGTCTGCCCTCCCTTGTCCACCTGCCCTTCCCTTATCCGCATGTGCGCGATGGGCAGCACGAGTTTATTCGGACGGTCCACCGCACCGTCGCACGCCACGGCCGTCTGTGTGCCGAGGCACCCACGGGCGTCGGCAAGACCGTCAGCGTGCTCTACCCTGCGCTCCGCGCCATGGGCGAGGGCACCTGCGACAAGATCTTCTATCTGACACCGAAAACGACGACCGTCGAAAGCGTGCGCACCTGCCTTGACGATCTTTCACGCGTCGGCGCCGACGTGCGGGCGGTATCCATCGCCGCCAAGGAGCGGCTATGCCGCCGCGGCACCGTTTGCCGTGAGCATAAGGATGCCTGTCCCCTTCTTAAGACCAACCGTCTGGCCGACGCCGCATTGGCACTGTACCGAGAGGGCCACACGCTCGTCGGCCGCGACGACCTGTACCGTATGTCCGATACCTACCGCGTTTGCCCGTACGAGCTGTCGCTGTGCTATGCCGAGCTGTGCGACGTCGTCGTCTGCGACCTCAACTACCTCTTTGATCCCGTCGTCTATCTGCGCCGCTTCTTCGATAAGGCAGGTGCCTATGCCATCCTCGTCGACGAGGCGCATAACCTACCCGACCGCACGCGGGAGATGTACTCCGAGTCGATCGCCGATTTTGAGATCGCACCCGACAGTTATGCCTTTGGTGAACACAACGAGCTCGGTCGGGCCATGGCGGAGGCTAAAGAGAAATTTTGCAATCTTTTATTGTCATTTTTGAAGGATGACACACGAAAGGATGTCGACGGACAAGCCGTCGCCTTTGCGCACGGCCGCACGCTTCCGCAGCCTCTTTGCGATCTATTCCTTGAACTGCTGCCCATCGCCGAGCGAGAGGTATTCAATGCCTATCGGGATGCGACCGAGGAGGCTGCCGCTCATCAAGCAGGCGCACGGGACTATTATTATCGCATCAAGCGTCTGACGGATGCGTTGCTTCGCTTCGACCGCGGCTACGAATGGTTCATGCAGCTGAAGGACGGCGTGCTCTCTCTCAAGCTTTTCTGCATCGACCCCTCGTCGATCATTCGCGAGCGTCTCGGCTGCGGGCAATCGGCCGTCCTGTTCTCCGCCACACTCTCTCCCATTGACTACTACCGTTCCCTCTTCGGCTTTGACCGCACCGACGAGGTGCTGTCCGTCGAATCACCCTTTGATCCCACGCGCCTGTCCATTTCCGTCATGGATAAGATCAGCACGCGTACGTCCGAGCGGGAGCGCACGATGAACGCGGTGCTGCGCGTTATCGTCGCCACCATCAGTGCCAAGCGCGGACACTACATGATCTTTTCCCCCTCCTTCGCCTACAACGACGCGCTGTGCGAGGCCTTTCGCGCACGGTATCCCAAGCTGCGCGTGCTCAAGCAGACGCCGTCGATGACCGAAAAGCAAAAGCGCGAGTTCCTCGCCTCCTTTTCGGAGGAGGATCCCTCGTACCTTATCGCCTTCTGCGTGATGGGCGGCATCTATTCCGAGGGCATCGACCTGTGCGGCGACAAGCTGATCGGCGCCGTCATCGTCGGCGTCGGTATGCCCAGCCTCAGCGCCGAGCGCGAGGCCATGTGTGCCTACTACGATGAAAAGCATGAAGCAGGAAAGGCGTACGCCTATATGTATCCCGGGCTCAACAAGGTCCTGCAGGCCGCCGGGCGCGTCATCCGCACCGAGGAGGACCGCGGCGTCCTCGTCCTTATCGACGATCGTCTCGCCGACCCCGCCTACAAGCGCAGCATCCCCAAGCGCTTCCATACGCTGAAATTCGTTTCGGACGCCAAGGGGTTGAAAATGCTCCTCGACCGTTTCTGGAGCCTGTCTGACGATCCAATGCACGAATAACACGAATAAAATAGAAAAGACACATCCCGTCGGCAAGCGTACAGTCTGCCGTGCGGCGATGTGTCTTTTGCTATCGTATGGGGCTCTTATCCGAGCGTTACGGCGCACAGCGTCATACAGCCCTGTGCCTCCACCTCACCGGCCGATGCGGGAGAAAAGAAGGTGTCGCCCTTCTTCGCCGGCTGGCCGTCTACGCTTCCTTCTCCATCCAGCACCGTCAGCATCAAAAAGGACGTTTCATTGACAAAAAAGGGCTTATTTGCACCGTTAAGTTTACAAATTCGCGTCGTAAAGTACGAGCAATCGCCGACAACCGAGGGGTCATCGTTCGAAAAGATCGGTGGCACGTACGGAACGAGATCGGACACGCGAAGTGCCTTGTCGACGTGCAATTCGCGCAAGCGCCCCTCCTTATCACGGCGGTGATAGTCGTACAGACGGTAGGTCAGATCGCTGTTCTGCTGGATCTCGTATAACAGCACGCCGCGACCGATGGCATGCACCGTTCCGGCAGGAATAAAGAAGATGTCACCCGGCTTGACGGGGCGGAAGCTGAGATACGTCTCCAGCGTTCCCTCCTCGGCATACCGACGAACCTCCTCGGCCGCGATCGGACGGTCGAAGCCGAGATACAGCCCGGCACCCTCCTCAGCCTCCAGAACGATCCACATCTCGGTCTTTCCGTAGCTATTTTCCTCACGCAGGGCATACGCGTCGTCGGGATGCACCTGCACGGACAGATTGTCGCGCGCGTCGATGAACTTCGTCAGCACGGGGAATCGGTCAAAGGACGCAGCACGCGTTCCCCAGCTTGCCTTCGCATAGACCTCGGACACGGGGCGTCCCGCCACCGTCGATTCGCATCCCGGGATAAACGACAGCTCCCACGACTCACCGATATCGGCGTCTTTTACGTTTTTTCCGTACCCGCGCAGGCGGTCACCGCCCCAGATACGCTCGCTCAAATAGGGTGTCAGACGTTCAGCCTTCATGTCAACGCTCCTTGATCGTTTTTTTATACTGTAACACGCTTTTTTCCGTTTGTCAATCTTTTTTCAAAAATTTCGCTCTACCTATTTCCTTTTCGATAAAAGTGTGCTATACTATAAAGAACCCGCTATTTAGTAAAATGTTTAAAATACTCAAAAGAAAGGTATATTCATGAAAAAAGATTGCTGTACCGTGCCCGAGCGAATGGGAAAGGTCGGCGGACAAGCGGTCCTTGAGGGTGTCATGATGAAGGCAGGCAACCATACGGTGACCACCTGCCGCACGCCCGACGGTGACATCGCCGTATCCGAGCAGGAGTTTTTGTCTGCCAAGGAACGCCATAAATGGCTCAACATCCCGATTCTGCGCGGCATTGTTAACTTCATCGAATCCCTCATGCTCAGCTTCAGCACCCTCGGTGCATCGGCGGAGGCTATGGGTCTTGAGGAGGAGGAGAGCCGTTTTGAAAAATGGCTGAAAGAGCATCTCGGCCTCCGTCTGACCGACGTCATCATGGTCATCGGCCTTATCCTCGGTCTTGGTTTATCCCTTGGCCTGTTTCTCTTTCTGCCCGCCTTCCTGTCCGACGTCGTTGACGGCTGGACGAGTGACCGACTCGGTGCGTGGCGCGCGGTGCTGGAGGGCGGCATCAAGGTGCTGATCTTCCTCGCCTACCTGTGGCTCGTCTCCCTCATGCCCGACATCAAGCGCACCTTCATGTATCACGGCGCGGAGCACAAATCCATCGCCTGCTTTGAAGCCGGTGTCGATCTGACGCCCGAAAACGCCAAGAATTACACACGCTTCCACCCCCGTTGCGGCACGAGCTTCATGTTCTTCATGATCCTGCTCGGCATCTTTGCCGGTCTGTTCGTCCGCTCGATCCTGCCGGGACTTGAGAATTGGCAATACATTTTGATCCGTCTTTTGATCCTGCCGCTGATCGTCGGGCTTGGCTACGAATTCATCCGCTTTGCCGGCAAGCACGACAACCTGCTCGTCCGTATGCTCTCTGCCCCCGGCCTGTGGGTACAGCGTATAACGACGCGCGAGCCCACCGAGGATATGCTAGAGATCGCGATCATCTCGCTCAAGGGCGCCCTGCGATACGAGATTCCCGAATTTCAAGCCTACTTTGACGCACGTCCGTGGGAGGCGCATCCCGAGCAGCCGACCGAGGCCACGCCGACGGATACCGTCGAGGCAGCACCCGCGTGTGAGGACGCTACCGTCGCCCCCTCCGAAACGCAGGAGGACGTGCTGTCGATCGATGACGTATGCGTTACGGCGGAGGCGATCTCTCTTGATGAGTCACATACCGAGGACGACGACCTCGTGTCGGATTACGCCCACGTCGAAGGCGACACCATCGTTATCGACGACGCACACATCGTGGAGGGGGACGCGCACGCCACGACCGATCCCTCCGCTGTATCGTGACCCTGCGCGAAGCCGCCGCGCTCCTGCGTGCGGTGGGCTGTGAGGACGCCATGCCCTCGGCAAGAGCACTCTTCCGCCATGTTGCCGCGTGCTCCGATACTGACCTGTTCGGAGGCGACCCATCCTGCGACGATCCCGCACTGATCGACGCCATCCACCGCCGTGCGGCGGGTGAGCCCGTGGCCTATCTTATCGGATACACGGACTTCTTCCGTGAACGTTACCGCGTCACCCCCGACGTCCTCATCCCCCGTCCCGAAACGGAGCTGCTCGTCGAATACGCCGTCGCGCATCTGCGCGAGGGCGCACGCATCTTGGATCTTTGCACGGGTAGCGGCTGTATCGGACTGTCGGTGCTTGCCAACACGAAGGATACCCGGGCTACCTTAGCCGACCTGTCGGACGGTGCGCTGCGGGTCGCGCGGCAAAATGCCGATTCGCTGGGGCTTTCCTCGCGTGCCACGATCGTAAAGAGCGACGTACGGTGTGAGGTCGTCGACGGACGCTTCGACGCCATTCTGTCCAATCCCCCGTACGTGAGCGACGCCGTATATCCGACCCTTTGCCGCGACATTTTCTTTGAGCCCGCCATGGCCTTCGTCGGCGGCGAGGACGGCATGGATTTTTACGTTGCCATTCTGCGCGGCTATGCCGACCGTCTGACGGAGGACGGCTTCTTCGCCTTTGAGATCGGCTACGATCAAGGCGAGCGTATCGTTGCCCTGGCCCGTGCATACGGCTTTACCGCCACGCTGACGAAGGATCTGGCAGGACACGACCGTCTGGCCATTTTGCGCCGCACGTAACGGACGTCTTTCCCTCTCGCGTCATATACTCCAAAGGAACCCGTCTTTCTTTGGAGGAATTCATATGCTGTTTCAAAAGCCCGAGCGCGTAGCCGTCGTATTTGGCGGCACAGGTGCCGAGGAGGCTGTATCCTGCGCCTCAGCGGCCGACGTTTTATCCTGTATGGATGCCCTTGCCGTGTATATTGCCCGCGACGGCGCGTGGTATATCTGCTCTGCCTCGCCCGAGGCGATCCGTGACGGCACCTTCCGATCGAGGCCGCAGGCGCTGACAGCGACCTGTCCCGTACGTCTTGGTAAGAGACGCGGCTTTCTCACGGGCAAGACCGTCACAGAGGTCGACGTCGTTCTGCCCGTCCTGCACGGCGACGGTGGCGAGGACGGAACGGTACAGGGCACGCTGCAGACCGTGGGTCTGCCGTTTGTCGGTGCCGATACACGTACCGGCGCGATCACCTGCGACAAGAGCATCTGCAAAACGCTGGTGCAGGCGGCCGGCATTCCCGTCACCCCCTTCGTCACATGGCGCATGGGTGACAGCGTGCAAGCTGCCCGCCGTGCGATCGCCGCTACCTTCGGCTCGCACCCCTATCCGCTCTTTCTCAAGCCGACCTCTCTCGGCAGCTCGGTCGGCGTCCGCCTGATCGAAAGCGACGAGCAGCTGCCCGACGCCCTGGCATTGTCCGCGCGCTACGGCGATATGCTCATCGAGCCGTATCTTTCCCCCCTACGGGAGGTGGAGATCGGCTGGCTCGACGGCGACCTTCCCATCTTCAGCGACGTCGCCGAGATCACCTCGCACGGTGCGTTCTACGATTATAACGAAAAATACATCCATAAGACGGCCGCGATCTGCCTGCCCGCCACGCTTCCCGCGTCCCTGACCGAGCAGCTGTACGCCTACGCTAAGGCGCTGGTCGGCATTCTCGGTCTGCGCGACCTGTGTCGGATGGACTTCTTCCTGACGCAGGACGGCACGCTGTATTTCAACGAGGTCAACACCTTTCCCGGTTTTACAAAAGAAAGCATCTATCCGCGTATGCTCGCCCGCATGGGTGTTGCGTACGAGGAGCTTCTTGGGCGCCTTGTCGCCTCTGCCTATGCTCGGCGTGTTTGACAGCGGCCTCGGCGGCCGTCATGCCCTCGCCGTCCTGCGCACCTGCCTTCCCACGGCGGATATCGTCTTTCTCGCCGATACGGCGCACGCGCCATACGGTACCAAAGCGCAGCCCGTGCTGTGCGAACTCGTGCGTGAGGACATTCGCCGCCTGCGTGCGGCGGGTGCTGACGAAATTCTGTGCGCGTGCTGTACCGCCTCCTGCGTACTTCCTTATTTGTCACCCGACGAACGCTCGCGCGTATATCCCATCCTTACCCCCACCGCCAAGGCCGCCGCCCGTCGCACGCAATGCCACCGCTACGTGCTTCTGGCCACCGAGGCCACCGTGCGGGAGGGTGCCTTCGTGAGGGCGCTTACCAAGGAGGACTCCACGGCGCACGTCCTTTGCCGTGCGGCACAGCCTCTGGTCACGCTGGCCGAGCAGGCGCGCACCGACATGAGTGACGCGGGCGTATACGATGCCCTTATGCCGCACATTGAGGCTGTGCGATGGGCACGTGCCGATACCCTCGTGCTCGGATGCACCCACTTTGCCTCCTTCACCGCCGCGCTGTCCGCGTATCTGCCCGACGTGCACGTTATCTCCTCGGCCGAGGAGGGCGCACGCGCCTTCGTTGCCTCCCTTCCTTCCAAGCAAAGGGACGGGCACGGATACACGGTATATTTATAAATTGCAAATAATTCTTTGCATAATATCATGCGAAGCGAACATAAAAACAACAGAAACAAAAAAGAAAAGGAATACTGCCATATGTCAAAATACAGACGAGGAAGGATCAACGACGCCGTAGCTCAGGAGCTGGCCATCGCGCTGCGCGATGTGCGCGAGAACAAGGTGATCGACAACTTTATCAGCATTACCCGCGCCGACGTCGCCCCCGATCTTAAATATGCGACCGTCTATTTTTCCTGCATCGGTGACGACGCGCAGGCGGCCGAGGGACTTGCCAAATGCACGGGCATGCTCCGCCGCCATCTGGCGATGACGCTCAACCTGCGCATCACCCCCGAGCTTCGCTTTGTCAAGGACGGCTCCATTGAGCACGGCTCGCGTATCGCGCATCTGCTGGAGCAGATCAAGGAAAGCGAAGGGGAGGGGCAGTCATGACCGACCGCCACGCTTGCCTGACGATCGAGGAAGCCGCCCGCCGACTGCTGTCGATCGAACGACCGCTCCTTCTGACGCATAAAAACCCCGACGGCGATACCGTCGGCTCTGCGGCGGCGCTGTGTGCCTTTTTCCGACAGCTCGGCCGCCGACCTCTTTATATGTCGGAGCATCCGCTCCCCGCTCGGCTCGCCTTTCTGATGGAGGGCGAGGAGCGCGCGACGAGCGTGCCCGACGGCTACACGCCGATGGCCGTGGACGTCGCCTCGCTCGCCCAGCTCGGTGCGCTTGCCGATATACTTACCGATACGCCCGTCGCGCTGACGATCGATCATCATGCGATCGCCACGCCCTTTGCGGACACGCTTTGCCTGCCCGAGGCCTGCAGTGCCGGCGAGGTCATCTATCGCGTGCTGTCCCACCTCTGCGAAACGCATGGTCTGTGCCTGTCGGTCCCCGTCGCACGGGCGCTGTACGCTGCGATCAGCTCCGATACCGGGGGCTTCCGCTACAGCAACACCACCGCGGACACGCATCGCATCGCCGCCCACCTTTTGACCTTTGCCTTTGATCACGCGACGATCGACCGCCGCCTGTTTGAGTCCAAATCGGAGGCCCAGCTGCGTGCCGAGGGGCTGACCGCCTCCTGCCTACGACGGGAGGGCTCCGTCACCTACGCGGTCATCGACCGCGAGGCACGCGCGGCGCATGACCTCGCCTACGACGATCTTGATACCGCGATCGATATCGTTCGCTCCCTCACGGGCACGACCGTTGCCGTGGTGGCTAAGCAGACCGATGCGGGGGACGTCAAGTTCTCCCTGCGCAGCACCGGCCCTGACGTAGCCGCCGTTGCCGCCGCATTCGGCGGCGGAGGACACGTGCGTGCCGCCGGCTGTACGCTGACCGACGAGCCGTCCGTGGCCATGCGCCGCGTGCTGGACGCGTTACACGCGAGAGGTGTTGTATGACGGTGCGCCCGTCCCTGCCCTCCGACGCCGCCGCGATAGCCGCCATTGAGGCGCAGATCTTCTCCGATCCGTGGACGGAGGAGGACGTCCGCTCCACAGTAGAGGCAAGCTATACGCTATGCTTTACCGCCGAGGACGGGGGAGAGATCGTCGGCTACGTTTTGACCACCTCCATTCCGCCCGAGGGGGAGATCCGCCGCATCGCCGTGCGTCGGGACAAGCGCCGTCAGGGCTACGGCCGCCGTCTGCTCGACGTCTATCTTACGGCGGCAAACGAGCGAGGTGTACATACCGTCTTCCTTGAGGTGCGCAAGCAGAATGCGCCCGCACAGGCTCTGTATCAAAGCTTCGGCTTTCAGGCGACGGGGCTTCGCCGCGCCTATTACCGCCATCCAACCGACGACGCCTGCTTGATGTGCTACACGCGCTGACGCGCCGTCCGACAATACGCCGTCCGGGACGGCGAAAGAAAGGTCTAATATGAGAATCGTAATCAAAGTAGGTACCACGACCCTGACCCACGCGTCGGGGCAGCTGAACATCCGCCGTACCGAGGCGCTGTGCCGCATCATCAGCGACATCAAGAATATGGGACACGAGGTCATTCTCGTATCCAGCGGCGCCATTGGCATGGGTGTCGGAAAGCTGTCGCTCAAGAGCCGACCGACCGACATCGCCACCAAGCAGGCGGCCGCCGCCGTTGGCCAATGTGAGCTGATGTATACCTACGACAAGCTGTTTAGTGAATACCACCACACCGTGGCGCAGATGCTTCTGACAGGCGACGATCTCGGTGCCGCCGACCGCCACGAGAATTTTAAAAACACCCTGCAGCGTCTGCTGCAGCTCGGTGCCCTTCCCATCATCAACGAAAACGACACCGTATCGACCGATGAGATCAAGGTCGGCGACAACGACACGCTGTCGGCCATGGTCGCCGTCAGCGCGCACGCGCAGCTGCTCATTCTGCTGTCGGATATCGACGGTCTGTTCACCGCCGATCCGCATACTCACCCCGACGCGAAGCTCATTCCCACGGTCCACTCGCTTGACGAGGATATTCTCTCTCTTGCGCAGGACAGCGCCTCTGTCCTCGGAACGGGCGGCATGAAGACCAAGCTGACCGCCGCGAGACTCTGTATGGACAACGGCTGTGATATGATCATCGCCAACGGCGCCGATCCGTCGATCCTCTATCACATCCTGCAGGATGGAGACGCCGTTTGCACGCGCTTCGTCGCCCACGCGGAAAACGCGTAAAGGAGGCTTTATGACGACCACCGAGCTGCTGACACGTGCCAAGGCTGCCTCCGTTGCCTTGGCCATCTGTCCCACCGAAACCAAAAACCGTGCGCTGGCCGCCATGGCCGACGCGCTGACCGGCGCCGCACCGCGCATCCTTCGTGCCAACGATGAGGACGTGTGCGCCGCCCGCTCGACGCTCTCCGAGGTCATGATCGACCGTCTGCGTCTGAACGAAGCACGCCTGTCGGCCATGGCCGACGGCATCCGCGCCCTTATCAACCTCCACGACCCTGTCGGCGAGCCGCTCGACGAGCACGTACGCGCCGACGGGCTGCGCATCCGTCGAGTACGTGTGCCCCTCGGCGTCGTCGGCATCATTTACGAAAGCCGCCCAAACGTCACCTCCGACGCCGCCGCCCTGTGCTTTAAGAGCGGCAACGCCTGCGTGCTTAAATGCGGCAAGGAGGCCGCACGCACCTCGCGCGCCATCGTCGACGCTCTGCGCGACGCCCTCGCCCCCTTTGCCCTCTCGGACGCCGTCTGTATTCTTGAGGACAATACCCGTCGCGGTGCCGAGGAGCTGATGCACGCCACGGGGCTTCTCGACGCCCTCATCCCGCGCGGCGGCGCCGGTCTGATCCGCGCCTGCGTGGAGGGAGCGACCGTGCCCTGCATCGAAACGGGAACGGGCATCTGCCATATATACGTCGACCGTGAGGCCGACCTGTCCGTCGCCCGCTCCATCGTAAACAACGCCAAGACCTCCCGCCCCTCGGTGTGCAACGCCGCCGAGGTGTGCCTCGTGCACCGTGCGGTGGCAGATACCTTTTTGCCCATGCTGAAGCAGGTGCTCTGCGATGAGCGGCAGGCACAGGGGCTGCCCCCCGTTGAGCTTCGCACCGACGCATACGCCCACGCCATCATCGGCGGCACGGCGGCGAGCGAGGAGGACTTCGATACCGAGTTCCTCGATTACATCCTCGCCGTACGCGTCGTCGACGGTCTGAGCGGCGCGATCGATCATATCCGTCGGCACAGCACCCATCATAGCGAAGCGATCGTTACGCGCGACCGCGCACGCGCCGCACGCTTTACCGATGAGGTCGACAGCGCCGCCGTGTACGTCAACGCCTCCACGCGCTTCACCGACGGTGGCGAGTTTGGTCTCGGCTGTGAGATCGGCATCTCAACGCAAAAGCTGCACGCCAGAGGTCCGATGGGTCTGTGCGCCCTGACCTCCTATAAATATATCATCGAAGGGGACGGACATATCCGTACCTGATACGAAAGGATACTGCTATGAAACAGCTCTTTACCGCCGGCTTCGTCGGCTGTGGACATATGGGCGGTGCGCTGGCAACAGCGGCCATGCGTACCGTCGGTGCAGACGCCGTCGCCGTGTACGACCCGAACGAGCAAAAGACCGCGTCCTACGAGCAGATGGGGGCCACCCGTCTGTGCGCCGAGGACGTCGCCCGTCGCTGTCGCTTCCTCTTTCTCGGCGTAAAGCCGCAGGTCGTGCCGCAGGCGCTCGCGGATATACGTGCCGGCCTGTTAGACAATCCCGACGTCATCCTCGTCAGCATGGCGGCCGCCGTGTCGATCGCCTCGCTGAAGGATACCCTTCTCGGCCTTGGCATAGACCGTCCCGTCATCCGCATCATGCCTAACACGCCGAGTGCTGTCGGACAGGGTATGACGGTGTACGCGGCGAGCGCGGACACGCCCTCGGATGCCATCGACGATTTTTGCCGTGTCATGCGTGCCTCGGGCGACCTGCTCGCCCTTGACGAAGCCAAGATCGACGCCGCCGGCACCGTGGCCGGCTGCGGCCCCGCCTTTGCCTATATGTTTGCCGAGGCGCTGGCCGACGGCGGCGTTGCCTGCGGTCTCAGCCGCGAGGAGGCGGCCCGGCTCAGCGCACAGATGCTCCTCGGTGCGGCCACCATGCTCAAGACCTATGGACATCCCGCCGACCTGAAGGATGCCGTCTGCAGCCCCGGCGGCACCACCATTGAGGGCGTACATGCACTTGAGAAAAACGGGCTTCGTGCTGCCGTCATGAGTGCCGTTGCGGCGGCGTATGACAAAACGCTCCGCATGAAAAAATAAGGATTTTGCAAACAAATATGAACATATTAGCCTTTGAAAGCTCCTGCGACGAAACGGCGGCCGCCGTCGTTCGCGCCGACGGTGACAAGCTTAACGTCCTGTCCAGCATCGTCGCGTCGCAGATCGACATCCACCGTCTGTACGGCGGTGTCGTCCCCGAGATTGCGGGACGTGCCCATATCGAAGCCATCTCCTCCATCACGTACGAGGCCTTGGAGACGGCGCATATCGCGAAGGAGGACGTCGACCTTGTCGCCGTCACGGCGCATCCCGGACTGATCGGTGCGCTTCTGGTAGCCGTCAATTTTGCCAAGGCCTTTGCCTTTGCCAATCACATTCCTCTGGTCGCCGTCGACCACATTCAAGGACACATCGCCGCGGCGTACCTGTCCGACACACCGCCAAAGCCGCCCTTCCTCGCCATGGCCCTCTCGGGCGGGCACACGGCGATCTATCTTGCCAAGAGCTATACCGACTATGAAATCATCGGCACGACGCGCGACGACGCCATCGGCGAGTCCTACGACAAGATCGGCCGTCTGATGGATATTCCCTACCCTGCCGGTGCCGGCTTTGACCGTCTGGCGACCGAGGGCTTCCAACGGGCCACGGGACGCGAGGAGGATTTTTACCGCGCATACAAAAAAACGGACGCCTATCGCGACCGCTCCATGACGCTCCCCTCCCCTGCACTGAGCGACGGAACGCTCGACTTTTCCTTCTCCGGATTAAAGACGGCGACGATCAATCTGCTTCACCGCCACGAGCAAACGGGCACCCCCATCGATCACGCCCTGCTCGCCGCACGCTATACCTACGAGGCCACCGAGGCCGTGGCGAAAAAGATCGCCATGGCGATGGACGCCCATCCCGCGCTTCCCTTGGTCGTCGCGGGCGGCGTGGCAGCCAACTCCCACCTGCGCCGTCGTCTGACCGAGGTGGCGAAGGCACACGGCGTCCCCCTGCATATCCCCTCGCTGTCGCTGTGCGGTGACAACGCCGCCATGATCGCGGCACAGGGCTACTACGAGTATCTCGCCGGGCACCTGAGCGATACCTCCCTCAACGCCTCGGCCGCCGACGGCATCGTCTGACCGTGCAGCCCGAGACGGCCCAAAACGCCGTTCGGACACGGTCCCTCACCGGGTGCTGAACCGACATCAACCAAGAAAGGGTTCCTTATGAAACAACTTCCCCTTGACCATACCCCACTGCTTCCCGTCGACGTGTCCCCCGCCGTCATCAAGCGCCTGCCGCGCTACCGTCGGTATCTCGGCGATCTCGTCAGTGCGGGACGCGAGCGCATCTCCTCGGCCGAGCTTTCGCGCATGATGGGCGTGACCGCCTCGCAGATCCGCCAGGATCTCAACTGCTTCGGCGGCTTTGGCCAGCAAGGCTACGGCTATCACGTGCCGACACTGTACGACACGATCAGCGAGCTGCTCGGCACGACCGAGGGCTACCGTGCCGTCATCGTCGGTGCCGGCAATCTCGGCCGTGCGCTGGCCGCGACGCATATGTTTGAGCGGCGCGGTGTCAATCGGCTGGCGCTGTTCGATATCGACCCCCGCGTCATCGGTACGACCGTGCACGGTCTGCCCGTGTACTCCGTTTCTCAGCTGAGCGACTTCTGCCGTGAGCACGCGGTGGACATCGGCGTGCTGACCGTCCCCAAGGAGGCGGCCGACGAGGTCGTTCACGCCCTTATACAGGGGGGCGTGCGCGGCATCTGGAATTTTGCCAATATGGAGCTTTCGCTGCAGGAGCAGGGCGTGACGGTCGAAAACATCCATCTCGGCGACTCGCTGATGAACCTGTGCTATAACATGAAAGTGAACGGATTAACGAAATGAAGATATACACCTACACGCTGACGCCGCTTCGTCTGTCGGGAACCGAGCTGCTGACCGAGGCCTCTGCCGAGGAGCTGCGCGTGCTCGTCTGCCTGATGGAGAGCGGAGGCGAAGCGGAGCTGTCTGCCCTCGCCAAGGGCGCGGGCGTGCGCGAGGCACGCGCCGCCTCGGCCGTATCCTTCTGGGAAGCGGCAGGCGTTATACGCCTGGGCGAGCCTGCCCCGCGTGCGGAGGGATCGGCGACCGCCATCGTGGACCAATTCTCGTACCGCCTGCAGGCCGACACCATCGAGGAGGAGAGTGCCGTGTGCGTCGCGGATGCCATCCGCGATCACAGCCTTTCGGGCATGCTGACCGAATGCGCCACCCTGCTCGGCCGTCCGACGCTCAACGATCGCGAGATCCGCGCGCTGACGGGGCTGTATACGCAGTACGCCTTGAGCGAGGAATACATCGTCACCCTGCTCGCTGATATGTGCACGCGCTCGCGTTGCACGGTACGTACGCTGGTCAACCGCGCCATTAAGCTGTCCGAGAAGGGCGTCGATACCATTGAGAAGCTGAACGACTATTTCCATCGCCGTGACGAGCACGGTGAGTGGGAGCGGCGTATGCGTCGTGTGCTCGGTGTCTACGACCGCGCCTTGACCACCGAAGAAAAGACGCTGTTCCGCAAATGGGTCGAGCTCTACGGCTTCGGGGATGACATTCTGTCCCTCGCCTTCAACCAAACGGTACATAACACCGCGCGCTATTCGGCGTCGTATATGGATAAAATGCTGACGGATTGGTACGAGAACGATTGCCATACACGCGAGGCCTGTGAGGCTCGCTACGCTGCCTCGCGTCCCAAGGATGCGCAAGCGACGTCCTCACGCAAGACGGCGGCACCAAAGGAGCGCTACGGCTCCTTTGACCCCGAGGAGGCCTTCCGCCGCGCCCTCGAGAGAAGCTATAAAAAAAGCCAAGAGTCCTCGGACTCCGATAAGTCATAAACCGAAGAAAGGACACGCCTATGTATATCCAAGATACGTACCGCAGGGTCAAAAACGATATTGAGCAGCGTCGTCAAAACGCCCGTGCCACCGCCGAGGAGCGCAACCTCGCCCTACGCGCGAAATATCCCGAGATACAGCAGATCGACGAGGAGCTGACCAAAACGGGGCTGCGCCTCTTCCGCGCGGCCGCGAACCGCGAGGACATCGACGCCATCCGCCGCCGCAACCTACAGCTCAACGGGCGCAGACGCGAGATCCTCGTGTCCCTCGGCTATCCCGAGGACTATACCGAGGTGCACTATACCTGCCCTCTGTGCGCCGATACGGGCTATCAGGGCATCCGTATGTGCTCCTGCTTCCGCGAGGCACTCATCCTCGAAAATATCCGTGAAAGCGGCATCGGGCATCTCATCGATAAGCAGACGTTTGACAACTTTGATTTACTTTGGTATAAGAAAAACAAGGGCGATGCGGCCTACGAGCAGATGCAGACCCTCGTCCGTTTTGCCAAGGCGTACGCCGAAGGCTTCGGCAGATCCTCGGGCAACCTGCTCTTTATGGGCCCGACGGGTGCCGGAAAAACGCACCTGTGCACCGCCATCGCATCGGTCGTCATCCGACGCGGCTTCGGCGTGCTGTACGATACGGCACAGAGCATCATCGCCGCCTTTGAGACCGACCGCTTCAAAAACGGCTACTCGAACGAGCCGTCGCTGTCGGACAAGTATCTCGAATGCGACCTGCTCATTATCGACGATCTCGGCACGGAATTCCAGACCGCCTTCGCTCTGTCCTGCCTCTATAACCTCATCAACACGCGACAAAACCATGGGCTGTCCACCATCATCTCCACCAATCTTTCGTACAGTGCGCTGACCCAGCGCTACGAGGATCGCATCTACTCCCGCATCATCGGCTCGGACTATGACGTCTGGGTCTTTGCCGAGGGCGATCACCGTCTGGACGTATGATCACGATAGGCTCCGCTACCTTTGCGCACGGCCTGTGGTTAGCCCCCATGGCGGGCTACACCGATTACGCTCTGCGCCGCATCGCACGCGAGATGGGCGCCGAGGCCACCGTGACCGAGATGGTCAGCGCCAAGGCGACCGTCTTCGGTGACAAAAAAACGGCGCGCCTCGCCATGATCCGTGAGGAGGATGCGCCCTGCGCCGTGCAGATCTTCGGCTCGGAGGCCGACACCCTGGCCCGTGCCGCCGAGCGTCTGAGCCAAGGCGCGGACGGTGTTCGCCCATTTGCGATCGATATCAATATGGGCTGCCCCGTACCGAAGGTCTTTGGCAACGGGGAGGGCTCGGCTCTTATGCGCGATCCCGCGCACATCCGAGCGCTCGTGCACGCCGTCGTACAGGCAACGGATCTGCCCGTCACCGTCAAGCTGCGCTCCGGCATCGACGATGCACACATCAATGCCGTCGACTGTGCCCTCGCCGCCGAGGACGGCGGCGCTTCCGCCGTAGCCATCCACGGACGAACACGCACGCAACTGTATAGTGGCACGGCGGATCGCGAAATTATCAAAAATGTAAAGCTTTCTGTACATATCCCCGTCATTGCCAACGGCGATATCACCTCCGGTGAAGCCGCTCTCGCGATGCTACGCGACACGCAGGCCGACGGTCTTATGGTCGGCCGTGGCGTCATTGGCAACCCCTTTATCTTCCGCGAGATCCTCGCCGCCCTGCAAGGGGCGTCCTATACGCCGCCAAGCCTTGACGAGCGTCTGGAGGTCGCCCTGCGCCAGCTGCGCTACGCGATTGACGACAAGGGCGAGGAGCTTGCCGTGCGCGAATCGCGCAAGCAGATGGCCGCGTATATCAGCGGCTTTCGCGGTGCCGCCTCCCTGCGCAACCGTGTGCATCAGGCGTGCACACTCGCGGAAGTGGAAACAGCGTTTGAAGACTTATTACAAACCGCCGTGTCGTTCTGAGCAGAACAGGATTGAATACGGAATGCAGGATTAGGAATTGTTTACAAGCCGCGCTAACCTCTTTGTGTCATCCTGAGCGGAGCGTAGCGCAGTCGAACGTTGCGGGTCGAGCGGAGCGAGCAAGCACATGCGCGAAGCGGGATCCCATTCGATGATGCCAACCTATTGAAATGTTACTTTAAAAAAGGTATTGTTCTCCAAGTAGATCCCATCGTCGCTGACACTCCTCGGTTTTGCTCCTCTGTCGGAGCAAAACTTCGACTACGCATCCGCTTCGCGTCTGCTCCGCTCAGGATGACACAGAGCGCCTACGGCACATGATTTGCACCTGCGGTACATGAATTGGCTTCGCCATGAATTGACGCGATGCATCATGATTTGCCTTACGGCATTTTTTCGCTCAGGATGACACAAAGAGGGGCGCCATCCCTTCACGAAAGCAAACACATGTATTACGTTTACATACTTACAAACAAAACCAATGCCGTCCTATACATCGGTGTAACCAATGATCTGCGTCGAAAATGATACGAACACAAAACAGAACAAATCGAAGGTTTTACAAAAAATTACCACGTTCATAAGCTCGTATAGTTCGAAGAATATTCAGAAATCCATCATGCGATAGCGCGTGAGAAGCAGTTAAAACGTTGGACCAGAGCGAAGAAAAATCTTCTTGTCGAGACCAAGAATCCAAGTTGGGATGATGGGCGCGAAACCCTTAGATAATCCCACCCCTATGACCATATTGAACAAAAAGGACTTTACTATGCAACCGATCAAGCCTATTGCTTCCTTTACCGTCGATCACGACCTCATCACTGAGGGCATTTACATCTCCCGCATCGACGGCGACGTCACCACCTACGATCTTCGTACACGCCGCCCCAACATGGGCGACTACATGGACAACTGCACGATGCACTCCGTCGAGCATATGTTTGCCACCTACGTGCGTTCCTCCTCCATCGGAGAGGACGTGATCTATTTCGGCCCGATGGGCTGTCAGACGGGCTTTTATCTGCTGGTGCGCAGTCAGGATCATGAGCGGACGCTCGCGGCCGTATACGAAACGCTGGACCGCATCATCGCGCACGACGGACCCATGTTCGGCGCCGAGCGCCGTGCCTGCGGAAACTATAAAAATCTTGACCTCGCCTGTGCCAAGGAGGAGGCACGCCGTATGCGCGATGCCCTTAGGCGGCAGACAACACCCTTTATATACGGAGGACAAATGGTATGATCGGTATCATCGGAGCGATGGATATTGAGGTGCGCGCGCTGTGCGGCATGCTGACCGACGCTCGCATCGAAACGCACAGCGGTACACAGTTCCACGTCGGCCGTCTTGGCGACTGCCCCGTCGTGATCGCCCGTTCGGGCATCGGAAAGGTCGCCGCCGCCGTTTGCGCCGAGGCGATGCTGCTCGTATATAAGCCGCAGCTGCTCATCAACACCGGTGTCGCTGGCGCCTTGTCGTGCGAGCTGTCTATCGGAGATATGGTCGTATCCTCCTGCGCTGTGCAATACGACATGGATACCTCCCCCCTCGGTGACCCCGTCGGCTTTCTGTCGGGCATCGACCGCATTCGTCTGATGGCGGATGAAGATGCCGTCACACGTCTTGCCGACGCCGCTAAGGCCACGGGCGCACACGCCCTCGTAGGAACCGTCGCCTCGGCTGACCGCTTCGTCGCCTCGCGCGAGGAAAAGGAACGCATCGTCCGCCTCTTCCCCGACGCGCTGTGCTGCGAAATGGAGGGCGGCGCGATCGCACACGCCGCGTGCCTCAACGGCACGCCCTTCGTCATTCTGCGCGCCATCTCCGACACCGCCGACGACTCCTCCCACATGGATTACCCCACCTTCGTCGCCCGCGCGGCCGAGACCTCCACCCGCACCGTCGTCGAATTCCTTCGCTGCCATACGCGCTGACGCTCCGCGAAGGAGGACACAGGCGGCAAGACCCCATGCGAACGAAGCCTCGTTTCGAGCGTTTTCGCTTTCAAAAACAGTGAGCAGGCTAATGTATAGCCTGCTCACTGTTTTTGAAAGTGCTTCCCCTTGTTTTATAAACTCTCCATCATCAAGAAATCTTTTAATTTGATATGCTTTACAACGCTCGTCGAATAGTCAAGATCATCATTTGTAATTATGATTTTTTGGGATAGATTGTCTAAGTTTTTGAATGCGTTAAACTCTCTTTGATATGCTTTTTCTTCCGTCACGCTATAGGCCACCTGCACATAGTATTGCTTTGCGCCTTTGGTTGCCAAGAAATCGATCTCCTTGCCGTTATTGTTATACACATATACCTCGTATCCTCTGTAGATCAACTCGTTATACACAATGTTTTCAAGGTTGTGTGTAATGTCAAAGCGGTTATTCATACAACGAATCGAGTTAAAGCAAACATCCGCGTTGTATATTTTTAAATAATACGAAAGTTCTTTTTTTGTTTTTGGCGAATATTGCTTAACGGATTCGATAATATACGCCTCTTTCAAGTAGGCAAGATATTTCATGATCGTGTTGACCGAACACTCCGCATGTTCTCCCTTAATGTAATCACGAATGGAGCTTGCAGAAACAATTCGGCTATTACTGCGCAAAATGAAATTGACTAAGCTCTTAAACAAACCCTCTTTTCGTATCTTATACCGTCTGATCAAATCATTGATAACGATTGTATCGTCCAAATCGTTCAAATATCTGCTTTGCGCTTCGGAAGAATCAAATTCAAATCGTTTTGGAAAACCGCCCCATACAAGATAATCGGTTACAGAGGCTTCCTTCCCAAGCTCATGACAATACTCTACAATTTCTTTGTAAATGAAAGGTCTGATGCGAAAGGATACATATCGGCCCGAAAGTTCTTTCGTAAACTCACCCGATAACAATTTTGAGTTTGACCCTGTAATAAACAAAGAATAGTCGTAGAGTCTTAGTGTTTTACAGGCATCTTGCCAACCGTCCAGTGTTTGAATTTCATCAAAAAACAAATAACATTTTCCCTCTGCCTTGTTTTCTTCCACATAAGAAATCAACTGATCGGCATGCGTTATATTAGCCGTTGTTTTTTTATCCTCAAAATTAAGATAAATAATGTTGTCGGTCTTTTCTCTTATTTCCTTAATAATTTGCTCCATAATGACCGATTTACCACACCGACGGATGCCCGTGATAATTTTGATTAAATCGGACTCATAAAAAGGGCGAACTTGCTCAATATAATGTTCTCTTTGAATCATATCCATCACCTCACGTATATTATACTGCAAGATTTTTCTGTTGTCAACGATTTTGTTCAATACTACTGAAAGATTTTTTGTTTTTAGCAAAATCGTTCACTAATTTCATGTACGCAGCACATTGCATCCATGGCTTCTCTTAGCGTGTCATCCTCATCAAAGGGAGGCTTTATGATGAATAATGAATCATGAATGACCGTGCTATCCCCTCTTTGTCTTCCTGAGCGAAAAAAGAATGCCGTAAGGCAAATCATGACGCATCGCGTCAATTCATGGCGAAGCCAATTCATGCACCGCAGGTGCAAATCATGTGCCGTAGGCGCTCTGTGTCATCCTGAGTGGAGCAGACGCGGAGCGGATGCGTAGTCGAAGTTTTGCTCCGGCAGAGGAGCAAAACCGAGGAGACATAGCGACGAAGGGATCTACTTGGGAAACGATAGCTTTTTTAAAGTAACTTCCCGACCGGTTGGCATCGTCGAATGGGATCCCGCTTCGCGCGTTTGCTTGCTCGCTCCGCTCGACCCGCAACGTTCGACTCCGCTACGCTCTGCTCAGGATGACACAAAGAGGAAAGCATGGCTTCTCAATTCCTAATTTCGCACTTCGCTTTTTATCCCCCTCTGCTCAGGATGACACAAAGCAACCATATAGCAAACGGCGACAGATGATTCTGTCGCCGTTTTTTCTTTTGCTCGCCGCACGCCTTTGTCACCGCTTGCCTTTGTCTTACTCACCTTACACTTTTATAAAAAGGTGAAAAAAGGGCCGACGCTTGCGCGTCGGCCCTCAAACCCGATGTAAGGTTTAGGATTTCGTTGTGAACGAATTATTCAGCGTCAGCAGTTGCGAAGGGATCATTTGCAACAAAGACGTTGTCAACGAGCATACCCTTGGTTGCGTCTACGTTAGCAGAGCCAGCGCCAATGTTGAGCTGGAAGTATACGTTCGAAGTAGTTGCAAAACCATCGGTAGGATAAGTGTGGTTTGCATTGGTAACGGTGAAGGGATCAGCTACCTGAGTACCGTTCATGTAAACGGTGAAGGTCGTCGATTTGCCTTCGACATCAATGACAGCCTTAACTACGAAGTTCTGGAACACACCAGCCTCCATATCGGCAATCTTGGTTGCCTTATTATTGATATAAGCAGCACCATTCTGGAAGCTAAGGATCTTATCGCCAGTTCCCCAACCGCCGATCTTACCGTTGAGGTGAACGCCGCTCTCAGAGAAGCCGCCTTCGGGCATAGCAATGTCAAAACCAAAATAAACCGTCATTTTGTCATCGAGCGTGATGCCGGTCTTGGAGGGTTCGATCTGAACGTAGACGTTACCGGTGCCGTCAGCTGCTTTCGCAGAATCTGCAGGCTCATTTGCGGTGCCGTGGCAGAACGCACCAAGAATAGCTGCATAGTCGTTCGAATAATCAACGGGATAAGCCGTCCAGTTGTTCTGGATCTTACCGCAAGAGCAGTTATCGTCAAACGTTCTGACAGACTCTGCATCGATCGTGAAGGTGCCTTCGCAACCTTCGCAAACGTATACAAGCGTACCGTTAGCTGCATGCACAGTTTCTTCGGCCTTGTGCTCAGCGGTAACCGTGCCAAATACACTCTTTGTAGCATCTACCTTGTAAGCATGCCCGGTTCTGTTCATCTGCTCACCGCAGATCACGCACTCGTTGTAGTGACCGGCAAGATCAACCTTCTGCTCGCCTGCAACGCAGGTGTGAGGAAGAGTACCGATGGACGTGCCAAGGAACATGTTATCGAACGTGATAGCGCCGTTAACATCAGCAACCTTGTTAGCTCCGTCGTTAGCAACCTTGACCTGCAGGTAGGTATTGCCACTCATGAGGTCGCCTGCACCGTCTTTACCGTTATCGTTATACGTAGAGGTATAGGTGTCCTTGTTCACGCCATCGACCCAGACCTGAAGGTTTCTGGTCCACTTACCGCTCTCGTCGGTAGGAAGGATCTCAACACAAAGAATAACATTGGTCATCGTGCCGGGAACGATCGTGCCGACGTTCTTGGAACCGCCAAGCAGGAGGTTACCATCTGCGTCGATCTTCAGGACATCCGTACCGGTCCAATCACCGCTCTTAAAGACGATAAGCGTGCCGGCTGCGAAGTTCTTCTGATCCTCGGGAATGGTTACATCAAAGCCGAAGAACAGCTTATTGCCCGCAAGCTTCGTTTCCGTGCCCGCGAAGATTGTGGCAGGCTTGTGCTCAATGATGAAGTTGTTCGTGCAATCGATCATGTTACCGGTAATGGTAACAGCACCGTCTGCATAGGTAAGGTGCATGTTAGGAGCAACAGTACTGTCAACACCAACACCGCACTCACAGCCTGCACCGAAGGTGCGAACAAACGTTGCGGGAACCGTGTAGGAGAACGTGCACTCTTCGCACTTGTAAACAAGATTACCGGAAATGAGGTCATGCTCCGTGCCGTCGTGCGTTGTGGGTTCGACGATGGTAGAGTTATTTGCGTCAAATACCATGGTGTGAGGAAGCTTAGCGATGTCTTCCTGAACTTCCTTGCCGCACTTGCAGGTGCCGACCTTCTTACCGACCTCTGCACAGGTAGCTTCTTTGGTTACAGTCCAAGTGTAGTCGTGTTCACCTGCGTCGAGCGTTGCGCCGCAGATGTCGCACTTCAGCGTATGCGTGGTGTCATCCTGTTCATAGGTGGTACCGGCACATACGTGACCGAAGGCGGTGGGAAGAGCTTCAGCAATGAAAACGTTGTCAACCAGCATACCGCGAGTAGCGTCTGCATTGTTTGTGCCGGTACGAGCAATGTTCAGCTGGTACTCGGAGGAATCGTTGTTGAATGCGGTGTCGCCGGTAATCTCAGCGTTACGGGCCTGAGAGAAGGATTTCACAAAAGCACCGTTCATATAGATCTCGTAATCAACCGTCGTTTCTGCCAGCGTAGCCTTAACGACGAAGTTGAGCCACTGGCCGGCCGTAACGTCCGCGATCTTTTCGCCACGTCCGTTAACGTACACAGCAGCATCCTTGAATACGAGAATATCAGCACCGCTGCCCCACTTACCTTCGACCTTAGCCTGAAGGTTCACTCCGTTCTCGGGGAAGCCGCCCTCGGGCATTGCAATATCAAAGCCGATAACGACCGTGTTCTTATCGGTCAGCGTGTAGCCCTGGTTAGCTGCGCTAATACGGATAAATACGTTGTCGTTGAACGTGTTTTCGTTGATAGCAGCAATAATGGATGCATAATCGTTGGAGTAATCAATAACCGTAGCGGCATCCTTCGGCAGCCAATGAACGTAACCGCAGGGGCAATCATCACTAAAGTCACGAGCGTCAATGACCTCGTAAGCGACGTCCTTGCTGCAAGTAGTACACTTGTACGTGATGGTGGATGCGGGAGCCTTGTGAGCAGGAGTCGTGTGGTTCAGCTCGGTTCCCTCGGGACGAGTTACCACCGTCTGCGTAAAGTCATAGGTGTGAGGAAGCTTAGGAATAGCTACGGCAGACTGCGTAGCGCCGCAGGAGCAGACCAGTTCCTTGGTACCGGTCTTGTCACAGGTAGGCTCCTCGGTAACGGTCTCTACCCATGTATGAGAGCCGCCGGTTACAAGGTTGCCGTCAGCATCAAGATACTTGATCGTGCCGCACGCGGACATTTCCTGAACGGTGATCTCACCGTTGGTCCAACCGAACCACAAGTTGTCAAAGGAATAGCCCTCGAAATCATCGGTGTTGTAGCCGTTTGCATAGATGTAGCCGAAGCCACCGTCACGCAACGTGTTCTCAATACCGGTGGTGCAGATACCTACACCGTTGACGTAATAGGTAGCGTAGAGCATGGGAACGGTCTTGCCGCCAAGCTCACCCTCGCCTGCAACGAGAACGACGGTGACGTTGGTGGTTGTTCCCTCGGGAGCAACTTCACCGATGATAATGTTGTTCCAACCAACAAGTGTGCCATCATCATTCCAGCAGAGAAGCAGCTGGGGGGTCTGGTGCTTGGGGCCCCAGCGGTCATCACCCTGCGTCCGGTTACGGTCGGTAACAAGGTTCATACTAAAGATCTGGCGTTCACCCTCGGCATCACAGGGAGTGCCGATGGGCTCAAGATCAATATTCAGAATAAACTTGTACTCGTCCTTTGCCGTAAAGGCGATGTCGTCCTTGCCGCCGAACTGATACCAAAGCTGGTTCTGGTCCTTAGGATCGGCGCCTTCCATACGTACCCAGTCGTAACGACCGTTGTTGAGCGTGGGAAGACCGGTAGCGGTGTAAGCGGTGTCAACCGACTGCATGCCGGTGAAGGAATCATCGGTGCCGTCGAAGATCATAAGGCCGGAAACGGCTGCCCAAAGGGTGTCGCACGCAACGCACTTGTAACCGACAAAGCCGCCGTTGCCGTTGATCAATTCGATCTCGGGGTGCGCGTCGTTCTTTGCAACGGTAACTTCATAGGAAGCGCCGCAATCGCAGGCCATGACCGAATGACCCTCGTTCTGGCAGGAAGCGGCCGTATCAATGTATTCAATGTAGGTATGACCAACAGCCGTGTGAGCGGCAAGAGCACAGTTGTAAAGAGCCTTTACAAGCTCGCCAACCTCCTCGTCATCCTTCATAGCATATGCGTAGTAGGAGGGAGAGATGTGGTAACGGTCGGAAACTTCCTTGCCGGCACCCAGGCCCTCTATAACGCAAATGCTCTCATAGTTGAAGAAATCAGACAGCTTGTGGGTGTCGTTAACCATGTTACCGTCTTCATCAAGGTTACTATAGTTAAGTACGTCCTCAAGGTTCGCGTTCGTACCGAAGGTGACCGAAAGGAAGTTATTAAGGGTCAGCTTCATGGAGGTGATGTCTACGACAGAAACACCTGCGATGGCCGTTGTACCTTCAGCGATCTCGGAAACCTTCTCAAAAATGTACGCGGGATTCTCGGGGAATACGAGAGCATCCGTAAGAGTCAGACCGTCAAGAAGAGCGGTAGCCTCTTCGGTCTCGCCAAGATAGTTGTAAGCAGCAGCACCGTAACGGAGCAGCTCGCTGACAAGCGTCTTGAACTCGGGAGCGTTCTCGGTGGGAGCCTCTTCGCCGTCAGCAACTTCCGTCTCTACGATGACTTCGTCGTTCAGGACGGAAGCGCAGTAGGACTTAACGCTGACTTCTACCTCGTCAACGGTCTCGCCATCGACGATGATACGAGCGGTGATGGTGTCGTTCATCTGACCGTGAGCTACACGGATCGGAACTTCGAATCTTCCGCCGGCACCACTACTGAAGTCTACGCGGATGTTTTCACCCTCGCAGAAATCGTAAGAGACGTAATAATCCTCAGAGTCTTCTTCGTCGACCTGAGAGATCGTACCTTGGAGCACGATGTCCGTGCCGTCGGTCAGGACGAGGGAGTAACCCGTCCACTCGGTTGCAACATCTTCTACTTCATCATCTGCAAAAACGTTCAGCGCCAGGATAGAGGTCAGAGCCAGCGCAAGAACGAGCAGACAGACAAGAAATGCAACACGAGACTTGTTCATGATTTTCATGTGTGTTTTCCTCTTTCTTAAAATTTGTTTTTTTGGATTTTGCGGTTGCGGAATTCAGAACAGTCCATCAAGGGTTAGATCTCGATCTCGGGCAACTCGATCGATGCTCCTTCGCTCGTGGTGATGATGTCTTCTGCATCGAAGCGGATGAAGTCCATCTTCGGTTCCTCAAAAACCAGTACCTGTTTTTTAGTCATGTTCGGAATCCTCCTTTCCTCCATGAATTTTAGGTATAATAATTTTATCATACGATTCGTGAAAAGTCAACAAATTCGAGGCAAAATCCGACCGATTTTTGTTTTTTGTGAAAGTCAAACAAAGATTTTTTGCCCTTGGTCAAAACTACCTCCCTCTTTTTGTTCATTTTATACAAGAAGAAGCAACGCAAATGTAAAAAAAGCATGAACGAAGCATGAAGCCGTGCCTCGCACGAGCGCGCGCCGCCCCTGCGTGCGAAGAAAATTAAGGAAGGAAACATGCACGGAACGCACGCTTCGGCTGTTTGGGAGGTCACAGGTCCCTGCACCTCGCCGTGCGCCGTTGCACGCGTCCTCGCACGTCTGCGCCGCCCGCTACGTCCCACCGCGTCGGCCGCCGATTTCTCAACGATCCGTGAGGTGTGAAGTATTATGAAACTTCTTGCATTTTCAAGCGGCGTATGCTATACTTCTATTGTTATGATCAACGTTCAACCCGTGACCCAACGGACCCTCGGCCGCTTCATCGCCTTCCCCGACCGACTGTACCGCGCCGATCGGCGCTACGTTCCGTATATGAAGGCGGATCTCAAAAGAACTCTGAAGCACCTCCTCTTTGAGAAGCAGACCTATCACGCGCTGCTGGCCCTCGACGGGCGCGGACGCGTTTGCGGACGAGTGCTTTATACCATTGA
Organism: Clostridia bacterium; assembly: GCA_017455905.1. GTDB lineage: Bacteria > Bacillota > Clostridia > Oscillospirales > CAG-272 > UBA1740. The sequence continues at coordinate 2,362 of JAFTLQ010000027.1, read as the reverse complement.
CAGCAATAAGCGAGCCGCCACCGACCGTTGCGGCTTTTTCTCCATGTACGAATGCGTTGACGATCTCACCGTCAGCCGCGCGCTGCTTTCGGCTATGCAGACACATCTGCGTGCCCTTGGCGCCGTCATGATGGAGGGGCCGTACTTCCCGTACGATCAGGACAATCGCCGCGGCTTTCTCGCCGAGGGCTTTGACCGCCCACCGCTCATCCTCACCTCCTACAATCCGCCGTATTACATCGACCAAATGCACGACTTCGGTCTCTGCAAGCAGACCGATGCCCTGGCCTACGCCATTGAGGCACAGCCCGAGCGACGCGCGTGGGTCGGACGGCTGGCACAGCGTGCGATGAAGCGCAGCGATTTTCGCATTGACGTGGCGGACATGTCCCGCGTGGAGGACGAGCTGCGCGACATACATACCGTCATGGAGGCCGCCGATACCGACGTCATCTATCAGCAGACGCCGTCGATGGACACGCTGCGCACCGTCGCGGTGGAATGGCGCCGCTTTCTTGACCCCGAGCTCATCCTCATCGCCCGCCGCAACAGCGATAACGCCCCGATCGGCGTCGTTATGGCATTGCCCGACTGGTTTGAGGTCTTTCGCGCGATGCGCGGTCGCATGGATGCTCGCGGCGTGATCGCCTTTTTGCGCACGAGGAGGCATATACACGCCGTACGCGCCATCCTGCAGTACGTCATCCCCGCCTACCAGAGCCGCGGCGTCAACGCCGCGCTGTACGATCGCCTGTGGCAGACGATCGAAAAACGCCGCATCGACTACGTGGAGGTCGGCACGATCATGGAAAAGAACGCGCTCTCCAACGAAAGTATACGCTCGGTCTGCGGCCGACTTGCCCGTGTGTACCGCATTTTCTATAAAAATTTTTCAAAGGAAGAATCTCTTACGTCGGGAGGTGACGCCACGTGAACGCATACACCATTGCTTCTCTGATCGTCATGCTGATTCTCCCGGCGGGTGCTGTGGCATTGTGTCGGCGCGTGCATATCCTCAACGTGATCGGCGCCGTCGCGCTGTGCTACGTGGCGGGGCTCGTGATCTCCCTGCTTCCCGTTCCGTACGACAAGGGGATGACGCAGACGGTCGCCTCGGTCGCCGTGGCGCTGGCCATCCCGCTCATTTTGTTCGGCTTTGATCTGCGCAGCGTTCGCCGCCTCACGGCAAAAACGACCCTCGGTCTTACCCTGCAGTTCATCGCCGTCGCGGCTTCGGCGAGCGCTGTGTTCTTTATTTCCGAGCCTCTGCTCGGTCTTGAAAACGCCGCACCGCTGTCGGGCATGGCCATGGGGCTATATACGGGCGGTACGCCCAACCTCGTCGCCACCGGCAACGCCCTGCTTCCGTCGGCCACCCGTACCGAAACCATCCTCGCCGCCAACACGGCAGACTTCCTCGTCGGCGGCGTGTACTTCCTGATGATCCTGACCGTCGTCCGCCCCTTGTACCGAAGATTTCTCGGCAACGGGCAAGCCCAAGCGCCGAAAAATGACGTGAAAACGGACGACACCTCCGTTGCAAGCTGTGATTCGTCCGTCACCGCATTTGTGGATGAATATGACTACGGATTTTTAAAAAATGACAAGAAACGTTTACTAAATCTCGCGTTATGCGTGCTTCTGGCCGTTGCCTGCCTCGGTGTAGGCGCCCTTCTTGAGATCCTGATCAACGGCAACATGGACGGAAGCCTGTATATCATGGTGACCGTGTCCGTGCTTGGCCTTGCGCTGAGCTTCGTGCCGCGCGTACGCAAGGCCGAGGGCACGTATCCCGTCGGACAATACCTCATCCTCGTCTTTTCTCTCGGCCTTAGCATGAGCTTGGATCTGTCGGCGCTGGCACGGGAGCTTCTCCCCACCCTCGCCTTCTTTGCTATGACGCAGGTGCTGACGGTGATCGTCCACCTCCTTCTCTGCAAGCTGTTCCGCGTCGACGGCGGTACGGCGCTGATCACCAGCACCGCGGGGATCTACGGCCCGCCCTTTATCGCGCCCGTTGCCAACAGCTACGGTGACCGTTCGCTGATCGTCCCCGGCATCGTCTGCGGCGTCTTTGGCCTGGCGGTCGGCAATCTGGTCGGCATCGGCCTCGGCTCACTTCTGTCGCTGTTCTGAGCGAATGCAAAGTCATGACCACCGGCCGTGCCGGTGGCTTGCACAGCCCCCTTAGGGCATAATGCCGGCCGAGCCTAAAAGCTCGCCGAAAAGTCCGCCAACCGCGGATTGTTCACCGGCTGCCCCTAAAGGGGCTGTTTATTTGCCCTCTTCTACCGGCTTACCCGTAAACGGGTCGATGTATTCCTTGAGCGATAACTGCTCTGCGGATACATCTTCTTGCAGT
>JAFTLQ010000001.1 GCA_017455905.1 Clostridia bacterium | reverse complement strand
CGGCTATAGATGTTTACTATTTCAATAGTGGTAGGGCAATTACCGCAAGTGGTGGATTTTTCGACGAGCCTATAGGCTCAGCGTGTGGAATGCCCCAAGGGGGCTATCGCAAGCCACCAGCACGGCTGGTGGTCATGACTTATGTCAGTTAATACAGCTTAAGCACCAGCTCGGCATGCGTCGGGTGCAGCTGCGTGGTCTTGACGCCGCCAGCCTTGAGCATACGCTTGGATGCCTGCGTCGAGGGCGTGTCGGCATATTTGTCCGACAGATATATGACCTCGGTGACACCGGCCTGAATGATGGCCTTGGCACATTCGTTGCAGGGGAAGAGACTGACGTACAGCTTGGAGTCGGCCAAGGATTTTCCTCGCGTGTTGAGAATGGCGTTGAGCTCGGCGTGCACGACGAAGGGATATTTCGTTTCGCCGCGTGCCTCGTCGCGGTTCCAGGGAAAGACATCGTCCGAGCATCCCTGCGGGAATCCGTTGTAGCCCGTGGAGAGAATGCGGTTTTGGCTGTCTACGATGCAGGCGCCGACCTGTGTGCTCGGATCCTTGGAGCGCTTGGCAGCCAGGACGGCGACTCCCATAAAGTATTCGTCCCAGGAAATATAATCGGTACGTTTATCACTCATAGATCGGTCCCTCACATCATTTGATCGGTAAAAGATTGCTTCTATTAGTGTATCATGTTGTGGGCCGCTTGTCAACCGTTTTTGAAAAAATGAAGAAAAAGTCGAAGGGAGGGGGACTATGTATCACCGCTGTGAGCTGTGTGCGCACCGATGCCGCGTGGATCGCACCGCGGGGAGCGTGGGTGTGTGCCGCTCGACCGATGCGCTGACCCTTGCCCGTGCCGCCTTGCACCTGTGGGAGGAGCCGCCGATCTCCGGCAATCGAGGCTCGGGCACCGTGTTCTTCAGCGGATGCTCTCTCGGATGCGTCTTTTGCCAAAACCGTGCCATCTCGCACGAGGGCGTCGGTCGGACGGTCAGCGTCGAGCGCCTTTCGGACATCTTTTTGGAGCTGCAGGACGCGGGTGCGCACAATATCAACCTTGTGACGCCGACGCACTACGTTCCCTCCATTTGCAGGGCCATTGACCGAGCAAGAGCGCACGGCCTTTCACTTCCCATCGTGTATAACACCTCGTCCTTTGATACGCCCGAGACCATCCGCTCCCTGGACGGATACGTCGATATCTTCCTTGCCGACCTTAAGTATATGCGGGAGAAGACCGCGCGAGCGCTTTGTTCCGCACCCGCCTACCCCGAGGCCGCCCGTGCGGCCATTGCGGAGATGGTGCGCCTTGCCCCGCAGCCGTGCTTTGACGGGCAGGGCTTGATGCGCCGCGGCGTGATCGTGCGCGTGCTTCTTTTGCCCGGGCACGTGGCAGAGGCCAAGCTGTGTGTCGGCTACATCTACCGTACATACGGCGACCGAGTCTATATCAGCTTGATGAATCAATACACGCCGCAGGTGGGCCTTTCACCGCCGCTCCACCGTCCCGTAACGCACGAGGAATATGCAGAATTGCTAACATATGCTGACAAAATCGGCGTAAAAAACGGATTTACCCAGCAATTCGGTACCGCAAAGGAGAGCTTTATTCCTTTGTTTGATTTTTCAGGAATTTAAATGCAACCATGAAAAGGAGATCACAATGACGACTGTCCGTCTTGGTAAAAGCGGCCTTGTTTCGCCGCGTAACGCCTTTGGCGCCCTTCCCATCCAGCGCATCAGCGATGCCGATGCCGTAGCCATTCTTCACCGTGCCTATGAAGGGGGAATGACGTTCTTTGATACGGCTCGCTTCTATACCGACAGCGAGCACAAGCTCGGCCTTGCCTTTTCGCACATGCGCGACAAGGTCGTGATCGCCTCCAAAACGGGGGCTGTGACCGTCGAGGACTTCTGGCGCGATCTTGAAACGTCGCTGTCCGAGCTTCAGACCTCCTATATCGACCTGTATCAATTTCACAACCCCGCCTTTTGCCCCAAGCCGAACGATGGGACGGGGCTGTACGAGGCGATGCTGCAGGCACGCGCCGAGGGGAAGATCCGTCATATCGGTATCACCAACCACCGTCTGCACGTAGCCGAGGAGGCCGTCTTGTCGGGCTTGTATGAAACGCTGCAATTTCCCTTTTCCTATCTGGCGGGGGAGAGCGATCATGCGCTCGTTGCACTCTGTGCGGAGCATGACGTCGGCTTTATCGCCATGAAGGCACTCTCGGGAGGACTTATCACCGATGCGGCGGCCGCCTATGCGTACATAGCGCAGTATCCGCACGTCCTGCCGATCTGGGGCATTCAGCGCCTATCGGAGCTGGAGGAATTCTTGCGGATGTCGGACGACGAGCCGACGATGACGGACGAGATGCGTGCGCGTATCGAGCGTGACCGCGCACAGCTCGGCGGCGATTTCTGCCGCGGGTGCGGCTACTGTATGCCGTGTCCGGTCGGCATTCGCATCAACGATTGCGCCCGTATGTCCCAGCTCATCCGCCGTTCGCCGAGCGGCCCTCAGCTGACCGACAAGGTGCGCGCCGACATGGAGCACATTGAGGCTTGCGTCGGCTGCGGCTCCTGCAAGAGCAAGTGCCCGTACGGCTTGGATATTCCCGCGCTGTTGCGACGGAATTTGGAGGATTATCGGCGCATCGTTCGCGGCGAAATACAGCTGTAGGCGAGCGCACGCCTGCCTGCGTAACAAAATTTTTCAAAGCCCTTGACTTTTGCGCCGTAAAATGGTATACTAAGCCGAAAAGCGATGAGGGAAAGAGTAGTAAAGCACCGTCCGCCATAGAGAGGGAAGCCATTGGCTGTAAGCTTCCTGCCGACCGCTTTATGAAGACCGCTCCCGAGTGCGACGCATAACCCGCCTGTGCGGCAGTACGCGTCGACGTATCCCTGCGTTAAAGGGTAAGAGTAAAACACAAGGTGGAACCGTGCATAGCACCCTTGTCTGTCCCGACGGGCAGACAAGGGTTTTTTTATTGAAACTAAACAAAGGAGATATACCTATGAAAGTCATCTATCCGAACGGTCAGGTGGCGGAGTGCGCCCCCGAGGAGGAGCTGCATATTCTGCGCCATACGGCTGCTCACATCCTTGCCCAGGCGGTCAAGCGCCTGTATCCGCACGCGGATTTTGCGTACGGACCTGCCAACGAAAAGGGCTTCTATTACGACGTCGATCTTGGTGACACCAAGCTCAGCGAGGAGGATCTGCAGGCCATCGAGCAGGAGATGCGCAAGATCGTCAAGGAGAACCTTCCGATCCGTCCCTCCATTCTTCCGCGCGATGAGGCTATCCGCTTTATGACCGAGCGCGGGGAAAAGTACAAGGTGGAGCACATCGGCGACCTTGCCGAGGATGCCGAGATCAGCTTCTATACGCAGGGTGAATACGTCGATATGTGCGTTGGCCCGCACCTGTGCTATACCAAGGCGCTCAAGGCCTTTAAGCTGCTTGGTCAGTCGGGCGCCTATTGGAAGAACGATAAGAACAATAAGATGCTGACCCGTATCAAGGGTACGGCCTTCCGCACGCAGCAGGAGCTGGATGAGCACCTGCGCCTTCTTGAGGAGGCAGAGAAGCGTGACCATCGCCGCATCGGCCGCGAAATGGGGCTGTTCATGATGTGCGACGAGGCGCCGGGCTTCCCCTTCTTCCTTCCGAAGGGTATGCTTCTCAAGAACGCGCTCATCGAGTATTGGCGCGAGATCCACACGCGTGAAAACTACGTGGAGGTTTCTACTCCTCTGATCATGAACCGCAAGCTGTGGGAGACCAGCGGACACTGGGATCACTACAAGGACAATATGTATTCGACGCAGATCGATGACGAGACCTTCTGTGTCAAGCCCATGAACTGCCCCGGCGGTGTCATGGTCTACCGTTCACAGCCGCACAGCTACCGCGAGCTTCCCATGCGCGTCGGTGAGCTTGGCCTTGTCCATCGCCACGAGCTGAAGGGCGCGCTGCACGGCCTGTTCCGCGTGCGTTGCTTCACGCAGGACGATGCGCACATCTTTATGCGCCGTGAGCAGATCAAGGACGAGATCATCAGCGTCGTGCATCTGATCAACGAGGTATATTCGAAGTTCGGCTTCAAATACGCCGTCGAGCTGTCCACGCGTCCTGTCGACAGCATGGGTAGCGACGAGGATTGGGAGGCCGCTACCGACGGTCTGCGCGGTGCGTTGGAGGCTCTTGGCCTGCCCTACACGATCAACGAGGGTGACGGCGCCTTCTACGGACCCAAGATCGACTTTCATCTGGAGGATACGCTGGGACGTACGTGGCAGTGCGGTACCATTCAGCTGGACTTCCAGATGCCGCTCAACTTTGAGCTTGAATACACCGATGAAAAGGGCGAAAAGCAGCGTCCCATCATGATCCACCGCGTCTGCTACGGATCCATCGAGCGCTTCATCGGTATCCTGACCGAGCACTATGCGGGTAAATTCCCCGTATGGCTGGCGCCCACGCAGGCGAAGGTCCTGCTCGTGTCCGAGAAGTGTGCCGATTACGGTCGCTCGGTCTACGAGGCGCTGCGTGCCGCCAAGGTGCGCGTGGAGCTTGATAACCGCAACGAAAAGATCGGTTACATGATCCGCGAGGCACAGGTGGTCGACCGCGTTCCGTACATGGTCATCATCGGTCAGCAGGAGGCCGAGCAGGGAACCGTTTCCATCCGTAACCGCGATACCGCGCAGACGGAAACGATGACCCTTGACGCCTTTATCGAAAAGATCACGGGCGAGATCCGCGATCGCGTCTGATACATCGGATAAAAACAAAACACAGCGGCACCGTTGGTATTTCAACCGTGCCGCTGTTTTGACGTTGCCGCGTGTAATTTGTACTTGATAAACCAAGCCTTGGATAAAAAACACCATCCGAACAATGGATGATGTTCTTAGCGGAGAATTTAAAAATCACCGTTAAGTGCGAGCATCGCATTTGACTGGTCAAATGCACTTGGGCTAAGCCCAAACTCCTATACAAGCAGAAAAGAGAGAACAAAACGGTTCAATCCGTAATGTCCTCTCTTTTTCTGTTAGTGATGTTTTTTGCTATCGCAAAAGTGATGTTATTCGCTACGCTCATAATGATGTTGCTCGCCAAGGCTCGCAGTGATGTGATGTTTGCCCACTGTGCCGAAGGCACAACATCATTCACGCAGTGAACATCACAAGGCGAAGCCGCCATCACTTGCCCGTAAGGGCAAACATCGTTTAGCGTGATGCTCTTAACAGAGCATCACGCTAAGCTTCGGATGGTGTTTTTGGTGCTCCTGCGGAGGTTCGAACTCCGGACCCCTTGATTAAAAGTCAAGTGCTCTACCTGCTGAGCTACAGGGGCAAAAACGCTACTCATATATAGTAGCACAACGGCGATGGTTTGTCAAGATGTTTTTCAAAAAAAGTGCGAGGGAGAAAAAGAAATGCCGTGCGCTTTGGCGCACGGCATACGTTTAAAGCTTACCGCTTTTGACCTTCTCCAGCGTGCTGACGATGGAGCGGATGACCTTTTGCGGGGAAAGCCACCAGTCCCGACACCAGACGCGCATCAGCACCCAGCCGCGCGATTCCATAAAGCGCGGCTTGTATACGTCACGCTCAAGGATGGCGTCGGAGGAGGCGTAGGCGTCCTTATCCAGCTCGATACCGAGCAGGTACCGATCGGCCCTCGGGTCGTAGATGGCGAGGGAAATACGGCTCTTGCGGTTGCCGAGATGGGTATCGACGGTATATCCGTATTTCTCCATCTCGCGCGAAAGGCGCTCCTTGATCTGCTCCTCGACGGAGGAAAGACCTGTGTCGATCGACGGCTTCGTCTCCGCCTCGCTGAGCTGATGGAGGATGCTCTGTGCGGCGTCGGTATCGTTATCCGACACGGCGCGCACGTATGCGAGATATTGCTTGAGAAGCTTGGGACCGAGGTATTTGGAGGTCTCGACCTTGAGCTCCTCCGGCTCGACGCTGGTCACGACGACGATCTTGGTCTTGGCACGCGTGATAGCGACGTTCAGTCGGTTTTCGCCGCCCTCGGCGGACAGAGAACCGAAGTTGGTGTAGATCTTGCCCTGCTCGTTTTCGGCATAGCCGATGGAGAAGAGGATGATGTCGCGCTCGTCACCCTGCACGTTTTCCAGGTTTTTGATGAACAGGGACATATCCTCGCCGTTTTCCTTGCGTGCGTATTCGCGAAGCAGTGCCGCACGGAAGGCGCTGTCGCGTGCCGCTTCCTTATCCATCATATCGGCGATTGCTGCCTGCTGGTCACTGTTGAAGGTGATGATACCGATCGTTTCGTCGTGCCGGCGCGTCGCAAGGATCTCCTTGACGAGCTCGACGACCTTCTTGGCTTCCGCAAGGTTCTTGCGGTCGACCCATTTTCCCTTGACCTTGTACCGCTCGATGGGACGGGAGGCGTGGTTCTTGGAGGTGTTGGGAGCGATCTGCAGATTACAGCCGTAGAAGGCGTGGTTGGAGAATTCGATCAGCTCGCTGTAACGGCTGCGATAGTGATAGGTCAGGTGCGAGCTCTCGTAGCGGGACACCGCGAGGTCAAGAAGACTGTCGACCTCCAGCGCCGCCTGCACGGAGTAATCCTCCTGCGTTTCGGGATCGCCGCCAAGATATCGCTTCATGAAGGTCGTGGAGGGGCGAAGCTGCTTCGCGTCGCCCGCGACGACGATGCTCTTACCGCGATAGATGGCGGGGATGGTGTTTTCAATGAACACCTGCGATGCCTCATCGAAGATGACGATGTCAAACATGTTTTTGTGAAGCGACAGCAGGCTGGATACGTTCTCGGGGGAGAGCAGCCAGCAGGGGAAAAGCGCAAGGATAAAATCGCTGTACACGTCCATGACCTTGCGGATGGGCCAGTACTTTTGCTTTTTGGATATCTGATAAAAATAATCCTTGCGGTTTTGCGCGTGCTCGTAGAGATTGTCGTATTCCTTGCTGATCTTGCCCGTGCAGATGCGGTTGGATACGGCGAGCTGTTGCTCCTTGAGCTTGAGGATGCGCGAGGTGATGTTGGTGAAGTCCACCATAGTGCCGAGCTCGTTCTTGCACGATTCCTCGTATTGAAGGATCTCGTGGTAGATGCGGATGATCAGGAACTTATCGATGATATCCTTGTAGTTCTGATAGCTGCGGCTGATGGTGTAGGCAAAGTTGAGGATGGTGAGCATGCGCTCGTCAAGGGAGGTCAGCAGCTGATCGATGTCGCGCAGGGAGATGTAGTTCTCCAGCGCATCGCAGACGAGGCGCACGTACGAGGTGTTGCCGCGCAGGATATTATCGATGACGGCCAGGTAGCCGTCGGGGGTGAGCACGCGGTGCAGACAGTCGTATTCCTTGACGTGCTGCTCGATGGCGCGTACCGTGCTGATGAGCTGGCGGCGGATGTCCTCCTCCGCACGGGCGGTAAAGACCTTTCCCGGATGCTCAAAGCGGCAGGTCATATGAACGACGTCCTTGAGATTCTTTTCCTCGCGGATCTCGTAGTAGTAGGCCAGCACCTGGCGGTAGTACGGATATTTTGCCGTGTTGAAAAGCCCCTTGCGTCCCTTTTGCAGCTCGGCGAGCTGTGCCTTTACCTCGCTCAGGGTGCGGATGTCAAGATCGCTCTTCATGTAATCGATGACGGGGTTCTTTTCCTTATCCTGCAGGAAATTATAGTACAGCGAAGCCAGATCCTTGGAGCGTATGACGAACAGGGCGTCCTTGAGCTCCTTGTAGCTCATGGCCATGAGGGAGGGCTGCTCGATCATTTTCAAATACACCGCGTACTCGCCGGAGCTCTTGGAGAGCATATACGAGGAGGTATACATTTCAGACAGCGACAGACCGAAGGGGCGCGTCTCGTTCATGCAGTTGTAGATCGTTTCCAGCTTGGCGGTCTCCGCCTGGATCTTGTGCTCAAGCTCGGCGTATTCCCGATCGAGCGCCTCCATGTCCACCAGACTTTCGATCATATCGCGCTGGTGCGCCTGCAGGCAACGCTCGTAGAAGAGCTGCTTTTCCTTGCCCTCATCCGTCAGATACATGGCCTTGGAGTTGAGCACGCCCAAGCGGTTGAACACGACGTCAAGGGCCGCCTTCTTCTGTGATACGACCAGCACGCGCTTGTGCTTGGCGATGGCGTCGGTGATGATGTTGACGATTGTCTGCGATTTACCCGTGCCGGGAGGGCCGTAGATGACCATATTGCCGCTCTTGCCGACCTGCTCGACGACGCGCGTCTGGGCGTAGTCGGTATTTTTAACAAGATAACTCGTAGCCGTGCCGATCTGCCGACGGGCGCGCTTGACCTTGCGGGGGCGCTTGACCGAACGGGGGGCGAGCAGCTCGCTTACGGCGTCGTTGGTGAGGTTTTTCTTTTCAAGAAGCGTATAATCGTTATAAATGGAATTGGCGAGAGGGAAGCGCCCCATGACAGCGGCGGCGCGCACGGCCAGCCCCGAGCGCTCGTCGGGCTCGCGAAACTTGGTGTAGCTGTAGACGTTCTTGGTTGCCGTAAAATCGATCTTTATATGTGCTTGCGCCAAATAATCGATGACGGAGCGCACCGAAGGGAATTTCGACAGATCGTCGAACTCCAGGTCGAGGTTGTCGATGTTCAGCCGCTTGGCCTGTGCGTAGGCAAAGATAAGGGCGTGGTTGATCTGTACCTTTTCCGTTTCGTCCAAACGGATCTCCACGGTATCCTCGTCGGGAATATCGATGCGAACGGGGAAGAGCATCAGGGGCGCCTTGATCAGCATCTTTTTGACACCTTGGGGAATGCAGCCGAAGACGAAGGGATATCCGACGTACAGCTCGTAGCGTCCGGTCTCCTTTTCGATCTCCTCCACCTCGCGCTTGAGAGCCTTGAGGGTGGCGATCTCCTGCTCGATCGCGCGGTTTTCCTTTTCGCGCTTGTCGCGCGTTACCTTTTGTCGCGCACGCTTTTCTTCATCGGTAAATATGTCGTCGGGCTCGCGCTCGTCCTCCGCCTTGATGACGCGCAGGTTTTCCAGCAGCGCGCGGCGCTCGGACGGATCGATCAGAGAAAGAGAGCATTTACGTTCGCCGCGCAGAAACGACAGAAGCTCAGCGACCTTGGTATCTCGCCCTTCAAAAATACGGCCGATATCGTAGGCGCTTTTACGGACGATATTCTTTAAATACAGGCATTTATTGTTACCGCCGATCTCGATCAGGCGCTCTTTATAGTACGTAAAGATCCCTTTTCCCATAGGTGGCTTTCTCCTTGCGACATATAACCTCATGATACCATATATTGTACCATGAGGAAAAGAAAAAATCAATGCTTTATTAAATATTTTTTAAGAAAAACGTGCGGCCCTCGGCCACTCCGTAAAACGGAAGAAAAATCCGCTTTTTTGTTGCTTTTTTTCTTTTCCTGTGCTATAATCAAACAAACAAGCAGTAATAAAGGGCGGCCTATGCCGCCGAAATGAGGTACACCTATGACGGAAGACAGACAGCAAGTCCTCTCTCGCGTTGCTCGGCAGCTTTCACAAACGGCAAAAAAAGAAGCCGAAACGCTGCGCAAAAACACCGTGATCATTCCCTCACGAGAGGCTGTTGCATCCATTGTTGAGCGAACGCTTCATTTGCTATTTCCCTCGTATTTTGGACGGGAAATGTGCGAAAATGATAACGAAACTTGTCTTTTTGACCTGTTTCGCGACATAAAACGGCAGATCAGCGCGGCCTTTGCCCTGGATGGCTCGACACCGTCGGCAGACACGGAATCGCTGGCGGTGCAGATCCTGTCCCGCCTGCCGGACATACAGGAGATGCTTTGCCGCGACGTGGAAGCGATCTACGAGGGAGACCCTGCGGCTCGCGGCCGCGAGGAGATCCTTCTTTCGTATCCCGGCTTCTTCGCGATCGCCGTGTTCCGCATTGCTCACGAATATTATCTGCATAAGATCCCGTATCTGTCGCGTATGATGACGGAGTACGCCCACGGGAAAACGGGCATTGATATCCATCCGGGCGCTACGATCGGCGCGTATTTCTTTATCGACCACGGCACCGGTATCGTTATCGGAGAAACGACGGTCATCGGGGAGCACGTCAAGCTTTATCAGGGCGTTACCCTCGGTGCCAAGAGCTTTGAGCTTGATGAAAACGGTCATCCCGTCAAGGGGATCAAGCGCCATCCGAATATCGGAAACGGCGTCATCATTTACGCCAACGCGACCATCCTCGGCGGACGCACGACGGTCGGCGACGGCTCGGTCATCGGCGGTAACGTGTGGCTGACGCATTCGGTGCCGGCGAATACGACGGTCAGCTATCGGGAGCAGAGCGGTCAATCGTCAAAGAACGAAGCATCCGCACAAAAAAACGAAGGGAACGACGGTGATACGGTATGAAGCATACGGTCGATTTTCGGTTTTTCCCCGGGTATACGCGTAAGTCGGTCACGTTTACGATGGACGACGGAAACGTGACGTGGGATAAGGTGCTTCTTGACATCGTGCGCCCCTGCGGCCTTCGCGGCACCTTCAATTTGTGCTCGCACATTTTGAAAGCCTTCGATGCGGCGGGCTACCGTGACTTTTACCGCGATCAGGAGATCGCCAATCACGTTCGCTTCCATCCGATGGCTATGACGCCGGCGCGCGCGGATTTTTCGTTTTCGGACGCACCACTTGATCCGGCAAACGCTGCCGAGCGCACGTTTTACAAGACGGAGATCGAAGGCTATTACACGTTTACCGAGCGCGGCCGTGTATACGGCGTGGCGACGGTGCCGACGTATCTGTCCTTTACCGAGCAGAGCCGCGCAGCGCTGGAGGATATCTTCGGCGAGGGACGGGTCACGGGATTCGTTTGGCCGTACAGTGAGCAGGATAACGAGGAGCTGCGGGAGGCGCTGCGCAACAGCGGCGTTTCGTACATGCGCAAGACCGGCTGCGTCTTTGACAGCCTGCAGTACCATTTCCCACCCGATCGCATGGCGTGGAGCTACACGACCGACAGCTACCACCTGCTTTCCTGTGCCAAGGACTATATTGCCGCCGCCGACGACGGCGAGCTTCGCTTCTTTTGCTTTGGCGTGCATGCGGTCGACTTTGAGCGTGCGGGGAACTGGGAGGATCTGCGCGAGGTCTGCCGCTTGATCGGCAACCGCCCCGAGGAGTATTATTACGCGCCTGTCATCGAGCTGTTTCGCTATGAGGACGCGGTCCGTTCGCTGGTCGTCACCGACGAGGAAGTGATCAATCCGTCGGACGTGACGCTGTACGGCGTCGTCGACGGTCGGCGCGTCGAGCTTTTGCCGCACGGTACGTATCGGTTTGCGTAAAGCGATCGCCTGCCGTTGAACAATATGCACAAATCTTTTTGCCAAAACCGTGTCCTTCGCGAGATGGTTTTCGGCAAATAAACCAAAAAAGCGGAAAGAGCGAAAAGGCGGTTGCTTTTTTGCTCCTTTTGCTTTATAATAGGGATGGAAAAACTTAATCTAAAGGAGATATTTCGTTATGAGATCCATGAAAAGATTGGCGGTACTTCTGTCCGTTCTGCTCATGCTCGTGCTGTGTGTGACGGCGCTTGTGGCATGCAATCCGCCCGAGCCCGACCCCGAAACGCCGTGCACGCATGAGTGGGTAGCCGGCAGCTTTACCGTAAAGCCGATCTGCGGCGAGCTGACGGAGGGCAAGCGGCAGTATGTCTGCTCGCTTTGCGGCGAAACCAAGGAAGAGACCGTGACCAACGAGGCGACGAAGTGCGCGTGGGAGAGTAACGCGGTCACGAAGGAAGCGACGTGTACGGAGGACGGTATTCTCACGTATACGTGTGTCAATTGCGGCAATACAAACGACCGAGCCATCGTCAAGCTCGGCCACAAATTGGACATCTATAACGCCGAGGTGGATTATGATGCGAACAAGCGTCAGATCCCTTGCGTACAGTGCGATTACACGGTGGAGAAGGAGGCCTACGTGCTGTACAGCGACTTCGGTGCTGTCGGCGACGGTGTAGCCGAGGACCATGAGGCGATCCGCGACGCCCACCGCTATGCCAACGAGTGGGGCATCGACGTCTGGGCCGACGAGGGAGCCACCTATTACATCGGTGCCGTTGCCAATCCTGCCATTATCCAAACGAACGTCGATTGGCAGGATGCTATGTTCATGATCGACGACACGGCGATCGAATGGGACAATGTAGCGGCGCGCGAAAAGAATATTTTCCAGATCGATCCGAAGACCGGTAAAAAAGCCGTTACGTTCCCCTCGGATATGAAGCTGACCAAGGGGCAGCAGAACATCGGTCTGACCTTTGACGAGCCCTGCATGCTGGAGCTTAAGAATTCGAATGTGAAGATCTACATACGTAACGACAGCAGTGGAAACGGAAACAACGGCCAATCGCTGCAGGAGGTCATCCTTGTCGATGAGAACGGAAACGTGGATCCCTCGACACCTATCCAATATGATTATGACGGTCTTACCTCCATTACGGCCTATTCCACGACCGAAGCGCCCATTACCGTTAAGGGCGGTCACTTCAGAACCGTAACGTGCAATCCTGCGGATTACGATCCGGATTATGAAAACAATTATTGCTTCTTCCGTCGCGGCATTCAGGTCAATCGCTCCAATACGACGATCACCAACGTGAAATATACCAAGGTGGGCGAGGACGAGAGCCAGGCGAACAATTACGATAACAAGGGAACGCCTTACTACGGCATTTTTGCGTTTGATTACGTGTATAACGTAACCTTCCGCAAATCGAAGATCCAAGGTCACAAGGCGTATAGCTTCTTTGAGAAAAACGGTACGCGTAATGAGATGGGCAGCTATACGATCTACGCCAATTCCTGTATCGGACTCAATTTCATACGCTTGGATCAGATCGTTGCAAACGGTGAAAAGGCGGACATTACCGACCGCGTGCAGTATCACGGCATCATGGGCTCCAACTTCTGCCGTAACACGCTGATGGATGATTGCTATGTTGACCGCTTCGATTCCCACCAGGGCATGCACAACGCCACCATCCGCAACAGCACCATCGGCTTTGGCATCCTCGTCATCGGCGGCGGTGATCTGATCGTGGAAAACGTCACGCGCCTTTGGGGAGCCGCCTTCATTTCGCTTCGCGCCGATTATAACAGTGTGTTTGATGGAGACGTATATATCATAAACTGTGTCGCCGAAGAAAATGTTCGATACATAATCGGCGGTAACTGGTATGAAAGCTATTGCGGCTTGCCGAATTATATGGTACGCAACGTATATATTGACGGCCTGGAAGCAAAATACGGCAGCAACATGATGGTGTACAATATTGCCGGGCTTTCGCAGGCGGCACTTGATAGCACGATCAATCCGTTGCTTTTGCCTGAGTCTATTTCCTGGAAGGGCATTAAGGGAAGATCCTTGATCGTATCCAACAATGTTTCCTTGTTTGAATCGGTGGAAGTCACGAGAGGAAAATAAACCGTCGGCAAATTGCACAAGATTTTGCGTTTACGACGGTGCATTTGCCTGCTAAATTCGGTCAAAATGCCAAAAAAGCACAAAAGGGTGAAAAGCGGTTGCTTTTTCACCCCTTTTGTTTTATAATAAATACGTAAAATTTATTTTAAAGGGAGATGCTCATTATGAAAACCATGAGGAAATTGACTGTACTTCTGTCCGTCTTGCTCATGCTCGTGCTGTGTGTGACGGCGCTTGTGGCATGCAATCCGCCCGAGCCCGACCCCGAAACGCCGTGTACGCATGAGTGGGTAGCCGGCAGCTTTACCGTAAAGCCGATCTGCGGCGAGCTGACGGAGGGCAAGCGACAGTATGTCTGCTCGCTTTGCGACGAAACCAAGGAAGAGACCGTAACCAACGAGGCGACGAAGTGCTCTTGGGATGGCGGTGCGGTCACGAAGGATGCGACGTGTACGGAGGACGGTATTCTCACGTATACGTGTGTCAATTGCGGCGATACAAACGACCGAGCCATCGTCAAGCTCGGCCACAAATTGGACATCTATAACGCCGAGGTGAATTATGATGCGAACAAGCGTCAGATCCCTTGCGTACAGTGCGATTACACGGTGGAGAAGGAGGCCTACGTGCTGTACAGCGACTTCGGTGCTGTCGGTGACGGTGTAGCCGAGGACCATGAGGCGATCCGCGACGCCCATCGCTATGCCAACGAGTGGGGCATCGACGTCTGGGCCGATGAGGGAGCTACCTATTACATCGGTGCCATTGCCAATCCTGCGATCATTCAGACCAACGTGGATTGGAAGAACGCCGTGTTCTATATTGACGATACCGTGATTGAGTGGAACAACTCGGCGCGCAGTAAGAACATTTTCCAGGTCACCTCCAATACCGCCGCAAAGCCGATCACGGTCCCCAGCGGCATGACGCTGACCAAGGGACAGGAAAACATCGGCCTGACCTTCGACGAGCCCTGCATGCTGCATATTAAAAACGATAACGAGCGTATATTCATTCGTAAAAGCTCCACGAATAACGACAATGGTGATCCCCGTAACGAAGTAATTCTGGTCGATGAAAACGGTAATGTCGATCCCTCGACACCCATTCAGTACGATTATGCGGCCATCACGAGCATCACGGCTTATTCGACCACCGATGCTCCTATCACGATCAAGGGCGGTCACCTTCGGACGTATACCTGCAACCCGACGGAGTACGACCCCGATTATGTGAACAACTATTGCTACTACAGCCGCGGCTTGTACGTTTCTCGCTCCAATGCCACCATTGAGGGCGTGAAGTATACCAAGAAGGGCGAGCACACGGACCCGTCGTATAACTATAACAGCAAGGGCGTTCCTTATGCTGGTACCTTCACGTTCTATTATGCGTATAACGTGACCCTTAAGGATTCGAAGATCCAAGGACACAAGGCGTACAGCTTCTTTGAAAAAAATGGTGCACGCAACGAAATGGGCAGCTACTCGATCAACGCTACGTATTGCATCAACCTCAACCTTATCGGCCTTGAGCAGATTCTTACCAACGGCAAATCGGCGGACATCACTGACCGTGCGCTGTATCACGGCATCATGGGCTCCAATTACTGCCGTAACACGCTGATGGAGGACTGCTATCTTGACCGCTTCGACTCGCATAAGGGTATGCATAACGCCACGATCCGCAACAGTACCCTCGGCTTCGGTATCTTAGTCATCGGCGGCGGCGATCTGGTAATCGAAAACGTGACCCGTCTGTCCGGGACCGAATTCATCACGCTTCGTTATGACTATAACAGTGTGTTTGACGGCGACGTGTACCTCAAGGATTGTACGGCCGAAGCGCCCATAACCTGTCTGATCGGCGGCGGCTGGCAGGAGCATAATAACGGACTTCCAAACTATGTCGTGCGCAACGTTTACATAGACGGCTTGACCCTTAAGCGTAGTGGGCAAGTTTCGGTATACAATATTTCCGGTGCTACGGCCGCCGCTGCGGCCAGTGAGATCAATCCGTTGCTTTTGCCCGAAACGGTTACGGTAAAGGGGCTTAAGAAGGGAAGCTTGATCGTTGCCGGTCAGACGGTCATTATCAACAACGTACAATACACACGCGAAAAGTAATCGGATCAACAGGATACCATATCGATCCATTAGCTACATCAAGAGAAAGGGAAGAGCAAGCGGATCAACTTGCTCTTCCGTACCATAGACCCATTGCACGGACATAGGGCTGGCACCCGTGTCTGTGCCGTTCCATATTTGTAAAAAGGAAAACCGTATGAAAAAAATTTTTTATTACCGTGATTTCGGAGCCAAGGGTGACGGCGTTACCAACGACTTCGAGGCCATTCGTCTTACGCACGAGGCTGCCAATGCCGAGGGAGCAGATGTAGAAGCCACACCCGGTGCTACGTATTATATCGGATGCACCTACACGTCCGCCGTCATTCGCACCAACGTCGATTGGAAGGATGCGATCTTCTATATAGACGATACCGTCGTTCGCTGGAATGATTCCAAGGCGCGCACGACCCAGATCTTCCGTGTCGTTTCCGACAAGGCCGTGCAGAATGTGCCGATCCCCGAGGGGATGACACTCACCAAGGGACAGGCAAACATCGGTCTGACCTTCGACGAGCCGTGCATGCTGTATATCGAAAACGATCACGACCGTATTTATAAGCGCTACGGCGAAAACGCAAACGGCGGCGTACCCCGCAAGGAGATCATTCTCGTCGATGAAAAGGGCAACGTGGATCCGACCACGCCGATCCAGTACGATTATGATGCAGTTACGTGTCTGCGCGCCTATTCGACGACCGATACGCCGATCACCATCCGCGGCGGTCATATCAAGACGGTAACCTGCGACCCCTGCACGTACGATCCCGACTACAAAAACAACTACTGCTATTATTATCGAGGCATTAGTGTCGAGCGTTCAAATACGACCCTCGTGGGCATTCGTCAGACAAAGGAGGGCGAGCACGAGGATCCCGCCTATAACTACGGCAGCCGAGGCGTACCGTATGCCGGCACCTTCTTCTTCAAGCTGGCCTGCAACGTGACCTTCCGTGATTCGACGGTCCAGGGACACAAGGCGTACAGCTTCTTCCAGGATCTGAACGGTAAGCAGGTCCGCAACGAAATGGGAAGCTATACGATCAACGCAGAGCACTGCATCGGCTTGACCTTGATCGGGCTGACGCAGATCGGTGACATTACCGACCGCGCGCAGTATCACGGTATCATGGGCTCCAACTTCTGCCGCAACACGCTGCTTGACGGCTGCTACATGGACCGCTTCGATTCCCACCAGGGTATGCACAACGCCGTCATCCGCAACTGCACCCTGGGCTTCGGCATTTTGCCGATCGGCGGCGGCGATCTGGTAATCGAAAACGTGACCCGCCTGTGGGGCGGCGAGTTCATTACGCTGCGTTACGACTACAACAGTGTGTTTGACGGTGACGTGTATATCACGAGCTGCACGGCAGAGGAGCCGATCCAGACGTTGATCGGCGGCAACTGGATCCCCGTGTACAACGGTCTGCCGAACTACACCGTGCGCCGTGTGTACATCAACGGTCTGACGCTGAAGCATGACGGCCCCGTGTCCGTCTTCCGTATTCGCAACGCGACGAAGGAAGCGCTGTCGCACGAGGAAAATCCGTATCTTCTGCCCGAATCGATCACGATGCAGAACGTGCAGGGCGAGCTGATCGTTTCGGATCAGGACGTATACGATACCGTGCCCGTCACTTGCTCGTAACATGAGAAACCAGTCCATCGGTTTATAAACTTTGTCGTTTGGCAAAAAAAGAAAGGAATCCTTCGTATGAAAATCAAACATTTGCTGGCATGTCTGCTCATCCTTTTGCTCAGCGTATGCGTGCTTGCGTCGTGCAACGACGATCCGCCGCAGCCTGTTGTGCCGGACATGACGCTGATCGCGGACGGCGAGTCGGCGTACGTGATCGTATATCCCGACGGAAGCAATGAGTGGAGACAAAGAGCCATTGCGCTTTCCAATTTGTTAAATCAAACGGGCGTTCGCCTGGAATTCGTGTCGGACACGGAGGAACAGGCTGCCTATGAGATCCTCATGGGTCCGACCAACCGCACGCTGTCGGCGACGCTTGCCGAGCAGCTGGACAAGGCGGATGAAGGCGATATCGCTTGGGGCGTGATCGCGGACGGAGCGACGGTCGCTATCGGTGCGACGGATGCGAATGCTTGGGATAGGTGCCTGTCCTACGTAGGCGCGACGTATCTGACCGATACGGCATTTGCCGTTCCCGAAAACGTTTGGAGTCTGAAGCTGTATACCAAGGAGCAGCTGCAGGCCGAGATCTTAGCCGATGCCGCAGCCGATGCTGCCAAGGATGAGGCTGCCAAGCAGGCAGAGATCGATGCGATCAAAGAGTACGTCGCTTCCTTGACGTCCAAGGATCTCGGTGGCGGCTCGATCACCACCGATCTCGGCGGCCGTTGGGCTTTGCCTCCCACCGATCCCATTGATCAGCATCCTCGCCTGCTCTTTACGGCAGAGGATCTGCCCACGCTTCGCACCACGTTTAATAATGAAGAGGACTTTCCCGAGCTCGTCGCCGCCTTCCGTGCCCTGGTCGAATCGACCGATGACGGAACGCTGGGTGAAAAGCTCGAAAACGGTCCTAAGGGCGGCGACGGAGCACCCGGTGTCTACAACTACGACCCTCGCGTGCTGATCAAGATCCAGGCCAAGGCGCTGAACTATCTTCTCACCGGTGACGAGTACTATGGCTATCAGGCCATTTCCATGATATTCAAGAATATGATCTCTTTGCAGATCGATTGGTTTAAGGATGACCAGTGGCGCCGCTACGGTCATACGATGTATACCGCCGCGCTGGTATACGACTGGTGCTATGATCTGCTGGATGAGGATACGAAGTATAAGATCATCCTCGGTGTCGAAAAGCTGCTGTGCTCCGGTACCTCCGGTACGCCCGAGATGGCACATCACGGCGGTGTTAAGATGGAAATGGGCTTCCCCCCCATCAAGGAGGGAGGCACGATCGTCGGTCACTCGAGCGAAACGCAGTTCATGCGTGATTATCTCAGCTTTGCCATCGCGATCTATGACGAGGTGCCCGGCTGGTGGGAGATGATCGGCGGCCGTTTGTATGATGAATATGTTCCTCCTCGCGAGTATATCTACGAGGCCGGCATGTTCCCCGAGGGAACGGCGGGCTATACACAGATGCGTTATATGACCGACCTGCGTGCCATGTGGATTCTTGATAAGGCCGTCGGCCAGAACCCGTACGATGCGGACGACGTCAAGCAGATCGTTCGCTCCTTCCTCGGCCACGGCGTAGCCGACAAATACGTCTTTTCGACAGGTGACGGTGGTGTGCCATCGATGACAACCTTCCTCGGCGTAGCCTTTATGGATGCATACATTTGCAACGATCCCGTCGTTCTTTCCTACATCCGTGAGTACGTAGGAGACACGTATGCGTATTATTACAGCGATCATACGCAGCTGTCGGCCATTGAAGTGCTGATCTGTCTTTCGACCCTGGATGAGAGCGAGCTTGACGAGGATTGGCGCGAGCAGCTGGATACCGTACAGTATAACGGCGCGTATTACCAGCAGATGATCGTACGTAACACATGGGACAGCGATAAAACGATTGCCGTTCTTATGAAGGGTGCCGGCCGTTCCTCCGGCGGTCATGACCATGAGTCGATCGGAAACTTCCAGATCTACTACAAGGGTATTCTGACGGCCGATGCCGGACGGTACGATATGTATGGAACGAATCATCATTATTATTATCACGAGGCAACCATCGGTCACAACAGCCTCCTGATCTACAACCCGTCGCTTGCGACGACGCTGTCCGGCTATTATTCGGGCGGTCAGATCAAGATCTCGCCGACGGCCAGCGGCATTGAGTGGCTAGATAAGGATATATATGTGACAGGCTCCGTTACGGGTGTACAATACGGGTATCTTGACGAGGCTAAGACCTCGCCCAAGTACGTCTATTACGCCAACGATATGACCAAAGCCTATGATACGATTACGGTCGATTATGTCGGCCGTACGATGCTGGTGACGTACACCGAGGACGAGACCTTCCCGATGATCATGTTCATTTTTGACAACATCGAGGCGGATTCCGCAAGCTTCCAGAAGACCTTTGTTCTTCAGTGTGTCAAAGAGCCCACGGTGGATACGACGAACAAAACGGTCACCATCGACAACGGTACGGGCGGCAAGCTCGTTCTCACCTCCCTCAAGGGCTGTGATACGATGAACGTCTACGGCGGCAACGAGCGCTTCTATCTCCCCGGTGCCGACAAGCTGGTCAATTCGACGCTTACGTCGAACATGGGTCCCATGTGGGGGCGCGTAGACATCTGTCCTGCCACCGGCAACAAGACGGATTATCTGATGAACGTGCTGTACGTGACGGATTCCTCGACGAAACAGACGGTGACGCCCACGCTGATCGAGACCGATACGTATATCGGTGCAACGGCACTGAACCAGACGGCGATCTTCATGAAGGATACCGCGTATGTCGGCGAGTCGATAAGCTTTACGGCCGGCTCGGGTGAGATGAACTATTACGTTGGCGGCCTTGCGGCCGGTGAGTGGACGGTCGCGGTCGGCGCAACGATGGTTGACACGATCACCGTTACGGAGGAGGGGCATTTCCTGACCTTCACCTACGACGGCACCGGTACCGTTACGCTGACACCTGTTTCGTAAGCGTTCATACGGAAAGGAAGGTAATAATGATGAAAATAAAAGCTTTGTTTCTGCTTCTTCTTGCGTTGACCTTGTCGGTCACGCTCATGGCTTGTAACGAGCCGGAGGTATGTAACCACAAATGGGACATGGGCGTGGTAAAGACCGAGCCGACCTGTCTTACGGATGGAGTCCGTGTCGTGACCTGCCTTGTCTGCGAAAAGACCCAAGAGGTCGTCGAGCCTGCTGTCGGACAGCACGTTTGGGATGACGGCGAGCAGACGAAAGAGCCGACCTGCGGTGTTGACGGCGTCATGACGTATCACTGCACGTCGTGCGATGCGACCGACACGAAAGCGGTTGCCGCAACCGGTATGCATACGATGTCGGAGGAGGTAACGGTCCTCACCGCGCCGACCTGCGGCGCGACGGGCACGCGCTCGCGTACATGTCTGACGTGCGGATACGAGCGTATCTATGTTACACCCTCTACCGGAGATCACGTACCGGACGATACGCCCGTTGCTGCTGAAGCGGCGCACTATACGCCCTGTGCGGTGTGCGGTAAGTCCTTGGGGGAGGAAGCCCATACGTGGGACGATGGAACGGTGATCCTTGAGCCTGACGGATGCAAGGCGGGTATTAAGGAGGCCTCCTGTAAGGTGTGCGGTCAGACGTCGCAGGTTAGCGTGGCTTCCAACAAGGCACACACCGCGTCGGCTGCTTTGGATAAGGAAAACAGCACCGTTACGTACACCTGCTCGGTTTGTGAGGATACGTATACCTATGACGTAAAGTTCCTGTACGATTTTGACGATTCGACCGTTCCGCTGTCGCTGGTTGCCGGTAACGGTACCTCGATAACCAAGGATACGGATATTGCCACGTGGGTCAAAAAAGGCAATGGAAACGGCTATCAGGTCCTCGTTCGTAACGGCGCATCGACGACCAATTCTGCCCAATACCAGGCACAGAATAACAGCGGCCTTGTAACCTCAAGCGCGGCCGATGCCGTTCTCAGCTTTGACATTATGGGCGTGGATAAGACGAACAGCGGCGCCAAATTTATGTTCTCCTTCTACAATTCCTCCGGCTCGTGGACCGACAATTCGAGAGGCATCCAATTCTTTCAGATCGTAGGGAACGACATATGCGTCGGTAATACAACGACCTCCATCGGAACGGCCAATACGAACGGATGGGTGAACATTCGTATGGAAATTCAGATGGTGAATGATACCTTCGTTGTTAAATACTTTGTGGATAACAAATACAAAGCATCGCGCACGTTTAGCAATACGCTGCTGAATGACAGCTACAACGTTCTTTATCTTAACACGAATATTTCAAACCAGGATACCGGTTACTATTTTGATA
Source organism: Clostridia bacterium (assembly GCA_017455905.1). Classification (GTDB taxonomy): domain Bacteria; phylum Bacillota; class Clostridia; order Oscillospirales; family CAG-272; genus UBA1740. Next base: position 32,442 of record JAFTLQ010000001.1, on the reverse strand, counting down.
ATTTATTCTTTGGAAGCAAGTAATACGAATAGGTAGAATATATATGCCGGAGCGAAAGCCCCGGCATATATATAAAGGAAAGATATATGAAAACGAGACATTGGCTGATCACACTTCTCATCCTGCTTCTTGCCACGCTGGCTCTTGCGTCGTGTAACGACGATCCGCCGCAGCCCGACGTGCCCGAGATGACGGTCATTGACGAGGGTGTGACCGATTACGTGATCGTGTATCCTGTGGGGGATAACACGTGGAAGCAGCGCGCGGCAGCGCTCAGCAATCAGTTGAAGCTGACAGGCGCGCGGCTGGAGCTCGTATCCGAGTCGGATGCCGGGGAAGAGAACGTCCTTCTCGTAGGCACGGTGGATCGCGCACCGGCAACATCGTTGTGTGAGCAGCTGGCAGAGGGTGACGCGCAGGACCATCTGTGGGGCATCGCGGCCGAAGGGTCGGTCATCGCGATCTATGCCAACGGAGATGCCGCGTGGGAGCGTTGCCTCACCTACCTGTACGATACATACGTCAAGGACACGACGATGAAGGTGCCCGAGGACGTATGGGATCTGCAGATCCTTACCTACGAGCAGCTCTTAGCCGAGCAGATCGCACAGGATCAGACGGCGAAGGAGGAGCTTCTGTCCTCACAGGCGCAGAAGATTCAGGAATACAAGGACAAGATCGCGGCCTTTGATATTGCCGATTTCGGCGGAGCCGAGATCACGCTCGAGCTTGACGTCGACGATCTGTGGGAGTCTCCCACGGCGACGCCGATCGCCGAGCATCCCCGTTTGCTGTTCACGGCAGGCGACCTGCCGGCACTTCGCGAGACCTTCTCCAACGAGGACGCCTACCCTGAGCTGGTGGCGGCCTTCCGGGAATTGGTCAATGCCAAGGGGGACGGCTCCTTGCCTCCCAAGGTGGAAAACGGTCCGAAGGGCGGTGATGGCTCGCCCGGCGTGTACAACTACGACCCGCGCGTGCTGATCCGTATTCAGGCAAAGGCCATGAACTATCTTCTGACCGGCGAAGCTTATTACGGCTATGAGGCCATCTATATGCTGATGAATAATATGCTCACGCTGGATATCGGATATTTCCAGGATGACCAGTGGCGCCGCTACGGTCACACGATGTATACCGCCGCGCTGGTATACGACTGGTGCTACGATCTGTTGGATGCGGATATGCAGCTGAAGATCATCTCGGGCGTGGAGCATCTTCTGTGCTCGGGCTACAGCAGCATTCCCGACGGCGCGCATTACGGCGGTATCAAGATGGAAATGGGCTTCCCGCCCGTCAAGGAGGGCGGCACGATCGTCGGCCACTCCAGCGAAACGCAGTTCATGCGTGACTATCTCAGCTTTGCTCTTGCCATTTTCGACGAGGTCCCCGCTTGGTGGGATATGATCGGCGGGCGTCTGTATGAGGAATATATTCCGCCGCGCCAGCTGATTTATGCGGCCGGTATGTTCCCTGAGGGAACCGCTGAATATGCACAGATGCGTTACATGACGGACCTGCGTGCTATGTGGCTTCTTGATAAGGCCGTCGGCCAGAACCCGTACAATGCGGACGACGTCAAGCAGATCGTTCGCTCCTTCCTTGGACACGGAGTATCCGACGACTACGTCTTAACGACGGGTGACGGTCGTGTGCAGCCGATGACCACCTTCCTTGGCGTAGCCTTTATGGATGCGTATATTTGCAACGATCCCGTCGTTCTTTCCTACATACGTGAATATGCGGGAGATACGTATAATTATTATTACAGCAACCATACGCAGCTGTCTGCCATTGAGGTGCTGATCTGTCTTTCGACCCTGGATGAGAGCGAGCTTGACGAGGATTGGCGCGAGCAGCTGGATACCGTACAGTATAACGGCGCGTATTACCAGCAGATGATCGTACGTAACACATGGGACAGCGATAAAACGATCGCTGTTCTTATGAAGGGCGCGGGTCGCTCCTCCGGCGGTCACGACCATGAGTCGGTCGGCAACTTCCAGATCTACTACAAGGGCATTCTGACAGCCGATGCCGGACGGTATAATAAGTACGGCACGGAGCATCACTTCTATTATCATGAGGCCACGATCGGCCATAACGGCCTTTTGATCTACAACCCGTCGCTTGCGACGACGCTGTCCGGCTATTATTCGGGCGGTCAGATCAAGATCTCGCCCACCGCCAGCGGTATGGAATGGTTCTCTGATCCGATGTATGAGACCGGCTTTGTAACGGGTGTACAATACGGGTATCTCGACGAGGCTAAGACCTCGCCCAAGTACGTCTACTACGCCAACGATATGACGAAGGCCTACGATGCCGTTACCGTTGACCACGTTGGCCGTACGATGCTGGTGACGTACACCGAGGACGAGACCTTCCCGATGATCATGTTCATCTTTGATAACATCACCGCGGATTCCCCAAGCTTCCAGAAGACCTTTATCCTGCAATGCGTCACGGAGCCCACGGTGGATACGGCGAACAAAACGGTCACCATCGACAACGGTACGGGCGGCAAGCTCGTTCTCACCTCCCTCAAGGGAGCGGACGCCATCAATGTCCACGGCGGCGACGGCGACAATCGCTTCTACTTGCCCGATTCCGGTAAGTACCTTCCGATCGGTAATACCAGCAACTTCGGTCCCATGTGGGGGCGCGTGGATATCCGCCCGTCTACCGGCAACAAGACGAATTATCTGATGAACGTGCTGTACGTGACGGATTCCGAGACGACCAAAACGGTAACGTCTACCTTGATCGAAACCGACGTATACATCGGTGCAACGGCGCTTGACCAGACGGCGATCTTCATGAAGGATACCGCGTACGTCGGCGAGCCGATAAGCTTTACGGCCGGCGCGGGTGAGATGAACTATTACGTCGGCGGCCTTGCGGCCGGTGAGTGGACGGTCGCGGTCGGCGCAACGATGGTCGACACGATCACCGTTACGGAGGAAGGGCATTTCCTGACCTTCACGTATGCCGGTAGCGGTACCGTTACGCTGACGCCGGTGCAGGGATGATGAGAGGGGAGGCAGAATGATATGAAAACAAAGCTTTTGATACTCCTTTTCCTCGTGCTGGCTCTGTCGGTCACACTCGTGGCTTGTCATGAGCCCGAGGAGGTATGCAATCATAAATGGACGGTCGGTGAGTTGACGACGGAACCGACCTGCCTGACGGACGGTGTCCGTCAGAGGACCTGCCTCGTTTGCGATACAACGAACGCGTTCGTTGAGGCAGCGACCGGCGCTCATCAGTGGAGCGACGGCGAGCAAACGAAAGAGCCCGGCTGCGGCACGGACGGAGAAATGACGTATACGTGCGCCGCCTGCAACACCAAGCGTACGGCGGTGATTCCGGCGACGGAGAAGCATACGCTGCCGCAGGCGCAAACGCTGAAGGCCGAACCGACCTGCGGTACGCCGGGTGCGTATGCACGCGTGTGTACGACCTGCGGCTACGAGGCCACGACCGTTATTCCTCCTACGAGCGAGCACGTCGCGCAGACATCCGTCTGGATCGACAACGGCGACAAGCACTATAATCCCTGTGAGAGCTGCGGCAGGGTCATGAACGCGCAATCGCATACGTGGGATGAGGGTACGGTCGTCGAAGAGGTCCAAAAATGCAAGGACGGTATCAAGCGCTCGACCTGTACGGGATGCGGCAAGACCGATGACATCGTGATCAAGGCTACCACGCCGCACAAGAGCACCGCGTCCATTGACAAGCAGGCCGGAACGCTGACGACGTCCTGTCGCGTGTGCTCGCAATCGTTCGTTTATACGATCGACAAGCTGTTCGACATGGAGGACGGCAAAGCCTTCTCTCTCATGAACGGCAAGGGCACCGTACAGTCGGCTACCAGCGAGCTGGTCGTCACGATCCGCGAGGAAAGGGGAAATCATTATCAGACGGTTACTCGCGAGGACGTCACGTTAGCTACGTACGTCCAGGCACAGAACAACGACGACCTGCCGGGCAACAACGGCGGTCTTCCTGATGCCGTTCTGACCATGGATCTGCGCCTGGTATCCTCGTCCAACGGCACGGCTGCCTTCAATATGCAGTTCTTTAATAGCGCCGGTGCGACGTGGGGCAAGGATCGCGGCCTTCCGTTTTTAAAGAGCAACGGCAACGCGCTGACTACCGATGCGGGCGGCAAGCTGTGTGACCTGTCGGCGACGGAGTGGACGACGCTGCGCATCGAGTTCTTCATGACGGAGGATGCCTTTACGGTTCGTTATTACGTCAACGATACCTACATCACACAGCGCGTGATCAATAATACGCTGTGCAATGATACCTATACGGCCATCTATTACTGTATGACCGTTAAGGAGCAAAACACGGGATATTATATCGATAATATCTGCTTTGCTCATAAGTAAATCAACAAAAACAGCCGAATTGCAACGCATTGTTTGCAATTCGGCTGTCTTTTACAAAAATCCGCGCATATCCACGGATAAGTCGTCCTCTATGCGGATGAGCTTTTTTGCAATATCTTTGCTTTGCTCATCGGCCGCGGCGTACTGATTGAGGTAGCGGCTGAGCGATTTTACGCCCATGTTGCAGCCGTCGGTCATCAGATCGGCAATGGCGGCGTCGGTGGGATCCATCATGAGCTTCATGCTGCTTTTCATGTGTGACATCCCCTTGGCCATGAAGCTCGGATCCTTGCCGTCGTCATGGTACCGCGTGAGGAGCTCCTCAATGTCCGAGCTTAAGCATTCGTGGTGATCCTTGCTCTTGCTCAGCAGCTGCTTCAGCTCATCGCTGCGGACGTGTCCCAGCACGTCCTCAATGGAGCTGACGCCCATCTTTACCCCTGCGTCGCATTCGCGAAGGAGCTTGATCGTATCGTTTTCAATCATGTGGCACTCTCCTGTGTTATACGTGATAGGGAGAGTTTACCCATTTTTCGGCGTGCTATGCATCCGATGGCACGGGTCGGACATTGGCCTCCGACGCAAACGGCGCCTCGGACGCGATCGTCACGGTACGTCCGTCAGCGGGATGCGGAAAGGATAGGCGGCACATGTGCAGACGGTAGGTGCCGTCCTCGCCTCCTCGGCCGTACAGATAGTCGTTGCACAGCGGGTGGCCGATGTATGCCATATGCACGCGGATCTGATGCGTGCGGCCGGTGAGCAAGCGCAGGCGCACGAGGGCACGCCCGTCGTCGGCGATGCCAAGGGTGCGATATTCGGTGACGGAGGGCTTGCCGTCCGCTCGTACGACGCGGCGCATCGAGTCCTCGCACGCTCGCGCGATCGGTGCGTCGACCGTTCCGCACGCAGGGGTCGGTGCGCCGTCCGTTATGGCGAGATATTCCTTGATAAAGGCGCCCGCCTTCATGGCTTCCGACAGGCGGTAGGCGGCGTGCGCATGCTTGGCAAGAAGCACGATGCCCGATGTGTCGCGATCGAGCCGTCCGACCGCGCGAAAGACGGTGTCCGCTCCGAGATACGCCGTTACGAGATTGGCGAGGGTCGGCAGGTGATTGCCGCGGCTCGGATGGATCGGCATGCCGCACGGCTTGTTTACGATAAGAATATCCTCGTCCTCGTATAATACGTCAAGCGGCCGGTCGATCGGCACGATCGCACTCGGCTCATCCTCGGGGAAGCGGACGCTGATGACGTCGCCCGCGTGCAGCTGCTCGCGCATATGAACGATCTCGCCGTTTTTTCGTATCCGCCCGTATTTGGCTTTTTTTATACAGGTTGCCGACAGCCCCGCGACCCGGCGCAAAAACGCCTTGATCCCGATGTCCTCGGTGACGGTGTATATCTGTTCCTTTTCGCTCATCGTACGTCCTCCGTCAGAACGGTCTGCCGATAGATCCTCGGCGTTACGCCCATACGTGCCTTGAAGGTCTTGATAAAGTAACTCAGATCGTTGAAGCCGCAGCCGTAGGCGATCTGCGAGATCGGCGTGTCGGAATGCAGCAGTCGCCGCGCGGCGCGCTCAATGCGATACTCCGTCAGATACGCGATCGGCGTTTTGGCCGTCATGGATTTAAAAAAGGAGCAAAAATATTTGCTCGACAGCTCGGCTACCCGCGCCATGTCCTCGGTGGTGATGGGCTTGTCGTAATTCTCTCTGATAAAGCTGAGCGTTTTCTTGAGCTTGCGGATGCTTCGATCATCCTTGCCCTCGGCGGCCTGCAGATCGCGGATCCATTGTCCCGTTTCCTGTACGAGCGCGAGAAAGGCGTAGCTTGCCGCCAGCGTGCGGAAGCAGCGGCTGTCGTCCGGGCCCTTCATGGCGTCAAACATCTGTGCCGCCGCCTGCGCGGCGCGCGCGTCCGGCCGTCGATGCATGTGGATGTGTCCGTCACGCAGATCGTCAAGGAACTGGTCGCACAGGCGATTGCCCGTGTGAAGGAAGGGAAGAGAGAAGACGAGGCACTCGTATTCACAGTCGTGCGGCGTGGCCCCGTGGATGACCTCGCTGTTGATGAAGATGACGTCGCCCGCCCGTGCGGTGAGAACGACGTTGTTGAGCGTGAGGGTGAGCTCGCCGCTGAGAACGCGCACGATCTCGGCAGAGGCATGCCAGTGAAAGGCCATCTCGTATTTGGGGTGATTGCGGTTGATCGTATACAGCTCAAAGGGGAAATCGGGGCGTCCGTGCTGCTTGAGCTCGTTGTAACTCATAAAGACTCCTGAAATGTGAAAATATTTATACTTTTTAGTATTATAACACAAGTATATAGGTTTTTTCAAGTGTATAATTATAATTAAAATAACATTTTTGGAGGAAAGTTATGGAACCTACCCGCAGAATCGGTCAGTACCCCGTGATCGGCATCCGTCCCACCATCGACGGCCGCCGCGGCAAGATCAAGGTGCGCGAATCGCTTGAGGAGCAGACGATGAATCTGGCAAAGGCGGCTGCCGCGCTGATCCGCGACAACGTTCACTATTCCAACGGACAGCCCGTCGAGGTCGTTCTTGCCGATACCACCATCGGCCGCGTGGCAGAGGCCGCCGCCTGTGCCGACAAATTTCGCCGTCACGGCGTGGATATCACGCTGACGGTCACCCCCTGCTGGTGCTACGGTGCCGAAACGATGGATATGGATCCCATGACGATCAAGGGCGTCTGGGGCTTCAACGGAACCGAGCGCCCCGGCGCCGTCTACCTGGCCTCCGTTCTGGCCACGCATAGCCAAAAGGGACTTCCCGCCTTCGGCATTTATGGCCACGAGGTACAGGATGCCGGCGATACGTCGATCCCCACCGACGTCGCAGAAAAGATGCTGCGCTTTGCGCGCGCCGCGGTGGCCGTCGCCACCATGCGCGGACAGTCTTATCTGCAGATCGGCTCGGTCTGTATGGGCATCGGCGGCTCGATCGTGTCTCCCGAATTTTTTGAGGAATATCTCGGTATGCGCGTCGAATCGGTCGACGAGGTGGAGATCATCCGCCGTATGACCGAGGGCATCTACGATGAGGCCGAATATCAGAAGGCGCTTGCCTGGATCAAGCAGACGTGTCGCCCCGATTTTGATAAAAACCCCGTGGAGCTGCAGAAGTCGGCCGAGCAAAAGGCAAAGGATTGGGAATTTACCGCCAAAATGGCGTGTATCATCAAGGATCTCTTTTCCGGCAACCAACATCTGCCCGAGGGACGCGAAGAGGAGGCCGCGGGTCACAACGCCATCGCCGGCGGCTTCCAGGGCCAGCGCCAGTGGACGGACTTTTATCCCAACTGTGATTTCCCCGAGAGCATCCTCAACTCCTCCTTCGACTGGAACGGTGCCCGTGAGCCCTACATCCTTGCCACGGAGAACGACGCGCTCAACGGTGTGACGATGCTCTTCGGTAAGCTTTTGACCGGACGCGCACAGATATTTGCCGACGTGCGCACCTATTGGTCCTGCGACTCGGTACGCCGCGTCACGGGCTATGAGCTGCAGGGCAAGGCAGCGGCCGCCGACGGCATTATCCATCTCATCAACTCGGGTGCCTGCTGCGTCGACGCCTGCGGAGAGGTCAAGGACGCCTCCGGCGCTCCCGTTATGAAGAAATGGTGGGAGGTCACCGACGAGGATATCGACACCATGATGTCGCACACGACCTGGCCCTATGCCGATCTCGGCTATTTCCGCGGCGGCGGCTATTCCTCGCGCTTTGTCACCCGCGCCGAAATGCCCGTCACCATGATGCGTCTCAATCTGATCAAGGGCCTCGGCCCCGTGATGCAGATCGCCGAGGGCTGGACGGTCTCCTTGCCCGATGAGGTCACCGACGTGCTGTGGAAGAGAACCGACTATACCTGGCCCTGCACGTGGTTCACACCGCGCCTTACGGGCAAGGGTGCCTTCAAGAGCGCCTACGACGTCATGAACAGCTGGGGGGCCAACCACGGCGCCATCTGCTACGGACATATCGGTGCCGATCTCATTACGATGTGCTCCATGCTGCGCATTCCCGTCTGCATGCACAACGTCGACGAGGAGAAGATCTACCGTCCCTCCGCCTGGAACGCATTCGGTATGGATAAGGAAGGACAGGACTACCGTGCCTGCGCCGCCTACGGACCGATGTATAAGACCATTCGTTAAACCGATCGATACGAGCGGCCAAGGATACGCATGTACCCTTGGCCGCTTTTTTTATGAAACAAACCAAATAAAATACAAAAAATAAAAAACACCCTTGACAAGTGCGAAAAAATCATATATAATAGAAGCGTTCATCGGGGCATTAGCGCAGTTGGGAGCGCGCAACACTGGCAGTGTTGAGGTCAGGGGTTCGAATCCCCTATGCTCCACCAAAAGAAAAACACCGAAAAATCCTTGTGTAGCAAGGAAATTTCGGTGTTTTTTCATTATTTAAAAGTGTCAATCTTTATCAAATTTTATCACTTTTTTTCGCGGTTTGTTAGTCAAAAGTTAGTCAGGTATAGATTCCGAGGCTTCTTGCGCTTTGTCGGCAGAGGAAAAATCGGCTACCTGGGGAGTCGGAACAGGCGCGATCGTTTGGATTTCCTCGATCGGTTCTCCGCGCTCTACCTTTTCTATGATCGCCCTCTTGGCTTCGAAGAAGCTCTCCAAATAAAGGACGCGTATCTTCATGACATCAAGATCTGCGCGTGCGTTAGAGGCACCTTTTGAGTAACCTGTGAACGACGCGACGATGATCAGGATCACCGAGTAGATCATAGAGTATATGACAGAGAAGCTTTCCAACCCGACGTATTCGCCGCTGAAGGCCGTAACGATAACGGAGAGGAGGATCATACTTACGGGCTTCATAGCGATAGCGATACCGTTACGGTTGACGTCACGCGTAGCGTTTGCGTTCCGCTTGGGGCGTGCACCACATAAGATGTGGACGGGATCCGTCGCTCTCATCTTGATTTGACGATTCGCTCGTTTTATTGCTTTCGCCTCACCGGCTGATAATTCTCCGGTTCGGATCATAGCTCTGAGCATGCCAGGCTTGGTATGCGCGTACCGTTCTAAATAAACAGCCCAGGGGATCATGGTGTGATTTTCTATGAAAGCCCGTCGGATATTCGTGCGGTCCTCCTCGTCCTTTTCTCTGCAATACCGCCCAAAAACAGCATTCAGCCCATGGCGGACGCGGCGGGAAATCCCCATCCATTGACGGTATGTATCACCATATTCTGTCATGAGTTGCTTTTCCTTATCGTAGGCATAGGGGACAAAGGCTGAATAGCAGAACATCACTGCCATGATGTTGGATGCCAGCTCGATGAAATAGGATGCAGAAAAAAGCGCGTCAAATCCCGTACGGTAAAATTTAGTCAAAACGGTAAAGACTATGTCCACGATCATGATAAAGAAGGGGAAATAGTCCTTTACCGTTTTTTTGGCAATCGACATAGCGGTGCGCGAAGTCTCGGAAAAATCCTCATAAACGGATTGATTTTTATTTTCCATTATTACCCTCCTCGTCCTCTCTCGTTGCTATTCGAGCCGCAAAAACGTTGCACAGGCAGCCGAGAACAACAAACAGAAGAACCTTGTCCCAATAGGAGATCAGGGAGACGAGCAAGGCGCCTATGTGGTTTAGTCCAAGCTTGACCACGCACCAAACAACAACGGGTGTGATGCACAAAACGACGGCACGCCAAACACTTTCCGGCTGTTTTTTAACAAAATCCATGAATTTGTGCCAAGAAAAAATCGCTATAAGGGCAAAGCCGACGTATCCGATGTAGGTTACGCCGGCGCTTATATCACCGTGAAGGAATGGCATTACCCCCGAAAAGAGGAGGATCGGCACTATATATATGCATAGAAAGCCGACGAGCTTTAGGCCGAGAGAAGTCCAACGCTTTTTCATGTTAGATCCCTCCTACAACAAGCTCCTGCTCCTCTTTGATAGCATCAAGCGCGGGCGTTTCGGTAGTTTCAACGGTTTTTTGCGCGGCTTCTATCGCTGCATTGGCGGTTTCGACGATTTCGGCAGCGGTGCCCGTGTATTCCTTCACGCTCGATAGGACCTGCAAGATCTCGGCTTTTGCGGTATCATTGATCTTAACGTTCGTCATAAAGATGGACAGAATGGTCATGAGCTTTTTGTTTGCGTCGTCGGAAGCGGCAAGTTGCTCTGTAAGTTGCCGCCTTACCGTTTCTACGTTGTTCCCAATATCGTTTCCGAATTTGTGAAGATAGTCTTTGATATCGCCAGCGGAGGCTTTCCCCTTGACAAGCGTTATCAAACCGGAAAATTTCGATTTGAACAGCTCGTACAGAGCGAAGGCAGATAATACGTATGTACCGATCGATATCCATAGGGAGGAATTTGTGATCTTATCAACAAACGCGTCCCACGTACTATCGTTTTCCGGCGTATCGTCTGCATCTGTTGCACCGGATTGCGTAGAATCCGGGACATTCGTATCCGTCTCCTCGGGAGCGGTAGGCGGTTCCACAAGATCCTCCACGGGCGGAACCTGCGTTTCTGAGGAGTCAGGGTTTTCGGTATTTTCTACAATATCGGTAATATCGGTTGAAATTTTTTCGCCGTCCTCCTCTGCAAATGCAGGGACCGTTAATGCGCAAGACAAGCAGAGCGTGATGGCGAGGATCGTAAGCAAGCGTTTCATATGACAGATTCTCCTTTTTTGATAAGTTCTACGATTTCGAGAACGGCTTTTTTCAAAGTGACAACGTCCTCCCGAAGCGAATCCAAGTCCCTTCGTAAGCTGACCAGCTCCGGGATGGCTTCATAATTTGTTTCATTCAGCCGGACGTTGATAGGCTCCAACGTCCATTTCATGGTTTCTTTTCCGTTGACAACGAGGGTGACGGCAATTTCCAATACACCCACCTTTAGGAACGGCGAAAGGTCGAGCGTCCGATCGTTCTTCAAGGCAACCGGTGTACCGTTGACCGAAGCGATGAGTTGCCCGAGACGATACTGTGCCGAAAAGAACGTAATCTTTGCCTCGGCAATAGGAAGGATGATAGCCGAATATGGTACGGCCACCAAGGATTTGTTTGTGAGTTGCAATTGCAATATCATGTGTTCATAGCCTCCAGTTCATTGATACGATCTCTATAAGACTGTTGAAGTGTGCTATTATGGCGTAATAGTTATATACGTCATATTTGTGAAATCCGTAACGCTTTGATTCAATATATAAGGGTCTGCGTAGGATTCAATATTAGCGCCATAATAATGACTCACAGCCATAACTTCGACCTCCATCACGCTCGGATTTCCACCGAGAGATGGCACATAAGCCCATATCCCGTTAGACAGATATGTTCCTTCTCCTCCATCACTGTAAATAACATAAACAGAACCGAGGTTATGCCCACAATGTATTACAGTGTTTGCCTTGGCGTAAAAAGTGCTATTGTTGTGATAGAACGAAAACATGGAATTGATAGGTTTGTAGCCGGTATAATCGTAATAGTACCCGGTGAGCTTAATCATATAGTGTATAGCCGCGCTATGAGCGCCTAAATAAATGAGCCAACCGTTGGTATAATTCGTTACCGGGGCAAACTTGAAGGAATTCCCGAATTTCATTCTTTTTTTACTAAGATCAATGTCAAAGTAATCAAGTTTGGCTTTATCATCCGAGGACATCAAGCCGTTAACTGTTGGAGTTGCTACTTCTGAGGCTGTACCATCTTTGCCCTTTATGTTACATACGTACACCCATTTTGCCGCAGAAGGTGCTCCTGCAGTTGTGCATCTATATACATTGGACGTACTTGTGTTGAGGTACATATCGCCTACCGTAGCAGATGAAACACCGCTACTACTGAATACAGTAGCCGTAGTGGATGTACCTGTTATGCCCGTACCTGTGTACCATTCGCTCGATGCACCTGTTGCACCTTTAAGGTTTTTAAAAGCGAAGTTGAACGAGCGCTCGATTTCTGTACCACCCATCGTTACGATTACGCTTGGCGTACCGACGTTGTCATCAATAGAAGCCGATACACCCGTAATTACGGCGCTCGCACCATCGTTTCCCCATCCCGATGGACCAGTAGCGCCACGCAAAGAGCAGATATATGTCACCGTAGCGGCAGTTGAACCAACCGCCGTCACACGGAACATATAGCTGTACGTGCTGTTGGCTATAATTAGATCTCCAACCTTTACAGAACGCCCCGACGGAATGGTGATTGTCGATAAAGCGATGCTTGTCGCGGTGTTCGCGGGGTCGGCTGAGCTTCGCCATATACCTAAGCCCTCCGCACCTGTTGCACCTGTAGGTCCCGTGGCACCCTTCGCGGAGATGATGTGGTGGCCGATGCAAGTACCATATAGAGTCGTCGAGTTGTTTGCTCCTGTGTACCTGTACACCAGCATGTGACCCTTGCCCGCATCCGTTGACGTTCCCACTACGATGAATAAATCACCGACGCGCACGCCGCTGTTTGATGTATTACCCCAGTTTTCGTTACGACCGATCGTGCCGTATGTGCTCCATTGTGACTCGGTGAAGGCAGGACGGTCTACCGTCGCTACAATGCTATAACCTTGGATGCCTTGCTCGCCTTTGAAGTCTCCACTTTCCTTTGCTTCGGTCAACGCTTCCTCAACGGCTTCTTCCAATCCTTCAATTGCGCCGCTGAATCTTGTAGCGTAAAGCGTACCCGTTGAAGGATTGAAATATAAATTATTAGCGGTTCGCGTGTACTTGGTTACATAACTTGTAGTATCGGTTATTCCAGCATCATACTTAAACAATAACGGGTAATTAGCATCATTAGTCGTGTGATATTGCCGTACATATGCGTAATTGTTCGCGTCATAATCAGCGATCTTCCAATATGCCTTGCTATCGTCAACCGTGTATACAAGAAACAAGATAGAATTGACTGGGTATTTTATTTACTTCGTCATAGGAACACTTGACCTCTGCGGTCTCAGCATACCAGCGTGCATTGTTGTGAAACCATGGCGCGTTAGGGTCAATATCTTCGACCATGCTGACGGTAACAGAAAAGGCGTTAGCCGTGCCGGGATAGATTCCATATACCGTAAGGTCCACGGAGTCACCCGTGACGGTGTCTACCCATCCGTTCAATCCTTGCCATTCGAAGGTGTACGATCCTTCTTCATAGCCTATAGCGTTGAGAAAGGCGGTTTCGTCAAGCGTCATGCTCAGCGCATCTGCGTCCTGATCAATGGATGCGACGTATTTCTGTCCTGTGGCCCATCCAATTGCCTCTGCCATTCCCATCGCGGCGGTTTGCTGCGAGGATATCGCCGCGAGTTGAGCGGCGGCAAGGTAGCGCTGGATGGTTTGTAGATCGGTAGATCCAACGGTAGGGACAAGGCTTGTCACACCTCGTCCCACGTTGATCACAGCCAAGGTGGACGGGATCGTCCCCGTTGCATCCGTGAAAAAGAATTGCAGTTTTATCTTTCCCGAAAGGTCCGTTAGGTTGATTTCCGGTTCAGCCTTCCACACGTTGACGGGATTGCCGCTGTTGTCCGTAATGGCATACGTCGGCGCATATGGTACGAGGTCCGGCGTTGTCACATTTCCGTTAGGTAGCGTGAAACTGACAGAAACAACGGTCGACGCAGGGAATGGAGCGAGCAGGACGATCTCGTACGGTCCGATCTGTCCTTGCGTCATGGCCGTCGGTGTGTACGGCAGGATCGTGCCGTCTCGTTTTGCTAAAAATATCATGGTAGCACTCTCCTTAATAATTGCCTGTGTAGAAGAAGCAATCGGCGAGAAGATTATCGCCCTTCGCGTATTTTTTGGCTGACATCAGAAGCACGTCGCCGCCTTTTATGGTATCAACAGACACAAGCGTACCGCTTTCGTCCTCCTCCGTCTCTGTTTCAATGACCGGAGGAATCGCGATCACCCAACCGTAGCAACTATCAGCGGAAAGAAGGTACTCTTTAAACGAAAATTCCTTAACATACAAAGCACCGGTCGTAGGCATGTTGCTGTAGACGATGTCGAAGCGGTCAAGGGAAGGCGTGTTCGCGCCAAAAATGTCAACGGTGATATATTCGACCGTTTCCCCTACACCTTGTGGAATATCCTTGAGTACGCGTGACAGCTTTGTTATACCGAGATCCCCCATAGGCTTTTTCAAGATATACAAAAGCGGAGTACCCACGCGCTCGGTGGAAACCAAGCTATTAAGATATGCCAAGGCTGAACCGATGATAAGGCTATCCGACGTGCTTTTGAATTCCACTTCAACATTGAAGGAAAGATGCTCGCGGCTGTCCTTTCGTACAAGATACCTCGTCTCACCGATCGTTGAACTTACAGCGGTGCTCATTTGCTGCAGGTGGCGACTTTGGTCGGATGGGACATAGGGCATGTCGAGCGGCGGAATCGTGTTGTTCAGCAAGCCCGCAGGTGCTGAGGCATCTGCTAAGAGGGCAAATGTCATAGAATACATACGACCAAAATAGTCCGTGTAGCTGCAGTCGTCGAGCCACATGCCCGTCATATCGCCTGCCATGTCTGTGTCAAAACGAAGAAACCGTGCCGTATCTCCTGCGGAATAGTTATCCTTGTATGCAAAAGAGAACAGCATAGCGTTTCCGAGCGCGGAGGAGACAACGGGGAGTCTCGTCGTCGATAAGGCTCTCGGCGCATGGCCCTTCTTTGCTTTGGCATACCCTGTGGCGAGACAAGTGGTTATGCTGGCGTTTCTTGGAACGGTCCCTTTGAAAAGCTCGATCAATGCCGTCATATCCAAAGTAAAATACTTGTGGCTCACCCTCGTTGATATAGGCGCTTGTCCTACGGTAATGTAGGTTTTGAGAAGGATCGAGCGGTTATAGGTATTTCTTTCCGACACTTCATACACACGCTTTAATGAATTGACGCCAACGTATTCGCTGATGCGGTTGTAGTCCTTTGTCAGTGCGACTGTGCAACGGATAAAGCTTGCATGGATTTCGGTAGATACCGCGCTGATCGACAGGCCGTCAATCGTTTGCGTGACCTTTGGAACACGGGAAAAATCGTAAAAAACGTACGTTCTTGTTTGTTCCACGTTTCCGAGCCGTGCCGCTACACCCTTGACGTGCTCACCGAAGTGCAGGCTTTCGATTAGATTTTCCCCCTGGTTGTAGATCTGCTCGAAGCGCGTAGCATTCGGCGTATATGCTTGCTTCTCATGAGAGAGCAGGGCAGAGTATATCGGTTTATACGTGACTTGCGCAACGAGGCAACCGGGGTTCTTTTGTAGATATGCCTCGATCTGCGAGGCCGTGCGCTCGGTGGTGCACGCCGCCAATATGTTCGTTACGGTGTATTTGCCTACAATCGCATCCGGGAGAATGGATCCAAGCTGTGTTGGAGCGCGATAGAACATGCCGCGTATGCCTTTGTTGCCGATGGTATAATACAGGGCATAGGATTTTGAGTACGGATATGCACCTGCGTAGTTGCTTAGGTTGGCAGCGTATTCGGTTTCTTCAAAAACATAGTCTTTGACCGAGGTTGGTTTTAACCACCACGAGGCAAGTGGCGTGCCTACGGAGCTTGTTCCGTCCGCATCTACCGAGAGTATGCCAATTTTTAAATCTGCCAAAGAATAAATTGGCAATTGCGTAGAAAACATGCCGTTGTTTTCCGTTACCCTTGCGTAGCTTTCTTCCGCACGGAGAGAGCGGTAAGCCGTTAGACCTGTTCCTGCACCGGAGGCGTCTCGCGACGGGTCGATCATCGTACCCGAAGCATATTGAAGTGATTGCACGAGATTTGTTGCCGTTGTTCGTATTCCAGTGCAGTATTGGTTGATGCTCAAACTGCATTCACGGTAGGTATACGCATCCGATGATGCTACGGCTTCTTCGAATCCTGCGATCGGATCAAAGTACAGCTCTTTCTTCAGCTCTCCGTCGCTTTCCTTGAAGGTTAGTCGCGGTTCAGCGTGAATGAAGGAACCGATGATTTTAAGCTGTTCGCGTAGCGTGCATTCGGTCATGGAGAATTCAGGCGCCAACACCTTATCGTATTTCGCCGCATCTGATGCGTTGAGCGTGATATCCGTTGTAAAAGGCACAAAATCCTGTATAAAGATCGGGTCGGCCAGCTCCAAGCAACGGTTGACTTCGTCGGTGACAGTCCACCGCTTCAAGGGGTGCTCGTTCTGAATGGCAGTAAGTGTATATGTGATGCGAATGGCTTTATCATCGGTATACGATTCGACACCGGTTTTGTGGATGACGATCCTGTATGTTAGGAAAATATACATTTCGGGGTCGGTAATCGTTAGGCTTGCGTTTTTTCCCTGATAGGTTGTCGGATTGCCGTATAGTCCGTTTTGGACGATTACTTCCGAAGTTACGGCTTCCCGTTGTGTCGGGAGATAGTACGTTTCATCTACAACCGACCATGTTTGTCCGCTCACGGGATGTTCCCACGCACTAAAAGCATCGACAACAAACTGTCCAACCGTCTTTGGAGATGGTACTTGAAAAGCTGTTGTTTTGGATATAGGGGTATCGAAGGAATATGGCGAGAATCCGTCTTCGACGAAGTCTTTCATTTCGGTATACGGGAACGCTGCATCCGGCGCATCTTTCGGTTCCGCCTTTTTTACTCCGATCGAGGTCGCGGTCGTGTTGGTAAAGGTCAGTGTCTGGCAAGGAATGCCCTCCAGCAGCTTGGTAGGCTCTATGAGATACAGATCGTGCTTATATAAGCCACTACCGACGACGTATTCGGGACTTTTGTCATTTGCCAGGACGTAGTAGATGGTGTGGTTGACATACACCGTAGCGGCCCGGCGCTCGTATGCAATCATGCGGAAGACCGTCAACGCAGGAAAGATATCGCGCTTCGAATATACCGTAGCGTTGGCTTCGTCAAGGCGTTCGTCGAGCAGCACCGCGTTTGTAAACGGAATCGTGCATTTCTGCTCCTCCCATGCACCATCTATCCACGCGTCAAGTGATACAAACAAGTTCATCTTGTGCCTCCTCGGTTGCCGAGCGTACCGGCGCGTATGTTGGTCATTTCAAGCGCATAGCTTTCCAATTGCTTTTCCATGCTATATGTATTTACGTTGTTTGCCATGTCAACGATGCCCGTAACAGACAGTCCGAGTCCGGCCACGACAGCACCGGCTGCTCCGAAGAGCGACCCGGCTGTGACTACGTTGGCCGCTATATCCAGGGCTTTTCGTGTCGATTGGTGATAGAAGTTAACCTTTTGCTGAAACGTCGAGTTTCCCGTGCGAAGCTCTACTGTGTTAAGTGCCATGGAAACATAACTGTCTACAACGGAAACGGCATACCCGAACGATGCAATTTTTGCGATGGAGGGAGGGATGCTCGTCTGATCGCCTCGCTCGTCGTTCGTGTCACCTGCCATGGTTTTAGCAGTGGTTTGCTTCTTTTCTTTGGCACGTTCATCTCGAATGGTGATTATGTAATGCTCGCTCTCAGCCATGTCATCCTCCTATCTCGTCTGTTGCCGCTTCTACGAGCGTCATGGTGGATGCGGCGTTATAGTCGAGTTGTGCCGCGAGAGATGCTTGCGAGAATGTCATGCGTTTAACTGCAACAAGTGGGTCGGCCACAACGAGCGATCCGGCACCGTCCGTTTTTGTAGAGTACGGAACGGAAATGCGCATATACAGAGGTGTGACATAGCCCTGCAGTAGGTATTGTGCCGCAAGGCGGTCAAATGTTGAGAGACGTGTCGGCGACACAAATTTGACCGTAAGCACGCTACCGGATGTGGTGACCTTGGAAGACGGGTATTGTCCGTTTGACATGTTCTTGGCATCCTCCGAAAACAGGTTGCCGTCTTGTATGGACTGTCGCACCATTTCCGCATTCGTGTAGCCTACCGTTTCGTAATGCACGCCATCTGTGCTTACCTCGTACTTGATGCGACGTGATCCTACTCCGTAGGCAATAAAGAAATAATTGATCGCGAGGGAAAGCGTGAGGCTATCTCCTACCTTCGGGCGCTCGGCGCGTTCTCCCGTCAATGGAATGCTGAATTTTGTTCCTTGGTAGAACAGGATCCCGTTGTCGCTGTACATGCGATCATTGTCGAAGATCTCGACGCCTGTGGAGCTTTGCAGGACGTCAGTCAGAATGTCGCGCACGATCGACGTCAGAAGATCGTTTTTACCTTCGGATGCGGTGAAAAGAAAAGGGAGGAGAAATTCCACCCTTGCATTCAGCGATGCGTTGTAGGCGGTTCCCGATGTCCCTTCCACGTTCGCACCGTCGGATGTCATTATGCCATGTATGTACATGGTCACCTTGTTGTCCTCTCGTTCCGCGTCCTTGTAATCCGCCGTGTCGAGGACGATACGAAAACGATAGCTCACGTTCTCCGTGATGCCACCGTCAAGTCCGTACATATCTGCCTTGTCGTTCAGCCGCGTTTCTAACTGCTCGGCAAGTGTATCAAGAGCGATCATAGTGTGCTCCTTTTAATTTCGTTCGTTGGTATATGTGCCGTCGCCTTTTTCTGCGATATCCTTTACGGCGGCAAGCACTGCCCGTCCGAGCCATCCTTCATTTGGATTTTGCTTCGGCGTGGTCGGGTCCCATCCTTTATGGTTGTACAGAAACGAATGATGCTTTCCGTTCCATTCGGGATGTTTCTCCGATCTCCATATGAGCGGTGACGTTTCGCTCCAAGGGCGTATGGTATATTGGGCGTAAGGTGCTACGCGTGTGTCGATTGACACTGTGTATTCCTGTGTTCCCGTGGTTTCGCCCTTAATCGCGTTGTTTCGAAGATTTCCTCTGTCTACAGGGGCGTAAGACTTGATGATGTGGAGCACTTTTCGGCCAATGCTTTC
The DNA here is from genome assembly GCA_017455905.1 of Clostridia bacterium. Classification (GTDB taxonomy): domain Bacteria; phylum Bacillota; class Clostridia; order Oscillospirales; family CAG-272; genus UBA1740. The sequence continues at coordinate 13,157 of JAFTLQ010000001.1, read as the reverse complement.
AATACTACGCATCAGATCAACCCCCAAGCGTTTTCCACCTGTGTCAAGGTCAGGATATATTCCGTTCCAAGCGGCGTCGGCAAGACGTAAAAGGATTCGGGTGTCGCACCCGACGTGTCGCGCATAACGCCTGTAATGCGGTACAGACCGCCATCCCACAGAGCGACGTGCTGACCAACGGCAAAGCCATAGTCGATACGCGTCTTAATCGCGGTGACACCTGCGTCTGTCCCTACGAGATTGCGCAAAATCTGTTGGTATCTCCACTCCTGCATGTTGACCGTCTCGTAATCGATCGGGATCCGTGCTTTATGGACGGTTTCATCGTCAACGGTGTAGGTAGCCGTTGGCAGCGTCTTGTATAAACCGCCTGCCTGTGTGTGGCAATAGCGGCCGTTCATGATGTCGAGAAAGTCCATCAACGGCCTCCCGAATAGATCAGCGACGTTCCAATGCAGGGGATCTCCTCTGCAATGTCATCGTAAAAGCCTCCGTACATCATCGCTTTGCGACGGTTGATGTCTTCGCTTTTGCCGAGGTCGCCGACCTTTATGTAATATTCTGCCTGGTTCAACAGGATCTCATATATGATAGGCCGTAATCCCTTCACGTGGGTGATCATATTGTCCTGTCGTACGGTATTAAGGCTGAACTTGTGCAGCTCTCGGTACACCTGATCACGTGAGGCAAGCAGCACGGCTTCGATAATGGCCGATGCGTCTGCTCCCGTTGCACCGATCCTCGCACGCAGGTCAATACCGCGCGAGATCAGCGCCTCCTCGGTTACGGTGTAACGGTTCCGCGCCTCGTCGTAGATCATATATTCATCGGAATAAGGATTATCCATGCGTTCCTCCTTCCCCTAAGGGAGAGGCGCACCCCGAAGGATACGCCTCAATATGTAAGCCTTTTATCAAACACTGCCGGGAGCGGTGATGGTGATGACGGTAGGCGCCGTCGTGCCGTTGGCGACGATGGGAACGATGCCCTTTGCATAGCATACGTTCACGCCCCATCTCACCTTGGGCTGCAGGCGCTTGCCGGCACCGGAAGGGGAGTCGATGATCTTGACGTAGTCCTGCGTAGAAATGCCGCGGTCGGTGGCGGATGCTGCCATCATGATGCCCTGAATGGTATCGACAACAGCGGACGAGCCTGCCCACGTCTTTGCCCGATCCCAAATGGGCTTGGGAGCGATATATACGGGGATCAGATCGATCTCGCCGACGTACATGGAGCCGTCCTTCTTAGCGTCGGGATCCACGCCGCCCTTGGCAAGCATGGACTGCGCGAAGTTAGATCCGCCTACGATCACGCCGTTGCCGGTCATAAGGTTGCGACGGAACGAGGGACGGCAGATGAATTCGCGCTCCTCAACAGGGAACGTCTGAATGCCGTTATCCGCGTCGCCATCGTCAAGCCTGGTAGACGCATCGAGGAACGCGCTGTAATAGTTAGGCTCAGCGTCGAGAACGACAGCGTTATCCAGGCTCTTGGCATCTGCATACGCCTTGATCTGATAGGCGAGGGTGGAAGCGTTGATCTCCGTACTTACGCGACCGGCGATATTCTTAGTGCCTGCGTCGAACAGGTTGGCAGGGCACATGTCCTGCTGCACCTCGGGAATGTCGAGATTGCGGTCGTAGAGATGCAGGAGATTGAGGTCATACTCACTTACCTGACCGACCTCCGCCTCGGCTCCGTTAAAAAATGCGCCGTTCTTCGACGCGCCGAGCGTACGTGCGTCGCCCGACAGGGGCTTGTACTTAAGCATGCGGACGGTGGAGGCGTTGGTTTCAACGGTCTCCGTAACGCCCTTGCCGTTTCTGTGGAGAAGCTCAACAAACATGTTCTCCTTGATCTGCTTTGCCGCGAGGACCTGCGTCGCGGTATCGTTTACGTTGTAAATAAATGCCATGATATTAAATTCCTTTCAGTTATGATGATCAGCTCATACGAATGTGCGCAGACAGCTCGTCTGCGGACATGTCGTAAATGCTCTTGTCTTTGCCGGTATTACCCGACGGGCGGAAGCCGAAACGGTCGCACAGCTTCTGCTCGTATTCATCCAGGCGATCCTTCAATGCGGTAATAGAGGAAACCTTTTCTTCCAACTCATTTACGCGCCTGGTCAGCGATTCGATTATTTCGCCAGCGTGCTCGTCCGCCTCGGTATCCTGTGCCGTGTCATCGGCCTCGGGCCCTTCGGCGTCGCTCTCTGCTTCCTCATCGGCGGTGTCCGCTTCGGTATCCGTGTCATCGGAAATTGACGTGTCGGCGGCGTCTTCCGCCTCTTCGGCGCCACCGGCCTCTTCGGCTTCGCTTCCCGTTTCGGCTTCCTCGTTTACTTCCTCAGCTGCGGTCTCGGTTTCGGCCTCGGCTGCAGTCCCGGTTGCGGTTTCGGGAGTTTCTTCCTCGGTATCTCCGTTCAGGGCAGCTTCCAACACCGCACGATCTTCTTCGCTCATTGTTCGAATGGTCTGTACGATCTCGTCGATGGTAGGCTTTTTGTGAAATAGTGCCATTGTTTTTTGTCCTTTCGTTGATATAATAACGCGTTATATTGCCTGCCCATGCAAGCGACTATCGCAGATACTTGACCTTGTGATGTTTCTCTGCGAAGGCTGTTCCATCTTGCATCGGTGCGCTTGCCCCTGCGCGGCACGGGGAATATACAAAAGCGTGGTGGCGCGTTGCCTTGTGGTCGCGGTCACCGGCTGAGCATAATCGGTTTTATATATCTCCGTCTAAAAGGCGGAGACGGTCGGGGTAATAGGCCACGTCGTTGGCCCTGCAATAATTGACATACTGTCGTTGCCACTCACGAGCCTGCTTCCCGGCGGCGCGCCCCTCGGGCGTTCCACCTCGCTCGATCGCCATACGCTTGGCGTATCGGATCTTACGTTCGTACTCGCGTTGCCGTGCGTTGACCTCACGTCCGTGCTCTACCACACTTGCAGGGATCGTTTCGGGCTTATAGCCTCGTTTGTACGGGCGTACCTCGTGACGGCACCCAAATCCTGTCAGGCAACCGTTGTATACGCGGCGCCCGGCGTTCGGTCCGCTCTTGATCGTAACTGGATGGATGTCCGTTGCTCGTTCGATAGGTTCGAAACGAATGCCGTCCTGCACACCCGATGTACCGTCAAGGGAATACAGCCGACCTTGGTGAGGGGCGCAACGCGCGGAGCAATTGGCATGTGGCACGATCCATACGAGGCGCACGCCTGATTCCCGCAGGCTGCGCAAGCGGTCGGCCTGGTACTCGTATCGCACGGTGAGCTCGGCGACGTTCCTCAGGGAAACGCGGCTGTTATACGCCTGCCGCGCCGTATCGTTTACAAGATCGTCGTACATGCGGTTGACGCGCTCCATATACGTCGCGTGGTACTCGTCAAGGGGCAACCCTGTTTTGTACATAGAAAGCTCTGTGTACTCGGCCTCCGGGTCCGGCGTAGGCGCCGATGCCGCGCGGCGGAAGTGTTCCTCTCGCTTTGCTCGTGTCAGCTCGGATTGAAAGGCTGCCGAGGATACAACGTCGCGCCCGATAAAACGTGCCGTACGCGCTTCAAGCGCTTTTGCCGACCGTTTGTACCCCTCACGCTTGTACGATGCAAGGACGGCAAGAAAAACCGCGTGCTGGCGAAGGATATCGCGTTGCCTTATATACACCTGTTCGGCGTATCGTAGCAAAGGCGTGCGGATACGTTCTTGCATGGATGGAGTTATGGACACCTGTGCGCGTCGAATAATATCCTCCACGCCAAGACGGTAGCGCGATGCGGTCCATAATCCGAGGACGGCTCGCTTCGACAGCTGAAGGATCTCCGTTTCCGCATCCTCAATGATCAGGGCTTGTACGCTTCCTCTCTCACGTGCTATGTCCATCCGTCAGCTCCTTTTCTGCAGCATCGCCGCTACGGTAGTCCTCCTGCTCGTCGCCGAGATCCCAGCCACGCATCGCATCGGATTGACGGGCTTCGCGCTCCTCTTCAAGCACGAGGGCATAGTCTTCCTCGTTCTGCTCCTCATCATCGTCAAAGTTGAACAGGTGGTGCGCTTTCTTGCGGCTGATAAGACCGGTTTCTACGGCGCGGGAGTACACGTCCACCATGACGGTAAGATTGGTCATGCCGGCACGACTCCAGCGGATCTCCACGTCGTCCGCGTATCCGTAGAAGCGGAGGACGTCGGCAAGCATGTCGTTTATAGGTTTTTCAAAGAGGCGGCGCTTGCTTTCAACAAACAATGTCGTAGCGCTCTCTTCTGCGCTGACCTCTCGTGCCGTTCGGTTGGATCCGTCGGATAAGTAGGAAGCAAGGGTGGAAACGGAAAGACCGATACCGGTAGCCACGTTTTCAAGCAGCGTGTTACGCGCTTGACGCCAAGCCTCAGAGCGCATCTCAAACTGGATCGGTGTAGGCTCGTGCGCTTCACCGTCGGGTGTTCGGAATTCCGTGTACAGAAATTCGTCAAGTCCGTGCGGTTGTCCGCCCTCGCCACGATTGAGCGGTGACGTCATGTGCTTTGGGATAAGAACGCGGCCGCGTGCTAAGTACATGTCCGTATTGAAAGCGGTGTTATAGTATTCGTACTCGTACAGGTAGGTCGTCACGTTGGCAAGGATGCTTTCGCCTAAGCCGACGTCGGGAATGTTGCTCACGCCATCGGAGGCGGTCAGCAGGTATACACCGAGTGAGCAAAGATTCAACGCTTTTGGGTCGTTCAGTCGTACGTCGCCGTACTGCTGCTTGAATGCGCGTTTTACTGCCTTCGGCAGGTCTTCCCACGCAAGGCAAGCGTCTGATCCTGCATCGTAGATCTGAATGGGTGCTGACGTGCGGTATATCTTGTACTCCACGACAGGGATCTCGCGTGCTATACCGATCTCCTCATAGTGTCGGTCTTCTACCAGTACGAAGCGATCGTTATTCTCCTTGCGTGTCGTGTCCTCAAACAAAGACAGGTGGCAGACGGCTCGTCGGATCTCGGTGCCCGAGCGCTCGATGTAAAAACGGTCGGCTCGGATGGCATCCACCCAAAGCTGACCGTCGCTTTTATTCAGTTTCAGCAGGGAAAAGCCTGCCGCCAATGCGTCCTTGATCGCCCGGCGGATCACAGTCTTTCCTCCTACCTTTCCCATCCACTTGTTGGATATGAAGTCGAGCGCTTTTCCGACGTGCTTCCCGTCTATATCTGCGTAGAGGGTGGGCTTGCGAGCGTTGGAAAACATGACATCCGCGCCGAATACGATATCGGCTGTGCGGTTGACGATCGTCGTACCGATGCCGGTTGACAGCAGACCGTACTGCCCGCCGTGGATATACGGTACGTACCCGTCGTACCAATACAGCCAATTCTTCACCCAGTTTTGGTAGAATTGAAGGTATGTACCGGGAAGCATCGCATAGAACGCGGTATTGTTGGCGGATTGCCAAATACGTTGGTTGGCCACCATTGACAGCGCGGTCTTCGGCTGATCGGTGTGTTGAAGGTCATTCATTACATCCATCGGATTCTGTTTCCTCCTTTGTGCCCGTCAAGCTTGCCAACATCTCGGCTTGTGCGCTAACGACCGCCTTGATATCCTCCAACACGCTGTACATGCACATAAGCACGTTGAGGCATGTTCCGTAGAAGTTCATCTCGATACGGTCGTGACGCACCTTCTCGGATAAGCTGGCGTTTCCCTCGATGCCATGCGCTTCGGTAGCATCATCAGCCGCTTCCATGCGTGCTCTGTATTCTTCCTCGGTGAGGTCCACGCCATCCTCTAAGGCGTTTTTGATCTGTTCGTTCATCATACGTATGCTCCTCGTTGACCTGCTAAGGCCCATAGGTTATCTCGGTTGTTCAAATACGTGCATACCGCGTAGCGGAAGGCATCCGCGCAGTCGTTTGGCACGGCGGGGTCGTACTTCGCGTTGTTCTTGTCCCACGTCATAAGCTCCAGGTCGATAATGAGCTGATCCGTGCCGACTTCGTCCACGTTTCGAACATAGTTGTGCGTTTTCCCGAAGTCAATGATATGGATGGCGTCCCGGGAAAAGCCGTTGTTGACGACATCCGTGGTAAGCATGATATCCTTGTGCGTGTATTTCTGCACGTTGTACCATTCGGGCAGGTGGTACGCCAGCGACAGGCATAGGTCCGCCGCCGCGCAATCGCAGACGGTTATGATCTCCACACCCGTCTCGTATAGTCGATACTGTCGATTCATGTGATCAAAGTACACTCGCATATACGGGAGCAGCTGCTCGTTAGACATCTGACCGCTTTTATTCGGATCATGGTAGAAATGCTCTAACCGCGCGGCCTGCCCGTTTTCAAAGACGGCGATCGGCTCGATAGCGGTTGCGTCGTTAGTGTTGGCACCGTCTACGCCGTAGATCATGTGCGTGATGCGCTGACGTCCGTACTTTGCCACGTATGCCTCGGGCGTCAATACGTGTCGTTCGCGTCGAAAAAGAGGGAAGACAAGTCCCTCAGCCTTGACCCACTTGCCTAAGATCCACTTGTCGAAGTAGATCGTTCCGCGATACTCGTTTTCGAGGTTGCGGACGAATTCCGGTGCAAGGAATGTGTTGTCGTAAAGCGTGAACTGCTCAGCATATATGCTGTCGACTACGTTCGGGTTGTCAATAAATTGCTTGACGAAGTGGGAGGGGCTTTCCGGGTTGCACGTCGCGTCACAGCAGCTGTTCGGCTTGTCGAGACGGCTTTTGAGCATCTGAAAGAAATTTTCGGGGAAGGTCGTCAGCTCGTCAAGATATGCATATCCAAGTCCCGATCCTTGGATCTTGGTGATCGCTCGTTCGTCGTTGGCGCCGACCACAAAGCATTTCTTGCCGAAGATCGTGATCTCGCGGTTGTTGACTACGTTTCCGACAAGGTTCTCACTCCATTTTTTGCGCATCTCCCCGAACACGTTGCGCTCAATGGTGTTCAGCGTCTTGCCCGCGAAAAGGATGTTGTCGTCGTAATGCTCAAATATGTGCTTCAAGGCAAGATCATAGCTGACGACCGTCTTTCCGGCACGCGTGGCGCCGTACAGGATATTCCATCGCTTATTTGCATGCTGAAGCACCTTGCGCTGCTTCTCCGTATAGATCGCGTTCACTTGTCCGCGCCTCCATTGGCGTAGGCATTCAGCGCATCCACGTATTCCTTAAGCATCTGCCGCTCGCTATGTGCGGTATCATCAAAGCCACGATACAGAACGGTCAGCCGCTCTATGATCTTGAGCAGCGTGTCCGGATGCATCTTCTCAAACTCCATATCGGCCAGCGCGTCGGTCGCCTTTTCTACGATCGAACGTGCCACAAGCGACTGGGCCTTTCGTGCCTTTTTCGGATTTTGCCCGGTTTTTTCTTGGCATTGTTCAGTTTTTTCACGGTTCAATATCGTAGATATTGTCGTTCGCGAAAGATGAAAGGTTTTTGCTAACTCGGTAACACCCATGCCGGAGGCATAGTGCTTCAGTACAGAACGGTTGCGAGCGTCTCTTTCCTTCTGCGTCACGCTCGCACCTCCTCTCTGTGCAAAAGAAAAGCGCCGCGGTTTCCCGTGACGCTAACATATGTAGTTGGATGCTCTGTCTCAAACGGAGTGGCGCCCGCATCGTAGCAGAGCTGTCCGGGTGTTTCACCGGCACGATTGATAGGAGAGAAAATAGATGAGGGGGAAATGCCCCAGTGGCGCCGGGCGGCGATTCGAACGCCTCCGCGGGAAGGGTGCCCCACGTATCACCTGATTGCCCGGCATATAAAAAGGCGGTGCTTTATGCATCGCCTTTGGATATTCCCATTATTATGCTTGCTTTTTTTATTATTTGGGACTCGGTGGCTTCGGGATTATTATCAATATACTCCACAAGTTCATCCATGGCCGGAACATTTTCCCACATCATCGCGCATATTCCTTGGATAGCATCCTCAGATATTCTTGTAGCGCAAAGAAGTGCTATGAATGCGCTCATTTTCTCGTTCATTTCGTAACCGTTCATTTTGTTTGCCAATTTCCTTACTAACAATTTCTCGTTGTGTTTTGTTAAATGATCCCATCTCTACAAATCCGTCTTCGGATTTTTCAAGAAGTACCCACTTACCTTTTCTGTAAAAAAACTTTTGCTCTCCTATTTCTGTTTTATCAGAATGCGCCCACTGCATCGCAAGGGTGGCAAATTCATTTGTTGTCGACTGCCGACGCCGTTTTGAAGAAGTAGTGTGTTTCGGTGAACTATCATCGCTATATATCAGCTGCCGCTCCCGCAGCTCGGAGGCGGACATGTCGGCGAAGTCTTCCGGCTTTTCTTTAGAGACGAAACGACCGTCCTTCTCGCTATGTAGCGCACCGTTTTTATCTTCCGTTGCCATTATGATATCACTTTCTTTTTGTCTTGTCAATAGAAAAGGCGGTGAAACCACCGCCTTATATTCTTCGATGGTCTTATGATATCATAAATTTTTTTGCCAAACAAGTGCCAACGTGTGCCAACTTTTATAAATTGGCGATTTTTTTGATGATTTCTTCCTTATCGCGGTACAATGATCGCACGCTGCGGTGAAGGGAAGCGCTGATCACGTAGAAATTGCGCACGCCGAGGATATACCGTTGCACGACAAAGTCCTTCTCATTTTCCGTCAGCATATTCATCGCGCGTTCGATCTCCCAGCCGCGCTTGATGTACTCGGAATAGGCGTCATCGTATGCTTTTTTTCGCCGATCCTTTTCTTCTATTTGCGGTGAAATGGTATCGGGGCTGTATGCGGTTCCTCCTCCCGGTTCGATGTCGTACCGCTGACTTCGGGCATCGCCGAAGGAGGATGCAAATTCCTCGTAATACTCCTTAGCTCGCAAGCACCGGCGCTTCAAGGTTATGTATTCGTTCAGATCTTTTTCTGTCATGACGTTACCTCCTTATCGCATGACCACACAGGCAATAAACAGGATGATGCCAAGCACCCCTATCATGCTGATAATGTTTAAAGCAAGTACAAGCATTCTATACCTCCTGTATTTTTATTCCGTGCACGTAAAGCATAAGCTTCTTCTTGATTCTATACACCTCTGTACGTACGCCTTTGGCGTCTTCGACGATCTCAACCCCGTCGCGCCGGTACACGAAGTCGGCAATATATGTACAAGCCTTCTCGACGCACCGTCGACCGTCCGACAGTCGCTGTCCTCGCTTTCCGTATCGTTCTACCGGCTCGTACTGCGCAGGGATGAGCTCGTACTTGACCTGATACCGCAGATCCTCGATATCTCCGGCCTTTAAGAGAAGGGAAAGCTCGTACGCCCGCTTTGCCTCTCGCCGAGAGTCAAACGCCCCCTGCGTCGTCCATGTCTGCTTGTTGCGGTACTTGTTCATTGTCGCCTTTCAAAAAAAATTTTTGCATTATCATCTATCCAACGGAGCACGTTTTGGATTCCTTCCTTGTTGTTGCCTATTACTTTGCTTTTTAACCGGTCTGCAAACGCCAGCACGGAATTGTTTTTTCGTTCAATCACCGCATGCGGTCGTTCGATCTCTACCCTTTGGTTTGCAATCCTATTTTGCAAGGCGCCGATATATGTTCGTAATTCGCTCATGTTCCCTCCACAATCTCCTCCAAAAGTTCTTTTACAGTTGCGTCTAAATAAGTTTTTAGCATGTATGGAAAGGTATCGTTACCGTTGGTGCTTTGCAATATTTTTCGTATAAACCTCATATGCATATTGCGAACAGTGGCTACTTCGATTCCAGGTGTTCCATTCTTTAGAAAATTTTCTGCAAATTCTCGCTGATGTCGTTCATAAAGCAAACTTTTTTTCAAAACCTCGTTTTCCTCGGCGGACTTCTTCTTTTCGTTGTTCGCTTCCGCAAGGGCAACACGCACCTCTCCAAGTTCTTGGCGGTAGGCTTCTATGGTCTGCTCCTGCGACTTGACGTACTCTTTGACTAACAAAATATCCCTTGAAAAATTGGCAATATCCTGTTCCTGAACCTCAAACGGCTTATCATTCCAAAGTTCTCGACCTGCCCTTTGACCTTGAAAGAAATTCATTTTATCAAGAAGGTCTATTACCTCTTCCACGTTAAGATTTTCCATTTTCGCTCCTTTCCGCAAGTGCCTTTTCCGCTTCCTCTCGGTTGAGGAATATGGTTATGCCGATACGGTCAACTGTAAATGCCAAATAAGAAGCATAAAACTGAATTTCCCTACCTGTATATACAATCTCACGCACAAATAACTGTTCGACTTTGTTCGTGTGGCGTATCGGATAATACACCGTCTGTCCTACCTTAACAGGCGGCACAATCACACCATGCTCGGCAAGGAAATCCGCGATAACAGCCGCTTCGTCTACCTTCTCTCCGCTCTCTCGCAAGACACAGCATCTTGCGATGGCGGTTGTGATCAGGTCGGTAAGGGCTTCTTTTTGTTTTTCCATTTTGTACCTCCTCACGCGCCGCTGATAGCTCTTTCAAGCTGCGCGACGGATATGATGATGTTCTTGTATTTTATCAAAGGTGTAATTCGTGGTAGGAATATCAAAATTGCGGTAGCGCCCCCTGATTTCGGTGGTTATACCGTTCTGGATAGTCGAAAAGATCATTGTAAACGATAATTCACGGCTTACCTTCCATTTAATCGGTGGGCTGACCTTAAGCGAAGAAATCAAGGCAAAAGGACGGTGCAAGACAGTATGAAGAAACGGAATATACTCTACGGCTACCAATGCATTGAGGGAATTATAAAATTGCACCCACAGGAAATGGCGGTTGTAAAAGAAATCTTCAAAGCGTATATCGAGGGCAAGTCTCTGCTTGAACTATCCAAATGTCTCAACGAACGACAAATTGAATATATGCCTGACGTTATCAAATGGAATAAAGCAAGAATTATGCGGATACTTGAAGATAAACGATACTTGGGAGATGACAGATATAGCACCGACCATCACTCCGCAAGAAACGGCAAAGAACAAATACCGCCAACTGCAAGTGGTCGCCTATTGCCGAGTATCTACCAAACAAGAGGAACAGCTTAATAGCTATGAAACCCAAAAGAACTACTACACCGAGCGAATCAACTCCGAGCCGAATTGGACTCTCGTGGGGATATTCGCAGACAAAGGCATCACAGGCACGAGCGTAAAAAATCGTGACGAATTCAATAAGATGATTAAACTCTGCAAGCGTGGCAAGGTTGACATGATAATCACAAAGTCAATCTCCCGATTTGCAAGAAATACCCTCGACTGCCTCAAATACACGAGAATGCTGAAAGCCATCGGAGTGGATGTGTTCTTCGAGGAACAAGGCATATACAGCACGCAGCCTGGGGCTGAATTTTACATCACCATTTACGGTAGCATCGCACAAAGCGAATCCGAGAACATAAGCGCAAACGTGAAATTCGGCAAAGCACAGAGTGCGAGAGAAGGCAACGTGGCATTCCACTACAAGAATTTCCTCGGCTACCGCAAGGGTGAGGATGGCAAGCCCGAAATTGTCCCCGAAGAAGCAGAAACGATACGCTTTATATACGAGAGTTTTCTCGCAGGCGACAGCTTCGGTGGAATCAAGGCGAAGCTCGAAGAAAAAGGCATCCTCTCACCAAGCGGAACGCCCACATGGAGATACTCAACGATACAATCCATACTGACCAACGAAAAGTACGCAGGCGATGCCATTATTAACAAGACTTATATTGAAGATTGCATCTCAAAGAAGGTCAAGGTAAATAACGGCGAACGGCAGAAATTCTACGTGGAAAACAATCACCCTGCCATTATCGACAGGATGACTTTCGCAAGGGTGCAAGAGGAACTTGCAAGGCGAAACGGAAAGCTCAAGGTCAAGCAGGTCGGAACAAAGACCGAGCAAGGCAAATACTCAAGTAAATTCGCATTGACCGAACTGCTCGTCTGCGGAGAGTGCAAAACCCCATACCGCAGATGCACGTGGACGGTCAAGGGCAAGAAGAAAATCGTGTGGCGGTGCATCAGCCGACTCGACTACGGCAAGAAATACTGCCACGAATCACCGACCATCGAGGAAAGCGTACTCCAAGAAGCTATCATGAACGCAATCATGAGAACGGCAAACGAGAACGCAGAACTGCTCAAGACTTTAAAGCTCCACATCGGAATGGGCTTGGATATGGGCGAGAGCGAGGACGAAAGTCTCGACATCCAAATCAAGATAGCCGAGATCGATGCGGAATTTAAGGCAATGCTGAACGCCATCTCAAGCGATACGGTGGAAGCCTTTGACGAGCAAAGAGCCAAGGAGCTTATGGACGAAAAGAGCCAACTCCAACAGCAACTCGCTGGCATAGCCGAGCGAAAGCAAAAGCGAGAAAGCACGAAATCCCGACTCGATGAGATTTTCACCATACTTGACGGTTTAAGAAATCGCCCCATGGATTACGATGACCGACTCGTCCGTCAGATACTCGAATGTGTGGTGGTCGAATCCAAGGAACGCATCAAGGTGGTATTCATCGGCGGTTTGGAAATCACGGAAACGCTTTGCGAGAAAAAACAGCAAGTGGCAACCGAGCAACAAGATGAAACACACGGCAGTTCAAATCCATACAAGAACGACGAAAAATATCTTTTTTGTCGCCCTTACACAGCAAAAAACGCACGTTTGTCTACCGACAAAGGTGCGTTTTTTGAATGAAGCGCGCCTGCGGCGCATGAAAAATGAAGCAGCCTTCGGCTATGAAGCGTGGCTTCGCCACACGGAAAAATTACCGCGCGCTTCGCTTCATGTTCCGCTTGCGGAACGCTTCATGGTGGCATCGCCGCCGCTTCATATCGCACAGCGTGCTTCATTGATTGACGGCATCGAGATACAGTCGGGATGCGGCGCAACCATCGAAAAAGAATACCAAACAGCATAAAGGATAGCCCTCGGCGGTGGATAAAACCATCATCGAGGGCTTTTTTGGTATATGCAGTAAAACGGGTTGAAAAATCCATAAAAATATGGTATAATACAGTTCGATAAATAAGAATTTGACGGAGATAAATACTATGTGGAACAAATTATATAATGCTGCAATTAAAGTTCAAAATAGCAGAACAATTTCACCTTTTATAGACGCAGGTGGAGTTGCTGCCGCCATTCTTACGAAACAAGGAAATATTTATGTTGGTGT
>JAFTLQ010000026.1 GCA_017455905.1 Clostridia bacterium | reverse complement strand
CTTCACCCAGACTTCCCGACAAAACAAAAAACCACCGCAAGGGTGGTTTCTTGTTTTGGTGGGGGAAGCTGGATTCGGACCAGCGAAGTCAGTGACAACAGATTTACAGTCTGCCCCCTTTGGCCGCTCGGGAATTCCCCCAAATGGACTTGATTCACAAGCCTTTGGTATTATAGCATACTTTTTTTCATTTGTCAATCCCTTTTTTTAAAAAAAGAGAAAAACTGTAACAAAGGTATGCCGAAGGGGGACGCAGGCAGCCAAGTGCGCACAGGCGGCGCAAGACTTACGACAGAGATGCCATACGGAACAGCACGGAGGCGGCAGTGGCGCGGGTCAGAGCCGTGTTCAGCATTTCAATCGAGCAGGATTCATCGTAGATCCCCGTGTCGTACATGATCGATACGCCGGGACGTGCCCAAACGGGGATGCTGACGTCGTTGATCGTGGATACGGCCGAGTCGATGTCGTCACCGATCAGCGAGGAGAGCACCATAGCGGCCTCGCACAGGGTGATGGGCTCGTTGGGGCGGAAGTTCAGCGACTCACCGTCAAAGGAGCCGTGGATCAGTCCCAGTTTTTGTGCGGTGGCCACATAGCCGACCAGCGAGGTCGGGATGGCGTCGTTATCGTCAAAATACGTGGCGGTCAGCGTCGAGTCGGCACGGATGCCGTAGGTCTTGAGCGCCATGGCCACGAATTCGGCGCGCGTGACCGTATCCTCGGGGCGGAAATACATATCGTCACCGACCATCGTGCCGGAGAAAACGCCCGAGGCGCTCAGCACGAGGGCGGCGTTGTGCTCCGCGCGATCCTGCATATCCACAAAGGTCACGTCGGACACACGGTTGCTGATGCTGAGGGATACCGTGGCGATCTCGGAGAAGTTTCCGTAGGTGTCGCGGACGACGTAGCTGAAGCTGTCCGTTCCGACGTAGGTTTCCTTAGGCGTGTAACGGTATGCGCCCGTCGTTTTGTCGCTGACGGTCAGCGTGCCTCCCTTGGGATACGCAAGGACGATAAATTCCAGCTCGTCCCCCTCGGGATCGGAGCCGCTCATCTGTCCGTACACCGATATGCCGCTCTGCGTCCAGACGGACACGCTGGCGCCGGCGCTGTCAGCGGCCTTGGGGGCGTAGTTGATCTTGTCGATGAATTTGAGCTGACAGGTCAGCGGCTCACCGCCGCCGTAGCCGTCAACGGTGAAGGTAAAGGTGCAGGACGTTGTTTGCGCCGACGTGGGAATAAAAACCAAAGCGCCGATATTCTTTCGCTTGATGGTCTGATCGACGCCTACGCGTCTTCCATTCAGAAAGAGCGTGCCGTCGGTGGAGGAGGGAAGGGAGCGGATGGTAATGCTCTTAAAGCTGGGGACGCCGAGGGCTTCCTTGAAGTCGGTGTCGCGGAAGACGAGTTTTTCACCGAGCAGGCCGGTCTTGATCAGCGTGATATCCTCTGCCAGCACAGCGGCGGCCTGGCCGAGATAGGCGGATGCGGGGATGGCAACGAGGGTAGAGAAGACAAGCGCGAGGATGAGGATGGACAAAAGCAGGACGTGACGTTTCATAAATACCTCCGTGTATTGGGAACGGGTCGTATTCCGTTCGTTTGTGATAGTGTTTTCCCACGTTGCCTTTTTTATGCAGCACGAGGAGAAAAAGGTTGACAAATGAGTCGAAAAGAGGTATCATGAAAGAAAAAAAGGCGGGGGACATATGAAGGAACGGTTGACCGATGCGCGCTTTCAGGCGGCGCGTGCGCGGGTGCTGGGCGAGGAGCAGGAGCGGCAGGGTATCGGTACGCTTGGTGAAAAAACGCTGCATCGCATGCTGAAGCTGACCGTGGAGCCGAATGAGGCGTGCCACGAGATCAAGGCGTGCGGCCGCGTCGCGGACGTTGTCCTCGGTGAGGACATCGTGGAGATACAGACGCGCTCGCTGTCCAAGCTGTCCCCGAAGCTCGCGACCTTTTTGCCCGAGCGGCACGTTACTTTGATCTATCCCTTGCCGAACGAAAAATATATCCGCTGGCTTGATCCCGTAACGGGAGAGCTTGGCGAACGCAGAAAAAGCCCCAAGCATGCCTCCGTGTTCGACAGCATTGTCGAGCTTTGCCGCCTGGGCGAGCATCTGACGCATGCGAACCTGACGGTATGCCTTGTGTTTTTGAATATGGAGGAATACCGCTACCTGAACGGCTGGAGTGCCGACCGCAAGCGCGGCTCGGAGCGCCTCGAGCGCATGGCCAATCGCCTGTGCGACGTCGTGTGCCTGTCAACACCGCAGGACTATCGCCGCGTCTTCCTTCCGACGGCGCTTGGCGATGCCTTTACCGTTAAGGACTATGCCCGCCTTACCCGACTGAAGCCGCGTTGGGCCTACGCTGCCATCCGTCTCTTGGAGCGCCTTGGCATCGTAACGCACGCCGATACGCGCGGGCGCGAACACGTATATGCACCAACATAAAGAGCGACACCCGACCGCATGCGGTCGGGTGTCGGTTTTATACTATTATTTATGATACCGTTTTCCGTGAAGAATGGTAAAGGAGCGATACAGGATCTCGTAAAGCATGACACGCATCAGCTGGTGCGGAAAGGTCAGCTTGGAGACCGAAAGGCGCAGGTCGCACGCCGCCTTGACCGAAGGATCAAGACCGTGAGAGGAGCCGATGACGAGGGCGATCTTGCCGCTTGCATCCGCGGCTTGTCCGATGATAGAGGACAGCGCTACGGAATCATAGGCCGCCCCTTCGACGCACAGCGCGATCGTGTAGGCATCCTTGGGGATCGCCTTGAGAATGCGCTCTCCCTCGGCGGCGAGGGCGGCACGTACGTGAGCGGGCTGATCCTCATCCGCGATGCGCTCCTCCTTCAGCTCGATCTCCTCGACGCGTGCATACGCCGACAGGCGTTTTTTATATTCACCGATGGCCTCGGTAAAATACCGTTCCTTAAGAGAGCCGACGGTGACGATCGTCAGATGTGTCATATAGCCTCCTTATGGGCGACGCATACGCGACAGACGTCCCACACCCTCGGCAAGCGCCTCAAGAAAGCAGGTGATCTCCTCCTCCGTGTTGCGGTGTGACAGACTGATTCGAAGGGAGCAGTCAGCTTGCGCCTGCGTGTGCCCGTAGGCAATAAGCGCCGGGGAGCCGTGCGTGCCGTGCGAGGAGCAGGCGGAGCCGCTGGATACGCAGATGCCCTTGGATGAAAGAAAATGTAGCATGGTCTCGCTCTTGATCCCGGGAAGCGTGATATTGACGATATGCGGTGCGCGCACAGGCGGCTCAGTGACGGAGACGCCCCCAAGACGCGCGTCCTCGCGCAGGCGGCGAATGAGCGATTCGGTCATTCCCCTCACGCAGTCTATACGCTCGGTGCGGTGTGCCAGGGCGATGGACGAGGCGGTGGCAAAGGCCGCGATCGCGGGCACGTTTTCCGTTCCCGAGCGTAGCCCACCCTCCTGTCCGCCTCCCAGGATGCGCGCGGCAAGACCGCGCTTGGTTATGATATCGGGGTGTACGTAGAGTGCGCCGACGCCCTTGGGACCCTCGATCTTGTGCGAGGATATCGAGATCATGTCGGCGCCTACAGAGGCGGCCGTAAAGGCAAGCTTCATGTAGCTTTGCGTAGCATCAACATGGAGGACAGCCTCGGGCGATTGGCGCTTCATGATTTGGCTGACGGCCGCAAGATTGTAGCAGGCGCCCGTTTCGTTGTTTACCATCATCATCGTGACGAGAATGACGTCCGAGGTCATCTCACGGGACAGCACGTCCATATCAAGGGTGCCGTTCTTCGTAGGAATGTACACGACGCGGTATCCTTCGTCGGCTAATCGTTCCAGCGGAACGGTGACCGATGCATGCTCGCCGGCGGTCGTAAGGATCTTGGCGCCGCGGCGATACCGCTCCTTGGCATACGCGCGGCCGAAAATGGCGAGATTGTTGGACTCGCTGCCGCCCGAGGTAAAGATGATGGCGCCGTCGCGCACGCCGAGGGAGAGGCGGATCTGCTTGCGGCAATCCTCCAGCGTACGCTCCGCCTCGAAGCCGAGCGCGTGCAGGGAGGAGGGATTTCCGAATTGCGATCCGGACACCTCCACGTAGGTCTTGAGCGCTTCCTCGCAGATCCGCGTCGTCGCGCTGTTGTCAAAATAGATCATACTCAGGAAAACCGTACCTTTTCCGCTATCGTCTGTGCCTCGCTCAGATGCTCGGCATAAACGCTCGTCGGCGCCGTGTAGGTGAAAACGTATCCGTGGTTGCCGGCAATGGCGAGGTATTGGAGTACGTGATAGGTCTCTCCTGCATAGGTGTAGGCGTATTCGCAAACGGCGGCCTGCTTGGCATTGCCAAAGTCGGCAAGGACGATCATATCCTTGTAGGCATCGCTGTTTTGCGTCTGCTCGTCGGTCGGGTAGGGCAGGGGCTCATCGCCAACGTAAACGGTGAGGTCGTCCACAAATACGGACAGCTCCTCCATGCGGGTCATAAAATACTGTTTGACCGAAACGCCCGTTCCGGTCGCCTCGGAGAGGTTGACGCTGACGCCGTCTGCGCCCTTGACCTGCAAAATCCCCTCGTCTACGTCACACGTCCAGGTGGGAGGCATATAGAAGAAAAAGCCGTTGATCATCTTGTCCGATACCAAAAGATAACCGTCCTCGTCCGCTTCGTATGCGGGTGTGGCCTCGGCATCACCCTTGGCACGGAAGACGACCGTTTCCATGACCTGCTTAGCGTAATCGTAATACTGCTCGTAGTAGGTTTTGTCATCCTCGTACGCCTCGTCGTAGGAGGTATACGTGAAAATGTAGAAGCGCTCGCCGTACAGCGCCAGCACCTGCAGCGTCTTGAAGTGACGCTCGGCGTAGGTGAAGGTGTATACAAAGGAGGCGGCACTGTCTGCATTGCCGAGGGTCACCTCGTTACCGGCCGAGGTCAGGGTGATCTCGTAGGCAAATTCCCCCTTGTGCGCATCAAAATAGGAAACAAAGTCCTCTGCCTCGCCCATATCCGCCTCGGTCAGGGAGATGGACGTCTGGTTGATGGAGGATACGTACGCGGCGCTGATATCTCCGACGTTACATACCGTCCAACCCTCGGGAGCGTACAGCGTAACGCCGAGCGCGTCGCTGTCGCGGCATACCTGCATTCCCTCGGGAACGGTATCGTCGCCCGCACAGGAGATCAAAGCACAGGCGGCAAGCACGCAGAGAAAAAGGCAAAGAATGGTGCGTTTTTTCATAGGGGTGAAACGTCCTTTCGTTTTATACGTCATCGTTTTATCGTGTCAGAGCAATGCCTCGGCTGCCTGCTGAAAGGCGCGGGCTCGTTCTTCAAAGTTTTTATACGCATCAAAGCTGGTAGCGGCAGGGGATAGCAGGACGGTGTCGCCCTCCCGCGCAAGCGTCGAGGCTACTCGGACGGCGCCCTCCAGCGTCGTCTCATAGCGAAGAGGGATCGACGGGTCAAGGCGGTCGTCCGCCTCTTGCAATCGCTTGTAGACCTGCCGACCGAACTCACCGGCACAGACGATCGCCTTGACGTGCGTTCGGAGCACGATAAGCAGCTCGTCGATCCGCAAGCCCTTGTCACGGCCGCACAGGATCAGAATGGGGCGGCACGGTTGCGCACGCAGCGTCGTGATCGTACGTGTGGGGGAAGAATCAATGGAGGCATCGACGTAGCGCACGCCGCGAACCGTCGCGACGCAGCGGGCGCGGTGGGGAAGACCCTGAAAGTGTGCGGCGATATCCGCAAGTGCCCGCGAGTCATAAAAGCCGTCGCACAGCGCCATAGCGGCCATATAGTTTTGTATATTGTGCGCTCCTCCGAGCGCGATACGGGACAAGGGAAGACGTGCATGACCGTCGACGGCAATAGCGTCCTGTTCGAGGGATACGACGACCTGCGCGCCATAGCGGAGCAGCTCACGCGTGCTCTGCTTCATGGAATAGACGGCGTACGGCGTACGGTCAACGTAGCGGCAGACCGTCGGATCGTCGGCATTGAGGACGAACGCCTCCGTGCGATCAGTAATATGACATTTGGCACGGATATATTCGTCCATATCCTTGTGCCAATTCAGGTGATTTTCGCTGATGCCCGTGATGAGGGCGCGACGGCTGTGCGGCGTCATATACATGAGCTGAAAGCTCGAAAGCTCCACGGCATACGCCGCGTCCTGCGTGTCCTCCGCAAGCATGGGAGATAGGGCGTATCCGATGTTGCCGCCCAACTGCACGTGCGAAAACTGCCCCGTTTTAAGCAGTAATTCCGCGATTTTTGTGGTCGTGCTCTTGCCATCCGAGCCGGTGATCGCAAACACCTGACCGCGTACCTGTGAGAAGAAATTCTCCGCATCCGAGCATAACCTTACCCCGCGTGCCTGTGCCGCGCAGAGCGGCGGTGCATCGCGGCGTACCGACGGAGAGAGGAACAGGACCTGCTCGCACAGGTCGTCATAGACCCGCTCGCCCGTCAGGATGCGTACCTCCTCAAAGGGAAGCGCGTCCGTTGGTAGGGAGCATGCGTCGTGTGAGCGAAGCGTGATGCGCGGGCATCCCACATCGGCAAGATAGGTCAGCATACCCATACCGGATACACCGAGGCCGAGAATGCCGGCGTGCTGTATACCGTTAAACGAAGAATGTGTCATAAGTCACCTCTTCTGTCGGTATATGACGCCGATGGCATTTCGGTGAGAAAAAGAGGACGGAAAGCAGCCGTATGCCTCCCGTCGCCTGCGGTATCGTCGACCTTGGTCGACGGTGATGGTTGTAGGTGACTGAACTTGTAAGCCGGGTTCTGTACGTCTTGCGACGCAGCAATCATCTATCTTCACCGTGCGTTACCGCGCGGTTCAAGCCGTGAGGCTCTGCCACCATGCATCGAATACGGCGGGCCGCCGTCGCAAAGCGGATGCAAGGTGTTGCTTCGGATAGGGTTTACAGCGCGCCTGTGTTACCATAGGCGCGGGTGAGCTCTTACCTCGCCTTTCCACCCTTACCGCCCATAAGGCGGCGGTATATCTCTGTTGCACTTTCCCGGAGGTCACCCTCGGCGGACGTTATCCGTTATCCTGCCCTGTGAGGCCCGGACTTTCCTCACCGTACGACCTTTCGGCATAGTACGGCGCGATTGCCCCGTTCAGTCAACGAGTATTATACCCGAAAGTTGGCCTTTTGTCAAGTTTTTTCCTTGACAAATAAAAAACAATATGTTAAAATATATCGGATAAAGAGTAAAATAAAAGCAGGGGGTACTCCATGGCGGCAAAAACGGTAACCAAGGAAATGTACGGTGATCAAAGCATCAAGGCGCTCAAGGGCGCCGACCGTGTGCGCAAGCGTCCGGCGGTCATTTTCGGCTCGGATGATCTGGAGGGATGTCAGCATTCCTTCCTGGAGATCCTTGCCAACGCTGTTGACGAGGCACGCGAGGGCTTCGGTAAAGAGATCATCGTTCGTAAATATCTTGATCGATCGTTGGAGGTCGAGGACTTTGGCCGCGGTGTGCCTCTGGGCTACAACCAGCGGGAAAAACGCTGGAACTGGGATCTCGTATACTGTGAGCTGTACGCCGGCGGTAAGTACGACAACAACAATGAAAACTCTGCCTATGAGTTTTCCTTGGGTCTGAACGGCCTTGGCGCCGCCGCCACGCAGTATTCCAGCGAATACATGACCGTCAAGTCGTATAGCGGCGGCTCTCTTTCGGAGATGCATTTCAAAAAGGGCGGCCCCGTCGGTGAGCTGAGTGTAACGCCCATCCCGCCGAAGACCAAGCAGCAGGGCACTCTGATCCATTGGCTACCCGACCTGGAGGTCTTTAAGGAGATCGATATCCCCGCCGCCTTCTTCGACGCGACGCTGCGCCGCCAGGCATTTGTCAACGCGGGCATCCGCTTCGTTTTGATGTATGAAACGGAGAAGGGTAAGTTCCAAAAGACCGAGTATTTCTATCAGAACGGTATTGCCGATTATCTTTCGGAGATCACCGAGGGCATTCAGATGACCCCACCCGTTCTTTGGAAATTAGATACCAAAGGTAAGGACCGTGATGACCTTCCCGAATACAAGCTGAAGGCCGAGATCGCCTTTTGCTTCAGCGCCTCCGGCTCCTTGGAATACTATCACAACTCCTCCTTCCTTGAGCATGGCGGAGCGCCCGACCGTGCGGTCAAGATGGCGTTTGCCTTTGCGATCGACAAGTATCTCAAGACCAACGGAAAATACAACAAGAACGAGGCAAAGGTATCCTTCCAGGATATCGGAGACAACCTGACGCTGATCATCAACTCGGCGTCGACGCAGACCTCGTACGAGAACCAGACCAAAAAGGGCATCAACAACGCCTTTATCCAGCGTGCGCTGACGGAATTTTTAAAGGAGCAGCTGTCCTTTTACCTGACGGAGAACCAGTCGGCCGCCGCGACCATTGCCAAGCAGGTGCTAGTCAACAAGCGTTCGCGCGAGAGCACGGAAAAAACGCGCGTGGACATCATCAAAAAGCTGAGCGGAACGATGGATATCGCCAATCGCGTCGAGAAA
This sequence comes from Clostridia bacterium, assembly GCA_017455905.1. GTDB lineage: Bacteria > Bacillota > Clostridia > Oscillospirales > CAG-272 > UBA1740. The sequence goes on along the minus strand of JAFTLQ010000026.1, from coordinate 10,563 downwards.
TTCGTTCCCTGTCATACCAAGGATCCCGAGCTGCGTGAGGTCTATATCGTTGAGGGTGATTCGGCTATGTCAAGTTGTAAGCTGGGACGAAACGCTGAGTTCCAGGCCATCATGCCCATCCGCGGTAAGACGCTCAACTGTATGAAGAGCAGCTACGACCGCATCTTTGCCAGCGATATCATCATGGATCTGTTGCGCGTCATCGGCTGCGGCGTCGAGGTCAAGGGCAAAAAAACGGGCGATATCCCCACCTTTGATTACGCCAACTTCCGTTGGAACAAGGTCATCATCTGCACCGATGCGGACGAGGACGGCTTCCAGATCCGTACGCTGCTTCTGACGCTGTTTTATCGCCTGCTTCCGACGCTGATCGAGCGAGGCAAGATCTTTATTGCGGAATCGCCGCTCTTTGAGATCACCTCGGGCTCGGAGACCTTCTTTGCCTATAACGAGGCAGAGAAGAACGAGATCATCAAAAAGCTCGGTGACAAAAAATACATCCTACAGCGCTCCAAGGGACTTGGTGAGAACGAGCCCGATATGATGTGGCGTACCACCATGTGTCCGCAGACGCGCCGTCTGATCGCTGTTACCCCTGCCGATGCAGAGGAAACGGCTCGTATGTTCGACGTGCTGCTCGGTGACGCGATCGCCGACCGTAAAAAATTCATCACGGACTTCGGACATATGTATATCAACCAAGCGGATATTTAATTATTTATATAAAGAAAGGCACATCATGGCTGTTTTAAAGAAACACGCATCCTTTGAGGGCGTAAAGGGTCCTCTTCTTACGATCGTTATGGACGGTGTCGGTCTGTCGAAGAACGACAAGGTCAGCGCCGTTGCATCCGCCCATACGCCGACGCTGGACATGCTTCTTGCGAAGTATCCCAATCTGTCGATCAAGGCGCATGGCACGGCGGTCGGCCTTCCCTCCGACGACGATATGGGTAACTCCGAGGTCGGGCACAATGCGCTCGGCTCGGGACAGGTGTTCGCTCAGGGCGCCAAGCTGGTGTCCGAATCCATCAAAAGCGGCAAGATCTTTGCCTCCGAGACGTGGGGCGCACTTGTTGAGGGCGTTAAGTCCTCGGGCGGTACGCTGCACCTGCTCGGCCTGTTCTCCGACGGAAACGTACACTCTCATATCGACCATCTCAAGGCTCTCATCGAGGGCGCACGTGACGCACAGGTCGCACGCGTGCGTATTCATATCTTGATCGACGGACGCGACGTCGGCGAGACCAGTGCGCTGGACTATATTTGCCCCTTCGAGGAGTATCTGCAGACGCTTCGTTCTCCCTCCTTTGACGTTGCCATCGCCTCCGGCGGCGGCCGTATGACCATCACGATGGACCGCTATGAGGCCAACTGGGACATGGTCGCCCTTGGCTGGCAGACCCACGTTCTCGGAGAGGGACGTACCTTCGCCTCTGCCGAGGAGGCGGTCAAGACCTATCGCGAGGAGCTGCACTGCATCGACCAGGATCTGCCTCCCTTCGTGATCGCAAAGGACGGCAAGCCGCTCGGTACGATCGAGGACGGCGACAGCGTCATCTTCTTCAATTTCCGCGGTGACCGTTCCATCGAAATATCCAAGGCGTTTGAGGGCGACGACCGCTTCTGTGCCTTTGATCGCCGCCGCGTTCCCAAGGTGCTGTATGCCGGCATGCTGGAGTATGACGGAGACTTGCATATCCCGTCGCGCTTCCTCGTTAATCCCCCCGAGATCACGCATACGATGAGTGAATATCTGGTCGATACGGGTATTCCTCAGCTGGCTATCTCCGAAACGCAGAAGTATGGCCACGTGACCTATTTCTGGAACGGTAACAAGTCGGGCAAGTTCTCCGAGGAGCTGGAGACCTATATCGAGATCCCCTCGGACGTCGTTCCCTTTGAGCAGCGTCCTTGGATGAAGTGCGCCGAGATCACCGACAAGCTGATCGAATGCCTGGAATCCGGCAAGTATAAGTATCTGCGTGTCAACTTCCCCAACGGTGACATGGTCGGTCACACGGGCTCCTTCCTCGCAACGGAATGCTCGATGGAGGCGCTGGATCTGCAGCTGGCAAGAATTCTCAAGGTCGTCGACCGTCTGCAGGGCGCGGCGCTCATCACCGCCGACCACGGCAATGCCGATGAGATGTACGAGGTCGATAAGAAGACCGGCGAGCCCAAGTGCAACAAGGACGGCAGCTTCAAGGCCAAGACCAGCCACACGCTCAATCCCGTCCCCTTCATCATCTACGACAACTATACCGCCGATCGCTATACCGTCAAGGAGTCGGAGGGCTACGGCCTTTCGAACGTAGCGGCGACGACCGTTCAGATGCTTGGCTACGAAGCGCCTGCTATGTGGGATGCTTCCATGATCGAGCTTAAATAAGCGGTCAAAGATACAAGCCTCAAGAGGCTGTCTCCAAGTAGTAGAGGCAGCCTCTTTTCTTTTCGCTCTCACCAAATGTGACAGCCCCTTTCGGGTATCTACCGTAAAACAGTTTTATAGAAAAATCAAAAAGGACGAGATTTTTCTCGTCTTTTTTGCGCACTGTCTTGCCTGCAAGGTATAGTGTGTTATACCGTAGTTTGTTCTCGGGAGGTAAGCAAGTGATGTTTTTGCTTGCGCAAAAGTGATGTTATTCGCTTCGCTCATAGTGATGTTGCTCCCGACGGTCGCAGTGATGTGATGTTTGCCCATTGTGCCAAAGGCACAACATCACTGCCGCAGGCTACACCACAAGGCAAAGCCGACATCACTTGCCCGCAAGGGCAAACATCGTTCGGCGACCTGCTTTATCGCAGGTCGCCGTTTGACACCCTTCTTTTTGCAATTGCATAGTGTAGGATAGAAACTTGTGTAAATAGTTAAAAAAAGAGAAAACTTGTCCATTTGTTCATACTTTGCTCATATTTATCTGCTACAATAGCAACGCTTTCTGCATATGATGGAAAAAGAGGTGAAAATCATGGTTCTTGAAAATCTATGTGTTATTCATAAAACCTTTGGTAACGGTGTCATCACCGGGGTCAATGGAAAATACCTGACGGTAAAGTTTTCTAATGCACAAAAGATCTTTGTGTATCCTGATGCCTTTGAAAAATTTCTGACCTGTCAGGACGGCTCCGTTCCGTCGGACATTTTGGCGGATATCGCGGTAGCAAAAGAAAAGAAACGTCAGATCGAGGAAGCAAAAACGGCGGAGAATCGCCACGCCATGGATCACGGCATCGTCATCCCCGGCAAGGAGATCGTGCCGGAGAGCAAGGACGAGGACGGTTCCGGCTCGTCGGTCGAGGAGATCTGATATCGATAGGGAGCGTCTGACGCTCCCTATTGCTTTTTGCTTTGCTTTGTGGTATACTGTTATAATAAAATGATAAGAAGGGAGCAGACGACGTGATCCTGCAGGGCTATTGTATCGCATTCGGTTATGCGCTGGTGTGTATCGCGCTGGGCTTTTTGGCTCGAAGGCTGGGACTGCCGAAGCCGTACACACGAAAGATGATCCACGTGACTGTCGGTGCGGAATGGGTGATCCTCTATCACTTTATGGGTGTGTCGATCCATTTTCTTATCGTTTGTCTTGCGTGCTTTGCCTTCCTGTTTGTATCGTATCGGCTGGGCTGGTTCTCGTCGACGATGGGCTCGGATGGGGACAATGCGCCGGGCACCGTGTATTACGCGCTGTCTATGTCGCTCATGGCGGCCGTCACGTTGCTGGATCCTGTATTCCTGCTCCCGTTCGGTATCGCCGTCGCGTGTACGTCGTTCGGCGACGGTGCGGCGGGGATCATCGGACAGGCTGTGCGCCGCGGTAATCCAAAGATCTACCGCAAAAAGACGCTCTTCGGTACGTTGTCGATCGCTCTTATCTGTGCGGTGTGTGCCTTTGGCTTCTCGCTGTATTTTTCGATGGACCTGTCCGTTTGGGCATGCCTCTGCATCGGCCTTTTGTCTGCCGGTGTCGAGCTGCTGTCAACGAAGGGACTGGACAACATCCTCGTGCCGCTGGCAAGTGCGGCGCTTTCCTATGCCTATCTGCGCCTGCCGTGGATCGACGCCTACGTGCTGTCGATCGCTTTGACGCCCTTTATCATCGCCTTTGCTATTGAAAAGCGCGCCTTGACCCGCGGCGGCATTGTGGCCGCCATCCTCTTGGATGCGGTCTTGACCGTTACGCTGGGCAACGGCGGCTTCATCGTTTTGTGCCTGTTCTTCGGCCTCGGTGTCCTTTGTGACAAGATACGAAAGCGAAAGAAGCAAGCGATCCTTGCAAGCAAGGAAGAGAAGGGAAGCTGTCGGGACTCCGTGCAGGTGTTAGCCAACGCCGCCGTTGCGGCGCTGATGGCCTGTCTGTATGCCTGTACGAAGCATACGGCCTTTATCGCCGCCTTTATCGCCGCGATGGCGGAGGCGCTGGGCGATACCGTGGCCTCGGGCATCGGCGTGCTGGCAAAGGGCGCTTATGATCCGTTCCGCAGGCGGGCGTGCGAGCGCGGCATGAGCGGCGGTATGAGCGTGCTCGGCACGAGCGCTTCGCTGATCGCATGCGTTGCTCTCAGCCTTGTCGGCTGCGGCTTGTTTTCACTTCCGCTTTGGCAGGCCGCGTGCATCGGCGCGATCGCATTTTTTGGGACGGCCGTGGACAGCCTTCTTGGCTCGCTTTGTCAGCTGAAATATCGCTGCGCGGTGTGCGGATGCGTGACGGAGCGAAGGGAGCATTGTGAGCAACCGACCGTACACACCGAGGGCTTCCGCCCGTTTAATAACGATTTCGTCAACCTTTCATCCACGTTTGTTTCTGCCGTCGTGACGGTTGTCGTCTTTCTGTTTATATAAAAAATAGGGCTATTTTGCAAATAAACATTTGCAAAATAGCCCTTTGCCATAAAAGATCGATGATCTTATGCGCGATGTGACAGCACAGCAACCCACATCGGGATGGCAAATGATATAAGCGAGCTTATATCTCTTGAGAGGAAAGGAAACCCACGGACAGTAGCTTAGCCGTTGTTCTTGATCGAGTTCTCATAGGACTCGACCATCTTCTTCACCATCTGGCCACCGATACTACCGGCCTGACGAGAGGTGATGTCGCCGTTGTAACCCTGCTTGAGGTTTACACCGACCTCGCTGGCAGCTTCCATCTTGAACTTGTCAAGAGCTGCCTGAGCTTCGGGAACATTGATTCTGTTCTTAGACATAAGAAACATTCTCCTGCTTTTTTTAAAAATCTATATCATCGAGCCCGAGGAGAAAGCGGACCTCGCGGCTCGATCTCTCCCGACTCTGCTCCTATTGTTACGCATCTGTCGGAAAAGTATAAGTGGGAATTTTTTCAATTCTTATGACATATCGTTTGCAGATGTATAGCCGTTCTTTTTCAATCGTTTTAAACAAGAAGTCGGTCGCATCCATTACGAAATTGTAACATTCCGCCGTTTTGTGCCCTGACGGGCCTCGGATGGCGCGTGGCAACTTGACAAATTCGTTTTTATATGATAAAATTTATGCATATGTATAGGATACGATAAGGAGGAGTTTTTTATGAATTTTTTTGATGAACTGAAGCAGTATGATCTCGAGGTCGCTGCCGCGTGCGACAGGGAGCTGGAGCGCCAGCGCACGACCATTGAGCTGATCGCGTCGGAAAACATCGTTTCCAAGGCGGTGCTTTTGGCTGCGGGGACGGTACTGACCAATAAATATGCCGAGGGCTTTCCCGGCAAGCGCTACTACGGCGGATGCCAATGCGTGGACGTCGTGGAGGATATTGCCCGTGAGCGTGCCAAGCGTCTGTTCGGCGCCGAGCATGCCAACGTTCAGCCGCACAGCGGCGCGTCGGCCAATCTTGCCGTTTTCTTCGCCCTTGTGAATCCCGGCGACACCGTGATGGGTCTTAACCTTGCCCACGGCGGACATCTGTCGCACGGCTCGCCTGTCAATATCTCGGGTAAATACTTCAACATCGTTCCGTACAGCGTCAGCGACGAAACGGAGATGCTGGATTATGATGCCATCCGTGCGACCGCTCTCGCCTGCCAACCCAAGATGATCATCGCGGGTGCCAGCGCGTATTCGAGAACGATCGATTTCAAGCGTATACGCGAGATCTGTGATGAGGTTGGCGCGTACTTTATGGTCGATATGGCCCACATCGCCGGTCTTGTGGCGGCGGGTCTGCACCCCAGCCCCGTGCCGTATGCTGACGTCGTGACCACCACGACGCACAAGACGCTGCGCGGCCCTCGCGGCGGTCTTATCCTATGTAAGGAGGCGCTTGCCAAGATGATTGACAAGGCCGTATTCCCGGGTACGCAGGGAGGTCCTCTTGAGCACATCATCGCCGCCAAGGCCGTTGCTCTCGGCGAGGCGCTGACGGATGATTTCAAGGCGTATCAGCGGCAGATCCTTAAGAATGCCAAGGCGTTCTGTAACGCTCTGAAAAAGGAAGGCTTCCGCGTCGTATCGGGCGACACCGATAACCATCTCATCCTTCTTGACCTGCGTCCGTTTGGTATCACGGGCAAGGAGATGGAGCGCCGTTTGGACGAGGTGCACATTACCGTCAACAAGAATGCCATTCCCAATGATCCCGAAAAGCCCTTTGTTACCAGCGGCATCCGTGTCGGAACGCCGGCGGTGACCAGCCGCGGCTTTGTGGAGGAGGATATGGTAAAGATCGCGGCCATGATGCGTGCGGTCGCAACGAATTTCGAAGAGGAGCGCGACCGCGTGCGTGCCGAGGCGATCGCCCTTTGCGAAAAACATCCCATTTACGAGGACTAAAAGGAAAGGTGTAGCAAGCATGGAAGATATGGAACGCTACGGCGACTATAACGAGCAGGAGGAGGAAGCCGTACCGGCGCAAAAGAACGTCGTTCTCACGTGTATCAAATACCTGCTTATCCTCGTTATCGTGGCTGTGATCGCTCTGCTTGGCTGCCGTTTATTTCTTTTTGATTATTACCCCAAAGCCGCTAAACAATTGGTCATGACCGAGAGCCTGCGTGCGTATTACGACAGGACCGACGGGGACGTGCGTATACAGACACAGGATCTTCGCTTCCCGTATGACGATATTGATCTCGTTACGATCAACAGCAACGATCTTGGTACCTTCTTTGCCGATCACCTGTACGTGATCGATGCGATCGGCGAGCTGCAGATTACCGCCCGCGTCAATACCGCGGGGCTTGAATCCATCGGCGCGCTTTACGGCATCGATGCGGATGCGGATACGATCGCCGCGAAGCTGACCTTCCGCTTGACGGATAACTACGGCCGTGTCTACGACGAGCTCGTGTACTGCGAGATGCATTCTTACGCCATGTACCGTTACTATAAGCTGGCCTTTGACGGCATTGCGTTTGCCTCGCCGGACGATGGGCAGGGTGCTCCCGAATGGATCCGTATGGAGATCCTGCTGGAGGGAGAAGAGACGCCGTATTCCTATATGCTGATCTACGAAAACAACGAGGATTTCAGCACCTTTACGGAATACAAGCCCTCGTCGGAGGAGGTCGCACCGTGATCCGTGAAATGCACATGCGGGTCAAGCCGCAAAACAATTACGCGCGTATCGCGTTTTTCGTCTTTTTCTTTCTTACCTTTGCCGTGTTTGGCGTATCCTATGCGCTGGAATCCTATCGCGGCCTGTTACAGCTCGGAGCGATGTGCTGTCTTGTGACGGCGATTCTCCTATATACGAAATTCATTGCTCCGATCTATCAGTACGACATTTTGCTTGACGTCAATGACGTTCCCGTTTTTACGGTCTGCCAGACGACGGGACGCCGCATGACGACGCTTTGCCGCGTCGAGCTTGCCGATATCCGTACGGCGGATATCCTTACGCGCGAGCAACGCAAGGCGCAAAAGGCCGACCCCTCGGTCCGTCACTACGTCTATACGCCGTCGCTCTTTCCGGCGACCGTGTGCGTTGTGCGAGTCGAAGGGCGGCACGAGCGCGCCCAGCTGCTCCTCGAAGGAACGCAGGAATTTGCGAGCTTTCTTTTGGAGCAAGCCGAGCTGGCGCGACAGATCTGCCACACCACCGAAGAAACCGATGAATAAAACGAGCGGAGGCTCTGACCGATGTCAGAGCCTCCGCTTATTTCGTGTATTACAAAAGCATCTATGCTATTGCAAAAAGCTCAAAGGCAAGCTGTGCATACAGAATATAGAAAAGTGCAGCAGCCAACAGACCAACGACAAACAAAATAGCCAGCTGCTTATACGTGAGCGGAATTTTGCATTTGGCTTTTATTGTTTCATAAACGCTTTCGGCTTTTTCCTCGCCTAATACGAGTTCGCAAACACCGATCGGCAACGTAAGCACAGCAACACAAAGCGATGCGATGGCAAGGATCAAGAAACAGGTTTTTGCTATATTGGTAGCAAGGTGCGCTCCATCCGATACGACGTTGGGTGTCATGGCAATGACAAACGGCTCACCGATCAGAATATCGTGCGCCTCTTCTTCATGATAAGCGCGCTCTATATTCCATTTGTGTTTCCATTGCCACAGGTGAAATGCGTCATCCGTTTGAGCAATGATCAGCGAAGAATTGCAGTTATACACTTGCTGTACACCTTGGTTAAGCAGTTGCTTGTATTGCACCACGTCTTCGTCCGTTTTTGCATCGAAGCTTCGTCCGTAATATATACAGGATGTATCGCTCTGTATCATGATCGTACCGCAAGCGGACATCGAAAAGGCCGTGATATCCTGTTGCAAAACGTCCCACTGTTCGGAGGAAAATACGTCGCTATAGCCTTTGACGTAGAGCGTTCCGTCCGTCAAAAGAACGTGTATAACAGAGGTTGCTTCTTCTGCTTGGTTGCCCGACTTGGTTTTTAACACGTCAAAATCCTTGACGTCTTCATAGACCTGTACAGGAGTACCGACAGCGAGAGATGCTTGATCAAACGGCATTTCGTACAATACGCCTTGGTCTGTCAAAACGTACAGCACGTCGATACATTTGACGACCTTGACTGCCACGCCTTCGTCCCAAAGAACGGTAGGTTTGATAACCGATGGGTCGGATGCGTTTATACGGACATCTGTCATGTCTATATGCAATACACGCCCCTGTGCGTCAATAGCATATACGGCATCATCTGTCGATCGCTGATACAAGTAAGATATATCGTCGCACATACGTGTGGCTTGGAAACTGTAAAAATTGAACATAAACAACGTGCCTGTTTCCGTTAAGAATAAAGAGGCTCGCTGATGTACCGTTTTAACAGCACCGTACTGTCCATCATAAAAGAGCACCGGACAATAGTTCCAATCTTTATACCATTTCCATTCTACGTTGCGATAGGTGCGATTCGGTGTATTATAGCCATCGGCGACGTATCCTTTACCGTCTTCAGTAAAGAAATACAAATGCTGTGTATCGTTGCACATTGTCTTGATCGGTTCACCATCGTAAAACTCTAAATCCCCTGTGTCGCAACCGTTGTACCAAATACAACCCGAACAACCAATAAAGATCAAAAGGAGCAGAGAAACGACGATGCAGCGTATTGCTTTTCTTCGTTTCATATTAGTATCCTCCTGCGAGTATACCAGACGGTCCATTTACATACCAACGAGAATCCTCTACGTGACCGTCTGCATAGATATTAATATCTGCCGTATAGGTTGAATTGCGCAACAAACCACTTGCTTCCCAGCCAATGACGTGAAAAAGAATCTCTCCATACAACTGCGCACGATCAATTTTGGCGTTACCAAAAAAACTTGCATAGTCTGTCTCAAGCGTATCAGCGAGCAAATTAGTGTATTGAATTAAAAAGTTAGATTGCAACGGAAGAATAGTCGTTGGAATGGGGATGTGGATGTTTTCTTCTTTGGTATCCGGATCCTCTACAATTTCTCCTATATCTTCTCCTGTATCCTTAAATTCTGCTTTTGTTTCATCTAATGCTTCTTCTGGTGTTGACACGGTTTCTCTTCCTTCGCAGGAAGAGTAGGTGATTGTTACATGAGCGACTAAGACTGCTACCACCACTATTTTTACAATTAAGCTTAAAGCGAACATCCAAAATTCACCCGAATAATCCACTCGATTGACAGGGTCATTTCCGCAATAGGCATACATATTGTACCCAACAAACCCTTGACCAGTAGATACAAAACTATCGGGCGACATAAACCTACGAAGCGTCGGATTGTACAGTCTTGTTTGCAACCAATACATGCCGAGGTCGCTGTCATAGTAGTATCCGCGGTAGCGGATGGGGTTGTAGCGGGCGCCGGTCGAAGCACCGCCGTTGTGGTAGGTAGTGGTCGTATTGCCCCAGGCGTCGTAGGCATAAGATACCAGCTTAACGCCGTCATGCGAATACACAGCTACCACGTCGCCCTGCAGGTTCTTTTCATACCAGAAGGTCTGCCACGCAGATGTGCAATCGTCTGAGAACAAGACGATATTGTCTAAAACAAACCACGGATATGTAAAACAACGCTTGTCCTGCATGGCCGGTTACCTCCTTAGCATACGATGGGTGACGGGAGCACGCGAGGTGCTCCCGATGTG
>JAFTLQ010000025.1 GCA_017455905.1 Clostridia bacterium | reverse complement strand
TCCGTTCTGTTCAATGTACTTTTTCATCTTATTGCACCTTCCTTTCCTTTGGTGCTTTAAGTGTACTATAAGAATGGAAAATCTGCAAATGTGCAAAAAAGAAAAATACGAGAAACACCGAAATGTTCTCGTATTTTTCTTCGCCTTCGCAATGCTCGTAGTTCTTAATTCTCAGAAACTGTCCTTAAGAAGCCACGGCATTTTCGTCACGCTTTTTATATTTTATTTATATTGATCTTGTATAAATTTCGCTAAAAATATTGACTTTCGGCGCATGTGTGATATAATCACGTGTGTATCGTAAATGGGTTTATCACATAACACACGTTACGTTGCCTTTGGCCGCGGTGTGCGAACACCGGGCTTTTTTTATTCTATACGACCAGTCGCATATGATCCAGCTTGCGCTTGTGCTCTTCACCGGTCGTAACGATATATATACGGGTCGTGTTGATGCTGGCATGTCCGAGAATATCGGCGAGCTTGGCTATATCCTTTTCGATGCCGTAAAACGTGCGGGCAAACAGGTGCCGCAAATTATGAGGAAATACCTTCGTAGGGGATACCCCCCATCCTCGCATAACGATTTCATTTCCCGCCAAACGGCATGGCGGCTTATCGGGTTCCCGTTTCGCGTAACGAATACCGCTCCCGTCTTGATCTGCTGCTCCTGCACGTAACGGAGCAGCTTTTTTTAGTTCCGGCACGATAAAAAAACGTCGGTTTTTTCCCTTGCAGGTAACGATCGCCTCACCGTGCTGTACCGCTTCGACGGTGATATAGGCAAGCTCGCTGACGCGGATGCCCCTGGCGCAGATCGTTTTTATCCTGAGATTCAGTCTCCGATTTTTCTTTCGGTTGGCTGCATCCAGCAGACGGACATATTCCGCGCGGGACAGTTTTTTCCTCCGAACAGTAAATAGTTCTTTGCACTTTGAACTGTTTTACGCAAAAATCGTGCCAACCGCAGAAGCGGATAAAGCCGTTTATTGCCGCGATCATAGAGTTTGCGCTGGCTACGGCGTAGGAGCTTCCGAGCATGGCCTTGTAGTCCAGCACGCTTTGCTTGCTAAGCTCCTTGGATCCGATGTGCTCGATAAAACCTCTGACATCCCGGATATATTTTTCGAGCGTAGCCGCGCTCCTTTCTTCTTGTCTCAGGTATACCTCGAACCGACGCAGGTCATTGGGACCTATCTTTCTTTTTTCATAAATCAATCCTCCTCTTAGACTTTGGTATTCTTATTATTGTGCCGAATGTTTAAAGAACACACGCCTCCTGATACAGGAAGGATTATATCACATTATTTAATTATACATGCAGGCTTTAAAAATAAAACAAGCGACAAGTCAAGCAAAGATGCCGCGAACGCCACCGTCGCGACGCGCTATTGGTAAAAAGAAAAAACGAGCGAAAAAAGACTCCCTTGTGTAAAGGGAGCCGTTGGCACAATAACATTCGACGCTTATTTTTTGTTTGTTTTCCGTTCATCGGCAGAGCCTTTTTTGAACCACGCGACTATCGCGTGGTTTTCGTTATACAAAAGGTGCGATGCCTGACGGCACCGCACCTCTCATTAACGTATGTTAATTTCCGTCCTTTTGCGAGCCGGTGGGATTCACGATACTGTATCCCACGTTGACCAGGTGGTCAGCCACACGCTCAAGGCCAATGATGACCGATGAGAAGTAGGGACTGACGTCCACGTTGCAGTTGCCCTCGGCAAGACGGGCGAAGTGGCTGGCGATCAGCTCCTTCTTCATGCCGTCGACACCGTCCTCCAAGGAGGTCAGGGCGGGCAAAGGCTCCCGGTTCAGATTCTCAAACGCATCCTTGGAGATGGCGAACATCTGCAGGATGCTGTCACGCATAGAGGCGATCTCGCCGCGTGCCATGTCGGAGAACGATATCTTTTTACCGAGCATTTCCATGCCGATCTCGTGGAAGTTCTCGGCGTGGTCACCGATACGCTCCAGGTCGTTGAGCACGTGGAAATACGAGCCGATGATACGTTCGTCGCTCTGCTCGACATCGCCCGACAGACGAATGAGGAACTTGGTCAGCGCGCTGTTGGTAAAGTCGATGGTCTCCTCGTTCTTGCGGATGCGCTCGCTGTGCTCGGAGGAGCCTGTATCCATCGCCATGAAGGAGAGCGTGGTATTTTCCTCTACCAGAGCCAGCATATAGTCCATTTCCTTCTTGACCTGCATCAGAGCGATGGAGGGCGTAGACAGAAGACGGTCGTCCACGTATTTGAGCGAGAGCACCTCGCGCTCATCCTTCTTATCCTTGATAACGAGGCAGGAATATTTGACAAGATACTTGACAAACGGCAAAAGCAGCAGCGTCGTCGTGACGTTGAATATAACGTGGAAGACGGACACTCGCATCTGCAGCGACATGGGATCGTCACCGGGGATCATCGAAACCAACAGGTTAACGATGGGCTGACGGAACAGCCAGATGATCGCGGTGAAAGCGACGGTACCGATGACGTTGAAGGTAAAATGGATCAGTGCCACGCGCTTGGAATTGGCGTTGGCTCCGACGGACGCCAGCAGGGCCGTCACGCAGGTACCGATATTGGCACCGAGGATGATAAACAGGGCAAGATCCAGCGGAAGCACACCCGTGCCGACCATGGTGATGACGATACCCGTCGCCGCCGAGGAGCTTTGAAGAAGAGCGGTAAAGACAGCGCCGACTAAGATCAGAAGCAACGGGAAATCAATGACGCTGAAAATGTCCGTGAAGATCGTTTCGACCAGCGGATTACCGAAGGCCTGCTCGCTGCTCATGACCTCAAGCCCGACGAAGATGAGACCCAAGCCGCAGCAAAGGCTGCCCGCGAGCTTGATCTTCTCGTTTTTGAAAAAGCCCATCATGACACCTGCAAACGCGAGCAGATACATGAGCATATCGAAATAGTCGTTTTTCAGCGCCACCAGCACACCCGTGATGGTCGTACCGATGTTGGCACCCATGATAATAGGCGTTGCCTGCATAAGCGTCATAACGCCCGCGTTGACAAGACCGATGACCATGACCGAGGTCGCCGACGAGCTTTGAATAATGGCCGTCACACCTGCGCCGATACCGACGCCCGACAGGCGGTTGTTGCTTATTTTTTCAAGCAACTTTTTCATGCCGCTTCCGGCACTTTTCTCCAAAGCAGCACTCATAAAGTTCATGCCGACGATAAATACGCCGACACCGGCTAACAGCCATATGAGACTTTGCAGCAATTGCATAACATCTTGCGGTGATAACATGCAGATCTCCTTTTCTTTTACATCTCTTTTACATCTTTTCTATGACTTTTCTATAACTTCTAACGAACAAACGCATGGTCTGACATATATCATAGTATCACAAAAAAAGAAAAAAAGCAAGTGGTTGCACGTCTTTTTGATGATAATTCGACAAAAAATCGCCGCGCGGTTTAAGTAAGGCACGCGCCCCATACAAACAACGGGTTTGGCAGATGCCGACGAGAACCGCCGTTTTTCAAGGTGTGATACACAGCAAGCCGCAAAGGCACAAGCAGGCGGCATCTATGAAGCAAAAAATGCTTATCTGTAAACAAAACATAGCAATTGAGCGCAAAAAGGCAAGCGCGGAGGCGGCATCCGCCGACGAAGATGTCGGCAAATAAAAAAGCACGAGAAACGTGCGGCACAAGCGCACCGATCGTACGTGCTTTTTTTTGTTACGCCTGGTACGGTTATTTGTCGGTGTCGACCGCGTACAGGGTGACGCGGCGATCCCCGTCGCAGACGCCGAGGATGATCTCGCTTGCGCTCCCGTATCCTTGCGCCTTCAGCTGCTTTTTCAGCCACACCTCATCCAGGCCCATGCGGGTGAGATTTTCCTGCATCACGCGCCCGTCCATGATGATCTCGGTGCTGATATGCGCCGCCTGGGGCTTGAGTCCCATATCCTGCGGGTTCAGGGGGCGTTTTTCGCTGACGGGAAGGATCGACAGCTGGCCGTTGTGCTCAAAGACGGCCGTCTGAATGTCGTTCAGATCAAAATACCCGCGCTCGCGGCACAAGACCATGAACTCGCTCAGATCCAGCTTGGCCTTTTTGAGGTTGTTGCGATACAGTTTTCCGTTGTCCAGCAAAATGCTCGGTGAGCCGTTGATATACTTTCTCGTGCGCGGCAGCTTATGCGTCAGAAGGCTCAGCACCACCGATACGGCGCCGTAGACGAGCATGGCCACGAGGGGCTGCAGCGGCGTTTCCAGCTCGGTCGCCAGCTCGGCGGCGATCGATCCGATCGTGATCCCGCTGATATAATCGAAGAAATCCAGCTGTGCCAGCTGCTTGTGCCCGATGATCTTGGCAATGATAAATAAGGCGACCACCGACAAAAGTGACGTAAGCACGACCTTTACAATGTCCATACAGACCTCCGCATGTCACGTTTTCTGTCAGTATACCCACAAAGGCGGCCACTTATAAGGGACAAAGAAAAACGGGCGTGAAGCGTAACGCTTCGCGCCCGGATCCGGAGCCCGCACGTCCATAAAAGACCGCGAGGATCCGCACGGTGCCTTAGGAAAGTGCCCTTTAAACGGCGCCGCTTACAGCTCGGTCATCCACAGGCCGTGCAGATTGCAGTAGGCATAGACGGCGATCGGCTTCTCGTCATACAGAGAGAAGGTGACCGTCGGTTCATCGCCGGGGTTCAGGCATTTTCTCTGACCGCCGCGGCAGGTCTGCAGGTATACCCACTGAATGCTGTGCTCCTCTGTCATCGGATGTGCAACGGCGCCAACGGTCACCTTCAAAAGCCCCCCGTCACGCGTGACGACGGGCAGGTGCTTTTCGTGGCTTGCCTCCACCACGCCGGGCTCAAGCTTGGTCATCTTCTGTCCACAGCACATCATGGGAACACCCGCGTCGTGGATCATACCGATCAGGTTTCCGCAGTGTTCACAAACATAAAAACGATTGGATTGACACATACCTATATCCTCCATAAAATAATGTATCGGCCGTCGGCCGCAGGCGGACGGTTCGTTAAACGTAGTATAGCACATCTATACGAAAAAAGCAAGCCCAAACATCACGGCGTATTGTCGCGCGGCCGCTCGGCGGCCGTATCCCGTGTATCAGCGAATGCCGTACGTTTCGATCACGTAATCCATATCCTTATCGCCTCTGCCCGAGAGATTGATCAGCACCGAGCCCTTGCCCATGGTCTTGGCAAGCTTGATGCCGTAGGCAACGGCGTGGGCGCTTTCAATGGCGGGAATGATACCCTCCAAGCGCGAGAGCGTATAGAAGGCGTCGATGGTCTCCTCGTCACCGATGACGTCGTACTTGACGCGGCCGAGGTCATGCAGGAAGGCGTGCTCAGGACCGCTGGAGGGATAATCCAGACCGCTGGCAACCGAATAGACAGGTGCGGGCTCGCCGTTCTCGTCCTTCAGCATAATGCTGTTGAAGCCGTGCATAATGCCCTCCTCGCCGTACTGCAGGCTGGCGGCATGGTCGCCCATAGCCGGTCCGCGGCCGAGCGGCTCAACACCGTAAATATCCACGGGATCGTTTAAGAAGCCGGCGAACATACCCATCGCGTTGGAGCCGCCGCCGACACAGGCAACCACCGCGTCGGGCAGCTCACCCGTCATATCGAGGAACTGCTCTCTTGCCTCGATACCGACCACGCTCTGGAAATCGCGCACCATCATGGGGAACGGATGCGGACCGACGACCGAGCCGATGCAGTAAATGGCGTCCTTATATTCCTTGCTGTACGCCAAAAACGCCGCATCCACCGCTTCCTTCAGCGTCGCAAGCCCTTCGGTGACCTCAATGACGTTCGCGCCGAGGATCTTCATACGGGCGACGTTGGGCGCCTGCTTTTTGATATCGACCGAGCCCATGTAGATGTCGCACTCCAGACCAAAGTACGCGGCGGCCGTCGCGAGAGCGACGCCGTGCTGCCCCGCACCCGTTTCGGCAATGACCTTCCTTTTGCCCATATACTTGGCAAGAAGCGCCTCGCCCATGCAATGATTGAGCTTGTGTGCGCCCGTGTGGTTGAGGTCCTCGCGCTTGACGTAGAGCTGTACGCCTGTGCCGATGCGGTTCGACAGGCGTTCAAGATAGGAAATGGGGGTCGGCCGTCCCTGGAACTCGCGGCGGATCTTGCGAAGCTCGCTGATAAACTTTGAGGACTTGCAAATGGTAAAGTAGGCGTCGGTGATCTCCTTCATCGCCGCCTGCAGCTCGGGGGGAATATACGAGCCGCCGTACTTGCCGAAAAAGCCGTCGGCATTGGGATAGTTCTTAAAATAGGTGTCAAAATCGATCTCGTTGTATTTCATGATAAAATCTCCTTTTTATATATTATAGAATGCCGTTGTGTGAGGACGGTATCCGTCGCCATCGTACCGCGAGTATAAACATAAGCACCTCCAAACAGAAAAGCTCCTTCGGCGTCGATTGCCAAAGGAGCTCTCTGTAAAAAACAAAAAACGCCCAAGACAGACCGATCGCTCTGCCAAGGACGAATAAAACGCACGAAGCGTTTGTTATCCGCGGTGCCACCTTGCTTCACACGGTACGTGTGCACTTAACAGGATACTGCATATCCCGGACAATGACGCCTGTCCTCGCGTCGCAGAATACTGGGAGAAGTCCCCTTCTCTGTTGACTGCGCCCTCAGCGGTCCATTTGCCAAACAGTGTCTAACCCGACTCTCAGCACCACGGGCTCTCTGTGTAGTCTTGCTTGACGTTATCTCCGCGTCAACGGTGTATGATGTGATATTATAGCACCGTGCATCCGCGTTGTCAAGAGGTTTGCCGAATTTTTTCGATCCATCCGTCAAGTAGCCGTCCTCCGACGCATGGGACATATAAAAAAACGGATCGGCACGGGAGGCAAGGTCTATCCGTCTTCCGTGCCGACGCAGGCATACAAACGCGGCATTTCAGCGAAGTGTGACTATAATTATTTATATTTTTCATCCATCATGTGAGACAGCTTGGCAAAGGACGCCAGCGTTGGCATATGCACGGGGCAAACGCTCATGCAGGCATGCTCCCCTATACATCCCTGCGTCACGTGATACTCCAGCGCACCGAGCAGCGCCTCGCGGCGCGAGGGTTCCTCGGCACACACGCGATACAGCTCGTTGATAAACGGCGCACCGAGCACCGCACCGTCCGTGCCGTACGGCGGGCAGGCTTCCAGGCACAGGCCGCAGCGCAGGCAGCGGCCGACGGCGTACAAATGGCGTTGCTCCGACGCATGCACCGGCGAAGACGCATCCGTGAAAACGTCCATACGGCACAGCGCCTGCTCAATGACGTCCCGATCCACACACAAATCGCGGATGACGGGAAATCTGGACAGCGGCTCCAGCGTCAGCTCGTCCCCCTCGATATCCTGCAAAAAGGCGGCGCAGGCGAGCGTCGGGCGTCCGTTGATGCGCATCGCGCACGCACCGCACGTGCTCTGCGAGCAGCTGCATTCATAGGCGATCGGCTCGGCGGGACGTCCGTCGACGTCCGTCAGCGGTGCGCGTCCGTTCAGCTCACGCAGCAGCGTCATGACCGTACGACGGCCGCGCTCCCCTGTATATAGGAAGGTCTGCACGTACGGCTCCTCGGCAGGCCCTCGCTGTCGCTTGACGGTTACCAGCATATGGCATCCTCCTTCCGATACCAAACGGTATACGCACCCGCATCGTAGGTTAGAAGCGAGCTGACGGCATCCTCGTGCGCCGCGGGATGATCGGCACGCACGTGAGCACCGCGCGTTTCGCGGCGCGCTTGTGCGCAGGTCAGCATCGCACGCGCCAGCACCAGCCGCGCCTGTGTGCGGTAGCTCTCGTAGACCGTCGTCCCCCGGACGCCCGACGCACGCACTTGCGCAAGAAGCGCATCTACCTGCGACACGCCCTCTGCCAGCGTGCGCTCGTCCCGCACGATACCAAGTGACGTGCGCAGACACGCGGCAAGCGCGCGGTCGATGGCCTGCGCCGAGCAGCCGTTCGCGGTCGGTGTTTCGATGGCGGCGCGGGCATGTCGTATCGCTTCGGTGAGATCGGGAGGCACGAACGACCGCGGATCTTGATCCATGGCCTGTGAGGCCACGCGCGCGCCGTGAATGGCCGATAAAAGCGAGTTGGCGCCCAAGCGGTTGGCCCCGTGGTACATAGAGGCGCACTCACCGACGGCAAACAGCCCGTCGACCGAGGTACGGTGCGATGCGTCGACCGCGATACCGCCCATAAAGAAATGCACCGCGGGGGCTACGGGAAGGCTCTGCTGCGTGATGTCAATGCCGAGATACGCACGGCAAAGCTCCCACGTCTCATGCAGACGCTCGCGAATGCGCGCCGCGCCAAGGAAGCTGACGTCGAGATAGACCGTCCGTCCGGCCTGCGCGATATGCCGTGTCACGACGTCGCGCGGCATGCGATTGCCCTCCGGGCCGTATAGCTCCTCCATGAAATAGACGCGGCGATCGCCGTCAAGATAGTACAGCCGTCCCCCCTCGCCGCGCACGGCCTCGGAGATGAGCAGGTGCTTATCGGCCGTTTCGGCGGCGGTCGGATGGTACTGAATAAATTCCAAGTCCTTCAGCACGACGCCCTGCATAAGCAGCCGCCCGGCGGCGTACCCGTCACACAGCGTCGAGCCCGTCGTCTTGCCAAACAGCGTGTTCGGCCCGCCGACGGCCATGACCGTCGCGTCGGCATAGATCGGCACAAGCGTCCCCGTCGCGTCCTGCAGCATAAGGGCACCGTAGCACCGTCCCTGCGCGATCAGCGCGGAATGAAACCGCATACCAAGGCGATAGGTGATGCGTCCCTCGCCTATCAAGCGACGGGCGTATCGAATAAGAGAAAACATGATCTGCTTTCCCGTCGCCGTACCGGCAAAGGCCGTACGGCGATGGCTGTGTCCGCCAAAGGCGCGCCGATCGATGCCCCCGTCCTCGCGCCGCGTGAAGCAAACGCCGAGCCCCTCTAACCACGAAAGCACCTCGGGCGCATCGGCGCACATCCGTTCGACGGCCGCACGGCTCGCAAGATACCCACCGCCGCGCAGGGTGTCGTCGACGTGACAGGCGACCGTATCCCCCTCGGCGGAGGAAGGGTCCACGGCATTGATACCGCCCGCGGCCAGCACCGATTGCGAGCGCTCGGGCGCGTACGGCGCCGCCAGCGTCACCGAATGACCCATCTGTGCCAATGTGACCGCACAGCAAAGCCCCGACAGGCCGCAGCCTATGACTAACACGTGCTTCATACCGATCCGTATCGCGACTCGTCGCGCTCCTCTCTGCTGTGCGCACCGCGGCGCACATCGTTTTTTGTTATTATAGCACGCCGCGGCGCGTTTTTCAATAGGCAGATGATCACCTGCCGCAAAGACCGGCGCCGCCGCGCCTCCCGACCGAGGATAGACTTTTTCTGTTCCACTCTTGACACGCGCACACGTATCGTGTATACTATACGTATCGACATACGTAAAGGAGATCTCCCATGCCCACGATCAAAAAACGCGACATTGCCGTGGCCATTCTGCTGTCCATCGTCACCTGCGGCATCTACTCTATCTATTGGTTTATCAAAATGACCGACGAGACCAATTATATAACCGACCAGCGCGATGCTTTCTCCGGCGGAGTTGCCTTCCTGCTGACCCTTGTCACCTGCGGCATCTACGGGTATGTGTGGGCCTACAAGATGGGCGACGCCTATGACCGCCTGGATCAGCGCGCCGCCAACACGGGCGTGATCTACCTCGTCCTCTCCCTCCTCGGCCTTTCCATCGTCACGTACGCCCTTCTGCAGGATCAGATCAACAAGCACCTGCCGACCGACCCGACGAATCCCTCTCTGCAGCCGCCGACCGATAGCGCGCCGTAACCCTTCGCCGCGCCCCGCGCCGTCGCCGGACCATGGCGCAAAAAACTTGCGCCTTTGTCAAAAAAAGCGTTGACACTACACGGCTTTTATGCTACAATATGAGCAAAGGGAGGCCCTCCCTTATCATCATTTTAGGAGGAACAAATAATGACTTGGTTTAACAAACAGAGCCGTCTCGTCCAGCTTCTTCTGCTTCTCATCCCCGTTGTCAACTGGATAACGGAGCTTGTCGTTCGTTGGACTACCTTTGCTAAGAAGGGCGGCCTTCTTCGCCTGATCATCTGTATCCTTGTCACCATTCCGTCCGGTGTCGTATTCGGTTGGATCGACTTCGTTTGGGTACTGCTGTTCAAAAAGCTTTTCCTTCAATAATTGCATACCAACCAAAAGGGCAGAGAGCGTTCTCTGCCCTTTTTCTATCTACGTCCCTACTCGCCCACTCACAGATCGTAGAGCTTGGTATATTTCTCGGTCAGGTAGTCGGTGTAATAGGTGGGATCAAAGTCGCAGCCGAGCACCTCGCGCAGAAGGACGTTTGGTGCCTTGAGCGAGCCGTGACGCCAGATGTGCTCGCGGTTCCACGCGTTGATGGGCGCGAAGTCGCCGCGCGACAGGCAAGCGTCAACGTCGACCTCCTCCTTCATGCGAGCCAGCAGCTGTGCGCCGTAGGCGCTGCCGAGCGCGTAGGAGGGAAAATAGCCAATGCTGCCGCCCGACCAATGGCTGTCCTGCAGGACACCGTGCTTGTCGTCGGGAACGTCCACGCCAAGGTATTCCTTATACAGACGGGCCCATTCGGCGGGCAGATCCCGTACCGCCAGCTCGCCGCCGATGACACGGCGCTCCAGCTCGTAGCGGATCATGACGTGCAGACAATAGGTCACCTCGTCGGCCTCGGTGCGGATGAGCGACGGCGTCACGCGGTTGACCGCACGATACACGTCCTCGGCCGTATAGTGTGACAGAGGCTCGGGAAAGCGATGCTGCATTTCGGGAAAGATGTAGCGGATAAAGGGCTCGCTGCGTCCGAGCAGATTTTCGTAAAAACGGCTCTGGCTCTCGTGGATGCCCATGGATACGCCGCCGTCGAGCGGCGTGTAGGCGTAGGCGTCGTCGGAGTGCATATCGTACAGGGCGTGCCCACCCTCGTGAATGACGCTGTACATGGAATACGACAGATCCGTCGGATCGTAGTTGGTCGTGATCCGCACATCGTGATGCGAGCCGATGCTCGTCGTAAAGGGATGCTCCGTCGTACCGAGGCCGCAGTGATCCAGGTCAATGCCCATCGTGCGCATCAGGGTCAGGGCGAACGCCTGCTGCTGTTGGTCGTCAAACTGTCCCTTGAGGCATTCGACGCTGATGGGAGCCTTGGCGCGGATGCGTCGGATCAGGGGAAGGAGCGTTTCCTTCAGCTTCGCAAAGAAGGCGTCGCAGGTCGCACGGTCAAGGCCGTCCTCATACTTGTTCAAGCAGTAGTCGTACGGATCCATGTCGGGGGCACAGTAGCGTGCGAAGCGTGCCGTGGTCTCAAAGATCTTTTCAAGCACCGGGCAGAACATAGCGAAATCGCTCGCCGCCTTCGCACGGTGCCAGACGTCATCCGCTTCCACGAGCAGCTGCTCAAACGCCACGTACTCCTCCATCGGAATGTGGCGCATTTCCTTTATGTTCTTATACGACAAATACACGGCGCGTGCGTCGCGCTCATTCAGTTTATCGCTATTTTTGTCAAGATAGGTTAGCAGATCAACGATTTCCTTGTCCGTCGACATGGTATACATCTGCTCGCTTAGCACGGTCAGTGCGTGTGAGCGATTGGCCGCCGTACCGGCAGGCGCAACGGTCGCACCGTCAAAATAGATCAAGGACATAGCGTGTCCGTAGGCACTCACCTTGGAATGAAACTCATAAAATTTCTTTAACGCATCTTGCAGATTCATACGATACTTCCTTTCGTGTTCTTATAGAGGATCAATACCCGATCACAACGCCGAAGAGCAGCATGAGCAGGGAGAGCAGGAAGACGACCGCCTGCAGCTTCCACGTCCACCGGACCCAGCGCGTGTAGGATACGTTTGCCATGGACAGGCCGACGAGGAGGACGGGGTTGGTCGGAAGGATAACGTCGGTGAAGCCGTCCGCCATGCAATAGGCAAGAATGACAAGTGCGGGCGAGATGCCGAGCGCCGTGGTGATGGGCATGACGATGGGCATGACCAACAGGATCTTCGCCGAGGCCGAGCCGATAAAGACCTGCAAAAAGAGGATGAGCAGATAGATCAGAAGAAGCGCGAGGAACTTGCTCTTGCCTTCCAGCAGGAGAATAACGGAATGCATGATGGTATCCAGAATTCCACTCTCGGTCATGACCAGCTTGACCGAGGAGGCGAGGGCGATCATCAGCACGGCAGGCACCATGGACACAGCGCCCTGTCCTATATGACGCAGGACGTCCGAGACGCGGTCGCAGACGAGAAGCCCCGCGATCACGCCGCCGATCAAAAAGCTGGCGGCCAGAATGGGGATCGCGTATCCCGCGATCGACCGTACTGTAGCAACGAGAATGAGTACGGCAGCCTGCACAAGGAAGAAGACGGCAAACACACGGAAGAGGCGTCCGCCGTTTTTGACCTCGGCGGGACTCTCGGCATCCAGGCGCTCGCGCTTTTCGCAGTCGACCGCATACGACAGCGAGCGCGTCGGGTCACGCTCGATGGTTTTGAGATGAAGCATCAGAAAGACGCAGAGCGTAAGATAAATGATGCCGAAAAAGACGATGCGCAGCACTACCCCCTCGGCGGGCGAAACGTCGGCGGTCTGTGCCACAAGGCCTACCGAAAAGGGGTTGGTGATCGCGGCGGAAAAGCCGAAGCATGCCGCCAGCAGACAGGCGCCAAGGCCCGTCATCGTGTCCATTCCCATGGACAGCATAAACATAATAATGATGGGAAGCAGGGTGACCAGCTCCTCAAACATACCGAAAAAGCTGCCAAACAGCATAAAGATCAGCACCGTCAGACACACCACGGGGCCGCCCTTGTCGCGCAGGCGACGCAGGATACGCCCAATGAGGACCTGGATGCCGCCCGTCTTTTCGAGCAGGTTAAACACACCGCTCATGACCAGCAGAAAGACGCTGATCATGATGACGGTCAGCGCGTCCTCGGAGGCAAATACGCGCACGGGCGCCGTCACGATGCGCCAAAGCGCGATCCCCTTGACCTCCCCCTCCGTGTAGGTGTCGGTCAGGATCGCTCCCGATTCGTCACGCGCAAAGGAGCCCTGCGGAAGGATGTACGACATGGCGCCGCACAGAAACAGAGCCGCCGTCAGAATACAAATGACCGTAATAAAGGAGCGAAGGCCGATATTGGCAACGGCTTTGGATTTTTCTTGCTCCGGAGATGCTGCGTTTGTGTTCTTCATAGTCTTGTCCTCTTTTGTCATTCACTCGCACGCCGAGGTAGGCGTAGCCAACGGTACGTCAGGCGTTGTCCGCATGATATTGATCCGATAAAAGCATGGAAGCCATATAGAAATCCACCGCCGCACGCCGCTCGTCGGGGCGGAAATAATGGATGGTCGTGCCGCGATAGATCTCAAAGTCCTCTCCCGCACCGAAGAGCAGGCGATAGATCTCCTTCATGGGGAAGTCGATCCTCGTATGCTCCCCGTCAAGCGTGCCCTCGTAGTGCAGACCCGTCGCATCCAGCGTGCAAACACCGCGGCCGGCCGTACGGAGCATTCCGCGCCCACCGATGGAGGGCAAGCAGTACTCTACGGGACTCGTCAGGGAAAAATCGGGTTGCGCGACGCGCGCACGCATATCCTCCATCTGCCACTCGTACCAATCGGCGAAGTTGGCAAACGGAGCGTCTGGATCAAACGCATAGCGGTCGTTCATTTCGGCAAGCTTTCCGCACGTTTGGCAATACACCGCGCGCCGTTTGGTCTTAATTGTATATTTTTGTTTACATTTTGGGCACAAGGACAGAATGTTTTCCAAGCCCTCCGCCAGCGTACGCGAGCGGTAATGCACGTCGGGATGTGCGGCAAGCCACGCGAGCTCATCATAGCGCAGACGCTCGGTCACACACGACTCGATCTGCGCGGGCGTCGCTTCGGTCGCCGTCTTACCGTCCATGAGAAGCGACAGGCGTGCCTCTACGTACGAGCCGCGCCGCAAGCCGTGTCCCCACTTGGGATCGGCCAGGTAATCGCCCGAAATGCACACGGTGTATACGGGAACGCCGCAGGTCTTCAGGAACGCGAAGGTGCCGCTCTGCATATCCTCAAAGCGACCGACCGTGGACAGTCTCGCCTCGGGCATCATGGCCAGCACACCGCCCGAGCGAAGGACGCGCAGACAGTTGCGCGCGCTTTCGATATCGGCGGCAAACATACTCTTAGGGAAGCAACCGACCGCGCGGAGCAGGCGACCGACGATGCGTTGGTAAAAATACAGGCGCGCCACGATGAAATGGGGCGCCGAGCGTCGAAGCAGGCTGCCCGCATATACGAAATCAATAAAGGAGCCGTGATTGCACAGCACGATGGCGGGCCCCTCCACCTTGCCGCCCGTTTCATTGATATACCGCACGCGCACGCCACGAAGGAACAGCACGATACGGGACACGACGTAGGCAAACGACAGCTTGTGCACGCTGTACGGGCGGACGACGGTCTTGGATGAATACGGCGGTCGGTCAAGATAGGCATTGATCTTGCGGAAGATACGTTCGCGATGGAACGCCAGCACGATCAACAGCACGACGAGCACGGCAAAGACGCACACCGACAGGATCCAGCTGGCCGTCATGGCCATATGACCGAGGCCGACACCGATGCAGATAGAGGGAATGGCGCCCAAGGTCGTCACGGCGATGTAGCGCGGGTATTTCATCCCTGCGCTCGCCGCAAAGAAGCAGATCATGCCGTAGGGGATGGCAGGCAGAAAATACAGAAGAAGAACGAACAGGACGAGCTTCTTCGAGGTCGCCGCCTTTTCAAAATCCAGATGCAGCGATTTTACGAAGTATGCGCGCATGCGCTCGCCGTAAAAGCGGTAAAGAAGATAAATGACCGTATGACCGAGCAGGACACCGACGGCACAGCACGCAAGACCGATCGGGAAACCGAAGGTCAGGCCCGCGAGCACCTGCACGGGCTCGGCGGGAAGAACGGTGATCACGACCTGCAGCATAGACAGCAGAGCGATGGTCAAGTATCCGCGCACACCAAACGCCGCGAGCTTATCCCGCAGCTCCTCGTCGGTATGCTCCTCCAGAAATAGGCTGCGCAAGAGGTCAAAGTTCTCACCGGAGAACAAGAACACCATCAACAAAGCGATCGCCACGATGCTGATCAGCACCATGAGCGCCTTGCTCCGTTTTCGATCGTATACCACGCCATAGCCTCCTTTGCTGCCGTTTTTACTATGTGTAGTATACCACAAACGGAGCCCTTTGGCAAGGGAAAGTCCAAACATAAATAATATTTAATAATTTTATATAAAAAACGGCGCCGTCTCTTGACAAAAACGTGCGCCGTTTGCTACAATAAGGGCATGCGACGGCCCGCAGGATACGCGAGGCGGTGCACGTCCCATGCACGATTTGATGCGATATAAAGGAGAGTATCGTATGTTTGATTTTACGCCCATTCATCTTTCGACAACATACGCCCCCGCAACGGCAGAGGAGATCGCGGCCTTTTCGGCGCTCGGTCAAGACCTTGCGGCCCGCTGTGCCACCGCCCATCCCTATCTTCACGCGAGTGAGGATATCTTCGCCCGCCTCAGCGCCGCGTATCGCGACGAAAGCGCCCCCCTGCACGAGAGCGTCGCTTCATATATCGACCGCGCGCAGGCCATCACCGCCAAGGAAGCGTACGCCCTGAACGATACGGGCGACGCGCTTCGCACCCCTATCGTCAACCCCTACGAGGACGGCTTTGACGTCGGCGGCCGCTTAGGCGTCGCCACGCATACGGGGCAAATGCTCCCTCTCGCCTTTGCCTACCGCGTAACGGGTGACGAAGCATACGCACGCCTTGCCTATCTCATCGGACGCGACATGATCGCATGGGAGCATTGGTGCGAGGGACACTTCCTCAACTGCGCCGACGGCGCCTACCCCTTTGCCGTCGCCTACGATTGGCTGTGCGGCCCGTGGCGCACCATTGGACTCGATCCCACGCCCCTGTGCATCGGCCTCTTTGAGCGAGCCATCGTGCCGGGCTACGACTCCGTTATCTTTGACACGTGCGCCCATCCCAGCCCCCGACAGGGCACCGGCTGGCGCTTCAAATGCAAGCCCGACAACTGGAACGCCGTATGCAACGGCGGCCTGATCACCGCCTGCCTGTCGCTGCTGAACGACCGCGCGCCCCTCGGTGAGGAGCGCTACGAAAGGCTTGTCACCCTCCTCGGCGGTTGTATGACCAGCCTGTCGCAGGAGCATCTCGTCCTGCACCAATACGTGCCTGACGGCTCGTATGTCGAATCCAACTCCTATTGGGCCTACGGCACCAATACCCTCTTCCGCACCCTCGGCGCCCTGAACAGCGCCCTCGGCTCGGATCTCGGTCTGCACTGTGCCAAAGGGCTGGATAAGACCTGCTATTACGCCATCAACACCGAGTCGGCGGAATACGTCGGCTGGAACTACCACGACGGCTCGCTGTCCGCGCAGGACACCTCCCTGTTTAACGTCTTTGCTACCGTTTCGGGCGACCATGCGCTGTACGCCCTGCGTGCCGAGCATCTCGCACGCGGCAAGGAGCTGACGGTGTACGACCTTCTTTATCACCCGACGGTCCTCGGCCTATCCGTGCCGCCCCTGGACGCCATCCCCCTCGACCATTACATGGAGGGCATCGACGGCTTTACGGCGCGCAGCGGCTTTGCGCGCGGCTCGCTCTATACCGCCATCCTCGGCGGCTACAACCCAGAGGGCGGCAGCCATAATCAGCTGGACTCCGGCACCTTCGTCTACCACAACGGCGGCCATATGTGGCTGTGCGATATGGGAAGCGACTACTACAACACGAAGCACTATTTCGCAAACTACGCCCTCTACCGCCGCAACGCCGAGGGCAACAACACCCTCTCCATCGCCTCCCTTCCCTTCGGTCAGGCCTTTGACGCCACGGGGCACGTCGAGCGCGTATCGGTCAACACCGATACCCCCTTCGTCATCATCGACAACCGTGAGGTCTACGCCCCCTACGCCGAAACGGCACGGCGCGGCATGCGCGTGCAGGATGGCCGCCGCGTCACCGTCCTTCGCGACGAGCTGCTCTTTACCGAGCCGCAGGACGCCTTCTGGGTCGCCCACTTTGATAACCGACACATCACCGCAGCGCTGGACGAGGACGGCCGCCGCTGCATCCTCACCTACGACGACGGCTGTCAGCTGTCGGTGCGCCTGTTCACCTCGTGCGACGCACGCATCGAGGTCATGGATTGCTACACCTTCCTGCTGACGGGCACCGAGCGCGTCGAAAACGAGTACAGCCGCGACGACTACTCCCGCCTCGTCATCCGCCTGCGCGGCGTCAAGGAGGCCGCGCTCTCCGTCGTCATCTCTCTGCTGCAGGATGAAACCGCCTACGAGGAGCTCCCCACCGACCGCTGGTAAACCGCGCTAAGCGGCAGCAAAGCCACGCCTTTTGCTACGTTTTATTTACAAAAGCCGCCCCGAGGCACATCCGTGCCTCGGGGCGGCTCCTTTTTGATTCGTTGGTTTTTTACGGCGATGACTTTAGCAGGCCGAGAAATTGGTATCGGTTACAAATGAGACCGTCCGTGTCTCTTGCGGTGCCCTTATACAGTCCGGCGGCACCGTCGTACAAGGCCCATACCTCATATCCGATATGGCCAACGTTCTCCTTCATGCTACGATCGCTCGACGGTGTACGCGGTGCCGGTGAATACGTTATGATCACCGCTGTACAAGCGATTGAACATAAGTGCCCATCTATGCCCCCACGTGAACAAGCAGTCTTCGCTTGTAACACATACAAACCCTTCGGAGGCGTACACCGTCTGCGCATTATCGACTGGCAACGTAACGTATGCGGCTTTTGCTTGCGACTGGAAGTCGGTATCCAAGCCAAAATATACGCAGGAGCCGTCTTGAAGGAGCATGACCGTTCCCATACATGCCAACGAGAAGTCCGTTACCTTTTGGTGCAACACCGTCCATTCGTCAACAACGTACGGTATCGGCGCATCATATGCGTCAAATGTCCCCTTGGCATATAGAGTACCGTCGGTTAAGAGTACATTGATCATCCACGTCTCTCGCTCTTCCAAATGCACAACATCAACGGATTGCACGTTAGAAAATATCGGCTCGGACAGTGTGTAGGCATTCGTCGTTTGACTCTTCGTCAATTCACAAAGCTGACCGTCCCTTGTCGTAACATACAAGGTGTTTCCACAGACGGTAACCTGCCGGCAGTTCCCTGCATATATGACCGACGTGTCCACCGCTTGTTTTGTCACACGGATAAGCAGCACGTTTCCTTCGGTATCGACTGCGTATACGTCCGTATCAACGTCTCCAACATTCAAGCCGGAAGCCGATGTTTGGCTGTATTTTGTCGTTTGTACGTCTTTAACGTCCGCCTGTACGATAGACTCTCCGATCTTCTTGACCTGCATATCATACAGCCAATACAGATCGTGCCCCTCGGTTATCCATAACGCGTACCGTGCGCGGAAGGGGATCATGTCTACGATCGGATCTTCCCGACCGTCAAAGAAGAGAACGGGCGCAATGCCAAGTGCTTCATCCGCATAAAACTCCGCGTTTCGATACGCACGATGAGAAGAGCTGTCGTGATATCCGGAAACGTATCCACTTCCATCCTCGGTGATCAGATACACGTTTTCTTCACAGGCGTATATCTGTTTGATCGGCTCGCCGTCATACATCGTCAGCCCGCGGATGTCAAAAAAGTCATACCAAACGGTAACGCCGATCCACATCAGCGCGGATACCAGGCACAGCGCGACGGAGCTTACCGTGATCGCAACGCCCCTCTTGGCCGATGAAGTCGTTTTGCTTTTTGCTTGGCACACCTCTAAGGTATCGCGCTTTCCTTCACGCAGAATATCCCAAAGGGCCTTAGCGCACATAAGCAATATACATGCCGACAGAAGGATACCCCAAACCTTATATTCCGATGCCGTAAAGAAAGAAAACGAAACCAAATCAAACAAATTTGCCAACAATAGTGTGCATACAGACAACTTCTTAGCCAATGGTCGTTTGATTCCGATCAAAGCCGTCCCTGCCGCACAAGCCCAAAGAAGAAGCACAACGAAGAGAAGGATCGCCCATAGAAGTGTCAACGGAGGATCCCATGCATAATCCAAAAACGCAAAGACCGATACGACCGATCCAACGCTCCATATCCCGTTACAAGAGGAAAGAGCAATGATAAGAACGGTGTTCAATACCTTGATAAGAGATATTAAATATAATACTAATAAAGCTTTTTTCCCTTTAGTCATTATAGTATCCTCCTGCAATTATTGAAGACATCAGATTAACATACCATCGAGGATCATGCACAGCACCATCTTCAAAAATATTTACAGTAGCTGGATTTGCATTTTCCGTTTTAACATTATTGACCCAAGCAACTACATGAAATTTAATTTCACCAAACAATTGTGCTCTATCAATTGTTGCTCCGTTAAGAAAGAAATTTGCAAATCGAGGGTCTGGCTCTATTGCATCTGCTAATTGGTTAGTATATGCTCTTAAGAAATCGTTGTCATTAGGAAAATCTGTTATGTCCTCTGTAAATTCAATGCAAAGCTGATTTTCAGCGTCTCTGTCACTGACAGTCAAAGACATATCCTCAGAATCAATTGAAGGAGGAACTTCCAAGCTTTCGGTCGCCTGCGAATTTCCACAATTTTCTAATGTTATTGCCGCAGTTCCACAGAGCAAAGCGATTACAATAACTGCTACCAGACTGTTTCCTGTGTAGTCAACATTGTTAACAGGATCGTTGTTACAATATGCATACATATTATAACCCAAAATACCGGTTCCCGTAGATACAAAACTATCGGGCGACATAAACCTACGAAGCGTTGGATTGTACAGTCTTGTTTGCAACCAGTACATATCGAGGTCGGTATCGTAGTAATAGCTGCGATAGCGGATGGGGTTGTAGCGGGCGCCTGTCGAAGCACCGCCGTTGTGGTAGGTAGTGGTTGTATTGCCCCAAGCATCGTATATGTACGACACCTGTTTCACACCATTGTTGTCATAAACAGCCACCACATCGCCCTGCAGGTTCTTTTCGTACCAGAAGATCTGCCACGTAGCATTGGCGGACGTCGCACGGTACATCATGCCGATGGGCGTGCTTCCACCGTCGTAGATGTACACGATGGTGCCGTTCGTACCTGTTTCGTATAGCAGGAGGCCTGATTCTTGGTTTTTACGGCGATGCCTTTAGCAGACCGAGGAATCGATACCGATTGCAAGCAAGACCGTCCGTGTCTCTTGCGGTGCCCTTATACAGTCCGGCGGCACC
>JAFTLQ010000024.1 GCA_017455905.1 Clostridia bacterium | reverse complement strand
TTAGAGGATCGGCACTACAACTTGGTCGCCGTTCTCGTTCTGCTTGAATGTATGCTCCCGTTTCTTCTTGTGTTTGAGGGCCGAAAGCCTAAGGCGCGTGAGCTTGTCACCATTGCCGTGCTGTGCGCCATCGGTATCGCAGGACGAGGTCTGTTTTTTATGCTTCCGCAGTTCAAACCGGTGCTTGCACTCACCATTATCGCAGGCGTTGCCTTTGGCGGTGAGGTAGGATTCCTTGTAGGAGCGATGACGATGCTCACCTCCAATATGATCTTCGGACAAGGTCCGTGGACTCCGTGGCAGATGTTCGCAATGGGCATTATCGGATTCCTTGCGGGCGTGCTGTTCAAAAAAGGATGGCTTCGCCGCACACGAGCGTCGCTTGCCGTGTTCGGCGCGTTCACCGCAGTCATCATTTATGGCGGTATTATGAACCCCGCCGCCGCTATGATGATGTCAAGCGAAGCACTCAAATTGGAAACCCTGCTTGCTTGCTACATAACCGGTCTTCCGATGGATCTTGTCCACGGCTTCGGCTCTGCAATATTCCTCATAATCGCCGCCGAACCGATGCTCGAAAAGATGGATCGGATTAAAGTTAAATATGGATTGGTAGAGTGATTTTTACCAAAAAAGCTGCTATCAAAGCGTGATTGCACGCCACGATAGCGGCTTTCCTTTTGCACTTTTATCACTTGACAAACGATTTCAGAAAATATTTTCAAGAAATTTCATAAAACACATTGACAAATCCGTTTACTTGTGATATAATATAAAACTCAATTTTACATAGGCATACTTTCCCATTATTAGTATTGCCATCCAAATTGAGTTCTATACAACTGAATAAGATATATTTTGCGTGAATACTTGCGGTGGAGAACGAACCTCGTGCGCCCCGCAAACAAGACAGAACGCGCGGCATCATTAGCCGCTGATCAGTAATCTATTTCACAAGAAATCCGACGCCATCAGCCACGTAATGTGGCATTGAATGCACTTGCATTCTCTTATCGAAACGAGCTTATAGACTCGTACTTATACATAGGCGCGGGACATTTTTTAGCGAACGTGCGCCGTTCGCTTTTTGGTGTTTCCCGTGATCCGTGTGTGTAAGTACGGGTCTTTTTTTGTTTTGTTACGGGTAAACGGTGCGCAGCGCCTTCCCTCGGGCATAGCCTAACCTTCCCCTAAGTATAACCAAAGGGACGCCCCCGCGGTCGAAGATGAGCATGATATGCGACCGCCTGTTCAATGATATCCGTTCCCGTTGGAACGGGTGATATATCTTCGATATGATATCCACCTTTGGTGGATGATATATGCCTTCGGCATATGAAGGAACGGATATTATATCATGCTTGCGGAGCAAGTATATCATATGGCGACAGTCGTATATCATATCGCGCAGCGATATATCATTATATTGTGATGGCTCAAATCCATACGAAAAAAACACCATAAAGCACGAAAATGCAAATAAATATAGGCAAATGGTGCAAAAAATCCGCAAATACTACCTTTGCCCTTGTGTCATCCTGAACGGAGGGGACGCGAAGCGGATGCGTAGTCGAAGTTTTGCTCCGATAGAGGAGCAAAACCGAGGAGTGTTAGCGCCGAAGGGATCTACTACGGAATATTGTAAAAGCACACGCAAGCCACCGAAGGAAAGTTTTTTTCCAAACCTATTGACTTTTTTTATCGCGCGTGCTATACTATATATACTTTAAAGTAAAAAGCAAAATTGCAGTGATGCAATGACGCAAAGCTATAGGGACTTACACCGTAAGTCAGCCAGTTGCCACTCATATAGGATGAGATGGTATCTGGCGTTTTTTTTATTTAGCTAAGCAGAAAGGAGTCGACATGTCGCATTTGAAAAGCTTTCTAAAGAAAACGACTGTGCAGACCGTGGCCATGGTGCTCGTCTGTGCCATGCTCGTTGTCGGCTCTGCTGTTTCCTTTGCCTGGCTCGCGAGCTACCTCGCCAGCGGCGACGTCGGCTTCCGTGCCGGCGAGCTTGACGATTTGACCCTTGAAATTGCCCGTGTGGTACATGACGAGGACGACGAAGCTGCGGAGGACACTCGCTCTTATACAACGATAGACGGACACCGTATCGAGAAAAACGAGGACGGCACCACGCATCTTTCCGTTACCCTCGCCAATATGACCTTCGGCAGTATCGATAACGTTGCTCAGCTCAAACCGGAGAACATCGTCTATCTTCGCCTGACTGTTCCCAAGGCCAACGGTAACACCGTCGATCTTCGCATGCATTATCTGACCAACGAATTTATCACGCTCTATCAGCCTACATTTGACGAGGATGGAAACGTAACGGGTACCAAGGAGGTGGAGGACGTCGAAGACGGTCTGACGGCTGCCGAACGAATGGAGTCCCTTTACGACGTTGAAACCGCCGAGCATGCCGGTGACTCCTATCTCTCATACGCCGTCTTGGTGTCTAATGAAGCGATAGCAGCAGGCGAACTTTCCTCGTTGGACTTCGACACAGCCGAGTCCAATGCCTTTTCCGCTCTGACGGAGACGGAGGTAGCAGACGGCACGTATGAAACGCTGACGATTGTCAACGGCGCCTACGACGAAGCAGGCGACTTCTATTACGTGTATATCCGCGTCGTACCTAACCTTTCTGTATTTGCCTATTCTATCGAATACATCTCCGATATCATGCCGTGCAACATGTTTTTCCGCATCGGCGCATCGTTTGAAACCTATTATAGCGAACCCACCACCGTGGAAGGAGGCGACAGTCAATGACAAAAGCAAAGCGTATCACACTGTGTATCACGTGCGTTTTTTGCGGCCTTTTGCTGGCGCTGACCGCCATTGTGGCGGCCGCCTACTTCTCCAAAAAGGAGATCTACGACGGCTATTTCAGCGGCGAGGTCGAGCTGTTATTTGACCGTTTGAATGATGATGGAACCACGGCCTATCATACCGCCGCCGACATTACAGTGGCAGAAGGCCAAGAACTGACATGGGGCTCCGAGGAGTACCCCTACGTCATTTCCAACGTCCGTCACCTATATAACCTCTCCGAGCTGCAACGCCTCGGTTACTTCGACAAACAGCATATCAGTCAAAATGCCGATGGCGAATACAACAACATCCCCTACTTCCTTGTCTGCACCCCGGAGTATACGCCCGTGGTCATTGACGGTACCAACTTCAAGGCCATCACCTCCATCGGTACCGACGAATATCCCTTCATCGGCTCGATTCGCGGCGTGACGTCGGAGGATACTGCTATCACCGTCAATTTTGGAGAGGAGCGCAAGCTCAGCTACACGTCGGTGCTGTATAATATCCAAATCAACGGCAAGCCCGCCAACGCCGACGTCGGCCTTTTTGGTCACGTCAGTTACCTTGGTGACTCGTCGGTGATCGATGAAGAAACAGGCACCTTTGGCGGTCAGGTATCCACCATCTCCGACCTTGTCCTTTGTGACCTGCGGGTATCGGTTCAGCAAAACGACCCGCTGTGGGACGGTTTGACAGCGTTTCTTGAGGATATCGCGAAAATTGCAGCGGAACAACGTACGGACCCCGGTCACCAATACGCGTTTTCGGAACTGTATGGGACCGATTCATACGACCTTGTTCCGCACGAGAATCATCACTTGGGCATTTTGGCCGGTCACGTATCGTATGCCGTCATTGAGTATATCAGTGTGTATTACAGTTCGGATGACATTGCGGCTATCGATTTGTCCGATGTAACGGTCTTGAACGGTGTAAAAGCCAACTATCTGTCCGCGACAGGTATTATCGGCTTTGTCTACAATCTGAACCCAACGGTTAATGTGGATGAAGAAGACGGAAGCACATCTGTAACCGCCGGCTCAGGAACGAGCATGGGCGACTTGTCGTACAGCAGCTCTGTCGGTGGCGGCGGTGCCTTGACGGGCGATAATGCCGGTTACGTGCTTGCCAAGGAAATTTATGATACTTACAAGTACACGGGCACCGACGGCGCGGCAGACACCACAGGCACCATTCTGATCAAGGACGCGATAAAGGAAGACGGCACACCTCTATGTAACGAATGGGTCATCAATAGCTGGATCGGCGGCGGTCCTACGGGCAAATACTATTTCTACGACGGCGTCTTTACCTTTGCTCTGTCGAGCGAAAAGGATATGATTGAGCCGACATGGGCCGGCCCGGTTCCGGATTTCGCTATCGGAGAGAACGACGATAGCAAATGGGTTACGAATACCAGCGTGGGTGATTATAAAGTGTTGACGTACGTCCGAGAGATCATGAGCGATAAAGAATTGAAGCAGGCTATGGACGACGGAAAAAGCATCTTGATTGCATGGGAGAAATCCGATGGCGACCTTCTTGTCATGACGTTGCAGGATCCATCGAGCGCCGATGAATCGGCCACCACGTTTGAAACTATGTATACCATTAAAGGCGATACGCTCAAAATTGCCGATTGGGAGTCTGTAAAAGCCGATTATGATGCAGGTCGTATGACCTTTAACCCTGACAACATATCCGCGGATTTCTTTGAAGGTGTCGCGGAAACGGAGCAAGAGGCAACTTTTTTTGCGGCTTTGAAAGAAGGAGAGCTTCTTGCTATTGATGTCGGTAATACAGGCGGAAATATTACGCTA
This sequence comes from Clostridia bacterium, assembly GCA_017455905.1. Classification (GTDB taxonomy): domain Bacteria; phylum Bacillota; class Clostridia; order Oscillospirales; family CAG-272; genus UBA1740. The sequence goes on along the minus strand of JAFTLQ010000024.1, from coordinate 20,055 downwards.
GATTCGCTAAAAGACAAATACAAGGTAACGGTATCCAGTGTCGATAATACCTATAATTACTTTTTGGGTGACATTCCTGTTACCGTTTCGGAAACGGATGGTGCGGTCGAAGACTTTTATCTTTATCCTCTTGGTGAAACGGACGGATATGAGGGATATTTTTATTATACTACGTCTGAAACTACCTCGTGGGGAAATACAACAACAATTTATACCTATTATTGGCAAGAAAAAGATGAAGTTATCCCCTTGGGAAGTGGCGAGTATAGCGAATGGCGCGGTTGGCAAGAGGGTATATCAACAGATGATATTTTCGGCACTACGGTCGATGCTGATGCAGACGGATCTCCCGATCAATGGCAAAATGAAACGGTGTATACGTATACTAACAACGGGAAAACGTATACGGGTATTGCCGTGAACATGAGCACGAGTACGTTTTATACTTCTTATACTTCAGGAAGTGCTGCGACAATTAGCGGATCTATTCTTACCAAAGCTGCTGGTACGAAAAATTTTGTATTTTCCCCTGTAGACGAGGATGGCTCATATTACTATATTAGTAAAAGCAACAAGGTTGTTTCTTTGGTACAGGATGGCTTTGCTGCTTCCGGTGAAGCAACATACAATATAACATATAAAGATTCTAACGGAACGGATCATACTGTATCCGGTGCACTTTTGTTGGATCAATATCCGGTATATACCTTGTCATATGGAGACAAATTTCTTCGCATGGTAGAAGCGGAATTTTCAAAGACCTCGACGCTTATATTTTGGGAAATCACACAAAATTTGGGATTGCATTATGCACTCTGGAACGGTAGCGAGGATGAATTTAATGCTGCAATAGATAACGATGGCACGAACGATTTTAAACATGCTGACGCCACTAAAGTAGGGGATGTCCGCGATAACACGAATGCTACAATTTTGTTCGACAAAAATGGATATTGTTATATACAGTATAATATTGATTCGTTCAGCACCTACGTGAATGCCACCGGTAATGCATTTGATACGGCAACATCCAATACAAGTGAGCAAACACGGTTGCACATTTATACCGTAGAAGGTACCGATTCCCAAGGCTGGGGGCGTATTACGTTTGACCCCCTGGAGGATGATGACGGCGTCACCGATGCGCACCAATTTAGTACAGGTAAGTATGTGTTGTACACGACCAATGGCCAGACACAGGATGCTCCCAACAATCAGACCGACTACGAAGTGCTTTCTTTGGTAGATCTGCCCAACACGCGCAACAGCAACGGAGAAGTGCTTACATATGGATGGAACAACAGCGTAGGGTCTGTACTGGCAGAGGGTGACCTTGTCAATAAGTTCAAAATGCTCTACGGTATTTCTATCGGTACAAAAACAAGTCTTGGTCCGATATACGAGGATGCTAGCGCTGGTATTGTGACAGCCCCTGTCGGCTCTGATGGCGTTGAAGCGGACATACCGCAGAGCTGTATCGCATTTAAGCTGAACAGCACCGGAGAGGAACGAAAGATTCGAGTCATTCTGTCCGTAGCTGCTTCGGAATTTTATCGAGGCGAGGCTGAATACGATTTGGACTACAAAGATCAAACGTCCAGTAAGACATATGAATATACACGCTACTATAATTTGTGGAAAATGGACGAATCCGGTACCAACCTTGTACAAGAATTTAACGCCGGTGCCTTTCTTGAACGCTTTGAGGTACCACGGTCGCATCCGTATGAACCGGGCAAGACAGCCGCGGAGTCAGAATATATTACCGTTACCTACGGAGGTAATGAGTACCGTTGCTATCTCAACGGTGACCGTGTGCTTTTGGCCTACGAATTTACGGTGAGCGACGAAGGCATCTATTGCCTTGGTATGTCGGGAGAGTACACAACGACGGACGGCGATACGATCGAAACGCATAACGTCAGCGTCCCCATGGAGATCGTCTACTTCTCGGCAGACGGTGTTGCTTCGGTCGGTCGTGACGGTTCCAGCGGTTCGCAGATCGGTTCTATCGACTTCGTGTACGATTACAAGGTTGACGAAAATGACGAAGCAAACACCATCATCACGGTAAAAGACAGCTCGGATTCGGCGACGGATGGTACAGAGGATTATTCTACCTACTATCCCTCCTACTGTCTATTGCACTTTGATACCTCGCAAACAACGGGAGAACCACCCGTGTTCGTTTCGGTCAACAATGAAAAGGTCTACATCCGACGATGGGTCGCTGCGACGGCGGCGTCGGACGGTGACCACAATTCAACGAGCAGCTTCTCCCGTATTGAGGCGACCCTGGAGGGTGACAAGTACGTTCTGATCTCGCAGTATTCGAGATTTTCCGACAACGTCTGGATACCGCCGGAATCCACGGGCGGCGAGGATGCACAGACACCGACCGAATAATTCACATGAAAGGAGGCAAAACAGCCTATGACCTTCAAGAAACATGTACCTCTGTTGACCAGCGGTCTTTTGACGACGCTTCTGTTCTGCCTCCTGGTGGTGGCAAGCATTCTTCTTTTTGCGGGCGGCTCGCTCGGCTGGTTTGCCGAGGGGCGCGACGTGACGGCGAAGGATATGGCCGTGCAGTTCCGCGACTACGAGATCGACGTGACGTATGAGTACACGTATAATGACGGTACATTCGCCGAGGTTGGCTCGTGGGATGACATATTCAACGGGCTGACACCGGGCGACACGGTGACGCTTCGCGCTACGTATACGAATCAATCGGAAACAAGCCGTACGTTGGCCTTTTCGCTGGCGGTGCCGGACGACGGAGAAAAGCCGCTTACGGTGACGCAGGGCGATGCCACGTATTACTATCATTTCGGCTCTCAGCTGCGTGTCACGCAGGTGACGGTCGGTGACGACGTCGCCGTCGGAGACACTTTCCTCGTAACGCCCTCGGATAATCGACTGTATCACGTTTCCGAGCAGACGGCGACAGATGTCAAATTTGGAAGTGCTACGCTGGCGACGAAAGAGGCGTCGGTGACCGTTGAGGTGACGATCGAGTTCATCAATTACACCGATATCAATCAGAACGTCTATCAAAACTTCGGCACGGGTGACGAGTGCTGCATCCGCTATCTGCGCGCTGACATTTCGTAAGAGCAACAGATGCGAATCGTAGCGATACCTAAAATAAAAACCCGCGGCATTTGCACATGTTTGTGTGCAAATGCCGCGGGCTTTTTTAATGTTATTGTTTGGTGGGAGGCTTTTTAGGCTCTCACTCCGGGAGAGCTCCCGAACAGCGGGTGAGAGGGCACTCCGTCACACTTCCAGCGCCGTCAGATCCTCGGGCGTCTCGCGACGAACGGCGAGATAGGACGTGCCGTCCTTCAGCATAACGACGGGAGGACGGGGGATGCGGTTGTAGTTGGAGGCCATGGAATAGTGATAGGCGCCCGTGGTCAGGCAGGCCAAGAGGTCGCCGCGGTGCATGGGCGGCAGGGGGACGTTCTCCTGCAGGATATCGCCGCTTTCACAGCAGCGACCGACGACCGAGCAGCGCTCGGCATCCGACGGTACCTCGCCGCCAAGGACGGGCAGGATGGTGTAGGGGGAGCCGTACAGGGCGAAGCGCGGATTGTCGGTCATGCCGCCATCGACGGACACGTAGGTCTTGTAGCCGGGGATGCGCTTGACGGTGCCGACGGTATACAGCGTCAGGCCGGCGTCGGCCACGATGCTTCGGCCGGGCTCAAAGGCAATGATGGGCAGGGGAATGCCGAGCGATGCGGCGAGTGCCTTCATATGAGCGCCGACCTCGGCGATGCCGCGGGCAATGTCGATCGTCGGCTGCTCCTCCGTGTAGCGTACACCCCATCCGCCGCCGATATCCAGCTCGTCGGCGAGATAGCCGCGCGTGCTTGCGATATGCGCTATAAAGGTCAGCATGACCTCGGAGGTGCGCAGATACACGTCGGTGTCAAACACCTGCGAGCCGACGTGGCAGTGATAGCCGCGCAGATCGACGTGCGGCAGCGACAGGGCAATGTCGGTGATCGCCTCGGCTTGTCCCGTTTCGATCGCCGAGCCGAATTTGGAATCGACCTTACCTGTGGCGACGGCCGCATAGGTATGCGGATCGATGCCGGGGGTGAGGCGCAGGAGAATCTTCTGCCGCAGGTCGCGTTCGCCTGCGATGCGCTCGATGGCGTACAGCTCCTCCTCGTTGTCGACGACGAAGTACCCGACGCCGTGCTCCATGGCGTAGGCGATGTCGGCATCGGTCTTATTATTGGAATGAAAATAGGCATTCTCCAGCGCAAAGTCGGCGCGTGCGGCGGTGTAGATCTCGCCGCAGGACACGACGTCGATGCCCATGCCTTCTTCCTTCATGATCTCGTACAGGCGGCGGAAGGAGGCCGCCTTGGAGGCGTAGAGCACGCGGCCGCGTGCACCAAAGGTGTCACGCACGGCACCAAGATAGGTGCGGCAACGCTCACGGATGCGTGCTTCGTCGTAGAGGTACAGTGGCGTGCCGTACTGCGCGGCAAGGGCGCAGAGGGGTTGTCCCGCAAAGGTGAGCTCGCCCTCAGCGGTGCGCGACAGATTATCGCACAGCATAGGGGATGATTGTGTAATGATCAAAGCAAATCTCCTGTGAATTACAGCATATGGGCGCGTAGCTCCTCAGCGGAGAGCGCGGACAGGTCGCCGGGGGCGACGTCAAAGACGGTCTTGCATCCGCGCTCTCCGCGCTCGGCCATGCGATGCACGGCACGTGCGTAGGCAACGAGGACGCTACCGGTAAATTCGGGATTGGAATCCAGCTGCAGGCGGAATTCCACGGTATGACGGTGCTCACCGTCGATGCCGCTGACACCGTTGCGGATGACCGAGCCGCCGTGCGGCATGCCCGCGTGATCACGCATCAGCTCGTCACGGGTAACGAAGGTGACGGTGGTGTCGTAATCGGCAAAGTAGTTGGGCATGGTTTTGATCTCGTGCTCGATGCGTGAACGATCGGCGCCCTCGGCCGCGACGACGTAGCATTCGCGGCGATGCTTCTGCCGCGTGGTGAGCGTCGGCGTTTCGCCGGCACGCACGGCGTTTACGGCGTCCTCAACGGGGACGGTATATTGCCGTGCATCAACGACGCCGTCGATGCGGCGGATCGCATCGGAGTGGCCTTGGCTGATGCCGCGACCCCAGAAGGTGTAATCCCGTCCCTCGGGCAGAGCGGCAGAGGCATACAGGCGAGCGATGGAAAACAGGCCGGGATCCCAGCCGGCGCTGATGAGGGCGATATGCCCCGAGGCACGTGCCGTACGGTCACAGGCATCGAAGTGGGCAGGGATGTTCGCGTGGGTATCAAAGCTGTCGACGACGTGAAAATGCTCCGCGAGCGTGGGCGTCATGCGCGGCAGATCGGTCGCACTTCCTCCACAGAGGATGAGCACGTCGATCGTATCCTTATAGTCCATGATGCGCTCACAGGCGTACACGGGTACCCCTGTCAGCGTATGAAGCGTCGCGGGATCGCGGCGTGTAAAGACACCGACGAGGTGGACGTCAGTGTTGTAGCGCGTGGCGGATTCGACGCCGCGTGCGAGGTTTCCGTATCCGTAGATAGCAATATTCATAGAGGCTCCTTATGGTTTGACACTTGCCGGTGGATCGTTATACGGCCGCGGCCGTCGTGCGCGCGCCGCTGACCAGCGTATACATATCGTACAGCCCTGCCTGTGCGCCGACGATGTGCGCGGCGGCGGCCAAAGCCCCCTCGGCAAAGAGGGCACGGCTGTGGGCTTCATGCTTGAGCGTGATGGTCTGCGACGGCGTGGCAAGGATGACCTCGTGCTCGCCGACGACGTTGCCCATGCGAAGGGAATGGATGCCGATTTCGTTTTTTGTGCGCTTTCCGTACCCACTTCTGCCAACATTTGTGTACAATTCCGGGCGAATTTCGGTAATAGCGTCGGCGATCATGAGGGCCGTTCCGCTGGGTGCATCGACCTTGCGATCGTGATGCTTTTCGACGATCTCGATCTCGGCGTCGGGCATAGCCTGCACCGCTTTTTTGGCAAGCTCGACGAGGAGCGCGACACCGAGGGACATATTGGCGCTGTGAAAGACGGGGATGACCTTGGCCGCTTCGCGAATGAGGGTAAGCTCCTCCTCGGTGTGACCTGTCGTGGCGACGACGGTCGGCAGACGGCGCTCGGTGGCAAAGGAGAGCAGCTCGGGGACGGCGCTATGATGAGAGAAATCGACGATGCAATCGACGTCCACCGAGGCGGGCACGTCGCGAAAGCTCGTGTATACAGGGATATCCGTGTCGCATCCGCCCGTTGGGTCGACGCCGAGGACGACGCTCGCACCGCGATAGCCGACAGCACCGAGCGCTTGCACCTCGCGGCCCATGTGGCCGGCGATGCCGCAAAGTAAAATGTTCATACTGTGCTCCTATCAGATAAGCTTTTGCTCGCGCATAAGAGCAAGAAGGGTCTCTTCATGGGCCGGCTCCATCGGCGTCAGGGGCAGGCGCAGATAGTTTTCGCCGTAGCCCATGGCGTGTACCGCCGCCTTGACGGGGATGGGGTTGACCTCGCAGAAGAGGGCGTTGATGAGGGGGAGCAGCTCCAGCTGCAGGCGGCGAGCCTCGGCGATACGGCCGTCAAAGAAGTGCTGGCACATATCGTGCGTGGCGCGGGGCATGATGTTGGAGAGTACCGAGATGACGCCCTTGGCGCCGAGGGCCAGCATGGGAACGATCTGATCGTCGTTGCCCGAATAGATATCCAGCTTGTCACCGACGGCGGCGGCCAGCTCGGCGATCTGCGAGATGTTGCCCGAGGCCTCCTTGATACCGACGATGTTGGGGTGATCGGCCAGACGTGCCACGGTGGCGGGCAGAAGATTGCAGCCCGTGCGGCTGGGTACGTTATAGAGAATACAGGGCTTGTCGGAGGAGTCCGCGATGGCGGTAAAGGTAGCGACGAGGCCGTTTTGCGTTGCCTTGTTGTAATACGGTGTGACGAGCAGCATAGCGTCGGCACCTACCTCACAGGCATACCGTGTCAATTCAATGGCGTATGCGACGTCGTTGGAGCCTGTGCCGGCAATGACGGGCACGCGGCCTGCTACGTGATCGACGCAGAAGCGGATGGCCTCCTTGTGCTCACGGTCGTCCAGGGTCGAGCCCTCACCCGTCGTACCGACGGCGACGATGGCGTCGACACCCTCGGCGATCTGCCAGTCGATCAGACGGGCAAACTGCTCGTAGTCGATACCATCCTTGGTCAGCGGGGTCACGATGGCGGTGGCCACGCCTGTAAATACAGTCTTTTTCATTCGATTTCCTCCGAGTAAATCTATTCGCTTTATGTTCTTCCTAGTATAAAAACAAAAAAGATAGCCGACGGGCTATCTCACACAAGCATACTGGTAGTAAAGACGCGTATGTGATAGCTCTCCGCAAACGTATGCGACAGCAGGGCGGATGTTCTCCGAACTGCCAGCAAATACCTTCCACCGTATTCACTTCGGCACTGACGCCTTTCCCGCACGGCCTTGGGAGCCATTTCGGTGCGGTACTGATCGTGCAATGCGCCTCTATCGTTTTGTCCTCTTACGAGGTCATATCATTGTAGCATATCCGATAGCGCTTGTCAATAGGTTTTTAAAAAAAGGCGAAAAACACGCAGATATACTTGCTTTTTTGAACGTCTGTGATATAATCTATAAAAAGAGTTATAAAAAGAGGTAACTTGCCATGACGAATGAACAAAGACTACGCAATCTTATGACACCGAGTGGCCATGTCGACGTGGTCATGGATACGGATGCCTGTAACGAGGTGGACGATCAGTTTGCCATCAGCTATCTTCTGCGCTCGCAGGAAAAGCTACATACCGTCGCGCTGTATGCCGCGCCGTATTCTTGGCGTGATAAGGTCGACGTGCCGACGGGCATGGAGAACAGCTATCGTGAGATCATCAAGCTTTTGGCATTGGCCGAGGTCGAGTGCCCTGCGTTTCGCGGATCGACGGCATATATGCAGGACGTGTGCACACCCGTCGATTCCCCCGCGGCGCGTGATCTTGCCGCTCGCGTGGAGGCGTATACGCCCGAGCGGCCGTTGTATATCGTTGCCATCGGCGCACCGACGAACGTGGCCTCTGCCATTCTCATGAATCCGAAGGTCATGGAAAACGCCGTTCTCGTTTGGCTCGGCGGCCACGGCCACGATCACGGAGGGGCGGATGAATTCAATATGAGACAGGATCCCATCGCCACGCGCATCGTCATGACCTGCGGCATTCCGCTGGTGCAGATCCCCTGCGAGTGCGTCAGCTCGGTCTTTTCGATATCGAAGCCGGAGCTTGAGAGCTATCTTGTCGGTAAGAACCCCTTGGCTGATTATCTGGCGGGCAACATCCTGCGTGCGCAGGAACGGGCGGGAAATGCCAAATGGGCGCGCGTTTTGTGGGATGTGACGGCGGTCGGCTGGCTTCTCAACGATAACGATCGCTTTATGTATTCCCGTGTGATGCCGACGCTCGTTCCCTCGCCGCAGGCACGGTATATGAGCGATCCGCAGGCACCCGAGAGCCGCTACGTCTTTTGGATCAATCGCACGGCGCTGATGACCGATCTGATCGACAAGCTGACGAAATAACCTATAGGCTGCAAAAAAACGACAGAAGCACCGAAGAATATCGGTTGTTTCTGTCGTTTTCTTTGTTTTCTACTATTGAAATACAAAGCTGATTGTGCCGTTTTTCTTTGTTTTTTACTTTTTTTCGTCAAAATAGCGTATAAGACGCCTTGTGCTTACAGAACAAGACGGCTGCCGCAGAGCACGTGCTTCATTTGCACGTCCCTATCAAAGATGCAGACGTCGGCGTCGTACCCGACGGCGAGCTTGCCCTTCTTGACGGACAGCCCCATCATGCGCAGCGGATGCACCGTCGCCATGGCGACGGCGTCACACAGCGGCGTGCCGCAGGCAAGCATGGTGCGCACCAGGCGGTCGCCCGTGGCAACGCTTCCGGCAAAGGCGGTGCGGTCGGTCAGCTTGGCGACGCCGTCCTCGACGATGACGGGCAGAGGATCCTCTGCGCTGCCGAGGAAGCTTTCCGTGACGTCCGCGCCGGCGGCGCGCATAGCGTCGGTGATGAGGGCGATGTGCTCGGGCGCCTTGAACTTGGTGACGTAGCTCAGAAGCTGCGTCGGCAGGTGACAGCCGTCCGCGATGATCTCCACGTTCATATCGTCGATAGCGAAGGCCGCCTCCAAGGCGCCTGCGACGCGGAAGCCGCCCTTGCGCGTGATCGTGCTCATGCAGGAGTACAGATGCGTCACGTGACGGAAGCCGAGGGCAAAGGCACGCACGACCGTGTCGTAGTCGGCGTCGGTATGCGCCATACTGAGGGTGATGCCTTGCTCCTTGGCAAAGGCGGCAAAGGCCTCGACGCCCTCCACCTCGGGCGCGGTGCTCCAGCGCTTGATGTGTCCGTCGGCGGCCTTGGCGATCGCACGGTATTCCTCCTCGTTGTACGGGCGGATGTGACAGGGCTTTTGTGCTCCCGCTTGCTTTGGCGAAATGTATGGTCCTTCGATATGAATACCAAGCAGATTTGCGCGGATCGTCGGATCGTAGGTAGCCTGCTTGTAGCTTTCAATGGCGCGAAGAAGTGCCTCGCGGTCGGCGCTGAGAAGGGTCGGCATGACGGATGTGATCCCGTGGCGCAGATGCGCCTCGGTCGCCATACGGTAGGTATCTGCCTGCGCGTCCATATAGTCGGCACCGCCGCCACCGTGCTGATGAATATCGATAAAGCCGGCGCTGACGTAGCAGCCGTCTGCCTGAATGACCTCCCGATCGGGGGGCGTGTCGCGACACGGGTCGCAAATAGCGACGATCCTGCCGCCCTCGGTCACGATATCCTTACGGAGGATGCCCTCCTCGGTGACGAGCTGACCGCCTCGAATGATATATCCCTTCATTATGCGTCCTCCAGATCGGCCCACGCCTGCAGGGCGAGCGTCGCGGCCGTGGAGCGGAACACGTTTTCGCTGGCCGTGCGGTCTCCGCTCTCTATGTCGTGCAGCAGCTCGTCGACGTAGTCGGTTATCTCTTGGTCGTAGGTCAGTCGAATGGACTCGGCGTGTCCCTCCTCGTACAGCGTTACGGCCTCGTCGGTGTAACGGAAGGTGAGAAGACCGCGCTCACACCACAGGCGAAATTCCCAATACGTCGGCATGGAAAATACCTGCGAAGGAGCTGAATATGACACGTCGGCCAACACGCCGACACCGTTATCTAAACGTGCCATAAACATGGCACAGTCCTTAAAATGCAAATGTTTATTTGCAAAAGCGTTCCAAACACGAGCGGAATCGATGGATACGAGCTCGCGTTTCGTCAGCATGCGAACGAGATCAACGCCGTGAATAGCCAGGTCGTTGATCGTGCCGCCGTGCATGCCGTCCTCAAAATACCAGCTCGGACGGTGCGCGTAATCGATACAGTGCTGACCGCTGAAGGATACGTTCTTGATCTCACCGAGCCGACCGCTTGCGAGGACCTGCATCGCACAGAGCGTCTGCGGCAGGTAGCGCAGGTCGAGCATACAGCCGACCACGAGGCCCTTTTTACGCGAGAGCGCTTCGATATCCCGAAGCTCCTCCGCCGTCGTGCATATGGGCTTGTCGGAGAGGACGTGCTTGCCGGCCGCGAGGGCGCGCTTGATGGCGCGTGCGCGGTCGCCGTAGGCGCAACCGATCGCTACGACGTCGACGTCGTCCTGCAGCCATTCTTCATAGCTTTTGCCGGAGAACGCAGCACCGAGGGAGGCTTGTGCGGCGAGGCGTGCCGCCTCGTTTTCCTCCACGGCGTCCACGACGGTAAAGCGCTCCGATGCGCACAGCCGCTTATACAGAGAAAAGACGTGGCCGTGGCGAAAGCCGTAAAACAGGATCTTCGTTTTCTTCATATTACAGCACCTTCGACGCGCTGTCGGGATCGAGGAGCATCACGGCCGATGCATGTGTACGAAGCGCGGTCGCGGGGCATACCTCACCGTACGGACCGCACAGCATAGCCTGAACGGCATCTGCCTTTGTGGCAGCGGGAACGGTGCAGATCAGGTGCTTGGCCGACATGAGCGTCGGCACTGTCAGCGTCAAGGCGTGCGTTGGTACGTCGTCGATCGTAGGGAAGCAGCCGTCGTGCACCTGCTGCATGCGGCAGACGTTGTCAAGAGCGACGGCCTTAATGCACGCGCGGTCCTTGAAATCGGCGACCGGCGGATCGTTGAAGGCAATGTGTCCGTTCTCGCCGATGCCCATGAGCACGACGTCGGGAGGGCATTCCTTGAGAAGGGACGTGTAGGCGCGGCAGCCCTCCTCGGCAGATTCCTTGGCAGGGATATAATGCACCGAGGCAAAGGGGGCGTGCGCAAACACGTGGTCGTACAGATAGCGTGCAAAGGACGCGCGGTCGTCGATGCCGAGGCCAACGTATTCGTCCATGTGGAAGGCGTGTACGCGTCCCCAGTCGATATCCTCCTTAAGCAGCGCGGCGAGCGTTTCGTTCTGCGACGGGGCAGCGGCGAAGATGACGTTGGCCTGCCCCTTTTCGGCGATGACATGGCGGATGGCGTCGGCCGCTGCACGGCCGGCCGCCTCGCCCATAGCGGCGCGGGAGTCGTATATGCGGGTGGTCAGGGCGTCGGTCTGTATGGTCTTGATCAGCATGCCGAGCTCCTTTCCATCGGGGCAACGGCTTCCCATGTACCGCTGTCAAGGGAGCGCAGGATGGCGTTCATGACGAAGACGGGATAGGCGAAGCTCTCGTAGCTCTTCGGCATATCCGCCCCTTCGAGCAGAGCGAGAAAATCGTTCATCTCGTGACGGAAGGACGGAAGAGAAATCGACAGCTGCTCGGTGCGGGCACCCCGCGCTCCGTAGACAGACACGCTGTAATAGCCGGAATCCTCTATATACGTTGCCAGCACCGAATAGCCGTCGTAACGGGCGGTAAAGGTAACGGTCTCACCGTTTTGATCGGCGCGGATCGCCTGAATGCCTTCACCGAAGATGCGTGTCATGACCTCGACGAGGTGCTGTGCGTAGAAATAAAATCCGCCGTAGGGACTTCCCTTGTAGATGGGGCAGGCCAAAGCACCGCCGCGAAGCTCTCCGTATGCGTTATTGACAACGTCTGCCGCCAGGGCGAGCGTTTCGTCCACGGCGGCACAGGTGCTTCCGCCGCACAGACGCACACCGTTTTCGCGTGCTTCGCACATAAAGGCGCGTGCATCCTCCTCGCGACAGGTGATCGGCTTATCAATGAACATGGGTATGCGATAGGGAAGATAGGGCTTGGCGTAACGGTAGTGATTATCGCCGTGACGGGCGGTGATCATGATGCCGTCCACCTGTCCTGCGAGGGAGGCGTAATCGTCCAGAACAGCGACGCCGTAGGCCTCGTGCAAGGCATCAGCGGCTTCACGCTCCTCGCTGTATACGCCGACGACCTGCAGGGCGGGGTATTCGCCTTGCTTGATCAGCTCAAGGAAGCTTTTGGCATGCGAGTTTTCGCAGCCGAGAATAGCGATCTTGTACATAGAGCACCTCACTTACAGATATTTGACGGGCAGAGGATTGTCGGCATGGGCACTTTCAATGATGGCGATGGCCTGTGCCGCATGCTCGGGGGTGATATCCAGCGGCGTGCCGTTAAAGATGGTGTTATACATCATTTGATAAAAATCGCGTACGCCAACGTCAAAGGACGAACCGGTGATATTGCCGCTTTCCTCGCGGAAGGTCAGCGTCTCGGTGCAATACGTCGGCATGCTCTTCTCATCCGACAGGAAGGTGCGCTGTACGGGACGCGCGGGATAGGCGGAGAAGTCTTCGATATATTTCATCGTGTAATGCTCGTTGGTCGACATCAGCGTGCCCTTGGAGCCGTAGATCTTGAAGACGTAGTCGGAGGCATAGGCGTCCGCCGAGATGACCTCGATGTCGACGACGGGCTTGTTGGGTGCCTGCAGGATGACCTTGGCGTAATCGTCGCTGTCACCGCTGGTAAGGACGGTCTTGAGGGAGGAAAACGCGACACGGGTATCCGTATCCCATCCGAGAAGATCGAGTGCCTGCCCGATGGGGTGAGGTCCCGTATTGTACAAGCCGCCGGCACAGCGTGCCTGCAGCGTCTGCCAGTCCCAGCGTCTCTGGAAGCCCGAATACTTAAGGCTGATCTGCTGGATCTGTCCGAGTTTGCCGCTTTCTATGATCGCCTTGACGTTTAGGAAGGAGGGGGCATAGAGCGACTGATGGAAGGCTGCTACGATGCGTCCGTGTTGCTTCGCGGTCAGCGCAAGGTCCATGCATTCGTGATACGTTCTGCCGAAGGGCTTTTCCGAAAGGACGTGGAAGCCGTGGATGAGAAGATCCTTGGTGATGGCATAGTGCATATCGGAGTAGGTGGCGTTGACGACAAGATCAATATCGTCACGTCCGAAAAGCTCCGTGTAATCCGCCACAACATCGCATGCAAATTCTTCCTTAGCACGCGTGCGGCGCAGCTCGTCCTCCTCGACGATACATACGACTTGGCAGAAGGTGTTGAGATCACTTTGGAAAAAGCTGCCGTGAATATTCCGACCGCTTCGACCTTGGCCGATGATGGCAATGCGCATAGGTTGCATATGGATACGCTCCTTTATATTTTTTCTTCAGTATAGCACAATAAAAAGGCAAAAGAAAGCGTTTTTTTATGATTTATATTGCATTTTTTACTTTTTTGTGTTAGAATGAAACAAACGCATGTCATGCGAGCGAGAGAGGAGCGCGTATGTTCTTTATTACGGTCGGCAGCGATATTCCCGAGATATCGCACAAATGCATGCCATCCCCCGATAAGAGCGTGTATTTTAACCATATCCATCACCACTGTGAGATCCTTTTGTTTATCAGCGGCCATGCCGATTACAGCATCGACGGTGAGCTGTTTCGCCCATCCCCCTACGACCTTTTGTTCATCCCGTCGGGAACGTACCATTACCTCATTCCCACCTCGCACGATCCGTATGAGAATTACGTCATCGGCATCGACCCCGATCGCCTATCGCAGGTGGCGTACGGCAAGCTGTTTTCGCCGCCCTATATGCTGAGCATCCGCGACGCACAGGATATCCGCGAGTTTTTCGTGCGTCTTGACACGTACCACGCACGCTATGACGCCGAGGACTTTCTTCGTATGGCTACCTTGGTCATCGAGGAGCTGATCACCCACCTGTGCTATCGCAAGGAGGAGCTTCGCTCCGTGCGCAGCCGCAACAACGCATACATTGATCGCATCGTTCGCTACATCGCGGAGCATCTGGAGCAGGAACTGGATGCCCGTCGCATCGCACAGGCCTTTCACCTGTCCTGCTCGTACGTGCAGAATCTGTTTTCGGAGCATATGCACATCGGACTCAAATCGTATATACGGCAGAAAAAGCTCTTTGCTGCCCGTGGCGAGCTGCTGCGCGGCGTATCAGCGCGCGAGGTGTGCGAGCGGTATGCCTTTGGAGATTATTCAAGCTTTTATCGCTTATATAAAAAGACCTACGGTGTTTCGCCAAAGGACGCGAAATGACGATTCCATGATTGACAAAGTGGCACGTAGGTGGTATAATGGCATCGGATGTATATTCAAGGCATCCGATGTCATTGATGTTTGAATCGAAAGGAACGGTATCCTACCAATGAAAAACAAAAAGCACTTTCTTTGTTTCGTTCTTGCATTGATCATCGTGCTGACGGTCGCGGCCTTTTCATCCTGCGGTGAGATCCCGCCTGCTGAGGAGCCGCCCGAGGAGCCTATCGTAGAGCTTCCCGAAAAGCTCGCCGATATCGCCGATAGGACGAAGGGATATTTCGGCGAAAGCCATTCGTCCGTTTCCATACCCCTTTCCGAATATGTGAACGCAAACGGCTGTGAGGTAACGTACGAGGCTACGTCCTCCGATCCCACCGTGGCTTCCGTCAAGGTTGAAAACGGCGTTTTGACCGCCACCCTTTTAAAGAGAAAAGGCAGCTCCGATATCCGCGTGAGCGTCAAGACGGGCGACACCGAAGCCTTCACACTCGGATTTACGCTGACAGCGAAGAGTTATAGGGATATTGCCTGCGTAGGCGATAGCCTTACGTACGGTCACGCCTGGCCCACGGAGGCGTATCCCGTCTATTTGCAGCAGGCGATGGGTAACGATTTCAAGATCGGAAACTTCGGCTTGAACGGCGCTTCCATCACGGGACTTAACCCCACGCTCTACATCAAGTATTCCGAGGAACAGGCGTACACCGACAGCATCGATTTTGATGCGGACGTGGTGGTCCTTATGCTTGGAACCAACGATGCGAAGGGATGGGATGAAGCGGCGGATATCTTTAAGGAGCAGTATATAGACCTGATCGAGTCCTATCAGGAAAAGAACCCCGACAGTAAGATCATCCTCGTCACCGCACCCCCGACGCTTGAAAACAACAAGTTCGGCATCCCGAACGATACGATACGCGATCAGGTTTGCCCCATTCAGCGCGAGGTGGCCGAGGAGCTTGGACTTCCGCTGATCGATCTGCGTCAGGTGATGGAAGACTATGAGGGCGGCTACGGATCCCTTATCCGAGCAGACGCCGCCACGGACGGTGTCCACCTGACCGTAGAAGGAGCCACGCTCCTTGCTCAGCTCATTCAGGATGCGATATACAAGCTTTGATAGTAAGGTAAAAAGAAGAAAGCAAATAGAAAAACTACCGTGAAGCGATCACGGTAGTTTTTTGTTGGTAGAATCATTCGATTTGCGGAGCATTTGCTGTAGTCGCAAGGGCATTTCTTGGCGGGAGAAGACGTTCATTTGTGCGAGGAACACTATAGCATAAAATTGCTTGTATGTCAATGAGGCGCCGCATCCTGATCATGCCAAAGGCGTCTATACCAAGCCAAAGGCTTGTTGCCTGCGGCTTGGATAAACAAAATGCAGGTAAGAACAGCAAGAAGTACGGGATTCTCAAAAAAGTGTTTTAACATTTTTCAAAATCACTTGACTTTTACTATTATACATGATAAAATAACATACGATATATATCAATAGTTATATTACGGAGGAACATTATGCCGCCGAAAGTTAAGGTAACAAAAGAAGATATTATAAATGCCGCAGTGGATATCGTTCGGAAAAGCGGGGCACAAGCTATCAATGCAAGAACAGTTGCTTCTGTGTTGAATTGTTCTACGCAACCGGTATTCTCCAACTTTGCTACGATGGATGAACTGCGCCTTGCTGTCGTAGAAAAAGCGGATATAGTATGTCAAGAATATATGCAGCGAGAGGTAGAAAGTGGAGAGTTTCCCCCTTACAAGGCAAACGGTATGGCCTACATACGATTTGCCAAAGAAGAAAAAGAACTGTTCAAGCTCTTGTATATGCGTGACCGTTCGAACGAATCCATTCCAGAGGAGTCGGAGCTCACAGACAAAATGGAGTCAATGGTCCATCATAATACGGGACTTAATGGTACAGATGCAAAGCTGTTCCACTTAGAAATGTGGGCGTATGTTCACGGAATTGCTACCATGTTTGCGACGGGATTTTTGGATCTTGATTGGGAGCTTGTCAGCAAAATGCTCACGGACTCGTATCAGGGACTCAGAAAGCAGTATGGAATGGAGTAATCAGTTATGGATGCCATCAGGATTGAAAATTTAACTAAAAAATATAAAGATGTGGTTGCGGTAGATAACCTTAGTCTTTCTGTTCGGAAGGGAGAATTATTTTCTCTTCTCGGTGTAAACGGTGCAGGGAAGACAACCACCATTAAAATGCTGTCTTGCCTTACACAACCCACAAGCGGAGATGCTTTTTTGAATGGGAAAAGTATATGCAAAGAAACTACCGCTGTGAAATCCATTATAGCCGTTTCTCCGCAGGAAACAGCGGTTGCGCCCGGACTGTCTGTTCGTGAAAACCTCGAATTGATGTGTGGCGTTCACGGCTTTTCAAAAGACAAACAAAATGCGAAAATCGCAGAACTGACCGAACGGCTCGGACTTGAATCCGTTAGCAAGAAAAAAGCGGGCAACTTATCAGGCGGTTGGCAACGCAGACTGAGTATTGCAATGGCGTTGATCAGCGAGCCGGAGATACTGTTCCTTGATGAGCCTACGCTTGGACTTGACGTGCTTGCACGGAGTGACCTATGGGATATCATTTGTTCTCTTAAAGGGAAGGTTACAATAATTCTGACAACACACTATATGGAAGAAGCAGAAGCTCTGTCTGACCGTATCGCTATTATGAAAGACGGCAAGCTCCTGATCTGCGATACCGCTGATAAAATCAAAGCAACCGCTGAAACGGATAATTTCGAACAAGCCTTTGTTCGTATCGTTAAGGGGGTGGCAAAATGAGAATGCTTACATTTGCAAATCGAAATACAAAGGAAATATTGCGTGATCCTCTCAATTTGGCGTTTGGACTCGGTTTTCCCCTTGTTCTGATTTTATTACTCAGCGCAATACAGGCAAATATTCCCGTAGAACTGTTTGAAATACAGCATTTAACCCCCGGTATTACGGTGTTTGGCCTTTCCTTTATGACATTATTTTCGGCAACCATCATCGCAAAAGATAGAGGCAGTTCGCTACTCCAACGCCTATATACCACACCGCTGACTCCAACGGATTTCATTCTCGGTTATACGTTGCCTATTATTCCGATTGCTGTCGCTCAATGCGTTATTTGCTACATTGTTGCGATCATTCTCGGACTAAATGTTACGGTGCATATTTTGTATTCTGTCGTATGTATCATTCCCGTATCCATCCTATACATTGCTTTGGGACTCCTTTGCGGAAGCGTGTTTACCGATAAGCAGGTCGGCGGCATTTGCGGTGCTTTGCTTACCAACCTTTCCGCGTGGCTATCCGGTATTTGGTTTGATCTTGATCTTGTAGGAGGTGTGTTTAAGAAGATCGCATACGCACTCCCGTTTGTTCACGCTGTCGATATGGAACGGGCTTTGCTTGCAGGAAATTTTGATGGTATTTTTCCACATCTGTGGTGGGTTCTCGGATATGCCGTCACTCTGCTGGTTTTGGCGGTATTGCTTTTTCTACGGCAAATGAAAAAGCAATAGCATACTTGTATGAATTTTTCAACCGTTTACGGTGATATTAGCGATTTTAAAAACCAAACGCCCTCGATGATGGTTTTATCCACCGCCGAGAGCTATCCATTATACTGTTTCGTGTCTTTTTTCGATCGTTGCGCCGCACCTTGATCACGACAAAGGCGTGTATATCATCCGCAACTTGTTGCGGTATATCATCAATGCGGAACATTGCATATCATCAAGCCGCAGGAAAATGCACGCTGACGCGTGATGAGATACAGCCCGAAGGGCTGATGATATGCGCCGCACGTTGTGCGTCGATGTAAGGAGCGAAGCGACGGAATAGCGAGCCCGCGAGCGTCTATGCAAAGCCGAAGGCTTGTTGCCTGCGTCTTGGATAAAGAAAAAGGGAACTTTTGTTTACAAAAGTTATGTTTTTGTTGCCAAAGAGCGACCAAAAGGTGTGCAAAATCCGTCTGCTCGACAAATTGGGATGGGTTTTACTGGTTCCAAACTTAATCAGATTGGCTTCTTCCGCATGGATTCAACATTGGTTCTCTGTGGCTCTTGAAATTGCTCCAACCTTGGAACACTTTCCTCTAATTTTTTTCGGAAATCTTCGTATTCGGCAGGGAGATTGTCAATGCGATACTTTAGATTTGCTTGTTTTATTTTCTTTACAGAGTAGTGAAGCGGAATGATCTGCAGAAAGTTATCCTTTTCTCCAAAAGTGGAATACTGCTCAACTTGGAAATAGAAAAGATTCTTGCAGATATACATATTCGTGTCAAGGTGTTTGGCGCGAAGTTTTTGTATATCTCTTAGAGAGTCCGTAGAAAGAACAAATGTAATAAACTCCGCATTTGCAAACTTGCTACGCATTTCAAGGAGCGAGAGCGGTGTTTTGGTATCGTCAATAAAATATCCGTCTGTTGTGGGATCAAGCATAATCCATTTTTGAAGGGTTTTATCATAGATTTCTGCAACAACATGATTATCAAAATCGTAGGGAGAGAATGGCATAATGATAACTCGCCTTGCAAAAATGCCTAATGCCATGCAGCATTCAACCAGTATCTTGGATTTATTCAAACAGTTGATACCTTGCTCTGGATTATTAAGACTATATTCCAAGAGTCGCAGAGCATTACATTCAATGTGATTGTCATACCATGATGAATGTGTCAATCTTGGAGCCAAGTAATGAAGCAGTCTTTTTGCTCTCATAAAATCGCTACCTTTCCCTGCGACTTTGACCAAGTCATACTTGTTCCGTAATTCTTCAAATTCAGGACAATCAAATTCGTAAATAATTTCTTGCGCATTCCCGCTTTCGAATTCTTGATTGTGGAATAGTATTCCACTATAGACATCTAACATCTGTTGTGCAATTTCTTGCATTTCTTTTCTTGTCATCACAATACCTCTTCGTCAAATTCTTATTTATCGAACTGTATTATACCATATTTTTCGCGTTTTTTCAACCCGTTTTACTGCACATACCAAAAAGCCCTCGATGATGGTTTTTATCCACCGCCGAGGGCTATCCTTTATACTGTTTCGTATTCTTTTTCGATGGTTGCGCCGCACCCCGACGGTATCTCGATGCCGTTGATACATGATGCATCGCCTTGCGGCGATATGATGTTTTTCGCTTCGCTCAAAATGATGTTGCGTCACTTCGTGCCGCAATGATGCGATGTTTGCCATAAAATGTGGCGAAGCCACGCATCATTAGGCGAAGCCGTCATCATTGGCAAAGCCAACATCATTTGCCGAAGGCAAACATCATTCAAAAAACGCACCTTTGTCTCTTGATGTCCCATAACGAAGGTTTCAAAAAAAAGTGGTAAAGACAATCGATACAGTATATCGCAAATATTTATTTGAATGGAGATACTGTAATGAAAACATTGTATG
>JAFTLQ010000023.1 GCA_017455905.1 Clostridia bacterium | reverse complement strand
TACACTTCTACAACAATGAACGTATTCAGTTCAAAACAAAACTGACACCACTCGAAAAGCGATGTCAGTTCGTTGCTTAATTCTTAAATATGCTACCCACAGGGGGCTTTTTGTACTGTCCGCACAATTTAGGGCGGTTCACTCGGAGGGAGGCTTTATTCCGTAGTCGAAGTTTTGCTCCGACAGAGGAGCAAAACCGAGGAGACATAGCGACGAAGGGATCTGCTTGGGAAACAATACCTGTTTTAAAGCAACCTCTCGCGTCAGCGCACGCGGATGCGGACGGCGACGATCTGCGGCGGGTAGCTCATCATGACCTGCCCGGAATACAGGATCTCGACGGTATCGCCGACGCGCAGATCCGCGCGTGTGATCGGTCGGCCGTCACGGTCCAGTAGCTGTGCCGCTTCGGGCACGATGACCCAATGGACACCCGACGTATACGGGCTTTCGAGGACGGTCACCTCCAGCCGCTCACCGATGGCATCGATCGAGGCGACCATGCTCACGCGTCCTTCGGGCAAGGCGGCATCCTCCGTCTCCGACCCGCTCGCGTGGCAGACACAGGTGGCAAGCGCCACCGCCGTCAAGCCAAGGCAAATATATTTTAAAAATCTCATGCTTCATCCTCCACGCCCTCTCGGCAAGCTTCACGCGATAGTATACCAAGGGGCTATAAATGTATTCTATCACATTCTTCCGTATTTGTCAACCGATGACCGCGACGGAACTTTTTCCTAAATCTTTTGGCCAAACGGCTTGACAAATCTGCGCGCGCATGGTATACTATGGATGATTCCTGCTACTGACGGAGCATAGAGTACTATGAGGGAACAGGGATTGTATATGCCGACCGTCTGGGCGTCCTTGTTTCGGGGATGCCTTTTGTTTTTGTTTGAAAGGAGCTTATATATATGTTGGATTGTCACAGAGGCTTTGTCGCAGGACCGTGGACCGAGCAGATCGACGTCAGCGACTTTATCAAGCGCAACTACACGCCCTACGAGGGCGACGCCTCGTTTTTGAAGGGGACGACCAAGCGCACCGATTCGGTCAAGCGCAAGGTGGACGCCCTTCTCATTGAGGAAAATACAAAGGGCGGCGTGCTGGACGTCGATACCGAGCACGCATCCTCCCTGCTGACCTACCGTCCCGGCTACGTCAGCCGCGACGAGGATATCATCGTCGGTCTGCAGACCGACGCACCGCTCAAGCGTGCCGTCAACCCCTTTGCCGGCTACCGCAACGCCGAGCAGGCGTGCAAGGCGTACGGCTACGAGATCGGTGACAAGGTCAAGGAGGAATTCCGCTACCGCACGACGCACAACACGGGCGTCTTCCGCGTGTATACCGATACCATGAAAAAGGCGCGCCATGCCGGCATTCTGACAGGTCTGCCCGACGCCTATGCGCGCGGCCGTATCATCGGCGACTATCGCCGCATCGCACTGTACGGTATGGATCGCTTGATCGACGAGCGCCGCCGCGACAAGGCTCACATCGGTGAGCGCGACATGAACGAGGCGACGATCATGCTACTGGAGGATATTCAAAAGCAGCTGGAATTTATGGCACAGCTCGTCACCATGGCCGCCGAATACGGCTGTGACATCACACGTCCCGCCGAAAACGCGCGCGAGGCCGTGCAGTGGCTGTACTTCGGCTACCTCGGTGCCATCAAGGAGCAGAACGGTGCCGCCAACAGCATCGGCCGCATCTCCACCTTCCTCGACATCTACCTGACGCGTGACCTGGAGGAGGGCACTCTCGACGAGATCGGTGCGCAGGAGCTGATCGACGACCTCGTGATCAAGATGCGCCTGGTGCGTCACCTGCGCACACCCGAATACAACGACCTGTTTGCCGGCGATCCCGTGTGGGTCACCTGCTCGCTGGCGGGCATGGGCGAGGATGGCCGCACGATGGTCACCAAGACCTGCTATCGCTTCCTGCAGACGCTGTACAACCTCGGCCCGAGCGCCGAGCCCAACCTGACGGTGCTGTGGTCGCAGCAGCTCCCCGAGCCCTTCAAGCGCTTCTGCGCCAAGGTGTCTATTGACACCGATTCCATCCAATACGAAAACGACGACGTCATGCGGCGCGATTTCGGTGACGATTACGCCATCGCCTGCTGCGTATCCGCCATGAAGGTGGGTAAGCAGATGCAGTTCTTCGGCGCACGCTGCAACCTGGCCAAGGTGCTTCTGATGGCCCTCAACGGCGGCCGCGACGAGCTCTACGGCGAGCAGATCGCTCCCGAGGGCCCCGTCTTTGACGAAACGCCCTTGGTATACGAGGAGGTCCTCGACGCCTTCAAGACCTACGCCGCCTGGATGGCGAAGCTGTACGTCAACACCATGAACGTCATCCACTATATGCACGACCGCTACGCCTACGAGCGCTTGATGATGTCGCTGCACGACGCCGAGCCCGAGCGCCTGATGGCCTTTGGCATCAGCGGCTTCAGCGTGCTGGCCGACAGCCTCAGCGCCATCAAGTACGCCAAGGTGACGCCCGTCAAGGACGAGCGCGGCCTCATCGTCGACTTCAAGACCGAGGGTGACTTCCCCAAGTACGGCAACGACGACGACCGCGTCGACAGCATCGCCCAGTGGATCGCCGCCTACTTCTACGAGGAGCTGTGCAAGACCAAGACCTATCGCGGTGCCAAGCACACGCTATCCATTCTGACCATTACCTCGAACGTCGTCTACGGCAAGAAGACGGGTGCTACGCCCGACGGACGCAAAAAGGGCGAGCCCTTTGCTCCCGGTGCCAACCCCATGCACGGCCGTGATGCCGAGGGCGCCCTTGCTTCGCTCAACTCGGTCGCCAAGATCCGCTACGACTGCTGCAAGGATGGTATCTCCAACACCTTCTCCATCACGCCGAACGCTCTCGGCACGGACGACGAGGACCGCATTGAAAAGCTCGTCGCCGTTCTCGACGGATACTTTGCGCAAAAGGCGCATCACCTCAACGTCAACGTTCTCAACCGTCAAAAGCTCATCGACGCCATGAACGACCCGACGCTCTACCCCTCCCTGACCATTCGTGTCAGCGGCTATGCCGTCAACTTCAACAAGCTGACCAAGGATAAGCAGCTGGAGGTCATCTCCCGTACCTTCCACGACAAGATGTAACGATGGACGGATACGTACACTCCTTTGAGAGCATGGCGGCCGTCGACGGTGCCGGTATCCGCTACGCCGTCTTCCTCGCGGGCTGCCCCCTGCGCTGCGTCTACTGTCACAATCCCGACACGTGGCATCGCTCCGTCGGCAAGCCAATATCGGCCGAGGCCCTCGTCCGAAAGGTCGCACGCTACAAGCCGTATTTTAAAACGACGGGCGGCGTGACCTTCAGCGGCGGCGAGCCGCTGTGCCAGGCGGCGTTCATTTGCGAGACCGCCCCCTTGCTTTCGCGTGAGGGCATCGGTTATATCCTCGATACCTCGGGCGCCGTCCCGCTGACCGACGAGGTACGGTGCGCGATCGACCGCTCGGACGGCCTGCTGCTCGACCTCAAGTTTCCCGATGACGACTTGTACCTCCGCTATACCGGTCACGGCATCGACGAGGTGCTTCGCACGCTTGCCTATCTCGATGAGGTGAACAAGCCCACCGTCGTGCGCACCGTCATCGTCCCCGGCATCAACGACCGCGAGGACATCCTCCGCCGCTATCTTGACCGACTGAACGGGCATCGGTGCGTGCGCCGCTACGAGCTGCTTCCCTTTCATACCATGGGCTTTTTCAAGTACGAAAATCTCGCGATACCCAACCCCCTGTCCGACAAGGAAGCGCTCCCGCACGACGTGCTGGAACGCCTGCAAAGCTTCGTAAATGCAAACATAACCTTGCAAAATGCCTAACAAACCGCCTCGTGTCATGGGACACGAGGCGGTTTGTTGTATAAGAATGACGCGCGAATAAAGAATGCCGCAAGGCAAATCATGACGCATCGCGTCCATTCATGGCGAAGCCAATTCATGCACCGCAGGTGCAAATCATGCGCCGCAGGCGCCCTGTGTCCTCCTGAGCAGGCGTTACGCCCCCCGAAAGAGCACAACGCCGTGAGCGCTCAAATTGAACGAACGGTAGCTCATTTTGGACAACGAACAGCCCATTTTGGGCTACAATAATAAATACATACCTAATATACATACATAAATTCATACATACAAAGCGCGTGACGCGTTATTTTTTGGGGGGTTGTGTGCACAAAGCCCGCAAGGTCTACCAATTTCCGTATGGTATCCCCCTTTTTGCTTATTTTTTGTGCAAGTTAAACAATAAACGCCCATGTATGCCCTTTGATATTTGGTATCTAACTATACTTACACCCGCCAAGATTCATGATACAATAGACGCAAAGCATACAAAGGGAGGGATACATACGGAAAAACCGAGGATGTCAAGGATGAGCTACTGCATCCACAGCTTCATGTGCGAGGAGCTGGGGCTTGGCGGTGGGGCGCTGCTCGTCTATGCGGTTATATATTCCTTTACCAAAGGAGAGCGCGGACTGTTTTACGGCACGCAGGACTTTCTCGCGCGTGTCTGCGGTCTGTCGATCAACACAGTTAAGCGCGCCTTGCGCACGCTTCTTGTCGCCGGTAGGGTCGAGCGGTGCTGCCTCCATACATACGAGGGATACCGCTGCACGGACGTGTCCGCCTACGAGCTTGGCACACCACCACCGGAGGAGCCGCCGAACGACGCCGAGGAAGACCTTCCCTCCCGTGCCGAAATCGAAGCTCTTGACACGTGCGTTCCCGCCCTGCTCGCGGAGGAAGCTCGGCGCCCGAAATACGAATTTCACCCCGTCGGCGGACGGCACGGCATTGTTACGATGACCGCCGAGCAATATCGGCGCCTGCTCACCCTCGTCAGCTCCGAGGTGCTCCATGCCTACGTCCGCCGCCTGGAGATGCTGATCTGCGATCACGGGTACCGCACCTTCAGCCCCTATAAAACCATCAAAAAGTGGATCTACGAGGACGCCGCGGTGTAGCCGCCAGTAGGCAAAAAAGGCTCCCAAGCCGAATGGGTGATGTTCTTAGCGGAGAATTTATACTTTTAACAAAGTGCGAGCATCGCATTTGACTGGTCAAACGCATTATAGGCTAAGCCCAAACCCATATTACAAGCAGAAAGAGAGAACAAATCGGTTTATCATAGCCGAAATGCTCTCTCTTATTTCTGTTCGTGAAGTTTTTGCTTACGCAAAAGTGAAGTTGTGCTATGCACAGTGAAGTTGCTCGCCAAGGCTCACAGTGAAGTTACGTTTGCCCATTACTTCGCCGTTAGGTGAAACTTCACTCACGAAGTGAACTTCACTATCGTAGATAATTTCACTTGCCCGTAAGGGCAAACTTAGTTTTAGCGTGTTCTCCGTTAAGGATAACACGCTAAGCTCGGGAGCCTTGAACATTGGCTAAACTTAATTACTTCGAAGCCTCTTCGATAGCCACCGCCACGGCAACCGTAGCACCAACCATGGGGTTATTACCCATACCGATGAGACCCATCATCTCTACGTGCGCGGGAACGGAGGACGAGCCTGCGAACTGCGCGTCGGAGTGCATACGGCCCATGGTATCGGTCATACCGTAGCTGGAAGGACCGGCTGCCATGTTATCGGGGTGAAGCGTACGGCCTGTACCGCCACCGGATGCGACCGAGAAGTACTTAACACCGTTCTCGTTGCACCACTTCTTGTAGGTACCGGCAACGGGATGCTGGAATCTCGTGGGGTTGGTGGAGTTACCGGTGATGGACACACCGACGCGCTCCAGCTTCATGATGGCAACGCCCTCGGGAACGTTGTCTGCACCGTAGCAACGGACAGCGGCACGGGGACCCTTCGAATAAGCGATCTCCTTGACGACCTTGACCGTCTCGGTGTAGGGATCAAACTCGGTCTGGCAGTAGGTGAAGCCGTTGATACGGGAAATGATCATAGCGGCGTCCTTACCAAGACCGTTGAGGATAACGCGCAGAGGATTGGTACGAACCTTGTTGGCGTTGAGAGCGATCTTGATCGCACCCTCGGCAGCGGCGAAGGACTCGTGACCGGCGAGGAAGCAGAAGCACTCGGTCTCTTCGGACAGAAGCATCTTGCCAAGGTTACCGTGGCCAAGACCGACCTTACGGTTGTCGGCAACGGAGCCGGGGATGCAGAACGACTGCAGACCGATACCGATCGCAGCAGCGGCGTCAGCGGCCTTGGTGCAGCCCTTCTTAATAGCGATCGCGGCGCCTACGGTGTAGGCCCAAACGGCGTTTTCAAAGCAGATGGGCTGGGTGCCTCTGACGATCTTGTCACAGTCAATGCCCTTATCCATCGTGATCTTCCGGCACTCTTCGATGGAGGAGATGCCGTATTCCTTGAGGACGGAGAGGATCTTTGCCTCGCGTCTTTCGTAGTTTTCAAACAAAGCCATAATCTTGCCTCCTATCACTCTTTACGGGGGTCAATGTACTTGACCGCGCCGTCTTCCGCCGTAAAGCGGCCGTAATGACCCATCGACTTTTCGTAAGCGGTGTTGGGATCGTCGCCCTTCTTGATGAAGTCGGTCATCTTACCAAGGTTGACGAATTCGTAACCGATGACCTGATCATCGGCATCCAACGCCATTCTGGTAACGTAGCCCTCGGCCATCTCCAGGTAACGAACGCCCTTAGCAACGGTGCCGTACATGGTACCGACCTGCGAACGGCTGCCCTTACCAAGGTCCTCAAGGCCGGCACCGATGGTCAAGCCACCCTCGGAGAAGGCGGACTGGGTACGGCCGTATACGATCTGCAGGAACAGCTCTCTCATAGCGGTGTTGATCGCGTCGCACACGAGGTCGGTGTTCAGCGCCTCCAGGATCGTCTTGCCCTGAAGGATCTCAGCCGCCATAGCGGCGGAGTGCGTCATACCGGAGCAACCGATGGTCTCCACCAGCGCTTCCTGAATGATACCTTCCTTAACGTTGAGCGTCAGCTTGCAGGCGCCCTGCTGAGGTGCGCACCAGCCGATACCGTGCGTCAAGCCGGAAATGTCCTTTACGTCTTTTGCCTTTACCCAAAGGCCCTCTTCGGGAAGAGGAGCGGGACCGTGGTTCGGTCCTTGGGCAACGACACACATCTCGGATACTTCACGAGAATAGATGAGGTCTGCCATTGTAATATTCTCCTTTGAATTTTATTTTTTTATTGGGATCAGGGAATGATGACACCGTTGCATGCACCGAACGCGCAGGTCGCATTGGCCTCGTCGGTATCGATATGCATCGCGGGTGCAAAGCTCTCATGGACACGAACAACGACGTCGCCGAGGATGGCGGTGCGCTCGGAGTTGATCTTAACGGACACGATCTGCTTGTCCTTCACGCCGAATTCCTCTGCGTCCTTGGGCGTGAGGTGGATGTGACGCTTCGCGGCGATAACGCCCTCGGCAAGCTCGACCTGTGCGCCGGTCTCGGGGTTGCGAAGAATGCAAGCGCCGCTACCCTGAATGTCACCGCTCTCACGGATGGGAGCCGTTACACCGACGGTACGGGCATCGGTCAAGGAAAGCTCGACCTGGCTGGCCTTGCGTACGGGGCCAAGGATGGATGCCTTCAGCACGCCCTTGGGTCCGACGACCTCCAGCTTTTCCGCGCAGGCGAACTGACCGGGCTGGCTGAGGTTCTTCTTATTGGTGAGCTGGTAGCCGGCACCGAACAGCACGTCCACGTGCTCCTGCGACAGATGAATGTGTCTGGCAGATGTTTCGACCATGATTTCTTTCATCATTATATCTCCTTTTAGTTTGTAGTTTTTATCCGATTTATTATAGCACAAGAATACGTGAAAATCAATGCATAATTCAAAAGAAAACACGAAAAACTAAAAAAAATTCAGCAAAGGGGTGGCTCGTATGTGTCAGGATGCCGAGGGGGCGCGCGCAGGCGATATGCGCGAGATGATCGACGAAGGAGGCATACCGATCGGCGGCGGACGCGAGGTATTTTACTGCCTGTCGATCATCGGACAGGTGGAGGGGCACTTCGTCCTGGAAAACAATCAAAAAAGCACGAAATACGATCACATCCTTCCCCTTCTCTGCTCCTTGGAGGAAAACGACCGTGTCGACGGCATTCTCATTCTCATCAACACCCTCGGCGGCGACGTGGAGGCGGGGCTGGCGATGGCCGAAATGATCGCGAGCCTATCCAAGCCAACGGCCACCATCGTCCTCGGCGGCGGGCATTCCATCGGCGTGCCGCTCGCGACCAGCGGCAAGCGCTCCTTCATCGTGCCGAGCGCGACGATGACCATCCACCCCGTGCGCACCAGCGGCGTCGTTCTCGGTGTGCCGCAGGCCTTCGACTATCTGGAAAAGATGCAGGACCGTATCATCAAATTCGTCGTCGATCACTCGCACGTGGACGAGGGGTATTTCCGCAAGCTCCTCAATCGCACCGACGTGCTCGTCAACGATATCGGCTCCATTCTCAACGGCTACGAGGCCACCGCGTGCGGCCTCATCGACGAGGTCGGCGGCATCAAGGAGGCCTTGGCCGCGCTGCGCGCGATGTGTCGGGAAAAAGCGACACGTTCGGACGAAAAAAATTAAAAAAAGCGAAAAAAAGTATTGTCCTTCCGAAAAGAATGTGCTAAAATATAGAGAGAACGATCGAATGTATATCACGGAGGCAATACATGGGACTTTTTAACAAGCTGTTCGGCAAAAAGAAGACGACGGACGCCGAACCCGTCGACAAAAAGGCTCTCGGCTTAAAGGATGACGCCGAGCTCGCTACGCAAACGAAGGCACCGAAAAAGGCCGAAGAAGCACCGAAGGCAGCCGCACCGAAGAAGGTCGAAGAGACACCTAAGGCAGAAGCACCGAAGAAGGCCGAAGAGGCGCCCCCGGCAACGACTGCCGAAGCAGCTCCCAAGGCACAGGCAACGCCCAAGGCCGCTCCCAAGAAGGAAAGCGCACCGAAGGAAAGCGAACCGAAGGACACCGCCGCAGAGGAGGCCGACGCGCTTGCCACTTCCAAGGAATCCGTATCCGTCGGTGAGGGCGGCGGCGGACGCTTTGAGATCAAGAAATCCAAGGACGGCCGTTTCGTCTTCAATCTGTATGCGAAGAATCACGTCATCGTCGCCACCTCGCAGATCTATTCCTCGTCGACCAGCGCCGTCGGCGGTATCAAGAGCGTCATCGCCAATGCACCGATCGCCGCGATCGAGGATCAGACGCTGAAGAACTACGAGCCGCAGAACTTCCCCAAGTGGGAGATCTATCAGGACAAGGGACAGCAGTATCGCTTCCGCCTGAGCGCTCCCAACGGCAGCTGCATCTGCCACTCGCAGGGATATACCAACAAAACCAACTGCAAAAACGGCATTCAGAGCATTATCCGCAGCGCCAAGGATGCCTCGATCGACAAGATCTATTTAAAGAAGGACGCCGAATAAGCCAAACGAGCGATGCCCCGCATGGGAGCATCGCTCGTTTTTTATGTTTACCGCCGTTTGGCTTCGGCGAGCAGGTATGCTAATGCATCGATCTGCTCCTCGGTCGTAGCCCAGCTCGTGCAAAAGCGGACGACGATGCGCCCGTCTGCCAAGGGCTCCCACACCGACATATGCACCTGCTCGGAGAGGAATTCGTATTGCCGCAGCTCCAAGATCACGAATTGCTGATTGGTCGGCGACTCCATAAACCGCTCGTAGCCGTTCTGCGCAAGAACGGCACACAGCCTCTCGGCCATATCAATGGCGTGTCGGCCGATCGCCTCATACAGGCCGTCCGTAAACAGCGTATCGAACTGCGCCCCGACGAAAAAGCCCTTGGCCATCAAGGCACCGCGCTGCTTTACGTAGGAGAAGAAATGCTTGGGCGCTCCGCCCGGAAACACGACGGCCTCGCCGCAGATGGCGCCGACCTTGGTTCCGCCGATGGTGAAGGCATCGCACAGCGCGGCAATATCGGCGGCATGAACGTCGGTCGCGTGTGCCGCCAGACCGTAGCCGAGACGGGCGCCGTCGAGGTACAGCAGCATGCCGTGCGCATGGCACACGTCGGAGAGCGCCTGCAGCTCGGCTTTTGTATACAGCGTGCCGTACTCCGTCGGATGCGATATATACAGCATACCGGGATATACGGTATGCTCACGGGTCTCATCGGCATCAAAGGCACGCAGGAGCGCGGCAAGCTCCTCAGCGCAGACCTTGCCCTCGTGCGAAGGAAGCGTCAGCACCTTGTGCCCCGTCGCCTCGATCGCGCCCGCCTCGTGGACCGCCACGTGGCCCGTCGTGGCCGCAACGACCCCCTCGGTCGCATGCAGCATAGCGGAGATGACCACAAGGTTTGCCTGCGTTCCGCCGCAAAGGAAAACTACGTCCGCCTCGGGGCAGGAAAAGGCGGCGCAGATGCGCGCCTTCGCCGACTCGGTACAAGCATCCGAGCCGTACCCACTAAAGGCGTCCCCCTCCATGGATGCCAAGCGTTTTAGAAGCGCAGGATGCATCGTTTGCATATAATCGTTTGCAAAAGGTAACATATAAGCCTCCGTTTTGTTAAAATTGATTCGCGTAGCGAACCTTTGCCTCCGTGTCCTCTTGAGCG
The DNA here is from genome assembly GCA_017455905.1 of Clostridia bacterium. Classification (GTDB taxonomy): domain Bacteria; phylum Bacillota; class Clostridia; order Oscillospirales; family CAG-272; genus UBA1740. Next base: position 294 of record JAFTLQ010000023.1, on the reverse strand, counting down.
AATAAGAATGCCGTAAGGCAGATCATGACGCATCGCGTCCATTCATGGCGAAGCCAATTCATGCACCGCAGGTGCAAATCATGCGCCGCAGGCGCTTTGTGTCATCCTGAGCAGGCGTTACGCCTTGAAAGAGCGCAACGCATCCTTAAAAACAAAAAACGGGGCGTCCCCCGATTATTGTTATTCGTATAGGCTTGGTATCAAATACTCACAGAAAACCGAATAAGGAGAGAAACGAAGCGAAGTCAAATAAAGCGATGAACTGTTTTGTTCTCTTGAGAAGGAAAGCAGTTC
>JAFTLQ010000022.1 GCA_017455905.1 Clostridia bacterium | reverse complement strand
GGCTATAGATGTTTACTATTTCAATAGTGGTAGGGCAATTACCGCAAGTGGTGGATTTTTCGACGAGCCTATAGGCTCAGCGTGTGGAATGCCCCAAGGGGGCTATCGCAAGCCACCAGCACGGCTGGTGGTCATGACTATTCTTCATCAAAATTCATACGGCTTTGATTGTCCGTCATGCCGGGATGAAAGGGAATGTGCAGGTGATCGTAGGCCAGCTTGGTGGCACAGCGGCCGCGCGGCGTGCGGGACAGGAAGCCGATCTGCATGAGATACGGCTCGTATACGTCCTCAATGGTGATGGCCTCCTCGCCCACGGTGGCCGCCAGCGTTTCAAGACCGACCGGACCGCCTCCGTATACGTGAATGATGGTTTCGAGCATGCGGCGGTCGATGCTGTCGAGTCCGAGCTCGTCCACCTCCAACGCCTGCAGCGCCTGCTTGGCGATATCGGAGGTGATGGTTCCGTCTCCGATCACGAGTGCAAAATCGCGTACGCGCTTGAGAAAGCGGTTGGCGATACGCGGCGTGCCTCTGGAACGAGAGGCGATGGCGCGTGCTCCGTCGTCGGTGATCCCAATGCCGAGGATATCCGCCGAGCGGCGGACGATGGTGGCCAGCTCCTCGGTCGTATACAGCTCCAGCTTGAGCAAAACGCCGAAACGGTCACGAAGCGGCGTTGTCAGCTGACCGGCTCGCGTCGTTGCACCGATGAGGGTAAACCGAGGGATCGTCAGACGGATCGAGCGCGCGCTCGGTCCTTTACCGATAATAATATCCAGCGCATAGTCCTCCATGGCAGGGTAAAGGATCTCTTCCACGGCGCGGGACAGACGGTGTATCTCGTCGATAAAGAGAACGTCGCCGTCGTTGAGGTTGGTGAGGATCGCGGCCAGGTCGCCTTGCTTTTCGATCGCAGGGCCGGAGGTCGTGCGGATATTGACACCGAGTTCGTTGGCAATGATCGACGACAGCGTCGTTTTGCCGAGGCCGGGAGGGCCGTACAAAAGCACGTGATCCAGCGCTTCACCGCGCCGCTTGGCGCTTTCTATATAGATCTTCAGATTTCCCTTGGCCTTTTCCTGTCCGATGTATTCGTCGAGCGTGCGCGGCCGCAGGGAATTTTCCACTTCGCTGTCTTGGGTGGAATCGTATTCGTTGGAAACGATCCGATTTTCAAAATCGAACTCGTTGACTTCATCCATCATAGGGCGTTCGTTTTACCTTTCGTATGTATATCAGCGGGACGATAGCTTTTTTAAGGCTTGGCGAATGAGCGTGCTGACGTCGGTCAGCGGATCCATACCGCGCAGGACGGTGGTGATCGACGGCTTGTCGTATCCGAGGACGAGAAGGGCTTCCATGGCTTCCGACAGATTTCCGGAGGATACGTTGGCAGCGGATGCACCGGCGGTCGACGCGGAGGCTACGGGCGAGCTTGCGTAATCCTTTGCCATCTTGTCCTTTAATTCAAGCACGATACGGGCGGCCGTTTTGGCACCGATGCCCTGTGCCTTGGAGATCCCCTTGATGTCTTCCGTGCAGATCGACAGCGCCAGCTTTTCGGGTGTCATCGCAGACAGCAGGGACATGGCGGCCTTGGGGCCGACGCCGCTGACGGTCAGCAGACGGTGAAAGGTGCGTCGCTCGTCATCCGAGCCGAAGCCGAACAGCTCCATGCCGTCTTCACGGACGGCGAGATGCGTGTAGAGCTTGATGGGGCTGCCCTCCTTGCCGACAAGCGACTGTGCGGTGATGAGGCTGAGGGTCAGCTGATAGCCGACGCCGCCGCAGTCGACGACGCAAAGTCCCGGCTCCAGATGGGACAGGATACCATTCAGATAGTAAAACATATCAGGGGTTCACTTTCTTCGTCATTTTTTCGAGCTTTTCACGGGGGAGCGTCATATCGCGTCCGCAGGTGTCACATACGATGCGGATGTCGCTTCCGATGCGCAGCGTGCGAAAAATATCGCCGCCGCACGGATGCTTTTTTTTGAGCTGCAAGCGGTCACCGACGGCAAACTGCGGTCGAACCATGATACGCACGCCTCCCTCGTATGGTTTTCTATTATTTTAGCATATAATAGAAAAAAAGTCAACAAAGAATTACGAAGCAATTGACAAAGAACGAAAAAGATGGTATAATGATTTGATACAATCTTGAGAGGAGGCAATTTATGTCGGACAAACGTCAAAGACGGGACGATTTTTGGGATCTTGATAAGCTTTTGCCGAAAAAACAGAGCCGCCTTTCACCCTTTGCCTCTCAGGTGTCCTTGCATGAATACAGCGACGGTGCGCCGAGTGAAGGAGGGGATGATCCCGACGGACAGCTGACGATCCCTACGCACGAGGGCGCGTGCACGACCGAGACCTACGTGCCAAAGCGGCAGCCCCTGATCACGTCGGTAACGATCCGTCGTTATGAGGGACGCTACGATTTTTACGACCGCTTCCGCAAGGCGGCGCAGTTGTATTACGACGTGCGCGGTGCCGAATGCCCCTTTGTTCCTTTCTATTCTTACATGCCGCAGTATGAGCAAATGACAAGGGAGCAAAAGGATTACTATTTTTATTGGCGCGACGAGGTGCGCCACGGGCGATATCCGAGGACGGATTATTCGTACGTGTACCTCTACGTGTATGAGCTGCTGAATCTGCCCGAAAAACAGACAGCGGAGCAGGGACTTTCCCGGCTCGTCAGCCTTTGGACGACCTATCGGCGCGATCTTCGTGCGCTGGATAAGCTCTTTTCCGTCTGGATACAGGATTACTGCCTGCTATACCGCCTGACGCCTCCCGTGCAGCTGCTGCAGGAGCATTTGAATGAGCTGATCGCCGCTACCTCGTTCAAGGAATTTTATCTCTTTGACGCGGACGCCATGACCGAGGAGGGGCTTGGCTCGCTTTTGCTCTATTTTTCCGATTACGATTATCACGCCAGCCGCTATTTTACAGGCGACAGCAAAGATGCCTTTGAGGGACATATGCGTGGCGCGATGGGGCCGCTGATCGCCCGTATCCTGCGGGAAGCCGAATGGATGCGTTCGCCGCGTGCCGTCATCGTGCGCGATGCCTTCCCCAATTCGCTGTGCACGCATAAGGTCAAATGCCGTCTGGAGATCGAATATCATCCCGTAGCCCGTGCGACGCAGCTGCGCGACGTGGTAACGGGAGCGGTGAAATATACCGAAAATCGCCTGCGCGCGCTTCTCGGTGTCAAAAGCCGTCTGGCCGTCAAGCACTTGCCCGACGAATATAAGCGGTGCATCGATCGGTATTTCGATACCGTATACGAGGACGTACAGCGAACGGCACGTCGGGAGCAGACGGCCGCCTATGAGCATAAATACGACGCACCGCAGGAGGCTCTGTCCTTTTCGGGGGCGATCGATATAGAAAAGCAGTCCTGGAGCAATACGCTTCGGTTGGTCAGCGAGGAGGAGGCGCTCGAGCTTTCGGGTGCGTCACAAGCAGAGGAAGCGTCGGCGACGTCTGCCCCCGACACGGTGGCGGAGACGGCTTGCGACTCTTCGTACGGACTTTCGGGGGCGCATATCGACCTTCTGCGTCGTGCGCTCGTCGGGGACGTGGAGACGTCGGTCAGCGCGGACGTGCTGGCAGAAGAGATCAACGAGGCCTTTTCCGAGCAGCTTGGTGACGTTGTACTCACCGTATCGGAGCAGGGATATCGCTTGATTGAAGATTACAGGGAGGATGTGGAAGCATGGCTTTCGAATATGGGGACGTAAAGGTTCCGAAACGAATTTTAAATACGCTGCTGTCGGCGCTTGGCTCCGGTGTTGTGCCGCGTAGCGGCGCGCCGTATATTGCCATCGGGCGAAACGAGGAGATCGTCTCCTTGCTGGAAAATCTGGCGCACGTGGCCGAGGGCGGCGCGGCTTGCCGCTTTCTTATCGGTCGGTACGGCAGCGGAAAGAGCTTTTTGATCCAGCTGATCCGCGGCTACGCGCTGGAGCGTGGCTTTTTAACGGCGGATGCCGATCTGTCGCCCGAGCGTCGACTGACGGGTGGCTCCGGTGCGGGACTTGCCACCTACCGTGAGCTGATGACGCATCTGTCCTCTAAAGCATCGCCGGAGGGCGGTGCTCTGACGACGATTCTTTCGCGTCATCTGACGCAAATGAAGCAGCAGCTGATCGAGGAAGGCATCCTTCCCGAGGATGAACTCTTTTCCTCTCAGCTTAAGGCACGCGTGTATCGCGAGCTGTCCGAGCTCGAGGGGGATGTCGGCGGCTTTGATTTCGCCCGTGTTCTCGGTGAATATTATACCGCGTCCCTTGACGGCGCTCAAGAGCGCGCGAGCGCGTGCATCCGTTGGTTGCGCGGTGAGTTTACCACAAAAACGGAGGCCAAGGCGGCTCTCGGATTTTCCGTCAGTACCGTGATCGGTGATGACAACTGGTATTCCTTTATCAAGCTTTTTTCCGTTCTCGCCGTTCGCATAGGATATGCGGGCCTGCTGTTGTTTATTGACGAGTGCGTCAACCTCTATAAGATCCCCAACCGTATATCGCGCGAGGCGAACTATGAAAAGATCCTGTCGATATTCAACGATACCCTGCAGGGACGTGCGCCGTATCTCGGCGTATTCTTCGGCGGTACGCCGCAGTTCCTTGAGGACACGCGCCGCGGTCTGTTCAGCTACGATGCGCTGAAGAGCCGTTTGGAGGATTCGCGTTACGGAAGCATGGGGTATCAGACGCTTTCCTCGCCCGTCATCCGCCTGCGCCGCTTGTCGGATAACGAGCTTTTTGCGCTCGTTCACCGTTTGACGGTGCTGTATATGCAGCGCGAGGGCTTGACCGAAGCGCCGCTGACCGATGCGCAGATCGAGCGCTTTATGACTCTGTCCCTGAGCCGCGCCGGAGCGGAGGAGCTGATCACGCCGCGTGAGATCATCCGCGACTATCTGACGCTTCTGAATATCCTTCGTGATAATCCCGAGGCGACCTTCGAGCGGTTGCTGGAGGGGATGAATCGCACCGATGCAACCGCGCAGGAGCCTGTGCGGGCTTCGGAACAGACACAAACAAAAAACAAGGTCACAGTATTTGATATTGAGCTTTAATTTAAGGCAGAAAGGAGATGCGGTATGACAGATGCCGATCGTATATTTGAACGGTTTCCCCCGTTTATTCAAGAGTACATCTATTCGCACGGTTGGACGGAGCTGAGAAAGATCCAGCTGGAGGCGGCACGCGTGCTGTTTGATACCGATCACAATCTTCTGCTTTCCTCGTCCACGGCTTCCGGAAAAACGGAGGCGGCGTTTTTTCCCGTTCTTGCGGATATTCTGTCCTCAGCGCCCGCGGCACCGTCGGTGCGCGTGCTGTACGTTGCTCCGCTGAAATCGCTGATCAACGACCAGTTTTACCGTATGGAGGAGGTCCTGTCCCGCTCCTGTATCCCCGTAACGCATTGGCATGGGGACGTGGGACGCTCGCACAAGGAAAAGCTTTTGAAGGAGCCCGAGGGCATTTTACAGATCACGCCCGAATCGCTCGAATCCATGCTGATGAACCGCTCCAACGATATTCCGCGTCTGTTCGGAGGGCTTCGGTACGTCATTATCGACGAGATCCACGCCCTGATCGGAACCGACCGAGGCAATCAGGTCATGTGTCAGCTTGCGCGTATGGCGCGTCTGATCGGATATCATCCGCGCCGTATCGGCTTGAGCGCAACGGTCGGTGACGTGCGTCTGAGCGCCGATTGGCTGGGAGCGGGGACCGGGCGACCGACCGATGCGCCGATCCCCGAGCGGACACCGCTCAAATGGATGATCGGTATGGAGCATTTCTATATTCAAAATCCGAACGAACGGCAAACGCATGCAACCGCCGAGGATGTGGCGAGCCGTGACTTGGGCGGTCGGGCAAGGCTCGACGCCGGCTACGAGTTTTTATACGACGGTGTATATGGAAAAAAAGCCTTGGTCTTTTCCAATTCCCGCGAGGAAACGGAATACGTCACGGCGACCCTTCGTCAGATCGCCAAGGCGCGCGGAGATAAAGACGTATTTTTGATCCATCACGGCAACCTGTCGGCCTCCTTGCGCGAGGACGCCGAGCTTCGTATGAAGGACGAGAGCATACAGCAGGCCGTGACCTGTGCGACGGTGACGATGGAGCTTGGCATTGATATCGGCCGCCTGGAGCGGGTGGCACAGGTCGGTGCGCCCACGACGGTCTCCTCCTTCTTGCAGCGCCTCGGTCGCTCGGGCCGACGGGGCGAGGCGCCGCAAATGCTTCTCGTTTTCCGTGAGGAAACGCCGCTGCCGAACGCACCGCTTCCCGAGTTGATCCCCTTTGATCTTTTGCGAGGGATCGCGATCCTCGATCTCTATGGGGAGGAGCGCTTCATTGAGCCGCCAAAGGTGCGGCGTATGCCGCTCAGTCTTGCCTTTCAGCAGACGCTGAGCATTCTTGCCTCGGGCGGTGAAATGACGGCCAAGGTGCTTGCCAAGCGCGTGCTATCCTTGCCTCCTCTCTCGGTTATTCCAAAAGAAACCTACCGCGAGCTGCTCGTGTCCATGATCAATCAGGACTATATTGAAATGACAGAGGGGCACGGCCTTATCGTTGGACTTGCCGGCGAGAGGCTGACGAACAGCTATAAATTTTACGCTGTTTTTAAGGACAGCGAGGATTTCACCGTGCGTGCGGGCAGTGAAGAGATCGGAACCATCACAACGCCGCCGCCCGTCGGGGACCGCTTTGCCTTAGCCGGCCGCGTATGGGAGGTCCTTGAGGTCGATGTGCCGCGCCGCCTGATCTTTGTCAAGGCGGTCGACGGGAAGATGGAGATCTCCTGGCCCGGTGGCACGGGAGAGATCCATACCAAGATGCTTGTGGCTATGCGCCGCGTTCTCTTTAACGGAAAAACGTATCCGTTTTTATCCGAAAATGCGAAAGCACGTTTGGAGGATGCGCGACGGATCGCGGCCGCGACCGGCATGGATCGGCGGCTCGTTATCCCACTCGGCGGACAGAGCTATGTCATGTTCCCGTGGCTTGGCACCTGTGCCTTTCAGACGGTGCGCCGTCTGTTGAAGCTATATGCGGACGAGCTAGGTATATCGGACATTCAGAGCGAATGGTGCTGGTATATCACCTTTAAGGCGCGTGACGGCGCGGGTGCGGGGCTGGAGGAAAGACTGGCCGATATCTTACGCCGCGACGGTATCCATCCGCAATCCCTCGTTTTCTCCGGCGAATGTCCGGTATACGACAAGTACGACGAATATTTGCCTGCCGAGCTTTTGCGCGAGGCCTTTGCGGCCGATCGGCTGTGTCCGTCTGAGGTCTTCGTTCGCTTCCTCGGAGAAATACCATCATCTGATAAGGAGGATGACGCATGTACGATATGATAGCGCCCTTTTACGACGAGGTCAACCGTGACATGGATTACGGGCGATGGGCGGATTTTTTGGAGGAGCTGATGCGTCGGCATTACCCTCACGGTACACCGCAGCTCGTGCTGGATCTCGGCTGCGGTACGGGGCGTATGACCCTGGAGCTTGCGCGCCGCGGCTATGACATGACGGGCGTTGATATTTCTCCCGATATGCTCGGTGTTGCCATGGAAACGGCAGAAAAGGAAGGAAAAACGGGGCAGATCTTATTTCTTTGTCAGGACATGACGGCGTTCGAGCTGTACGGAACGGTCGACGTCACGGTGTCGTGCTTAGATTGCATCAATCACCTGACCACGACGCGGGAGCTGGATGCGTGCCTGTCGCTGGTACACAATTACCTCGTGCCCGACGGTCTGTTTCTTTTTGACATCAACGGTAAACGCAAGTTTGAAACGGTCTATGCCGATCAGGTGTATACGATGCAGACCGGCGACAGCGTTTGTATTTGGGAGAACAGCTACGATCCCAAGCGACGCTTGTGCGATTTCTATATAACGGTCTTCCGCGAAGGCGCGGACGGCCGCTACGATCGTATGGAGGACGTACAAACGGAGCGTATGTATACGCTTCGTATCATGAAAAAGCATTTGCAGGACGCGGGCTTTGAATGGATCGGCGCGTATGCGGATTTTGATTTTACCGAGGCGTCGGACGAGGACGAACGAATATATATCGCGGCACGGTGTAAAAAGCCGATGCTGACGGGGATGGAATGAGAGGTACGAACTATGCAAGACAAACAAAACGGTTGTATTCTGCGCGGTATGACGCACGACGGCTCGGCACGACTTCTGGTCATGAACAGCCGCGATCTTGTCAATGAGATGATCCGCGTTCACCATACGGCACCGACGGCGACGGCCGCGGTCGGTCGCACATTGACGGCGGCATCCATGATCGGAACGCTTTTGCCGGAGGCGGGGGACACGCTGACGGTGACCTTTCAGGGCGACGGACCGCTCGGCCGCATGATCGTCGTGGCGGATTACTACGGGAACGTCAAAAGCTACGTGGAAAACCCCTTGGCGGATCCGCCGAGAAAAACCAACGGCAAGCTGGACGTCGGTGCCGCTGTCGGAGCAGGAACGCTGTCCTTTGTCAAATCGCTCGGCGATCAGCCGCCGCAGACAGGTCTTACGGACATCGTTACAGGCGAGATCGCGGAGGATATCGCTACGTATTTTGCGGTGAGTGAGCAGATACCTACGGTTCTGTCTCTCGGCGTTCTGGTAGATAAGGATCGCACCTGCCTGTCGGCAGGCGGTGTTCTCGTGCAGCTGATGCCGTTTCCCGATGAGCAAACGGTCAGCCTGATCGAGCGCAACGCCGCCCGCTTGCCGAGCATGTCGCACTTGTTTGCCGAAGGAAAGACCTTGAAGGACGTGGCGGATCTCATCATGGAGGATATTCCGTACGACGTATTTGATACGGTGGCGCCCGCCTATCGGTGCGATTGCTCCAACGGACGAATGAAGAAAAAGCTGCTTTCCATCGGCGAAGAGCAGATCCGTGAGCTGCTGCAACAGCAGCAGGATGAGGGCAAGCCGCGCGAGCTGACCGCGATCTGCCGCTTCTGCAATCATGCCTACACGTATACCGAGCAACAGCTTCTTTCATCGAAATAACCTCTGCATCCCCTCCTTCATACTATTGTGAAGGAGAGGATGTTTTTTTATGGAGGCTATTATGGAGGAGCTTGGGATCTTACAGTTTATCAGCGAGGGGGCGCTGAAGCGACATCGCGATCATGCGACGAGCCTGTGTCTGCGCGAGCAGGTCTTGCGTAAGGGACCGCCGCGTGACGATCGCACATTGATCGAGCTGTACCGTCGCCGAACACGCGAGGATACACGCGCACTGTATGAGGAAGCGGTGGCAAGCGCGTCGCATACGCTGTATTTCTCGTCGTTTTGCGTCTATCCGTCGGTTGGGGACGCTTTTTGTCGGTTTTGCGGCGGCTTGACGTCTTTCTTTCACCGCCTGTGCGAGGAGGCGGCGGCCGCGCACGCCTTTTTATACATAGGAACGGACAGGGGCGGGCGACTGCATACGGCGGAGGACATCGGCAGCTTTTTGCGGCAGGGATGCCTGCCGACGTTGGCCTTGGACGTTTGCGAGCACGCGTATTTTCTTGACTACGGGTTTGACCGCACCTCGTACATCCGCGCGGCGGTGGGGCATTTGGATGTTGGCCGTTTGCTGCCATCCGGGGCGGAAAAGGAAACAGAGACGACATAAAACGACCTAAAAACGAAAAAACGATTGCATTCTTCCGAAAAGTATGATACAATGAAGGCGACAATTGAAACATACGGAGGAGCGGAGCATGAATTTTTTAAAGGGAAACGCCGTCGTCGGCCAGTCGGGAGGTCCTACAGCCGCGATCAATGCGACCCTTGCCGGCGTCATTCGCGGTGCTAAGGCTGCGATAGCCGAGGGGTATATCGGAAAGGTGTACGGCATGAGAAACGGGATCGAGGGCTTTATGCGCGAGGATCTTGTGGATATGTCGTCGTACAGCGAGGAAGATCTTGCGTGTCTGTCTCATACGCCGGCGGCCGCTCTCGGCTCCTGTCGTTTCCGTCTTGGTGACCCCGAGAGAGCGGCGGACGATTACGAGACCGTTCTGCGCGTTCTCAAGGCGCATGATATCCGTTACGTCTTTTATATAGGCGGCAACGATTCGATGGATACCGTCTTAAAGCTGTCCCGCTATGCCGTATCGGTCGGCTATGAGCTTCGCGTCATCGGTGTGCCGAAGACCATCGATAATGACCTTGTTTGTACCGATCATACGCCGGGCTTCGGTTCGGCGGCCAAATATATTGCCACAACGGTGAAGGAGATGCTTCGCGATATCGCCGTATATACCGTACGAGCCGTAACGATCGTGGAGATCATGGGACGGGACGCCGGTTGGCTGACGACCGCAGCCGCCTTGGCAGGTGTCAACGACGGCATCGGCCCCGATCTTATCTATCTGCCCGAAAAGCCGTTTTCCATCGAGCAGTTCGTTGAGGACATCCAGCGCGTACAAATGCAACATCCTGCCGTGCTGGTGGCGGTGTCCGAGGGCATCCGTTTTGCCGACGGAACGTACGTTAGCGCGGGCACCTCGTCCGATGCAAAGGATGTGTTCGGACATACCTATCTTGCCGGTGCGGGTAAGGCGCTGGAGCGCGTGGTCAAGGAAAGGCTTGGCTGCAAGGTGCGCTCGGTGGAGCTCAATCTTCCGCAGCGCTGTGCCTCGCATGTGTCCTCTCTTACCGATATAGAGGAATCTCTTACCATCGGAGCGGCGGCTGTGACGGCCGCCAAGGAAGGGAAGAGCGGCGTCATGATGACCTTCGTCCGTCAGGCGGACGAGCCGTATGCGGTCACGGTCGCGGCGGAGGATATCGGAGGCATTGCCAACGCCATCCGCTCGGTGCCCGACGAATACATAAACGACGAAGCAAACGGCGTGACGGATGCCTGCATGCGGTATCTTAAGCCGCTCATTTTGGGCGAGGTGCCGCTTGTATTCGAGGGTGGCGTCCCCAAGCATTTTATCATCGACCGCAAGGGATGACGCATATCCCGAAAAAAAGAGAGAAATATAGCGAATGCCCTTGATTTTTCTCTTTGTATATGGTATACTATTTTAAAATTAAATAAACTTATCAAGAGTGGCGGAGGGACCGGCCCTGTGAAGCCCGACAACCTACATTGAATGCAAGGTGTCAATTCCTGACAGATGAGTACAGAACTGACCTCGGGAGTGGATGCATGCCATACCGAGGTCATCTCTTTGAAAACGAAAGGACGTACTATGAAACAGTATCTTTTTACATCGGAATCCGTTACGGAAGGACATCCCGACAAAATCTGTGATAAAATATCCGATGCCATCCTTGACGAAATGCTCCGTCAGGATCCCGAGAGCCGCGTTGCCTGTGAGACCTTTGCCACGACGGGTATTATCACCGTCATGGGTGAGGTGACCACGAAGGCGTCGGTGGATATTCAAGAGATCGTTCGTAAGACAGTGGCCGACATTGGATACGATCGTGCCAAATACGGCTTTGACGCGGCGACCTGCGCCGTTCTCAGCTCGTTACATAAGCAGAGCCCCGATATTGCCATGGGCGTGGACAAATGCGCGGAGGCAAAGGACGGTACCATGCAGGACGATCTCGATATCGGTGCAGGTGACCAGGGTCTGATGTTCGGCTTTGCGTGCGACGAAACGCCGGAGCTGATGCCCCTTCCTATTTCTCTGGCGCATAAGCTTGCTCTCCGTCTGACGGAGGTGCGCAAAAACGGCAAGCTGTCGTATCTTCGCCCCGACGGAAAGACGCAGGTCACCGTTCGTTACGAGGACGATACGCCTGTGCGTGTAGAAGCCGTGGTCGTTTCCTCCCAGCACAGCCCGGAGATGGATGCAAAGACCATTCGTAAGGATATCATCGAGCAGGTCATTCTGCCCGTTATTCCTTCACAGCTTCTGCGTGAGGGGGAGACCAAGATCTACGTTAATCCGACCGGCCGTTTCGTTGTCGGCGGTCCTGCGGGTGACACGGGCCTTACCGGCCGCAAGATCATCGTAGATACCTACGGCGGCTATTCCCGTCACGGCGGCGGCGCCTTCTCGGGCAAGGATCCGACCAAGGTAGACCGCAGCGCCTCGTATGCCGCACGCTACGTAGCAAAAAATATCGTAAAGGCCGGCCTTGCCAAAAAGTGTGAGGTCCAGATCGCTTACGCCATCGGCGTAGCGCGCCCCGTTTCCGTCATGATCGATACCTTCGGAACGGGTGTCGTGGAGGAGAGCCGCCTGTCGGAGGTCATCGCAGAGCTTGTCGATCTGCGTCCTGCGGCGATCATTCGCAAATTCGATCTTCGTACCCCCATCTACAGTGACCTTGCTGCCTACGGTCACATGGGACGCGAGGATCTTGGTGTCAAGTGGGAGATCTGCGATATCGCGGACGAGCTGCGCCGCCGTATTCTCGGCTGATCGGCACCGAATTAAACAAATAACGAAGAGGGAGGGTGAATATGGAGCAACGGGCGACCGACACGCACATTCGCGGCGTGATCGAGCACATCGTGTATCACAACGATGATAACGATTATACCGTTCTTGAGCTTGCCGATACGGATGGCAATCTCATAACGGCGGTCGGCACGGTTCCGTTTGCGGCCGAGGGCGAGGAGCTGACGCTTGAGGGCTCGTACACGTATCATAAGGAATACGGGCGTCAATTTGTCATCTCGTCCTATGAAAAGAACCTTCCGACCGATACCGACAGCATACTCAAATATCTGTCTTCCCGTACCGTCAAGGGCGTTGGCCCCGTTACGGCACTCAAGATCGTTAATCGCTTCGGCGAGCAGACCTTTGACGTAATGGAAAACCATCCGGAGTGGCTAACGGATATCTCCGGTATCACGATGAAAAAGGCGGCGCAAATATCCGCCTCCTTTAAAGAGCAGGCGGGCCTGCGCGGCTTTATGATGTTCTGCAAGGATTATATGACGACCGCGCAGATCACAAAGGTGTATAAATGCTTCGGTGGCAGTGCGACGGACCGTATCCGTAAAAATCCGTATTGCCTGTGCGACAGCTTTTGCGGCTTGCCCTTTGACGTGGCCGATCGCATTGCCGCCTCTCTCGGCTTTTCTTCCGATCATGAGGATCGCCTGCTGCACGGCCTGTGCTATCTTCTCAACTATAACGCGAGTCTGAACGGACATACCTGTCTGCCGCGTGAAAAGCTGATGGCGGCCGCCGCCCAGCTGCTCGGTGTGTCGGAGGAGCGCGTCGGAGAGGTGTTCGATATCTTCCTTCGCGAGGGGCGCATATGCGCCTTCCGTATAGGGGACGAGGTGTATGCGATGACCCGCGACGTCTATATGGCGGAGGCACGCATCGCCGCCAAGCTGCATGAGCTGCAGAGCAACGTAGCGACACTGGACCGCGAGGACGTTCTGTCTCTCATTGAAAAGGTAGAAACGACCGTTGGTATCCGTTATGCCGCCCTTCAGCGCGAGGCGCTGTATGAGGCTATGCGGCAGGGGGTCATGATCTTGACCGGCGGTCCCGGCACGGGAAAGACCACCGTCGTCCGCGCCATGCTGTCGATGTTTCGCAGCCTTGGCATGAAGACGGTGCTGGCAGCGCCCACAGGGCGCGCCGCCAAGCGTCTGAGCGAGGCGACGGGGGAGGAGGCCAAGACCATCCACCGTATGCTTGAAATGGAGCGCAAGGACGATGCACAAACGGTGTTCAATCGCAACGAGCGCAATCCCATAGAAGAGACAGTCGTGATCGTTGACGAATCCTCCATGATCGACCTGTCTCTGATGGACGCCTTGATGCGCGCGCTTCGTCGCCGCGCCAAGCTTATTCTTATCGGCGACTCCAATCAGCTGCCGAGTGTGGGAGCGGGGAACGTTCTGGCCGACCTAATTGCCTGCGGCGCGGTATATACCGTCTGCCTGACCGAGATCTTCCGTCAATCGGGGCAGAGCCTGATCGTTACTAACGCGCACCGCATCCACGAGGGGGAAGCTCCCATTCTTACGGCGACGGATAACGATTTCTTTTTTGTTCAAAGAGAGCAGGAGGCGACGATCGCCTCTGCTGTCGCCGATCTGATCACCGTTCGTCTGCCGAAGGCATATGGAAAGCAGATCTGCGGTAAAATACAAGTCATCACCCCTTCGCGTAAGGGCGTTGGCGGCGTGGAGCAGCTCAACGCACTGCTGCAGGAGCGCATCAATCCCAAGGGAAAGTTCAAAAACGAAAAGGAAAGCCACGGCGTCATCTTTCGCGTGGGCGACCGCGTGATGCAGATCTGTAACAATTACGAGATCGAGTGGGAAAAGAACGGTGTCGCCGGTGCGGGGCTGTTTAACGGGGATATAGGCGTGATCGAGCAGATCGACATGGCCAATCGCTCCATGCGCGTTTGCTTTGACGACAAGACGGCAAGCTACGGCTTTGACCAGCTGGACGAGCTGGAGCTTGCGTACGCCATTACGGTGCACAAAAGTCAGGGAAGTGAATATCCCGTCGTTGTTATACCGCTTTACGCTTGTCCGCCCATGCTGCGTACAAGGAATCTGTTTTATACAGCTGTCACGCGTGCCAAGGAGATGGTCATTCTCGTCGGGCAGCGGCAGATCGTCGCGGATATGGTCAAAAACGATCGGGAGATCCTGCGATATACGACGCTGAAAGAGCGAATTGCAGAGTATTTTGAGGATAATTCGCAGAGATTTTAAAAATCCTCTTGCATTTGTCGATAATATCATGTATAATTAAAAAGATTAAAAAGGCAATCAATCCATCGGGGAAGGAGTGCGCTCATGATTACGAAGATCGGTCTTGATCTCGGATACGCCCATATAACGCTCAGCGATCCGACGAGCGGCGTCAGCCGTGAATCCTCGATCGCCTTGGTCGACAAAGCCACGAGCCGCATTCTGGCTCTCGGTGATGCCGCGCTTTCCGGCGTAGAGGGCGCCACAGGTGTTCTGGTACGGCCGTTCAAAAACGGCATGCTGTATTCCGCTGATCTGACGCAGGCGATCGTCAAGAACGCGCTGGAGGCCGTTAGCGGATCGGAGGAGGTCCGCGTGATCGTCGGACTGCCGTCGGACATGGTTCCCAAGCAGGAAAAAGAATTGTTTTCCATGATCACGGAGGCGGGAGCGAGCACAGTGCTCGGTGTCCGCCGCGCCATGGCTGCCTTGATCGGTGCGGGCGCGGAGCCGACCGACAGCATGATCTCGGTCAATATCGGTGCCTCTAAGACCGATATCCTTATTATCTGCGAGGGGCAGATCCTGTTGTCTGCCTGTGAGCCGGTAGGCGGCGAGGACTTCGATCTGGCCGTTCAGGAATATATCTTCTCCCAGGGTGACGTTCGCGTGTCTCTGTCGGTGGCCAGAGCGATCAAGGAAAAGCTCGGCGCCGTTTGGCCGGGGAAGGAAAGCGAAACGATCGATATCGAGGGAACGCTGTCCCTGACGGGCAATCATATTCATATGAACATTGCCACGGAGGATATCCTCGGCGTGTTTGAATCCCCCCTGCAAAAGATCCTTATGGCGATCGCCGAGCATGTTAAGCATATACCGATCGAGTACGTTGAGCGTGTATTCAAAAAGGGCATTCTTTTGTCCGGTGGCGGCGCTCTCCTGTTTGGTCTTGACAAGATGATCGAAAAGGTGCTGGACATACCGGTCATGATGGCCTACGATCCCATCAACTGCGTGGCCAAGGGCTTGGCCAAGATCCACACGATGCTGCCCTCGCGCATGCGCACCAATCAAAAGAATATTACAT
Source organism: Clostridia bacterium (assembly GCA_017455905.1). Lineage (GTDB taxonomy): Bacteria > Bacillota > Clostridia > Oscillospirales > CAG-272 > UBA1740. The sequence goes on along the minus strand of JAFTLQ010000022.1, from coordinate 36,083 downwards.
CACAGCTTGCCGGATATCGGGAAGCGAAAACAAAAAATACATCGGGAAAATAAGAAAGGGAAGAGAACGATGAAGCAGCCTAAGTTAGCAGCAAGAATTCTTGCGGGAGTTATGGCAGGCCTGTTGGCCTTTGGTGTGATCGCTATTGCACTTGTCTACATTCTTGCATAAGACATTTGAATGAAGCATACGCCCGCGGTTTTCAGCAACCGCGGGCGTATGCTTTTTTTGTGCGTATGGTGCTGTGCCGTCAGATGCGTTTTTCGTGCGATCGACGGACGATATATGAAAAATTCAAAAAATACACAAAAGCGGTCTTGGACATCCGGGCTGTGAACATAGGTGGAAAACCGCGCGTCGGGGTGTGAAAAACGGTGGGATATCGGGGCATCGCATGTGGATAAACGACGGGTTGTTTTTACACAAAACCGATCTTGCGCATAAAAATCGCCGTTATCGGCCGTTTTTGCATTGGTCGGAATTATATATATGTCCAAGGAATCCACAAAACGGCTTCCTTGTCGCAGCGAATGGCTTGCATCGGAATTGTATAAAAACAAAAAAGCAGACGCCGCCTATCGTGGAGCGTCTGCTTTTTGTATGTAGGAATCTTATTGCTTTTTCTTTACCTTCGTGATGCAGGTGAAGAGGTTCTCATAGTCGCGATAGGTATTCTCCATCGTCGGGTTGGGTGCCTTGATGGTCGAGGCGACGGGGATCGCTTCCTCAACCGCAGGTGCAACGTGCTCGGGCTCGCGAGCAGCTGCAGGAGCGGAGAAGGCGGACGGCGATGCGGTAAGCTCTTCGACAACGGGGGTAGGATCGATCGCCGCAGGCTCGTCCGTCGGCTGAAGGATCGCGGCGGCATCGGGGGTGATATCGGCGATAGGAGCCGCGCTGTCAAAGCCGGTCGCGATGATCGTAACGCGCATTTCGTCCTGCATGGACGGATCGAAGGTGGCGCCCCAGATGATGTTGGCATCGGGATGAGCCTCCTGATGGATCATGTTGGATGCAAGATCGATCTCTTCCAGCTGAATATCCTGCGAGGCCGTGATGCTGACAAGAACGCCCTTGGCACCGGCGATGCTGGTTTCAAGCAGGGGCGAGGAGATCGCCTGCATAGCGGCGAGCTGCGCCTTTTCGGAGCCCTTGGCGGCACCGACACCCATGTGTGCGTAGCCTGCATTTTTCATAACGGCCGTTACGTCGGCAAAGTCAAGGTTGACAAAGCCGGGAACGTTGATGACCTCGGATACGGACTGAACACCGCGACGCAGAACGTCATCGGCGATCTCAAAGGCGTTGGCAAGCGTGATATGGGTATCCTCGACCTGCTTCAGACGCTCGTTGGGGATAACGATGAGCGAGTCGACGTATTTCGACAGCTCTTCGATACCGGCCTCAGCCTGTACCATACGGCGACGGCCCTCGAAAGCGAAGGGCTTGGTAACGATACCGACGGTCAGAATACCGAGCTCGCGGGATGCCTTGGCGATGACGGGAGCGGCACCCGTTCCGGTTCCGCCACCCATACCGGTGGTAATGAAGACCATGTCAGCGCCCTGGAGCATTTCCTTGACCGCTTCGAAGGATTCCTCTGCACTGCGCTTACCGACCTCGGGATTCGAGCCGGCGCCCTTACCGCGGGTGGTCTTTTCACCGATGATGATGCGCTTAGCGGCGCAGGAGGTGTTCAGCGCCTGATTATCTGTATTAACGGCAATAAACTCAACGCCGCGGATATTGGTGGAGATCATGCGGTTGACCGCGTTGTTTCCGCCTCCGCCGACGCCGATAACCTTGATCTGTACGCCGCTTTCAAAATTTTGTTCAAAATCAAATTCCATGTCAATACTCCTTTTCGTTAAAAAACTTATATAAGGGGTAGGGATATGCTCCCGTTTCTTGTCAAAATATAATATATATTTATTATACAGGTTTTTTATTTAAAAGCAAGTATTTATTTAAAATTTAACTTTTACTAAATATTTTAAATATTTATTTTTGGGCAGAATTTGTCGAAAGATGCGGCAACAGTGCACGATAGATCCGCTCGTCCGTCATCGGGTCGTAAAATGTATGGATAACTTTACGCATACGTGCCCGAAGTGCGCCGTCGCCGAGGATCTGACGGACGGTTTTTTCAAGTGCTTCTTGTGTCAGATCGTCCTCGCGCAGCAGTCGGCAGGCGCCTGCATCCGCGAGATATTTTGCGTTTTTATATTGGTGGTCCTCCGTTACGTGAGGGGACGGGATAAAGATCGTCGGTGCGGCTGCGGCACAGACCTCCGCGACGGTGGCGGCACCACTTCGGCAAATGACGAGGTCGGCGGCGCGAAGAAGTGTCGGCATTTGGTCAAGGTATGGGTATATGCGGCACCTGGCGCCCTCGGTGCAAAAATGCGGATATGAGCGCGCTAGCGCTTCATAATATCGCTTTCCGCAGCCGTGGATGTGGTGTATGCTCGGATGCTTTTCGCTGATCGATGCCATCAGGCGCAAGCACACGTCGTTGATACGCTCGGCACCAAGACTTCCTCCGAAGGAAACGATCAGCTGCTCTCCATCCTTCAGACCGAGGGAGCGTCTGGCCTGCGCGCGTGAGATGCTCGCGATATCCGAGCGTACGGGCATACCGACGCGTTCGATCCTCGTTCCTTTGGATAGCCGTTTGTCCGTCAGAGGCAGATTGACGAGCAGCGTGTCAACGCGACGGCTGAGCATACGAACGGTAAGACCGGGGGTGGCGTTGGATTCGTGAAGGACGGTCGGGATGCCGAGGGAGGAGGCAGCATATATCACGGGGAAGCAGACGTATCCGCCGGTTCCGACGACGAGTGCCGGAGGATCGGCCTTTAGCTGACGCTTGACCGCTTGAATGCAGCGAAGCGTTTGCCATACCGTACGTACCTGCCGCAGGGAGAGGCGTCGCTGTAAGCCGCTGATCGTAATGGTCGTAAGCGGATATCCCGCCTCCTCGATGCGTCGGTTTTCTGCACCGCCTGCGCGGCCGATGAAGCGAATGCCGAGCGATGGCATACGCCGCTTGCATAGATCGGCGATGGCTAACGCAGGCTCGACGTGGCCGGCTGTACCGCCGCCGCAAAACAGAATATACATACGTTTCCTTTCGTTCGATTCATTTCTTGATGGTCGCTTCTCTGGATATGGAGAGCAGGATGCCCATTTCGACAAAGAGCATGAGCAGCGAGGAGCCTCCGTAGCTGAAAAACGGAAGCGAGATGCCCGTGTTTGGTATGGTGTTGGTGACGACGGCCACGTTAAGAAGCACCTGAATGGCCATTTTTGTGCTAATTCCAAAGGCTGTGATGCGCGAAAAGATCGTCGGCGCCCGCAGGGCGATGGTATACCCACGTGCGCAAAGAAGGGCAAACAGCAGCAAAACGAATACGGCGCCGAAGAAGCCGCTCTCCTCGCAAAGAACGGTGAAGATCATATCGTTGGCAGGCTCGGAGATATAACAGTATTTTAACACGCTGTTTCCAAAGCCGACGCCGAACAGGCCGCCCGAGCCGATCGCCATCAGTCCCTGTAGCGTCTGCCAGCCGCCGGTGAGGCGATACATCTCCGGGTTCTGCCATACGGTGATGCGCTCCTTCGTGTAATCCGTAAAGAGGGCAAAACACGTGACGCCCGTCGCTCCGAGCGCGGTGAAGAAGGCTATGTAGGTCGTTTTTATGCCGGAAACGAGAATGACGAGCAGACCGATCAGGCCGAGGATAATGATGCACGACAGATGCTTTTGCAGCATAACGAGGATGACGATGACCATCAAGAACAGCAAGGGATATACCGTTCCGTACCAAAAAGCGGTCTGCGCGTGCTTTTTGTTCGTAGATAGGTCATGATAAACGGAAAAATACTTGGCCAGCATAAGAACGAGCGTCAGCTTGGCAAGCTCCGACGGCTGTATCGTCAGCGGGCCGATGCTGATCCAGCGCTGAGCACCGTTACCGGTAAAGCCGACGATCAGAACGAGGATCAGAAGACCGACGGTAAGCAGATACAGCAGGGAGGCGCTATCCTCAAAGAAGGATACCCGGATCCTTGATACAAAAAACATGACGGCGATACCGAGGATGAGCCAGACCGTCTGCTTGCGGATAAAATACGTTGGGTCGTCGTATCGGAAGGTGGCGTATGCGTAGCCGGCGCTAAAGATCATCAGCGTACCGAGTGTGCTAAGCAAAAGGACGGTCAGCAAAAGACAAAGATCGGTATTTGGTGCACGCTTTCGATATACGTACGACCGTAGGGGGGCGTGCGGCGGCCGCAGCAGCTGACGGAGGCGGCCGCTCGGTGTCGGCGGCTTTAAAAAGAAAGACTGTTTCATGTCGTATCCTTTCGTTCTTCGGCTACTGAGGCAAATAGAGAAGATAGGCAGGCACGGAGCAGACGAGCGTCGTCAGGATGGCAACAAGACAGATGCGGTTCTCACTCCAGCCGAGCTTTTCAAAATGATGGTGCAGGGGAGCCATGCGAAACAGTCGCTTTTTTGTCATCTTATAGACGAGGACCTGTAAGACGACCGACACGCCCTCCAGCACGTATACCGCGCCGATGCCAAGGACGAGGGATGGATTACCGAGGGAGAAGCAGGCGGCTACCACCAACGCGCCGAGAAAAAGAGAGCCCGTATCCCCCATGAAGATCTTGGCCGGATGCAGATTGAAAAGCAGAAATCCGATGGAGATGCCCATGATCAGGGCGGCTATGACGCACACCTCGGTATTGACGAAGGAGGCGCTATAAAAGAGGGAAACAGCGATGCCAAAGGCCACGCTGCCTGCCAGACCGTCAATGCCGTCGGTGAGATTGGCGAAATTCACGAAGCCAACGAGCAACAGCAGGGCGAGCGGATAATACAGCACACCGAGATCGATATTCCCGACGGAAAAGGGGAGAACGGTATCGTCCCCGAGGAGCATGCGTCGTCCAAGCAAAAAGAGGGCCGCGAACAGCGTCTGGAAGATCAGCTTCTCGCGTGGAGAGAGCCCTGCGTTTTCCTTGTGCCTCAGCTTGGTCATGTCGTCGATGATACCGAGCAGGGCGTTGAGTAGCGCATATCCGACGGAAAGGGAAAAGGATACGGCGCTGTCCCGATCGACCGAGCGAAACAAAAAGAGCGAGGCGACGATCCAAATACCGACGGCCGCGACGACGAAGGCAAGTCCGCCCATCGTCGGAGTCCCCGCCTTTTTCATGTGCCACGAGGGACCGCCCTCGTAGATGGGCTGCTTTGCCTTGCGTGATAGCACGGGGATCCAGCGCCACTCGCAGAAGGCGGTCAATAAAAGCGCGGCAAAGAAAATAAATACGTAAAAGGGAAATAGCACGTCGAGCATCGCGTCGTCCTTTCGTTTAAACGATTAATTCTTGTATGATCGCCTGTAGGTGGCTGCTGTGCGAGGCTTTGCAAAGAAGGGTATCGCCGTCGTGACAGGCATCGCGTATCTGGCGAACGGTAAGCTCGGGCGAGGTGATGTCGTTGTTGACGAACAGAGAGGAGGGCGACATGCCGGCTTCCTGCGCTCCGAGGCGATAAAACGGCGCGTATACGCCGAAGAAAAACGCCTTTTCGATGCCGCACGCATATAGCTGTCGGCCGATCATGCGGTGAAAATGCTCGGTGTCACCTCCGAGCTCCAGCATATCACCGAGCAAAACGCATCGGTGGGCCTTGGTCCGTCGGCACAAGGTGTCCAGCGCCTCCTTCATGGATTCGGGAGATGCGTTGTAGGCGTCGTCCAAAATATGAATGCCGTGCGGCGACGTCAGCGAGCGCATGCGCAAGCCGTTTTCCCGAACCGAGCGGAAGGCGTTTTCAAACCGAACGGGAGATGCGCCGCACGTGAGTGCGGCGGCCATCGCCATAGCGCAGTCCTCCAACACTCCGTGCTGAGAGAAGGGCAAGCGAAGCTCACAGACCGACTGTCCTTTATAAAAGAAAACGGCGTGATGCTCTTCATCTGCCGTTTGCCGACACGAAAGATAAAAGGGCGCGTGGAGATCCTGCAGAGAAACGCCCTCCGTGCCTTTGATGGCACGACAGCGCGGATCGCCGTACGGTACGAGCAGCGTGCCGTTTTCCTTCAGACCGCATGCGATCCTGCTTTTTTCGGAAAACAGCTGCTCCTCGGAGCCGAAGTTGCCGACGTGGGCGTGGCCGACGTTGGTGATCAAGGCTACGTCGGGGTGTACAAGCTCGGATAGCGGCTGCATTTCCCCCGGATGGCTGATACCGATCTCAGCAACGAGCATTTCGGTGGAGCGCGGAGCCGAAAGAAGGGTCAAGGGCACGCCGATCTGATTATTATAGTTGCCGTGTGTGCCGTGCGTGGCAAAGTCATCCGACAAAAGAGCGATCAGCATGTTTTTCGTTGTGGTCTTTCCGACGCTCCCGGTAACTGCTACGGTTTTTTTCAAGGAGGGAAGATGGGATCGATATTCGGCGGCAAGGGACGCGAGCGCTGCCACCGTATCCCGCACACACAGGACGCCCTCACCGACCTGCGTGCTGACGGCGAAGGCACCGCGGCTCCGCGCGTCGGTGACAAAATCCGCCCCACGGGCGTGCTGTCCGTCCAGCGCGAAAAAGAGATCGCCCGGCAACGCCTCGCGCGAGTCGGTACAGATGCGTCGTATCACAGCCGATGGGTGTATCGGAGCGGCACCGATGGCGTGGGCGATCTGCTGTAAGGACAAGGGCATATCGAGTGCAACGATCATAAGCGTAGTATATCCGTTTCAAACTTGATTCAGTACGTCAAAGACGATTTTGCGTTCGTCAAAGGTGTGGTAGCCGTTGGCATCCAGCGTATAGCGCTCGTGCCCTTTGCCGGCAATGAGAACGATATCCTCGGCGGATGCTATGCGCAACGCGTGGCGGATCGCCTCGGCGCGGTCCATGATGACGGTATACCGATGCCGATCGGTAAAGCCCTTGATGATATCCTTGACGATGGAAACGGGGGATTCCGTTCGGCTGTTGTCGGTCGTCAGGATGACGGTATCGGCGTACATCTGTGCGTACCTTGCCATGACAGCCCGCTTGCTTTTGTCGCGATCTCCCCCGCAGCCAAACACAAGGATCGTTTTCTGCCCTTCTTTTTTGCCTTTATTTATCGTTTTCAAAGCGGATTGAAGTGCTTCGGGAGTGTGCGCGTAGTCAATGTAGACGCGAGGCGACATGTGAATGCTTTCCATGCGTCCCTCGGGAGGAGAAAAATAGGCCATGTGTCGCTTGGCATCGCACGGACGCACGCCGAGGGCGATGGCCGCCGTCAGAGCGCACAGAGAATTGTATACGTTATAGATGCCGGGGGAGATCTGGCGCGTAAGGAAGGAAAAGTCCTTCGTCTTATATAAATACGAGAAGCCGTCAAGCCCGTAGTCCTCTACCGTGTGCGCCATGACGTCCGCCTCTTGAAGAACGCCGACGGTGGTGATCGGACAGGGTGCTTGTGTTACCAGACGCGAAGCGTAAGGATCGTCGGCGTTGACGATGCCGCGCGAGCACATGGAGAACAGTCGCGCCTTGGCTTGGTAATAGTCCTCCATGCTCTTGTGAAAATCCAGATGATCCGTACTCAAGTTGGTAAAGATGCCGATATCGAAATGCAGCGGCGCGACCTTTTCGAGGGCGAGCGCGTGGCTCGAAACCTCCATGACGATGTAGTCGCATGCCGCGTCCTTCATGGTGCGAAGCGTCGGATACAGAAGGGCAGGGTCCGGCGTTGTCATCGAATAAAATGTGTCGCTCAGGCGCGTGTCGCCTATAAAGATGCCGCCCGTCAGTATGGCTCCGACCCGATACCCGCTTTGCGAGAGGATATGTGTCAGCATCGATGCGGTCGTCGTCTTTCCGTTGGTGCCCGTTATTCCGATGATCGGCACGGACAGATCGTTACCGACGTATCTGCGGAACAGAGCGACGGACAGCGTGCGTCGGGCCGAGGGGGTGAGAAGCAGAGGAATATCCGCCGAATAGCCGCTTGGTATCTCCTCGGCAACTATAAGCGCAGGCTGCCTAGCAAGCACCAGCGGCAACAGCTTTTCCGTTGGATACGTGACTCCCTTGGTCAAAACGAATAAGGTGTCCGCACGCACGTCGCGCGGGTCGGAGGTAATATGGGAGATCTCCACGTCCCTCACGTCCTGTGAACAACGGTATTCATGGTCTTTCAGTAGTTCGCAAAGCTTCATGTATTTTAATCCTCATGTTCATAGCTTATAACCGTTAAAACAATGACATCACCGCGCTTGGCGCGGCTTCCCGGCGGAAGGGATTGCGCCGTCACAAACAGGTCGCTTCCGCCCACCGATGACGTTGGTCCGACGATATGTATCGTGAGCCCGGCATCGGCGGCCAGATGATTGGCCTCGGACAGCGTCATGGATACAAGCGTGGGTACGATGACATCCGTATCCGTTCGGTCAACCGTATACAAAAGTATATTGGAAAGGGCAGCCGTGACGGTCACGTTGCCGGAGGGCACCTGCGAGAGAACGACGTCTCCATCGCCGATCACGCGATAGGATACGCCAAGCTCGCTGAGCTTTTTTTCGGCGGTGCGAACGTTCATACCGACGTAGTCGTCCAGGGTAAGCTCTTTTTTCTCCGCATGGGAGGCATAGGAAAGATAAGGAAGAATGTTGGCGTACAGCTCCGATACGTACGGTGCCGCCACGACGCTGCCGTATTTGACGGCACAGGTCGGCTCGTCGACGACGATGATGACCGCGATACCGTTCTCATCCGACGGAGCATAGGCGACGGTCGAGCCGATACGCAGATAGGAGTTGCCGTTCTCGTCCAGAACGTCAAACTTCTGCGAGGTGCCCGTTTTTGCGGCGATCTTGTAGCCGTCCACATAGGCGTTTTTGGCACCTCCGTCTCCGCTGACACCTGCCTCCAGCACCGCGGATATCTCGGTGGCGACCGCCTCGCTTATCACGCGCTCGCCCGTAGGGGAGCCATAGCTGGTGATCGTCTGTCCGTTTGCGTCAACGACGCGCTCCATGACGTGCGGGGTGACTAAGACACCGCCGTTGGCTACGGCGGCAATGGAGGTGAGCTGTCGGATGACGGACACCTTAAAGCGCTGGCCAAAGGAGGACGTCGCCAGCTCGGTCGGCCCTATGTTTTCAAGCTGATGAAAAATACTTCCCGCCTCGCTCGGCAGATCAATGCCCGTTTTGGACAGGTAGCCGAAGGCTTGCACGTACCGGTAGAAATTTTCTGCTCCGATGCGCTCGGAAAGGCGCATCATCGTGGGGTTGCAGGACATCTGAAGACCGTAGGCAAGCGAAAAATTCTGTCCGTGCCCACCGGCCTTGTGACAGCGGATGTTCCAGCCGCCGACGGCGTAGGATCCGGTGCAGGAAAAGGTGTCGTCCATGTCGGCGACTCCGAGATCCAGCGCTGCCGCCACCGTTACGATCTTGAAGGTCGAGCCCGGCTCATAGGTCTCGCTGACCGCCTTGTTTGACCACATGATCTCCAGCAGCTCTTTCTTTTTCGCCTTGTATTCGTCGCTGCCTTCCTCGTATCCGCAGGCGGCAAGCTTTTGAGCGGATTGCTCGTCAAGCGTATACGGATCGTTCGGGTCAAAGGGGGAGGAGGTCGCCATCGCAAGGATCGCTCCCGTTTCAGTATCCATGACGATGCCCGTTACGCGATTCTGCACCTGATGATTGACGCGTATGGTTTCCAGCTGACACTCCAGCACCTCTTGGATATAGGAATCCAGCGTCGTTACGATGCTGTATCCGTCCTCGGCGGGAATGTACGTTGCATATTCGGTGGGGAGGGCGTTTCCGTTGGCATCCTTGGCGTACAGATAGTATCCGTCGGTACCTGACAGGGTGGAATCGTACGAATATTCAAGTCCGTACAGCCCCTGGTTGTCACTTCCGGTAAAGCCGAGCACGTGGGCGAACATGGTTCCCATCGGATAATACCGATGGCTCTGTGCCTCGGTAAAGACGAGCTCCTCTAAGCCTTCCTGCCGAATAAAGGCAAGAAGCGTTTCGTACGTTTCGGCGTCGATGCTTTTTTTGACCGTGACGTCGAGAACGTTCGTGTTTTGTATTTTATCAAGAAGCGTCGCCTCGTCAACCGACAGCAGGGAAGAAAGTCCCTCGGCGATGCGTGTGTCGTACGGCTCGCCGTCCTCTTTCATTTTTTTCTTTATATCTCTGGTCGACAAAAATACGCGCCAGGTCGTTTCGGTCGTGGCCAGAACGTTCATTTGTCGGTCGTAGATGGTACCGCGCTGTGCCTTCAGCGAGGCAGTCGTCGTGATCTGGTCGTATACTTTATTTTTGTAATATTCATGCTGAATATACTGCAAGCGAAAAAGATTCACAAACAGATAACACAGAAAGACGGTAAAGGCAATGGCGACCGTTACGATGCGCCGCCGCGTGGTGGCCAGGGTGTTGCTTGGCGCTGACTGTTGCATATGGACTCCCAAAAACAAAAAAGATAGCGGCGATCACGCGATCACCGCTATCATAGTATGAAGTCAGCTGTTGGATTATGAAAGATTTACAGACGTTCCTCGTAGGTTTCGTAGGGAAGGATCATATCGTCCTGCGACACGATCTCTACCTGCGATTCCGCCGTCTGAAGAGCAGGGAGCTCGGAGCCGGAGGTGCTGGCAAGGCCGATGCGCGCGAAGGAAAAGACGAGCGTGCAAAGCACGAACGCCGCCGCAAGGGACGAAAAGACCGTACGAAGGGGGAAGGCGGTCAGCGCCTTTTCGGGCGGAGGAACTTCCTTTACCTTGAGCTTTTCGTTAACAGCCGTGAGAAAATGGCGAACGGCCACAGGTGCCTTATGCACGATGGTAGCGGGTAGCTGCTGGCCCTTGGTGCGCTCGGCGGCCTTTGTACGCATATATCCGCCAAGGGTATATTCGCAGTTATCCTGAACGACCGTGAAACGGTTCTTCATTGTTTGTAATAATGCATCGTATGTATAAGCGGACGTTGCCATGATACTATCTCCTTGTTTTTATTGTTTTTATTAAAGCTTCTCGGCTACACGAAGCTTAGCGCTTCTGGCGCGAGGATTTTGTGTCAGATCTTCCTCAGTCGGAATAATGGGTTTTTTACTGATGATATGCACGGTGGGCTTGTTTCCGCACACGCAAACGGGGAAGTCCCGCGGACAGGTGCAGCCCTGTGAAAGCTCGCGATAGGTCTCCTTGACCAAACGGTCCTCCAGCGAGTGAAAGGAAATGATCGCGAGGCGTCCGCCGGAGGTTAAATGCTTAGCCGCCGCACGAATGGTCGGAGCGATGACGTCAAGCTCACGGTTGACCTCGATGCGGATGGCTTGAAAGCTGCGCTTGGCCGGGTGCGGACCGTCCTGACGGTTGGCGGCAGGAATGACACGCTTGATAAGCTCCGACAGCGCGGCGGTCGTTTCGATCGGGTGAGAGAGGCGCTCCTTGCAAATGGCGGAGGCGATGCGGGGAGCAAAGCGTTCCTCGCCGTATTCGTAGAGGATACGTCGAAGCTCGTCCTCGCTATACGTGTTGACGACCTCGTAGGCGTCCGTTTTGGCTTCGGTGTTCATGCGCATATCCAAGCGCGCATCGTGCATATAGCTGAAGCCGCGCTCGGGATCGTCAAACTGCGGAGAGCTGCAGCCGAGATCGGCAAGGACACCGCCAAGGTTGTGAATACCAAGACGCGTCAAATGCTGATCGAGATTTTGAAAATTGTCGTGTATGAAGGTCACACGGTCGGAAAAGGGGGACAGTCGCTCCGACGCGGCGCGAATGGCGGTCTCATCCTGATCAAAGCAGATCAATCGGCTATCCGGTCCCATGCGACGTGCGATCTCATACGAGTGGCCGCCACCGCCGACGGTGCAGTCCACGTACGTATATCCGTTTCGTATATTCAGTGCCTCTATGCACTCAAAGAGCAATACGGAGGTGTGAGAGAAGGGAATGGCCATGCTGTCGTCCTCGCTTTGCTTTTACAGTCCGTAAGCGCGCATCGTTTCGCGCAGACCGGCAAGGTCTCTCTTTTGCTCTCTTTCTTGCCAGATCTCCTCGGCGAAGATGCGGATCTGCTTGCCTGTACCGACGAAGCGAAGATTCTTTTCGATCCCCGCGTGAGCCTTCAGACGGGGCTCAAGAAGGATACGGCCGTTGGCGTCGGGCTCACATTTTTGTGCCGCACCGAGAAGGAACTCCTGCAGCTCCTCTGCATCCGATTCGGGAAGAGAGGATATCTTGTCCACGTAAGCCGCCCATTCCTCGGCGGTATAAACGGAAAGATAGGTGTCGAATTTTCTGGTAATGTAAAATTCTTTGCCGAGCTCTTCGCGGAACTTCGCGGGGATGAAAACACGGTCCTTGGCATCCAAGGTGTGCATATACGATCCGACGAACGACATCACCCATCCTCCTTTCGCGTGGTTTTGCTTTCGTTTATGTGAAATCCGGTGGGCTTTTGCTCCATTTTGATAGAAAATGCCCCACTTTGCTCCACTTTGTGTCTATTATACTACAGGAAATTGTAAAATGCAATAGGTTTTTTAAAAAAAATCAGAATTTTTTATGAAAAAAATGAAAAGAAAAATTCGCAAAAAAATGCCAAAAGCTCTTCCATTTTTCTCTTATTTATGTTAAACTATAGATAGATATTTATAGGAGAACGCTATGAACATGATCACCAAGTTTTTCGGCGGACGCCGCAAGAAGACCGGCTCATATGCTCATCGTAGAGAGATGGCGGCCGCTTTGCATGGCTTGCCTGTCCGCTACGTGACGGAGTGGCGCAACGACAACGAGGATGTCATTGGCCGTGGAGGGCATTTGACGCTGAAGGATGATGAATTCCTTGTGGATTCCTCGGGGGATACGATCTTTCGGTGTGACGTGCGGGACTTGGATGCTTCGTATCTCATGAGCGGCGATGGCGTGATCCTTCGCGGCCCGAATCAGCTGGAGCAGGGGCGCGAACGGACGATCACTGTGCATTTTGTGTATTACAGGAAGTGACAGGAAGTGACAGGAAGTGATAGGATGAATACGAGAGGAAAAACGGTGGCCGTTATCCTTTCCGCGGGAAGCGGTACACGCATGGGTGAGGGCGTTGCCAAGCAGCAATGTCTGCTCCTTGGACAAAGTCTGCTTTCCCATACCGTTCGCGCCTTTGACCATGCGCAGGGAATTGACGGCATATGCCTGGTCGTTCGTTCGGAGGATATGCCATTGGCCGAGTCGATCGCCGCTCGGTGCCGCAAGCCCGTCACGCTGTGTATTGGTGCCGGTGATCGGCAGGGCTCGGCACGTATCGGTGTACGGTCGCTGTCGGATGACGTAACGTACGTGGCAATCCACGACGGTGCGCGTTGCCTCGTAACGCCGCAGATCATCGAAAAAACGGTGGAAAAGGCGTGGCAGACAGGCGCCGCCTGTGCGGTTGAGCGTGTCGTCGATACGGTAAAAACGGTAAATACTTGTGGGCAGATCGTTGGTACGTGTGAGCGGGATACCCTTCGCCTGGCACAAACACCGCAAGTTTTTTCGCGTGCGCTGTATGAGGAGGCGCTGGATCATGCGCAGCAGCAAGGACTGTGTGTGACCGACGATTGTGCGCTCGTTGAGGTGCTCGGCCGCGAGGTCAGTGCGGTTGAGCATACGGACAGCAATTTTAAGGTAACGTATAAAAAGGATCTGTTTTTAGCCGAATGTATTTTAAAGGAACGGGGGATAGAGGCATGAAGGTTTGCATCGGACACGGATACGACGTGCATCGCTTGGTCGCCGATCGGCCTCTCATCCTCGGCGGCGTGCATGTCCCTCACAGCCTTGGACTGCTTGGACACTCCGATGCCGACGTGCTTCTGCACGCCGTCATGGACGCTCTGCTCGGTGCGCTGGGCGAGGGAGATATCGGACGTCATTTTCCCGATACGGAGGAGGAATATCGCGGCATCAGCAGCTTGGAGCTGCTTCGGCGGGTTTCTCTCCTTTTACATAAGAAAGGGGCGACGGTCGGAAATATAGATGCGACCCTGATCCTTCAAAAGCCCAAGGTCGCTCCGTATATACGGCAGATGGCGGACAACATCGCACAGACACTCGGCTGTGATAGCGCCTGCGTCAACGTAAAGGCGACCACCGAGGAGCATCTCGGCTTCACCGGCCGTGAGGAGGGGGTCAGCGCCCACGCCGTTTGTGTGCTTGTGCTTGACGCTTGATACAAAGAAGCTGCAAGCCGCATGCGGTTGCAGCTTCAATCAAAAACCGAAGGAGAACGGCGTTAATCTCTATACATCTTTCGCTTTACTGTCGGCGTCGATCTCCTACGATGAGACTTTCGCCCTATGTTAGTGTATGGGAAAGACAAAAAACGGTGATTTTTCGCATACTCTGTCGGTGAATACAATATATATAAAGGATAAGGATATGACCATGATACAAATTTCTCCGTCTGTGTTGGCCTGCGATTTTTCGAAGCTTGGCGAGGAGGTCCGCTCGGTACACGAGGCCGGCGCGGATATGATCCATCTGGACGTGATGGACGGATGCTTTGTTCCGAATATTTCCTTCGGACTTCCCGTGATCGAGTGCCTGCGCCGCGCGACCGACGCCTTTTTCGATGTGCATCTGATGATCGATGCCCCCGAGCGTTATATTGAGCGCTTTGCCAAGGCGGGCGCCGATCTCATCAGCTTCCATCTGGAGGCAACGGAGGATCCCGCGGCCTGCCTGCGCGCCATCCGCGCCTGTGGGAAAAAGGCCGCCCTCGCCATCAAGCCGAACACGCCTGCCGAGGCTGTTTACCCGTATCTTTCGCTGTGCGATATGATCCTTGTCATGACCGTTGAGCCTGGCTACGGCGGACAAGCCTTGATCCCGTCGACCCTCGACAAGGTGGCAACGCTGCGCCGCGAGCTGCAGGCGCGGTCGATGTATCTGCCCATTCAGGTCGACGGAGGCATCAACCGCTTGACCGCAGCCGCGGCCGTACGCGCGGGCGCTGACGTGCTCGTCGCGGGCAGTGCCGTTTTCCGCGCCGCCGATCGCGCCGCCGAGATCCGCGCCCTGCGCGAGGTATAAGATATGAGGTGTTTGCATAGTCGCCGCGTCGTTTTGACAGCGGCGATCGTGCTTTCAACGGATCGTTTATAAAAAAACAACATACCGTTGAGCTGCGCGACCGTAAAACAAGCAGCAAGCCATGGTCATACGGTGTCCCGCGTGCTATAATCAAAGCACATTACACAAGGAGGTGCGGGTATGGAACCCACAACGATCGGCAAACGAATTGCCGCCAAACGTAAAGAAAAACAAATGACACAGGAAGCCTTGGCAGAGCGCATGGGGGTTACGCCACAAGCGGTCAGCCGTTGGGAGAATGATCAGACGTGCCCGGATATTACGATCCTGCCACAGCTGGCACACGAGCTCGGTATGACCGTGGACGAGCTGCTGTCCGGTAAGACGGAATCGTTAACGCGTATCGTTCCTCGGACGCAGGATCACGATATAAAGGATATGCTTCTTCATATTATCGTCGAGGAGCAGAAGGGCGAGACCGTGCGTATCAATATTCCGATGTCCTTGGTACAGGTGGCCTTTGAGATGGGCGTCGAGGTTCCGCAGGTGTCGACCTCTAAGGCGCTTTCATCCATCGATTTTAAAAAGATCATGGAATTGGTCGAGCAGGGCGTTATCGGACGGCTCTTGGAGATCGAAACCGGTGACGCACACGTATATATAGAAGTAGGCTACGTATGAAAATTCTCATTCAAACAGCACCGGAAAAGACCTTCACCCTGCATCTGCCGACCTCGTGGCTTATCGGTCGCTTGGGCGTTTGGCTGATGGAAAAGGTCTGCAAGGAGCCGCGCGGCAAGGGGCTTACGCACGCCCAGCGGCGTGTCCTGCGTCACGCGCTTCGGCCCTATGCGCACACCGACTTCGTTCTTTGCGAGATCAACGATACGGACGGCTCGCACGTGAGGATCCTTTTATAGCTTCTCCCTGAAAATTAACGATCCCCCCGTTTTACGGGGGGATCGTTAATTTTATGCTCGCAGCATGGGATTTTCTTTTTTATTCCCCGAATGCGACAAGATGTGCCTTAGGTGTATGCTACAATACAGGTAGCAATCGGTCAGCCGTAGGACTTGTTCGCTCGATGTCCGTACGGCTAAGAGAAAGCGGGGGATCGTGTGCGCGTTCTGTATATTGACGTATATGCGCTGATCAACTTTTCGGTGGATCTGTTGGCGCTGTATTTTTCCGTTCGGCTGCTGCATATTTCGTCAACGGCTTGGCGATTGGTCTTGGCGGCGGTCATCGGTGCGGGGTATGCGGTCGGTGCTGTGTTCCTGCCGGCGGGCGGGCAGTGGGCGTATGTTCCTTTGGCCGTCGTATGCCTTTGCCTTATGGCATATACCGCGTCGGGGAAGATCAGCATGGGACGGCGGCTTCGCCTTTGCGTTGTGTTCCTTTTGTTCCAGCTTTTGCTCGCCGGATGTGTATACTACGGGTATCAATTGCTGGACAATGTGATCGATAATTCTATATTCGTAGAAAATTTCGAGGCAGAAAACAGGTCGTTGCTGGTGTTTGCCGTGCTTGTGCTATTGTCGGTCGGCGTTCTCCGCCTGTTTAAGGCGCTCATTGGGGAGAGCCGTGCGGAGTCCGTTTGCCGCATAACAGTGGAACTGTTTGGCCATACGGCGACGGCGGATGCGCTTGTCGACAGCGGCAATCTTGTCCGCGATCCGATGGATGGACGTGCGGTCATCCTTGTCAAGGCGTCGGTGCTTCGTGAGCTGTCGCTCTCACCCGAGCGCCTGCTGGCGGCGGATACGGGCAAGGACGCACTTTGCCGCCGCTTGCGCCTGATCCCCTGTCAGATGGGCGGTCGATCCTGTCTTTTATACGGCGTACGGGCCGATCATATTTACTTGGAACGAAAGCAAAAAAGAGAAGAGATCTCTGCGGTTATCGCTTGGGATAAGGAGGACGGTACATACGGAGGGTATCCTGCGCTGGTTCCCTCAGCCGTGTTGGAAACATGAAGCTTCATGGTCTGTTTTCGCGCCTGATGGCGTTTCTTACGCGTCCATTTCGCAAAACGGGCGTATACTATATCAATGGCAGCGATACCTTGCCGCCGCCGCTTTGCGAGGAAGAGGAGGAGCGGCTGACGCACGCGCTTCAATCGCCGGCGGCGCGCCACACGCTGATCGAGCACAATCTGCGCCTGGTCGTATATATAGCCAAAAAATTTGAAAATACAGGCGCCAACATTGAGGAGCTTATTTCCATCGGTACGGTCGGGCTGATCAAGGCGGTATCGACCTTCAACGTCGAAAAGAACATTAAGATCGCGACGTACGCCTCCCGCTGTATCGAAAACGAGATACTGATGTTTCTTCGCAAGAACACGGCGCGCGCCAAGGAGATGTCGATCGACGAGCCGCTCAGCGTTGACTGGGACGGAAACGAGCTGCTCCTGTCCGATATTCTCGGCAGCGACCCCGACAGCGTTTCGCGCGAAATGGAGGAGGACGAGGAGCGCCGCATTCTCCGTATGGCGGTGGCGTCTCTTGACGAACGGGAGCGGCAGATCATTGAGATGCGCTTTGGTCTGATCAGCGGAAATGAAATGACGCAAAAGGAGGTAGCCGACGCACTCGGCATATCGCAAAGCTACATTTCAAGACTCGAAAAAAAGATCATGGCGCTCCTGAAAAAGAAAATAGAAGAAAAAATTTAATTTTTTTCGCAAAACTCTTGAAAAAATAAAAAGCATATGCTATAATAAATCGAATATTTGAATTCTAACAGTAAAGAGGTGTTAAAATGAAGGCAGGAATTCATCCCGAATACAAGGAAGCTACCATTCGTTGTGCATGCGGTGCTACCGTTCAGACGCACTCCGTTAAGGGCGATCTCAACGTTGAAATTTGCTCCAAGTGCCATCCTTTCTATACAGGTAAGCAGAAATTCGTAGACGCCGGCGGACGCGTTGACAAGTTCAAGAAGCGTCTTGCTATGGTGAAATAAGTTTCATCACAGCCGGTTGGGACGGTTGCTGTTTTGGCAACCGAATGTGGGTGTTTCACCCGTTATAGAAAACGGCGGCTTCCGCCGTTTTTCTTTTTCATGAACGAAGGAGGGAACGTATGGTAACGGAAGACAAGCAGACGGTGCGTGCCGTGCTCGTCGGCATAGCCGAATCGAGCGCGTCGCTTGACGCCTGCGAGCGTAATTTGAGTGAGCTTGAAAGCCTTGTGGAAACGGCAGGTGGCGTGACCGTCGCCAAGGTCACGCAGATCAAGTCCTCCTTCGATCCGCGTACGTTGATCGGACGCGGAAAGGTCGCCGAGGTGGCCGAGCTTTGCCGCGCGCTGGAAGCGACGACCGTCGTTTTTGACATGGAGTTGAGCCCCTCGCAGATCCGCAATCTTGAGGAGGACATGCAGACGGTCAACGTCATCGATCGCAGTATGCTGGTCCTTGATATTTTTGCCTTACATGCGGTGACGGGAGAAGGAAAGCTGCAGGTCGAGCTGGCACAGCTGAAATATACTTCACCCCGCCTGGTGGGTAAGGGCATTGAGCTGTCCCGCCAGGGCGGCGGTATCGGAACGCGCGGTCCGGGTGAATCAAAGCTCGAAACGGACAAGCGTCACCTGAAGGAGCGCATCCGCGCGTTGGAGAGTGCGCTTTCCGAGATGGAGCGCAACCGAGCCGTGATGCGTCGGCAAAGGGATCGCAGCGGCCTTACCGAGGTCGCGATCGTCGGATATACCAACGCAGGAAAATCGACGCTTCTTAATTATCTGACCGATGCGGGCGTGCTTTCGGAAGACAAGCTGTTTGCCACGCTTGACCCGACGACGCGGCGCATGACGCTGCCGTCCGGAGTGGATATTCTGCTGACGGATACCGTTGGCTTTATACGCAACCTGCCTCACCATCTGGTCGAGGCCTTTAAATCCACGCTGGACGAGGTACGCTATGCGGATATCCTTCTTGTGGTGGCGGATGCGACCTCGGCGGACGTGCAGGATCAGGTGAAGGTCACGCGCGAGGTCATTGAGGACCTCGGTGCCAAGGATACGCCTATTCTGTATGCGTATAACAAATGCGATGCTCTGCAGGGACGCGGGTACGTTCTTTCGGGCGAGAATACGGTGTTTATTTCGGCAAAGACCGGTGACGGCGTCGAGGATCTTCTTCAGCGTCTGGATCGGCTGGTTCAGGGCTCCAAGCGCCTGTGCACGCTTCATATCCCGTACGAAAAGCAAGGGATTGTCAGTCAGCTGTACGGCTCCTATACGGTGGAGAGCGTGGACTATCTTGACGGCGAGATCGCCGTGCGCGTCCTTTTGGACACCAAGGGGCTTGGCAAATACGGACAGTATCTCGGAGAGGATGCGGGCACGGATGAATGAATATACGACGGTGACGCGCATGTCGCGCTATGAATACGAGGATCGCCGTTCCGTTTTTATCGGCGAGGCAGCTCCGGTGTCGACCGAGGCGGAGGCGCTGTTGTTTCTTGAATCCGTCAAAAAGAAATACCCGGACGCGCGACACCACGTGTATGCGTACGTTTTGCGCGCCGACAACACGCGCCGCTTTTCCGACGATCGGGAGCCGCAGGGAACCGCCGGGCTTCCCGTGCTGGAGGCGATCACCAAGCGCGGATACACCGACACGATCGTGGTCGTTACGCGCTATTTCGGCGGAACGCTGCTCGGTACCGGCGGCCTTGTGCGTGCGTATACCGAAGCGGCCGTCGGGGCTTTAGAGGAGGCGAAGCCGGCTGTATATGCCCGCTACGCCGTCGTTTCCTTTACGCTTTCCTATTCTGATTTTCAGAAATTCGCGGCGATCGCCACTGCGTGCGATTTCCGTACGGAGGATACCGAATATACCGACACGGTCCGCGTGCGCGGTTCCTTGCGCGTGGAAAAAACCGATAGGCTGAGGGAAAAAGTATCGGAGCTTACCGGCGGCGGGGCCGAGGTTTTTGTGGAAGACGAAATTTTTTCGTTTTAAAAAAGGATTTTTTACGACAAAAAACTATATATAAGTGTAATAATGAAGAAAGAAGGTGACACGCATGATTCCAAGACAGGTCGTTGACGAGATCTTATCCAGAAACGATATAGAATCGCTCGTTTCGTCGTACGTGTCCCTCAAACGCGCGGGGAGCAATCTGAAGGGGCTGTGTCCCTTTCATAGCGAGAAATCCCCGTCCTTTACCGTGTTCCCGTCCGACAACAGCTTTTATTGCTTCGGCTGTGGCATTGGTGGAAATGCGATCACTTTTATCCGCCAGATCGAGCATCTGGATTATCCCGATGCCGTGAAGTTTTTGGCCAAGCGTGCCGGTATTCAGGTCATTGATGACGGACGCGACGACGGATACGAGCGAGGTGCGGTATCCAAGGAACGTATGCTTGCCATGAACGTCGAGGCGGCCAAATATTTTCACAGGGCTCTGTTCGCCGACACACCGAAGGCGCGCGAAGCGCTGGCCTACCTGACCGAAAAGCGACGTCTGTCGCCGGCAACGATCCGACATTTCGGACTCGGCTATGCCCCTGACAGCTATCATGAGTTTACCGACTACATGCGTGCGCGCGGGTATTCGTATGAGGAGCTCGTGGCGGGCTTCCTGTCCGGTAAGAACGATCGCGGACGGTATTACGACGCCTTTCGTAACCGTGTGATGTTTCCCATCATCGACGTATCGGGAAACGTGATCGCCTTTGGCGGACGCGTCATGGATGATTCCAAGCCGAAGTATAAAAACTCCTCGGATACGCCGGTGTTTAAAAAGCTGCGGAATTTGTTTGCCCTAAATTTTGCGCGGCAGACCTGTGCGGAAACGATGATCCTTTGCGAGGGATATATGGACGTTATTGCCCTGCATGCCGCCGGCTTTACCAATGCGGTTGCTACGCTCGGCACGGCGATCACCTCCGATCAGGCGCGGCTGATGAGCCGCTACACCAAGAAGGTCATTATCTGCTACGACTCCGACGAGGCAGGGCAGAAGGCGGCTGTCCGAGCCCTTCGTATGCTCGGTGACGTGGGTCTGGAGGTAAACGTCCTGAAGCTGCCGGGTGCCAAGGATCCCGATGAATACATAAAGGACAAGGGGCGGGATGCCTTTGCGCATCTTTTGACGGTGTCCAAAACCAAGTTTGAATACAACATGGATAGCGTGCTTTCCAAGTACGATCTCGCCGTTGCGCAGGATCGTATCCAAGCGGTGACGGAGCTGGTGAAATTTATTGCTGAATTTCACTCTTCTTCGGAAAGAGACGTTTATATTAAGGCAGTTTCTGAAAAAACAGGCATCCAAGCCGCCAGCATACGTACCGACGTGGAGGCGACGATGCGCCGCAACCAAGCCGCCCGACGAAGGAACGAGGGGCAGCTCGTGCGTCAAACGACCGCCGGTGTGTTCGACAAGGTGAACACCGATTACAGCAAGGCGCCGTCGACTGCGAAAAAGGAAGAGACCGTGCTTGGTCTGCTGCTCTTATTTCCGGCACATCGCAAGCGCGTCTTTGACGGTGCGCTTTTGTCGGAGGACGATTTCTTTACCGATTTCGGCAAGCGCGTGTTTGCTTTTTTGAAGGAAGAATATGGGGCAGAGGATCGTCCCGAAGCATCCTTTGACCGCGTCTTTACCTCCGAGGAGGTCGGAAGGATCACCAAGCTGAAGCTTTCCCGCATGTCCTTGACGGAGAACGGAGACGAGGTCCTCGGCGATGCGATCGAGGATCTGAAGCGCGCACAGCGCAAGCAGGCAAGCGGACAAGCAGGGACGTATGCGGAGCTGGATCAATTATTGGCTTCCATGCGTCAAAGCAAAACGTAATACATTTCATGTTTTATGCGTATTATATTTTAAGGAGAATGACATATGAGCACGGAAAGAATCAACGTTAATGAATTTGTGGATTCAAAAACGGAAAGTGGCATTGGAAATTCGGATATTATGAAGGCGCTGGAGGATATCGATTACGATATTTCTCAGTCGGATATCGATTCCACCTCTCCGGACGAGCTGGATAGCGAATCGCTCAAGGAGCTTGAATCGGACGTCGAGGTGTTTGAGAGCGCCGAGAAGATGGAAAAGATGCTGAGCCAGGAAGGTCTCGCTATCGATGACCCTGTCCGTATGTATTTGAAGGAGATCGGTAAGATCCCGCTTCTGACACCCGAGCAGGAGACCTACCTCGCCGAGCAGATCGTTCTCGGTAAT
Organism: Clostridia bacterium; assembly: GCA_017455905.1. Taxonomy (GTDB): domain Bacteria; phylum Bacillota; class Clostridia; order Oscillospirales; family CAG-272; genus UBA1740. The sequence goes on along the minus strand of JAFTLQ010000022.1, from coordinate 13,772 downwards.
CAGCAGGCGAAGGACGAGCTGATCACCGCCAACCTGCGTCTGGTCGTCAGCATTGCCAAGCGTCATGTCGGTAAGGGTATGTACTTCCTTGATCTCATTCAGGAGGGTAACCTCGGTCTGATCAAGGCCGTTGAGAAGTTTGACCACAGCAAGGGCTACAAATTCTCTACGTATGCTACATGGTGGATCCGTCAGGCGATCTCTCGCGCGATCGCCGATCAGGCGCGTACCATCCGTATCCCCGTACATATGGTCGAAACCATCCATAAGGTATCCCGCACGGCGCGTCAGCTCCTGCAGGATCTCGGTCGCGAGCCTACCACCGACGAGATCGCCGAAAAGCTCGGCATGACGGCGGAGCGCGTGCGCGAGATCATGAAGATCGCGCAGGATCCCGTGTCGCTTGAAACTCCGATCGGTGAGGAAGAGGACAGCCATCTCGGCGATTTCGTGGAGGATAATGATTCTCCCGCGCCCTCGGACAGCGCGTCGTATTCGCTTCTGCGGGAGCAGCTGTGTAACATCCTTCGCACACTGACTCCGAGAGAGGAGCAGGTCATCAAGCTCCGTTTCGGACTTGAGGACGGCCGTCCGCGCACGCTCGAGGAGGTCGGAAAGCAGTTCCAGATCACTCGTGAACGCATTCGTCAGATCGAAGCCAAGGCGCTTCGCAAGCTTCGTCATCCCTCGCGCTCCAAGACACTCAAGGATTACCTCGCTAACTAAAGCAGGATGCACAAAAACCTTTTTATCGTTTTGTGCAAGGTGCTATAAAATGCTTGGATCACAGGGATTGCAGAAAAAATTACTTGACTTTTATAAATTTATATAGTAAAATAAACAAAGAATAAATGTCCTATCGGAGGCTTTCAATGAAACGAATAATCGCGTTGCTCCTTGTTCTCGTTATGGCGTTCTGCCTGATCGGCTGTAACGAAGACCTGCGAGACCAGATCCTGGATCATAGAAACCAATATGATTACGTGCCCGAGGTCGTTGACGAGATCACCCTTGATGTGTATATCATTTGCGATCTGTCGACGCAGAGTGCACGGGATGCTGTTACCCGTCAGATCAACATCTACACGGAGGATAAATTTAAAACGAAGCTGAATATCAACTATGTCGCGTCCTCCGATTACGAAACGACCGTAATGGAGAATCTTGACACGGCCGATCTTATCCTTGTTACCAGCAAGGCCATGATGGATACGCTGGTTGCGGAGGAAAAGGTGGCGGATCTTACGGAATTCTTCAGCTCCGAGAAATACGGTTCCTTGAACGTCGATATTGCCGAGGCGCTTCTTGAAGCGTCGAAGTACGCCTACATACAGGATGAAGAGACCGGTGCAACGCAGGACGTCTATTACGCCGTCCCGAATAACCGCGTTCTCGGTACATATACGTATCTGTGCATCAACAAGCAGAGCGTGCATCACGAAATGATGTATCCGCTATCCTCTATTGAGGAGTACCCTTACGTATTTTCGCTGGACATGGCGAACAGCGAGGAGGGCGTTGCTCGTTTGGTTCGTAGCCTTATTCTTCGTGATATGGTTGCCGACAAGGATGCTGACGCACTTGCGGCCGCACAGAAGACCGTATTCCAGGAGCTTGTTGTTGATAAATTCCTTAATTCCTATTTGATTGATCAAAACCTGAACAACGGAATTGACTCTATCGCTTCTTTCATAGAGCTTCTTACAGAAGAACAGCTGGCGCTGGTGCAGGATTCGTTCGACACGGCGATTGCGGATATGCTGACCAAGCGAACCGAATACGGTAACTCAAACGATCCGATTACGATCGAGGCCCGTGACCAGCTCACCAAGCTCCTTGGAAAAGCCAAAGAAGTGTATTCGAAGTATCACTTCAACTACGGTGTAGAGGATCCTGAAAATCCCGCCGATCCGCCCCTTAAGCCCTATCCCGTTGCGGCGGATTTGATCGCTTGGTATCTCGAAGTTCGAACGACCGTTGACAGTGCCTCGCGCGTTCTCGGTAAGGACGATCTGTTTACTGCGGAAGAGCTCGAGCTGCTCTTTGACTATAAAAACAATTGCAGTACGTACCTTGAGGCGATCAAGGAAGACACCATCGACATGAGCGCATATGAAGCCTACGATGCCGTATTGCTTTCCGGTGCTATGTACGAGGATAAGGCGGCTATCGAGGCTGCCGGTTGGGTGTGCAACGTCGTTGAGGCACCTGTTGTTGATGCCGAGGAGGCCTTTACGTCGGCATTTGCCGTTGTTCAGCATGAGGACGTATCCGCAGATCGCGTCATGGAGATCATCTATGCGTTCAATACGGATGTATATCTGCACAACCTTCTTCTGTACGGTGTAGAAAACATAAACTTCAATCTCACCGACGGTCATGTAACTCTGTACGGTGATGACTATCGCATGAATCCCTTGTATACCGGTGACTTGTTTATATCTTATTATTGCGAGGAGCTTGCGTATACAAAGGAAGCAGCCGAATATGGCGAGAAGCAGAATAAGGATGCGATTGCCATTGTCGTGCCCCTTGAAAAACCGGAAGCCGATCCGGTCCCTGCTGAATAAATCAAAAAATAAAGTTCCGCGTGCTATCTCCGTCCTTGTGGGGATAGCACGCGGATTTTTTAACTTTCCATCTGTTTCCCGAGAAAAATACCGGCGGTTTGTATGAGCTTGGCTTCCACCTGCAATGGGATCTTTTCCTTGTCGGGCTCGCCGTACGGCCATGCGGCCACAACACCGCCGATGATATCGCCTTCCGCGAGGATCGGCATAGCGGAGCTGATAAAATGTGTTCCGCCGTCCTCGATGACGGACAGCTGCTCCTTGCCGGATTCATGCACGTAGATCGTACGAGATTCGAGAATGGCTTCGAGGCCTGCGGATATCTTACGTTCCATATACTCGCGCTTGGAAGCGCCGCTGACGGCGATCATAGCGTCCCTGTCGCATACGAAAATGGCCATGCCGGAGGTCTTATGCAGGGTCTCGGCATATTCGGCGGCAAAGGTCTGCAGCTCGCCAATGGGTGAGTATTTTTTGAAAATAACCTCTCCTTCGCGGTCGGTGTATATTTCGAGCGGGTCTCCGCCACTGATAACATTGACACTAAAAACCTTATCATTTTGGTTTTTTGCTGATTGTACTGCCACAGATTTGTATTTTTCTGCGACGCTTTCGATATTTTTAGTGTCCTCGTTAAAATTTGCGGATTGCCCCTCCATGGGCGGCACATCGTGCGTGTCCTCGCATCGAAGGAGCGCGTCGACGTCATTTCTCAGCTTGATGTCGATGCGGTTTTCGTAGACGATGATTCGGTCAACGATCAGACTGATATCGCGCTTGTCAAGCTTATCCTTGGTCAGTATATCGTGGAAGATATCCAGCACCGCCTTGGCGTGTCGGTTGGCACGGATGATGGTGTTTCTCGTATCTGCCGTCATAGCGATCTGGTTTTCGAGTCCGTGGATTCGGTTGGCGGCTTCTTCGATGAGCCCATCGTACATCTCCATGATCACGTCCTCGTTGCCCTTGGCACGGGCGAGGTCGCGAGTCTTTTGACGCATTAGAATCTTGAGAGCCTCCTTCTCCTGTTCGATGAGGGCGGCAAGCTCCACGGCTGCATTGGTGCTGTCTTGGATAGCACTCGGCTCGAAGCTGATCTCTGCTTCGAGGCGCTTCAGCATATTCTCCGAGGTTTGACAGAGTCTTTCCACGTATCGCTTCAGTTCTCGGTCAAGAACGTCCACTCTGATGTGGTGCGTGGTGCAACCCGCTTTTCCTCTTGCGTGGTAGGTGCCGCAGATGTAGGCATCGGCAAGGTCGGGACGGCTTCGCGAGAACATGGGCGAACCGCAGTCACCGCAGAAAAGGTATCCAGAGTAGTTGTTCTCGTATTTCTTCTGTCCACGGTAGTGGGTGGTGCTTCGCTGCTTCAGAAGCTCCTGTGCGATGGCGAAGGTTCGGTAATCGATGATCGGCTCGTGGTTGTTCTCGAATACGATGTGCTGTGTAGGATCGAGTTCCACGTCCTGACCGTTTATCTTTTTGCGCTTGTATTTGTGCTGTCGGAGCGTTCCGATATAGAAGTCGTTGCAGAGTATTTCCGAGATGGTGACGACGCTCCACGCTTCCTTCACCTTGCCCTTGTAGTCATCGCCCTGCGCTTCCTTGCGTGCCTTTTCTCGCATACGGGGCGTTGGGATATGCTCGTCGGTCAGATGGTTTGCAATTCTTTTGTAGCCCCATCCGTCGATATAGAGCGCGAATATCTTTCTGACGACCTCGGCAGACGGCTCGTCCACCTCGAACAGCATTTTCTTTGAGTTGGTTATCACGTAGCCAAACGGCACGGAGCATATCCACTCTCCCTTGGATTGACGGGAGGCGATAACGTCAAGTACCTTTCTACTCGTGTCTGTTACGGGCATCTCGTTGACGAAGAAGTAGAGCTTTATCTTCATCCAATCGTCAATGTGATCCTGATAGTAATCCACGGCGTCACCGATGGCGATGATGCGGATATCATGCTCCGAGAGCTCCTCGAATTCCGCAAGTCCTTTACCCGTTCTTCGTGAGAAACGGCTAAGGTCTTTGACGATAAGTATATCGTATTCATGGTTTATCAGCATTTCGCGCATCCGCATATAATCGGGGCGTTGCTCGAAGGTGTAACCGGATTTGTCGCGGTCTTCGAAATAATCCACCGTGCTGGTCGGGAAATGCAGACGGCAGTATTCGCCTATGATCGCTTTTTGGTTCTCGATACTTGTGTTATCACGGTCAAGCTCAAGGTCTACCGAAATTCTTGTATAGGCGGCAATCTTAAATGTTTCAACCATATTGATACTATCTCCTTTCTTGATTGCTGATAACATTGTACCACAAAATCCCGACGGCGTCAATGTCATTTTTGTAAAGACATAAATTGTTATCATTTCCATTAAGGGCAGAAGGCTTCACGCCTTCTGCCCCACGGTTTGAGCCTGTGCCTGTTCGGCTGCAAGCTCGGCTTTGATCTGAAGCTCTAAATTGTGTCGAAGAAGCAGGACAGTGTCCGAGAACAGATCTCGCTCGCCCGATTCAAATACCGACACAAAATATTTCTTCTCTTTAAACTGTTGATAGTACGGCTCAAGCGATTTGCGGAAATTCTCATCCCGCGCTTCGCTTCGAGTGAGCCATATGTCAACAGTTTTTGCGTCGTGATGAACGTTCATCTCCATATGACTCACCCCATTCAAATATTCTTTTTGTTATTTTTTTGCGTGAACGCGCCCGTCGTTTTTCTCTGCGGTCTTGCTGAATGCAGAAAGAATAAAGTCAAATAATTCCTCCCTTTAAGGCAAAATTTACCCGAGCCCGAGGCTATGTTTATCTGTGCCTCGTGACCGTCTGTTAGGTATCGCCTTGTATGTTTAGCCCGAAGGCTATGTAAGCAAGACCCCTACATCACCCCTTTCATTATTGACAAGTCGGAGGAAGAAAATGCAAATCACATAGTCATCTCCATCTGTGGATCCTCGTCCCCGTCATCATTATTCTCTATATTTGGCTCGTGGTTTTTGTGAAGACCGATGGCTACCCCCGTTATGGTTCCGGCGATAACTCCGACAGCAGTACCTGCGTTTCTCGCTTCTCGCTCACGCTTTTCTTCCTCGGATTCCTCGCCGTCCTCAAATAGATCGGTCACATTCCCAATCCCACGCGCACCCATAAGAGCAGTACTAACAGCATCGGAACTGCCGTGAGAGCGAGTCGGAGCCACCACAGTGCCTCGTCCCGACGAATTCTTCTGTCGATAACTTCTGAAGCTCTCGCGCTCGCTTTCCCAACCTGTTCGGTAGCTTCTCTCGTAATCTTGTGCAGAGCCTTCTCCGTTGCCTCTTTCTGCGCCTCTGCTGCCTTCATCATCCTCTCGGTATATCTGCTCGCCTCGCTCGAAAGAGCCTCCCTCTGTACCGACAGCTCCGCTGACAGAGCCTCCATTCGATGCACTGTTTCCGTTAGCCGCATCCATTCCTCTGCGCTGATCTGCACCATCGGAATCTCCTGTTCCGGCGTTGTTTCTTCCATCGCTTCTTGAAGTGCCGGAGGAATATTCCGAGCCTTGAGCTTGTCCAAATAACTCTGACCTGATCCTGAATTCATGTTCCATATTCTCCTTTAGATATTTTTCATCGTTTAGTTTTATATCACGGACTCTGCATTCTTTGCCGTTTTGAGTCGGGCAGATGTACGTGATATATTTTCTCTCCGGTGTCCACACCATATCGTAGCCGAGCTTCTTCATCTCGCGCTGAAACTCATCCTTATTTTTTGCCCTCGTCATACAAAAATCAATTGCCACTCGCAGAGCCATCTTCCAGCTGTTGCCGTTCAAAGCGGCTCGATATTCCTTGGGGCCGAGGCGTTGAGATTTCACGTTTGGGTTATATTTTTGCAGAACCTTGAGCCCATGTGCCTGACATATCTCATCGCTTTTGTGACGAAGGTCGCCGAGAAAATATTTATTATAATGCAATTTCAAACCACTTTCGAAGTCATAAGCGCATACGACAATATGATTGTGGAGGTGGTCTTTGTCTATATGAGTGGCGACGATTGCCTCATGGTTTTTGAATTTTTCAAAGCCTCGGACGAGCTCCATTCCAATTTCATTTGCCTCTTGCGGTGAGATGTCCTCTCCTATTTTGAAGGACTGAACGAAATGATAAAACCTCACGCCATCCGGCTCGTGACCGTATATTTTTTGCGTGGCAAGGAAGGATTCGTTCGCCAGCTCCGGGACACAGTTATATCCTGAAATATAGGCGAGCTGTTCGTCCTCATCCAGCGTTTTTGACGGCTGCATACAGTAATCAAGCACGCCTTTCTGTGCGCTCGGCGTCTGATTCTTTTCGGGAATACTTTCAATTACCGCCATCGTTTTCACCTCCAAGAGCCATAAGGATTTGCCGATAGAGAGACACTAATTCCGAGAGATCGACCGCAGAGATCCTGCCTTGATGGCAGAGCTTTGCAAGCTGGTTGAGATTGTTTCCCTGATAGCGAAGCTCCTGATTCAGCTCTCGAAGGTCGGTGTTGACAACGATCTTTCCATCCATGCACATCCTCAAAACATACTCTCGAAGTGATGGCGCAACTGCCTCTTTCATGCGGTCAAGCACGGCTGATTTTTCTTCCGTCGTGAGACGAATGTTGATGGTTTCTTCTTGTGATCTGCCCACTAAAAATCTCCTTTCTCATCTGAAACTATGCTACAAAAATGAAAAGTGGGTTCGGGCTTCTGCCCGATCATGTTCCAGCGCGAGCGCAGGGACGGTGCGAGGAGGGCGCCGCCATTTGGCGGTGGACTGCCACGCGCTATGCTTGCCCCAGACGCGAGCGTCGGGAAAACAGAAAAAATAGTGACCTTGCCATGTGCGGCAAAATATCCATAACTCCAATGTTGGTTTTAAAACGCTATTTTGCCGATAGCGTTTTCTTTGGTTCCTGCATCACAGATTTTGGAGGGTGAGAACAGCAACCAAGTGCAGTACCTTCTTCCAAAATTTACACAAACAAAATTTAAGTTTTGTATTGCAATTCGCCATACAATGTGGTATACTAATAGCAGAAAGGTGGTGCATACTATGGCAACGAAAACCGCAAACGTAACCGCGCGAGTCAGCCCCGAAATCAAACAACAAGCAGAGGAAGTATTGGAGCAACTCGGCATCCCTGTTTCTGTATTGATTGATTCTCTTTATCGCCAAATTATTATGACCAACAGCATCCCTTATTCGTTCTCCGTCCCTGCATTGCAGACCCGTGATTCGATGACCGATGCACAGTTCAACACAATGATGGCGAAAGGACTTTCGGAAGCAAAGGCAGGTCAGGGTGTTGACATCGAAGATGCTTTTGCCGAAATCAACAAGAGTATCTGACTATGACATATAAAGTTAAACTGACAAATAACGCGCTGGCGCAGTTGAAGGAAGCCGTGGGGTATATCTCCAAGGTTCTGCTTGAACCCGAGGTAGCACGGCGCTGGTCTGACCGCATCAAGAAAGAGATTCTGACTCTCGACCATATGCCGCTTCGCTATCCCCTTGTGGATGAAGAGCCGTGGAGAACAGAAGGCATTCATAAATTGACGGTTGAGAATTTTATCGTTTACTATTGGGTGAACGAGGACACCTCTACCGTTTGGGTTACTGCTGTTGTTTATGGCAGAAGAGACCAGCTCTCCGTCCTTCGCAATATGCCAAAAGAATAATGTTCAAAGAGATCGCTTCGGCGGTCTCTTTTCACTTTCTCGCATTGAGCTCGTTCATTTTAGCCCTTGCCGTTGCCTTGCGTTCCTCAGAGTACGGAGCTACCAGACGATAGGTGAAACATCTCTTTTGAATGCGGAAGGAGAGCCCTCCGAATCCGTCATCATCTGTCTGCGCGCACAACTCCGGGTGCTCCATTGAGAAAGCAAGGAGCCTGTTCTTGAGGCTGGTGTTGTATGTCCTGACCGTAGTCCACTCGTCAGCCTCATCAAAATATATTTCGGTCGTTTTATGCGTTTTCTTGATGCCTGTGATCATGTTTCCCCCATTGCATTATTCTGCCGATACCATTTTGCGAAGAGATCAAGAGCAGTGGTTCTATTTTCTTGATCCTTATGGAAATCATAGCTGGTTGCAGAAAATAACTCTTTGTATTCTGCAGATACACCGATACGAGGAAGTTCCTCAATGTCTCTGACTCCCCCATACTGTATGATCTCAAACTCCCGCCTCGAATTTGTAAAAGCTATAACGTCATCGGCAGAAATAGTCGCCTTATACAAGTGCTGTTTTTCTTGCCCGTAATGCTCATGCCGCTCAGCAAACCACTCGGCAACGTCTCGCCATAATGTCCATGATAGAGAGTCAACTGCCTTGTCTATACTTTCTTTCCCTGCACGATAAACGGTGAATGTGTTTGCTTTACGCACGCATTCGGGCATTTCCTTGTCCCAATCGTTTGGACGATGCTCTCTGCCGTTTTTTACTATATTTACTATTTCATCATACATATCGCCTTTATCGGTATATAGGCTTATCGCAATTCGATATTGGATCGGCTTCGGAATGATTCGTTGCCCAATTTTCAAAACGATAGCGCCGTTCTCAGCCTCTCCGAAAATGAAACTGCTGATCGAATCCCATTGTCCGCTGAGCATTGCTTCTTCTGCTTTTAGGATTCGATAATAGAATCGGTATTCTTCCTTATCCTCGATTGCCGGTGACATGATTAACTCTTCCAAAAAAGCTATTTGCTTTGCCGTAGGCTTGCGTATGATATCGCAAAAGGTATAATTGGTTTGAATATTGCTTCGAATTCTGTTAATCATAATAGATTTTTCAAAAACCTCCTGTTTTTCCGTTCCGTGAGAAGCACCCCTATTTTTATTCAAAAAAGCCTCGGTCTTCATCGGCGTTATTTGCGAAATTCCCAACGTGAGAACTCGCATTGGGCAACGCATCGTTTACTGATCTCAAAATCAGCAAAAGCCCAAATTCCGTCGGTGTACACCGCAAGTGGGGTATATTACGAAAACCTTATTTTCAACGCCTTATTTTGAGGCGTTGAAACCGGTTCTTAATCGCCTTTTCTTTGATTATGCGTGTCAATTATTGACGTTTGGTGACAGCATGACAGCTATGTGGGGAGTGGAGCGTTGCCGTCATTGTCATTATGATCGTGAAGGTCATGTCCTTTCTCCAGTCGCCGCTTGCGAGAATGGTTTGGGGTTGAAAAACTGTTTCCATTGAATGGACTTACGCTGACAGAAAGAGGTCCTTTCTTCGGGTAGTGACATCTTTCGCCTACTATCGGCTCAGCCGTCATGCCGTCACCGTCATCCTCGTCCCCCTCCACAGTAGGAGCGTCATTGATATATTTCGGCAGTTCATCCCTTGTCTGTATGGTTTTGCGCAACGATTCGGGAACAAGGTTGAAGATAAAATATCGTCTTTTTCCTGTGCGCTTGTTTTCAAAGCTCAAACCCATTTGCTCCAATTGATGATGATACATCGTCAAATTTTTCTTGACCATATTAGCAGGGAGCGTCATATCCATCAACTGCGATACTTGCTCGGCAAGCTCGGTGGCGGTGCAGACATACTCCGATCGGTGCTTGTCGGTTTTCTCATTGATTTCGAGAATATCCGTGTGCCACATTACCCACAGATACGTTCCCACCACCACGGGAGATAGTATCTCTCCCTTGTAGTTATCGGGATCCTTGGGAAGCCATACTCCCGACTCGTTCAAGGATAGCCGTATCTCCTTATCGGATATCTCTCTGCCTGAGCAGTAAAGGCTACCGCTTCGGAGCGCGCGCATTGGACGTTGCAACAGCCAATAGTTATCCACTGCGCCAACGATGGCAGTCGAACCGGAGGAAGCACGAAGTTGATCTGATACGTTACTTTTATTCGTATGATGGATCAGCACGAGGGAGAGGTTATGATGCCGTTGGGTAAATTCGTGCAGGGGGATCATATCATTATAATCTTCCTTATAGACATTTCCACCTTTGCTCTGCGGACGAATATATTGGAGAACGTCAATGACAATGAGATTGGTTTCGGGATATTCTTTCATGAAGTCCTCCATGGCTTCAATCAGACCGTCATCCAAACGATACCGTTCATTAGAGAAATGAAAATTGCTGTCCAGCGTATCCGTCAGAGAAAAGACTCTCCGCTGTATTCGGCTTTCGGTGTCCTCCAGCGCCAAATATAATACTGTTCCTTTGTTGGTCGGAAAATCAAGAAAAGGTTCACCCTTGGATACGGCTACGCACATATTAACTGCCAAGAGCGATTTACCTATCTTGGAGTCTCCCGAAAATAAGGTAAGCCCTGCTGGGAGTATCTCGGCTATTGTATATCGCAGAGGCGGCATTTGCTTATTCATAATGACCGTTCCGTCTATGGTATGAAACTTTTTAGGATCGTTTTGCTCTGTCATGGTTACCTCCATTCTTCTGCTTTTCTCTAATATCGTAAGTCTGATGACCCCTGTATTCCAATTTTCTTTGGTATTTGCTATTATACTACAATATCGTTGTATTGTCAAGAGGTTTATATAATATTTTTGTATTTTCTCTTGACAATTCCAAAGAAATGTGATAAAATGTATCCATCATACCGTGAGGAGGTATATAGTATGGATACCATCGGTTCTCGTATCAAGGAGTACCGCTTATTAAAAGGCATGACCCAGCAGGACATCGCTGATGCTCTTGGGGAGAGTTCGGGCAGAGTTATCTATAACTGGGAGAAAGGTATCGGCCGCCCTGATTGCGATAAATTGGCGAAGCTTTGCGACCTGCTCGGCGTATCTGCAGATGAGCTTATCGGTTGCAAGTCCATGGCGCAACGCCCTACCGCTACCGAATGGAATACATTACAAAAATACCGCGCCCTTGATGAGCACGGTAAAGAGGTTGTTGATTATATGATCGACAGCGAATATAAACGTGTGACGGCGCTGACAAGAAAGCCCAAGCCTCGTATGCTGAAGATCGATTGGTACACGCTCCCTGCATCTGCCGGCACGGGTAATATCCTTGACAGTGATCTGGCGGAGGATTTGTTCGTTCCCGAAAGTGCAGAAGCGGAACAGGCTGACTTTGTTATCTCCGTTGGCGGTGACAGTATGGAGCCTACATACCACGACGGCGACAAGGTGTTCGTTGAGAAGTGCGATGCTGTTGACATGGGTGAGGTTGGAATCTTCGTTGTCAATGGCGACGTATACATCAAGGAGCTTGGCAACAAGGGTCTGATCTCTCATAATGAAAAGTACAAGCCTATTCGCATTGGTGAGAACGATAGCGTTTACTGTTGCGGTAGGGTTATTGGAATAGTAGAATGACAACAGCCCTCGCTCCTTTTGGAACGAGGGCTAAGCTTATTACATTTCTTTCTTTTTATAGAACACAACGGATAGATACCAAGAAAGCACATATATTCCGATACCCACAAGGCAAGCGATAGGCAAAACGGCGTTCAGTTGAATTTCATTTTGCAGACCTTCCTTAAAGACCGTAGTTGCGATAATGCTTCCTGCACACACCACACCTATCATCACATAGTAGGCACCGCGCCCTTTTTCTACTCCGTATTTGAAAACAAACGGGAGAGTAAGCGACGAGGCAACGCTCGCCATTATCAGCAAGAGCATCATAAGTACCAAAAACTCTTTCAAAATGAAATTACCTTCGATACCCATTTTTACGCCCTGTACGATACAGATTACCGTCAGCATAGCGATTTGTGTGAACAGTCCTATCAGATATTTTGCTGATACGATTTGCGTTTTGGTATATGGCAACGTGCCGACATACTCCGTAAAGCGGCTGCGCTCGTCATATCCAAGTAGATTGACGGGAATCATACCGGAGAGCAGACAGGGATAGAAAATAAAGAACATATTTCCGCTGCTCATCATAGAGAGAATGATAAATCCGATACTAACGAAAAGATAATATCTACAATATTTTTTCATCATATACCAATCTTTTAGTAATAGACCTTTCATATCATTTCGCCTCCTTTACCATAAATACGAACAGCTCCTCAATGCTGATGGGACTTAATTTGAAGCCGTCGGGCGCATCTTTGCGTGACACGATAACTTCCGCACCGTAAGGGGTTTCCTTTTTGTACTTGACGGAACTTTTGTCAAGCGCGGAAAGTTGTTCTACCGTACAGTGAATGATACCGTACTCGGAGAGCAGTTCATCTTTTTCCTCACAAAGTAAAAGCTTACCCTTGTGCAAAAACGCTACGTAGTCGCAAAGCCGTTCAAGATCGCTGACAATGTGCGAGGATATGAGAATGGAGTGGTTTTCATCCCTTGTAAAATCGTAGAACATATCCACTACCTCGTCACGCACGACGGGATCAAGTCCGCTTGTTGGCTCGTCAAGGAGCAACAGCTTTGCACCATGGGAGAGAGCAACGGCAATACCGAGCTTCATTTTCATACCACGAGAAAAGTCCTTAAAAGGCTTATTGTCGGGCAAGGATAGTTTTTGAAGAAGCCTATCATATTCATCCTCATTCCAATTACGAAACGTATGCTTCATAACCTTTCCGATCTGCTTAGCTGTCAAGCATTCGGGCATACCAATATCGTCCATTACAACACCGACATCTTCTTTGGTAAGTGAAATATCCTTTTCATTGTCCTTGCCAAGTATTGTGATTGTTCCGCCATCCTTATGTAGCATATCCAAGATGAGCTTTATGGTGGTGCTTTTGCCCGCGCCGTTCTCACCGATAAGCCCCATAATGCAACCGCTTGGCAGAGTAAGACTTATGTTATCCAAATAAAATCCCGAAAAGGATTTACTTACCTTTTTTAATTCAAGTGCGTTCATTCTTGTTCCTCCATACCGAACGTAATCATTTCAACTATATCCTCATGGCTCAAATTGCAGGACGCGGCGAGCTTTGCTATCTGCTCAATATGTTCCTCTATCTTTTTCAAATTTTCTTCTCGCAAAAGCTCTACATTCTTCGGCGCAACGTAACATCCCTTTGCCGGAAGTGTGTAAATGAAGCCTTCCTTTTCAAGTTCTTCATACGCACGTTTTGTAGTAATAAAGCTGATGCGCAGATCTTTTGCAAGCCCTCGTATAGACGGCAGCATCTCATCCTCTTTCAGCTCACCGCTTATGATCTGATTTTTTATTTGAGAATATATCTGATTATAAATCGGTTCGCCGCTTTT
>JAFTLQ010000021.1 GCA_017455905.1 Clostridia bacterium | reverse complement strand
TTCCTCGCTTCGCTCGGATAAACAAACTGGGCAAAGCTAAAGCTTTTTGGAACCACCAGCAGTGCTGGTGGTTTTCAGGATACAATAAAGATGCGCGGTGCTTCCCTTTAGCACCGCGCTTTTACTAAACGAGAAAATATAAAAAAGAAAAATTCAAAAAGGTGTTGACAAAGGCAAAAAAATCTGTTATAATACACATCGTTGCTAAAGGATGCGCCTTTAGCTCAGCTGGATAGAGCAACTGCCTTCTAAGCAGTAGGTCGGGGGTTCGAGTCCCTCAAGGCGCGCCATTCGCGCCAAATCGTCCATATGGTGGGATTAGCTCAGCTGGTTAGAGCGCCAGGTTGTGGCCCTGGAGGTCGTGGGTTCGAATCCCATATCTCACCCCAACAAAAAACGCACGTTTGTCTACCGACAAAGGTGCGTTTTTTGAATGATGTTTGCCTTCGGCAAATGATGTTGGCTTTGCCAATATATCGCCACAAGGCGATGCATCATTGATTAACATAGAAATGAAATTATGATACTATGAATGTGCCAAATGCGGACACCGATATGTTCCCACGTACAAAAGCGTACTCATGGCAGCCCACATCAACAGAACAAGATATATGAGATGCCCAAAGTGCAACGAAAGGTCGTGGCAAAAAAAGGTGATAAGCAAGGAATAAAAATGCCAGCCTTCCGAGCGGATGCCCTGTGAGCGATTCCAGGTACACACGTAACGCGTTTCGAAGGATGCATGATATAATTCTGCCAAGCTTTATTGTCATTTTTTAAATAAATCATATGAAGAACAGGGCGATCCGGGACGATCCATCGGATCGTCCTTTCATTTTGCCAAATTTTTTTAACGATTTTTTAATTGACAAACAGCACGAAATATGGTATGCTAAAGATAGCAATTTATGTCCTTACGAAACAACAAAAAAGGAGATACGTATGACTACACAAACCGACCCCAAGTATCAGGCGTTATTAACTCCTTGGAAGATCGGCAATGTGGAGATCAAAAACCGCATTGTCATGTGTCCGATGGGCGGAACGTCCTTGTTTGGCTGGTTCGAGCTCGGCGGCTGTCACTTCGACAAGGAAGCGGCTAAGCTGTTCCTTGAACGCGCCAAAAACAACGTCGGCCTCATTATCCCCGGCATCGCTCCTCTGCGCGATACCTTCTGGGGAAAATGGCTTTGGCAAAATCCCAAGATGTTTGAGGATCTCAAGGTGTTTATGGACGAGATCCATAAGACGGGCGCCAAGCTCTTTATTCAGCTGACGGCCGGTATGGGACGCTCGTGGGCGATCACCGAGCTCATCGCACCGTTACATAAAAATAAATTTACGCGCGCACTGATCAAGCCGATCATCGATACGTCGCACGAGCTGGCCAGCCCCAGCCCGCAGCCCTCTCGCTGGGCGCACGACATCATTTGTCCCGAGATGACCGTGGAGCAGATCCACGAGATCATCGAGGCGTTTGCCAAGACCGCCAAGCTGTGCCGCGATGCCGGCGTCGACGGCGTTGAGGTCCACGCCGTTCACGAAGGATATCTTCTTGACCAGTTTGCTATTGAATTCTTCAACAAGCGTACCGACGAATACGGCGGCAGCTTTGAGAACCGCTATCGCTTTGCTTGCGAGGTCGTAAAGGCCATTAAGGAGGCGTGCGGCGACGATTATCCCGTATCCCTTCGTTACTCCGTTGAGTCGAAGATGAAGGGCTTTTGCGAGGGAGCGATGCCCGGCGAAACGTATACCGAGGTCGGCCGTTGCATGGAGGAATCCGAGCGTGCAGCGAAGCATCTGCAGGATGCCGGATACGATATGCTCAACGCCGACAACGGCACCTACGATTCCTGGTATTGGGCACATCCGCCGATGTATATGCCCGAAAACTGCAACCTTGATGACGTCGCACACATCAAGTCCTGCGTAGACATTCCCGTCGTCTGTGCCGGACGTATGGATCCCGCCGTGGGGGCGAAGGCCATCGAGGAGGGACGCATTGACGCCGTGGGTATTGCCCGTCAGTTCCTCGTAGATCCCGAATGGATCACCAAGATGATCGAGGATCGCTTGGAGGACATCAAGCCGTGCATCTGCTGTCACAGCGGCTGCTTCAATTTCTCCTCCTCTAAGGGACACGCCAACACGCAGGATCTGTCTGACACGATGGGACTTGCGCGCTGTGCGCTCAATCCCGAAACGATGCAGTCGAAGAAATATCACATCGAGCCCGCCAAGACGAAGAAGACGGTCGCTATCATCGGCGGCGGTATCGGCGGCATGGAGGCCGCCCTCGTATGCGCCAAGCGCGGACACAAGGTCACCCTTTATGAAAAGAGCGACAAGCTCGGCGGTGTCTTTATCGCCGCGGCCGCTCCTTCCTTTAAGGAGAAGGATCGCGCGCTGATCGCCTGGTATATCCGCGAGCTTGCCAAATATCCGATCGATGTTCGTATGAACACCGAGATCACCGACATCAACGCCCTTGGCGCCGACGAGGTCATCGTGGCTACGGGTGCCAAGGCAAAGACGCTTCCCGTCAAGGGTGCCGACACTGCGATCGAAGCGATCGATCTGCTTTTGGGAAAGGCGGAGGTCGGCGAGCGCGTAGCGATCATTGGCGGCGGACTTACGGGCTGCGAGATCGCCTATGAGCTGTATCTGCAGGGCAAGCAGCCGACGATCATCGAAATGCAGGACGACCTCATCACGGGCAAGGGCATCTGCCTTGCCAACACGAGCTACCTGCGCGATTTCTTTAAGACCAACCAAGTTCCCGTGCATCTTGAAACGTCGTTGTGCGAGATCGCACCGGGCAGCGTGACCGTCAAGGATAAGGAAGGCAAGGTCTTTACGATCGACGCCGATTCCGTCGTCCTCTCGATCGGTTACACTCCCACGCCCGTGGCAAAGAAGAGCAAGCACGTACACGTGATCGGTGACGCATCCAAGGTCGGCAACCTGCGCACGGTCATCTGGGGTGCCTGGGACGTTTGCATGAAGCTCTGATCTAGGAGGAAAACGATATGGTATTAACAAACGAACAACAAGCGATATTGAACGGGGAAAAGGGCGAAACACTCGCCAAGGTCATGAAAACGCTGGTGATGTACGGAGAGGCGTTTCACGCGGAAAAGCTTGTACCCATCACGTCCAAGTACAATCACCTGGTGACCTCCTTCGGCCTCAAGGTCATGTCCCCCGTATACGATCTGATGCAGCAGATCCTTGACGCAGGTGTCACCTCCGGACAGAAGTTTTCGGTCGACCCGCGTCCTTTGGACAAAAACGTTCCTGCCAACATCCTGCAAAAGCTCGTATTCAACAAATTTATGTATACCAAGCAGGATTTCTACGAGGAGCAGCTCAAGGAGCTGGGACTGATGGATAAGGACGCGTTCAGCTGCACCTGCTACATGGACGAGATGGGCAACAGACCCCAGAAGGGCGAGGTGCTGTCCTGGGCAGAATCCAGCGCCGTCGTCTATGCCAACTCCGTCCTCGGTGCCCGTTGCAACCGCAACTCTGGTATCATTGACATCATGGGCTCCATCGTCGGCTACGTTCCGTATTTCGGCCTTTTGACCGACGAGGGACGCCGCGCTACGTGGGTCGTCAAGGTCCAAACGAGCAAAAAGCCCGAGGCACAGCTTCTCGGCTCCGCCATCGGCATGAAGGTCATGGAGGATGTTCCGTATATCGTTGGTCTTGATGCATGGCTCGGACAGCAGCTCGACGATGCAACCTGCGCGTATCTCAAGGATTTCGGCGCAGCCACCGCCTCCAACGGTGCCGTCGGCCTGTACCACATTGAAAACCTCACCCCCGAAGCCGTCGAGCTTGGCGACAAGCTCATCGCCGAGGGCGCTCAGGAATATATCATCGACGACGCGGAGCTGGAGCGCGTCAAGAATAATTATCCCGTCGTATGGAAGGATCCCGATGCAACGCCCAAGCTTTGCTTCGTCGGATGCCCGCATCTGTCGCTGCAGCAGCTGAAGGATTGGACGGATAAGATCGAGGCAGGCCTCAAGGAAAGCGGAAAGAAAAAGGTCGCCATTCCCACTGTACTCACCGCCGCTCCGAAGGTGCTTGAGGTCTTTGAGCAAACAGACTACGCGCCTCGTCTGAAGGCGACGGGCGTTGTCACCTCGTACATCTGCCCGCTCATGTATATGAACAACCCGCTGTGCAAGAAGATGCCCGTCATCACCTCGTCCAACAAGCTGCGCACCTACTCAAGCGCAAGATATTACACGGACGATGAGATCCTGCATGCGATCACCAAGGGAGGTAATAACAAATGAAACAGTTTCAAGGACGAGTGATCACCCCCGGTGAGGTAACGGCCGAGGCTGTCGTCACGACGCAGGGCTTCAACACGCTGGCATCCTTGCAGATGGCCTTACAGTTTGGTGACAAGGAGGTCAAATGCGGCGACCAGAACAATGCAGAGCTTCACGGAAAGCCGCTGATCGGCAAGGCACTCTGTCTGCCGCAAACGATCGGCTCGACCACGGGCGGCTTGGTACTGTACTGTGCCTGCGCGATGCACAAGAATCCCGCTTGCATGCTCTTTGCCAATCCGATCGACTCCCTTGCCGCGGCAGGAGCCGTGCTCGCAGACGTTTGGGTCGATGGCGTTTCTATGCCCGTTGTCGACTCGCTCGGTGAGGAATTTCTCTCGTACGTAAAGGACGGGATGACCGTCACGGTAAAGGAAAACGGCGTCGTAGAGGTTGACTGACGCTGCATAAAAAAGGACCTTGCTTGATATCCGTCAAGCAAGGTCTTTTTTTACGTTGAAGGGCTCTCTTGCGTGCATCGCACGTCTGTCCGAAGATCGATATGCACGTCATCGGACGTGCTGACGTATACGTCATTGCCCGGATGAAGCTCGCCGTCGACGAGCTTTTTGGATAGCGGTGTTTCGATGCGCTCGGTCACCTGTCGGGCGAGAGGTCGCGCTCCCAGGCCGCTTTCCAGGCTGACGCGCGCCAACAGCCGTATGACGCGGTCATCCACGAATAGATGAAGCCCCATCCGCTCGGCGCGTGCGGAGAGATCCTCCAGCCGCTTTTTCGTGATAACGACCAGATCCTCCTCGGAAAGAGGAGAAAACAAAATGAGATCATCCATACGGTTGATCCACTCGATAGGGAAGTGCCGCTTCAGCCGCTCAACATACTGACGGTATTGCGATGAGGCTTCATCGGCCAAAAAGCCCGGCGTCCTTTGTCCGCGAAATCCGTCGGAGCCGATATTCGACGTAAAAATGATCAACGCATGCCGAAAGCTGACGCGGCGGCCGCTCGCATCCGTCAGCGTGCCGTCATCGGTCACCTGCAATAAGACGTTCAGCACCTCGGCGTGCGCCTTCTCGATCTCATCAAAGAGCACTACCGAATATGGGTGTCGCCGGATCTTTTCTACCAGGCCGCCGCCCTCCTCGTACCCCACGTAGCCGGGAGGCGAACCGATCAGCTTGGAAACGGTATGTGCCTCGGAAAACTCCGACATATCATACCGGATGAGGAACTTTTCGGAGGAAAACAGCTCGCATGCCAACGCCTTGGCCAGCGCGGTTTTACCGACACCGCTCTCTCCGAGGAAGAGAAATACGCCGAGAGGGCGCTTGGGATCGGTCAGGCCGGCATGGGAGCGTACGATCGCATCGGATACGGCACGCACGGCGCGCTCCTGACCGACGATATGAGAGGATAGCCGCTCATGCAGATCGCCGACGTACAGCTCCTGCTGCAAGCCGCGGATGGGGATGCCGGTCATCTCCGTAACGATCGCGCGGATATCCTCCTCGCTCACCGTACGCGTGTGCTTTTCGCTGTCCTCCTCCTCACGCTCCTTTTGTAGCTGATCCTTATACAAAACCTCAAGATCCTTCAGGCTCAGTGCCAAGGAAAAGTCCTGTTTTCTTACGGCATCTTCTTTCTGCATTTCTGTCTGCCGTATTTTTTCTTCTAAATTTACCACATTTTCCGTTTTTTGATTATAAACAACGTTTTTCTGTGCACAGGCCTCGTCCAAAAGGTCGAGTGCCTTATCCGGCAAAAACCGATCCTGTATATACCGCTCGGACAGCCACACGCAGGCACGCAGCGCATCGTCCGAAATGCGGAGGGAATGGTGTGCTTCATACGTTTTCCGAACACCAAACAGAATACGCAACGCGGCCTGTGCGTCGGGCTCCTCGACGGTGATCGGCTGGAAGCGACGCTCAAGCGCTGCATCCTTTTCGATCGTTTTCCGATATTCCTGTACCGTCGTCGCACCGATCAGCTGAATGCCGCCGCGCGACAGCTCGGGCTTTAGAATATTCGCCGCATCGATCGTACCCTCCGCCGCGCCTGCGCCGACGATCGTATGGATCTCATCAATAAACAGGATCACCGACGGCGTACGTACCGCCTCGTCAAGCATCGCCTTAATCCGCTCCTCAAAGTCGCCTCGGTACTTGGTTCCTGCGATCATAGAGGTAAGATCGAGTGAGATCACCGTTTTTCCGATCAGAAGGGACGGAACGTTCCCCTCGGCGATCCGTGTGGCTAGGCCCTCAACGATGGCTGTTTTACCAACGCCCGCCTCGCCGATCAGGCAGGGGTTGTTCTTGTTTTTCCGACACAGAATGCGGATCAGCCGCTCCGTCTCCGCTTCGCGTCCTATGACCGTATTGAGCTTTCCCTGCATAGCCAAAGCACTCAGGTTCTTTCCGTACTTCAATAGCGTCGGGATCGCCGATGGGGAGGAGGCCTGATAGATCTCCGCGCCCTTCGCGCTGGCTCGCAGAAAGGTCAACACCTCATCCTTGAGAACGCTGACGTCACATCCTCCGATGCACTGCAGAAGCTTGGCGCCGACACAGTCGCGCTCCTCCAACAGAGCAAACAGGATATGCTCGGTCCCGATCCTGCCCGACCCGTATTTCAGGGCGACCTTATAGGACGCCTCCACCATCTTTCGGCATCTTGGTGTCATGTGCTTGGAGCTGAGGACGGTCGGCTTGGATGCGCCCGCGTAGGTTTCGATGGTCTTTTCGATCGCCTTGGCCGTCACGCCCTGCTTTCGCAAAAGCACCGATGCACACGACAGCTCCTCCTCGGCGAGCGAAAGCAGCATATGTTCCGTTCCCACGTACGTATGTCCAAGCCGACAGGCAACACCGACAGCACCGTTCAACGCTTTTTCTGCCTTTTCCGTAAATCTTGCTCCCATCCCATTCTCCCATCCGTCTTTTTTGAAAGTATGTCCAAACGAACGTGCGTCTATGCGTTAAGTGGACGGGTCGATTCGACCGTCATCGGCAGGGAAAGATACGCACGCAGCATGCGGAACATACGAGGAGTCAGACGGCCGTCGGTCGGCTGTTGAAAATAGGTCTGTATCTGTCTTACCGCATACTCCGTCTCCCGTCCGAAGTACGAACCGCGCGGTGCGCGGAAGACGTTCGGATGGCGTTGCTCAAACAAGGCAAGCAAATGGTGAAGTAAAAGAATATCGTCGCTCTGATCACCGCGCGACAGCGTCTTTTCGGGCACGGTCACGTCCGTCGGCTCCGTGCGCACGTCGTTTGACGCACGGCGCAGTGCAACGAACGTCTGATAATCCACACGCCCCGTTGGCGTCAACCGATACTGCTCCTGGAACTGCCACACGGCGTCGGCTGTCTGCCGACCGTATATGCCGTCCTGCGGCACATGCGGCATGGGCACGCCGTTATACAGCGGCTCCCCGAGGTAAGAAAGGGTACGTAGCATCCCTTGCACCTCGCGGATAGCCGCTCGCTTGTTTTCAATAAAGTACATAGCGTCTCCTTTTTACGATATTTCATATCCCGGGAACTGTCCCGTCTGCACCATCGAGCCGAAATACAGGTCCTCGTACACCGATACGATCGCATCCCAAACGACGGAATTGACACGTCCGGAGGTCTCGGGCAGGCCGAAATGTGCCTGAAACGCTTCGACGGCGGCGACCGTTTCCTCACCGTACGAGCCATCCACCGTTACGGCGGGAATATCGGTATAGGTGCGTGCGATGTAGGCAAGATACGACTGCAGCACGCGTACGTCATCCCCCTCCGTTCCTATGCGAAGGATGCGTCCCGGGAAGGGAAGAATCGTGCCCTCCCTGTATTCAAACAGCAGCCCGGCGATCAAGCCGTAGTAGATATTTTGTATTTTGTCCCATACAGCACGGTCCACGATCCCGTTTTCGGGAAAGCCGTAGGTACGCTGAAAGGAGAGCACGGCTTCCTGTGTTTCTTGTCCAAAGGAGCCGTCCACCGTGACCGAACGTACGGACGGCACGAAGGTCGAGATATACTGCAAATAATATTGCAGAACGAGAACGCCCTCGCCCGATGTTCCCAGGCGTAGATCGGCCAAAAATTCCGTGGACACGTCCGACAGGCGAATGCCCTCCGAGTTGAGTGTAAAGACGTTTTTGACAGCGTTATAGATGAACAGAATGCTATACCACGTACGCCGACCGATCAGCCCGTCGATCGTAAGGCCGAAGACCTCCTGAAATTTACGGACGGCATCGGTCGTGCTTCGGTCAAAAAAGCCGTCGGCGGGTGTGATCTTGGGAATGCCGGGGAAATTGGCAGAGATGCGGTTGATACGCCGCTGGGCAAGCTCAACGTCGCGTCCGCTGTCCCCCTCACGAAGAGGAATGGGCGGCGCGCTTTCCGTAACGTCCTCTACGGGAACGTCGGTGACGAGCTCAACATCCTCGCCGTAATACGATCGGACGATGGAGAGGGCATTTTGTCCTTGGTTGGCAAGCTCCACCGTCCCCCATTGCGCAAGACCGCCGCAGACCGCCTTGACGCCGTCGCAGAACTGTGCGTACAGCGGCTCAAGAAAGCCCTGCCTTCGCAGATACGAATTGAAGATATCGTCTACGATCTCGGAGATGTTTTCAAAAATATCGCGCTGATAGACGTAATTCTGGTCATAGGCGGGAGACGATGTGATATCAAAGTCGTATCCGCGACTGCGATAGTATTCAGTATACACACGGTTGAGTGCAACGGATATCTGCGCAAGGATGTTGGCGCGAATGGCCTCCTCGGGCCAGGTGGGATAGATCTCGCTGGAGGCTACGTTCTTTATGTACGAGGGAAAGGTCTCCTTTACGTTCAGACCGTCCTCGTCCGGCGCCCCTATATGAACGATGATCTGTGATGGTATGATCGGTGTCGGCATCGTACAACCTTCTTTCGTTTGGTTTTAAAGCGCGGGATTTTCTCCGGAGATAACGGTCTGCGTTCCCTGCGGTGCGTTGTCCTGTGCTTCGAATTCGGAGAAGGGGATAAGGTTCACGGGCAAGATGGTTTTGATTCCCGAAAAGACGGATACGGAATATACGTGCTTTTCGTAAAATCCCTCGTTGCTGATGGTGATATCAAAGATCGAATACGGTGAAGCGGCAGGATTTGGATGCCGGGAAAGATCGGGATCGGGGGCGGGAAGTGTCAGGACCGAGGTGTTTCCGTCCTGATCGGTCAGAAGGATATACAAAAGATCGTTGACACCCGGACTGCGCCCCTCCACGCGAACCGTCGCCCCCTCAACGGGGAAGGCGCCCGTCGCCGATGTGACTTTGACGATCAAGGTTCCGCTGTAAGGCATAAAGCTCTCCTTTTTTGTATTTATCAAAATACCCAAAAAACGGCGGCGTCTTTGTCGTAATTTGTCGCCTTATCCACTTGACTTTATGGGTAAAATGATATATAATGAGTATGCGTCGGATCGTATCCGACTATCCCTATCATATGAAAACAAGAAGGAACGGACACAATCATGAAGGACTCATTGTACGGTGAACTCAGCGTTATCGGCATGCGCGGCTGCGAGGCATTTTCTGCCGAGGTAGATTCGTATCTTAAAGATTTCCGCGGATCGGAGGAGGTTTCCACCTATCTTGCCGACATCTCCTGCCCCCGCTTCGGAAGCGGTGAAGCCAAGGGCTCTCTGCATCAATCCATGCGAGGAAACGATGTTTATATTATTTGTGACTGCTTTAACCACGGTGTTACATACAATATGTACGGAATGACCGTCCCTATGAGTCCCGACGATCATTTTCAGGACCTCAAGCGCATCATCGGCGCGATCGGCGGTAAGGCACGGCGCATCAGCGTCATTATGCCCATGCTGTACGAGGGCCGTCAGCATAAGCGCTCGGGCAGAGAATCGCTCGACTGTGCGATGGCACTGCAGGAGCTTGCCAACGTCGGCATCACCAATCTGATCACCTTCGAC
The DNA here is from genome assembly GCA_017455905.1 of Clostridia bacterium. Lineage (GTDB taxonomy): Bacteria > Bacillota > Clostridia > Oscillospirales > CAG-272 > UBA1740. Next base: position 13,089 of record JAFTLQ010000021.1, on the reverse strand, counting down.
GCTCATGATCCTCGCGTGCAGAACGCCATTCCGCTCAGCGGATTCGAAAACGTTCGTACCTCGTATCAGATGATCAAGGCAATGCTCCATTCCTACGACGATATCAAGATAGATCCAGACAGCACGATGATCATCTCGCCCGACGAAGGCGGTATGGCTAAGTGCATGTACTATTCCTCCGTCATGGGCATTGACCTTGGTATGTTCTACAAGCGCCGTGATTACTCCGTTATCGTCAACGGCAAGAACCCCATCGTCGCTCATGAATATCTCGGCCGCAACGTCAAGGGCAAGGACGTCATCATCGTTGACGATATGATCTCCTCGGGTGACTCGGTCATCGACGTCGCACAGCAGCTCAAGAACAAGGGCGCCAAGCGCATCTTCGTGTTTGCCACCTTCGGTCTGTTCTGCAACGGTCTTGAAGCGATGGATAAGGCCTACGCCGACGGTGTCATCACCAAGATCTTTACGACCAACCTCATTTACCGTACGCCCGAGCTTCTGTCTCGCAAGTGGTACGGAGAGGTCAACATGTGCAAGTTCGTTGCTTACATCATCGATACCCTCAACCACGACCGTACGATCAGCCATCTGCTCGATCAGTCCAAGAAGATCCACACCGTCATCGACGCCTACAAAGACGGGCGCTTCTGATCGACTCTATGCGGATCACACAGGAATCGGATTACGCCCTGCGCATTCTCACCCACCTCGCCGCCATTGACGGCGTGGCCGATGCGCAGAGCATCTCCGAGCACACATCGGTCACACCGCGCTTTACGCTGAAGATCCTGCATAAGCTCGTCAGCTCGCGCTACGTGACCTCCTACAAGGGTGCGCGGGGCGGCTATCGTCTCGCCGTTTCCCCCGATGAGATCACGCTCAAGGCGATCATCGAGCTGATCGACGGCCCGATCGCTATGATGCGATGCCTCGAAAAGGAGCAAACGTGCTCTCTCAACAGCGACAAAACTGCCTGCATTTATCATCATATTTTTGAAAGCATCAGCATGGACGTCGCACGCAAGCTGCAGGCCATCACCATATCGGACGTTCTCAACCGTCCCTCTGTTTTTGAATCGTTATAAGGAAGGAAGCTACATGGCACAACGCATGGACGGAAAAGCCGTTTCCGCACATACACGGCAACGTATCAAGGAACAGACCGAGTTCTTTATCAAGGAAACCGGTGTCACACCGGCGCTGGCGGTCATCCTCGTCGGTGAGGATCCGGCATCCCAGGTATACGTGCGCAACAAGCACAACGGCTGTCTTGAGGTCGGCTTTACCTCGTATGAGTACCGTTTTCCCGCCAATATCGAGGAATCGACGCTCCTTGCAAAGATCGACGAGCTCAACGCCGATCCTGCCGTGCACGGTATTTTAGTCCAGCTTCCTCTTCCGTCGCATATCCGTGAGGAGGCCGTCATTCACCGCATCGATCCACGTAAGGACGTTGACGCCTTCCATCCCGAAAACGTCGGTCACCTCATGACCGGTCACGCCATCTTCAAGCCCTGCACGCCCGCAGGCGTCATGGAGCTGCTCTCCTACTACAAGGTCGATCCCTGCGGCAAGCATTGCGTCATCGTCGGCCGCAGCAACATCGTCGGAAAACCGATGATGCATCTGATGCTCGAAGCCAACGCCACGGTAACGATCTGCCATTCTCGCACGGTCGATCTTGCCGCTGTGACGCGGAGCGCCGATATTCTCATCGTAGCGATCGGCAAAAGCCGCTTTATCCGTGCCGATATGATCAAGCCGGGCGCCGTGGTGATCGACGTCGGTATCAACCGTCTGCCGGACGGCAAGCTCACAGGCGACGTAGCCTTTGAGGAAGCCGAGCAGGTCGCCTCGCTCATCACCCCCGTTCCGGGCGGTGTCGGCCCTATGACGATCGCCATGCTTCTGCAAAACACGCTGCGAGCCGCACAAGCAAGCGTCAAACGCATGAAAAAATAAAAAAATTCATAAAACATATTGACAAACGACGAAAAATACTATATACTATTATAGTAAAATTTTAAGATGATCGATCTCTTCGCATCATGAAGGGAGGGGAAATAGACATGGCAGAAATCAGAGTAAAAGAAAACGAGACTCTCGATAGCGCACTTCGCCGTTTTAAGAGACAGTGCGTTAAGTCCGGTGTTCTTACCGAGCTTCGTAAGAGAGAGTGCTACGAAAAGCCCAGCGTAAAGCGCAAGAAGAAGGCTGAGGCCGCAAGAAAGCGCAAGTACAAGTAATTTGCTTGGAAAGAACGGCAGATCCTGACGGATCTGCCGTTCTTTGTTTTTTCTGTCTGCATATGTCTTCTTAAAAGTCGGCGCACGTGACAAACTATACGTATCCGAAACGGATCATATTTTTAAAAAAGACCGCACCTTTGCGGTCATGGAGATGTATATGAAACAACGTATATGTAAGTGGCTGGCCGCTCTCGTATGCTTCGTGCAGATCGCAGGCGTATGTACCGTACCCGCATCGGCCGCGCAGGGAAAGAGCTGGTACGTGCCGCGAAGCGGACAGACGCAGCCCACACTGCCGGCGGAGCTGACCGACGCTCTGCCGTACGGCGCGTATTATATGAACACGGCAAAATGCGATAAGGACGACGACCGCGTGCTATATCTGACCTTCGACGCGGGATATGAAAACGGCAACGTCGAAAAGATCCTTGACGTACTCAAGGAGGAGCATGTGCCGGCCGCCTTTTTTATCCTCGGACATTTATGCTTAAAAAATACTGATCTTGTCAAGCGTATGAAGGACGAGGGACATCTTGTTTGCAATCATACGAAGAACCACAAGGATCTGACGGGTTGCTCCCGTGAGGAGATCGCCGACAATCTGACCGATCTCGAACGGGTATTTGAGGAAACGACGGGCTATACGATGGACAAATATTTTCGTTTTCCCGAAGGGCGTTACAGCACACAGGCCTTGCAATGTGTGCAGGAGCTCGGATACAAAACCATCTTTTGGAGCTTTGGGTACGAGGATTGGGATAACGAAAAGCAACCGTCCGAGAGCGCCGCTATCAAGAAGATCATAGCCAACACGCACAACGGCGAGGTTCTTTTGCTTCACCCGACCTCCGCTACCAACGCAGCGATCCTCAAGCCGCTGATCGCACAGTGGCGCGCCATGGGATATCGCTTTGGCACGCTTGACGAGCTTTGTCGCGACGTCGACGGAGCAAAGACCCCAGCATAACGCATAAAAAGACGGTCCTGTGCTTACATGCACAGGGCCGTCTTGATGCGGTGCCATATACCGTAGCTTCTATCAGACAAGACCGTTACGCTTCTTTATTTCATCCAGCCTCTCACGCTCCGTAACGTCATCCGTCATAATCGGTGCCTCATCGTCCTCCGCCACAGGAGCTTCCTCCGGATGCTCGGCGAGATACGGATCGATCATATACTGCTTGATCTTGAAGTACGAGGCGTAGACCTTCATAAAGGCAAAGAGGGAAACAAGGATCGCCAGCGGTGCGGCCACAGCTACCGGAACGAGGAATCCGCCGGCGCCAAACAAGCAAAGGACCTCGAGCAGAAGCCCAACGAGAATACCGAGAAGTGCCATGATGTTGCGCTTGATTCCGAGAAGAGAGAAGTAGAGGGCGTTTTTGACCATTTTGAAAATGGACAGATCGAAGGTCACCATCTGCACGTAGATGTAATAGCGCATAAAGAAGAAGAGCAGGAACAGCACGACGTTTGCCCAAAATACAAGGGAGAGAAGGAACGTTCCCGTATTATAGACCATCGAATAGATATTATAGATGAGAAGGGCACAGATGGCCGCATCGATAAAGCCGAAGATCATGGCCTGCTTGAGATTACGCTTGACGGCATACCAGAAGTCTGTCCAGACAAAGATCGGCTCACCCTTGACCATATTACGCAGAATATAGGCCGTTCCCACGTTGACGATACCAAAGGTAAACAGCGTCAAAAGGCCGATACCGTAAAAAATATACGTCAGCGTCGTGGGTGCCAGCGTCTGATACTGCATCCCCTCGACGGCGAACATGCTCATTTGCGCCGGGGTTGAGGTCGGCTGAGCCGACATCAGGCCAAACAGGTTCTGAAACAGGTCCGACAGCGGGATCATGCGCTCCACCTTTGTATAACCTGAAAAGGCGGTGATCGCAAAGAAGAGAGGGAAGTTCCCGAGAATAAAGAAAATGTTGGCGGATACCAGCTTACCAAAATTGTTTTTTAAGCAAAAGAAGAAATGTCGCAAGGAGCCGGGGGCTGCCCCCGTTGCATTCTTGCTGACACCGCGGCCATCGCGCGTAAAGTCAAAGATGCGCAGCCGCTTTTTTTTATTTTTTTCGTTTTTCAAAGGAAGACTCCTTATATATCGTTCTAAAAAGAATTATACCATATGAAAAAACAAAAAACAAGGCAAACGAAAAAGTTTATCAAAAAATTCAAATATTCCGAATGATGAAACGGGGCAATCTCATACAATTTGGTAAAATGATCGTAAGGAGATGCGTATGAAACGTATTGCTGTATGCTTGCTTGCCGTGCTCATGATCGGCACGTGCTGTTTGTCGTCTTTTGCTTTATCGACAGAAAAAAGAGAAAAAACTGTGGCAGAAACCGTCATGCCGGCGAACTTTTCCGTAGAGGCAACATCTGCTATTCTTATGGAGGCAACGACGGGCGCGGTACTGTTTGAACAGAATGCCGCCGCAGCCCTGCCGCCCGCCTCCGTGACCAAGGTCATGACGCTACTGCTTGTCATGGAAGCGCTGGATCAGGAGCGCATCGCTCTGACCGACACGGTCACCGTCAGCGCAAACGCCGCCTCTATGGGCGGCAGTCAGGTATTTCTTGAAGAAGGAGAGCGCATGACGGTCGAGGATCTTATCAAATGTACCGTAATTGCCAGCGCCAACGACGCCGCCGTGGCACTTGCTGAGTACGTGGCAGGAAGCGAGAGTGCTTTTGTTGCACAAATGAATGCACGGGCAAAGGAGCTCGGACTGACGGCGACCGATTTTGAAAACGTCACAGGACTTGACGATACCGTCACCCATCACCTGACCTCCGCGCAGGACATCGCAGTGATGACGCGTGAGCTGCTGCAATATCCGCTTCTTTTCCAATATAGCTCCATGTGGCAGGATACCATCCGCAACGGCGAATTTACCTTGACAAATACCAACCGCCTGGTTCGCTTTTACGAGGGCTGTAACGGTCTTAAAACAGGCTCGACCGATGCCGCAGGCTTCTGCGTCAGCGTAACGGCCACGCGCGACAATATGACGCTGATCGCCGTCATCATGGGAGCCGCCACACGCGACGAGCGCAACGCGATCGCTCGCACGCTGCTCGACTACGGATTTTCCACCTACGCGCTGTATGAATGCCCGACCAAAACCGTTGAGATCGCCCCCGTTCGCGCAGGAAAGACAGACAGCACGGCGCTTACAAGCGAGGCCTTCGCTTGCGTTGTGCCCAAGGGAAGCGTCAGCAAGGTCGAGGAGGTATACGATCTGCCTTCGTACGTCGAAGCACCGATCAAGGCGGGTGACGTCGTCGGAAAAAAGACATATCTTCTGAACGGCGAGGTTATCGGTACGTGCGATATCTATGCGGAAGAGGACGTGGAGAAGATCTCCTTTTTCGACATATTCCTGCGGTATCTGACGTCCGCGTTTTGCATGAACGAAAAAAACTCGTAAAAAGCGGGCATGAGTTTCTTCGTATCTATTGAAAAATCGCTTCGGCTGTGTTAGAATATAAATAAAACACATCGGGAGGATTACCTATGGCACTGCATATTAACGATACCTTTATCAAATCCTTTGTCCGCGCGGATGAGATCAAGCATTTGATGCCGTTTGCAAAGAGCGCACTTTCCACCTTACAGGCAGGAACCGGCACAGGAAACGACTTTCTTGGTTGGCTGGATCTTCCGGTAAACTACGACAAGGAGGAGTTTGCGCGCATCGGTCTTGCCGCAGAAAAAATCAAGAAACAGTGTGACATCTTCGTCGTCATCGGCATCGGTGGCTCGTATCTTGGCGCCCGTGCCGCCATCGAATTTGTCAAGAGCCCCCTCTATAATAATCTTAAAAAGGACACCCCCGACATTTATTTCGCCGGCAATAACATTTCCTCTACCGCGCTGACGGAGCTGCTGTCCATCTGCGAAGGACGAGAGATCTGCATCAACGTTATTTCCAAGTCCGGTACGACGACCGAGCCCGCCATTGCCTTCCGTGTATTCAAGAGCCTGCTGGAGAACAAATACGGCGTCGAGGGTGCCAAGGAGCGCATCTACGTTACGACCGACCGCGCACGCGGTACACTCAAGCATTTTTCCGATGAAGCAGGGTACGAGACCTTTGTCGTTCCCGATGATGTCGGCGGACGCTATTCCGTCCTGACCGCCGTTGGTCTGCTTCCCATTGCCGTGGCAGGCATCAATATTGCCGCTATGATGCAGGGTGCGGCCGATGCTCGCGTCGCTTATACGGATGTGTCTGCTGACAAAAATGACGTTCTTACCTACGCCACCCTGCGCAATATTTTCGCAAGAAAAGGGAAGAGCACCGAGATCCTCGTCGGCTACGAGCCTTATATGCTGATGCTCAACGAGTGGTGGAAGCAGCTGTACGGCGAAAGTGAAGGAAAGGATCACAAGGGAATCATGCCCGCCTCCGTTATCTTCTCGACCGACCTGCATTCGCTCGGCCAGTATATTCAGGACGGTGGTCGCCACCTGTTTGAAACGGTCATCAATATCAAGGACCCCGGCGTTTCCTTTGAAATTCCGTATGATGAAGCCAACGTGGACGGCCTGAACTTCATCGCCGGCAAGACCATGGACGACGTAAACAAGACCGCCATGCTCGCCACGCTGATCGCTCACAACGACGGCGGCGTACCGAATATCCTCTTAGAGGTTGACGATCGCACCGCCTACTCCTTCGGCTATCTGGTATATTTCTTTGAGCTTGCCTGTGCGGTGTCCGGATATCTGCTCGGCGTCAATCCCTTTGATCAGCCCGGTGTTGAGGCATACAAGAAAAATATGTTTGCTCTCCTTGGAAAGCCCGGTTACGAATCCATGAAGGAAACGCTGGAAGCACGCATTAAAAATGCATAAGCGGTAAGTTGTTAAAAAATATAAAAAATTCATGAAAAGCTATTGCTTTTTCATGGAAAGTAGTGTAAAATAAAAGTACCAAAAATTTTGGAGGTTTCGCATATGATCAAATTATTCATCGGTGGTAAAGGCTCCGGAAAGACCAAGACCCTTATCGACCTTGTTAACAAAGCCGCTACGGAGTCCAACGGTTCCGTTGTCTGCATCGAAAAGGGCGATAAGCTTCGTCTCGATGTTACATATAAAGCCCGTCTGATCGACACCAACACCTATGGCATCACCAACGGAGAAGCGCTGTACGGCTTTATCGCCGGCATCCTGTCCTCCAACAACGATATTACCGATCTCTTCGTTGACTCGGCACTCAAGATCTGCGGTGACGATACCGCAGCGTATGAGGCAATGCTCAAAAAGCTCGAGCCTCTGGCAGAGCAGATCAACGTGGTCATGACGGCATCCATTCCCGTCGATGAATGCCCCGAGGGCATCAAGGCCTACGCCTGATCGACCGAGCGCCTGAAAAAAGAGTACCCGACTTAAAAGGGCAGAGAACGTTCTCTGTCCTTTTTTATGAAACGAAACGGCACGTGTTTCATAGACTAATAGCGAGGCGGAACGTACCATACATTCCGCCGTGGTTTATTAAATTCACCTTAGGAGAAACATCATGCCCGAAAACAGAAACACCGCAAACGGACTCTCCTTTGACAACCGTGGAACGGTATGCATCGATACGCAGCGCGTGCTTGACTGTTGCCGCGACAGAGATTGCTTTGAAAACTCGCGCATCTATCTGTCTTGCTTCGGCGAAGAAGTCATTGCCAACGCAACCAGCGTTCGTACTCGTTCTGCCAAGACGCTTTGGGCGTTCGTGGGAGTCGACGAGGTCCCGTTTAACAATGGATTCTATCAGATCACCGTGCGGTATTTTGTCGAAGTTGAATGCGAAGCCTGCCTTGGCATCGGTCGTAGTCAGGTATTTAAGGGATTGGCCGTTCTGGAGAAGGACGTCGTTCTGTACGGCGGAGAGGGAAGAGTCGCATCCTTTTCCTCCGATCCGAGAAACAACTACTGCCGCATCGGCAATCTGGATACCGTCAGCCACAACGATCCCGTTGCCATCGTAGAGAGCGTGGATCCCATCGTTCTTGGCACCAAGATCGATTGCGAATGTCCCGACTGCTGCGCGCTGAATGATTGCAACGATATCCCCGATACCATCCGCGAGATGATGGACGGTGAGCTCGTTCTTCAGTCGAACAATCCGCACCTGTATATTTCCTTCGGCATCTTTTCCGTCATTCGTATCCAGCGTCCCGCACAGCTGCTCGTACAGGCGACGGACTACAGCGTGCCCGATAAGGAATGTGTGGCCGCAACAAACGACGATAACCCCTGCAACCTGTTCCGCAATATCGCGTTTCCCGTCGGCCAGTTCACGGGTACCGGGAACGGCCCTGCCGTACAGTCCTCGCGCGGCGGTGGCGGCGGCTGCGGCTGCTCCTCTCGCTCCTGACACAAAGAAGCAGAAAACGGTTTTCCGTTTTCTGCTTCTTTTTTGTACCTATTATTCAGGAATTTTGTTTTGTCGTGCGATCTCATACGCGAACATGGTCGTAGCAGATGCCGCCGATAAGGAGGCACGAAAGGGACGTGCATATGCGATCTTTACACGAAGATCCGCCGCCTTTACCACCTGCGCGGATAAGCCGCGCTTTTCACCACCCACGATGAGCAGTACGGGCAAGACGATGGGACAAAGACCGAGTGTATGCTCCGTTTTCTCCTCTGCGCACACAACGCTGTATCCGAGCGAATGAAAGCCGTCCACCGCCTCCATGGCATGCTCGGTGAGATATACGGGTATACGCTCCGAGGCACCGGCCGAGCTTCTGGCAACGACACCGGCCGCCGAGAACCAGTTGCGTCCGGGAACGATAATGCCGTGACAGCCACAGGCGTATAACGACCGTATCGCATACCCAAAGTTGTAAGGATCCTCGATCCCCTCGATCATCGTATAAAAGCCGTCGGAACGAATACGGCCGCTCGCGATCGCATCGGACAAAGAGGGAAGTGTGCGGTCGGTCGTGCAGGCGATCAGACCGCCATGCGTCGTCCCCAGCGTCTGCTCCTGGATCGTCTCGGCGCTGACGCCCGTTACTGTAAAGCCACGCGCCTCAGCGATCGCTCGGAGATATCCGAGCTCCTTGTGGATATGTGTTTCCCGTGCCGTATCGTACAGGATCTGCGTGATCCTGCGATCGTTGATCCCATCGTCATTACCTGCCAATACGGCGCGTATTGACATCATCCCCTCAAGGATGGTGGATTCAGAAAATTTTGACGTTTCTTTTTGCATGTTTTGAGAGTCCTTTTCATATAATGAAACAAAGAAGCGGAAGGGGAGCATCATGCAACACGACGGAAAAGAGCGCTGTGAAGAGTTAGCCGAATATGTGATAGAAACGACCGCAACCGTACGCGCCGCGGCGGCCCATTTCGGCATCAGCAAAAGCACGGTACATAAGGATCTTACATACAAGCTGAAGCATTATAACCGACGTTTGTACGCGGAGGTAAAAAAGGTGCTGGATAAGAACAAATCCGAGCGTCATCTGCGGGGCGGGGAAGCCACCAGGCAAAAATATATCCGTGTACGCATGAAGTGTCAAAGGGACAAAAGCGAATGAAACAGAAGGGAACTGTTCCCTTCTGTTTTTATTATAACGGATCTTGACCCGTTTTGCAAGCCTTTTTCTTTTTTTGATGGATTTCGATCGTTTCCGTTCATCGGCGCTACGTTTTTAATTTGTCTGCGCAGCGTATCCCGCGTGTTTTTTAAAATTCTTGCATAGACTGTATCGCACACATTTTTTAAAAAAGTCCGCGTAGACTGTATCGCACACGTTTTTTTAAAAAAGTCCGCGTAGATCGTATCGCACGCGTTTTTAGAAAAAGCATCCGATGCGCTTCAAACGGACGTTCAACAATATCCGGCAAACCAGCCAATCATAAAAAACCTAAAAAATAAGCCGTACAAGCCATAAAACAGCGTTTTACTCCCGTTTTTCCCTATTTTTTCTTCCCTCAATTATACAAAATTTATCTTTTGTATAATTGTATGTATAAAGATGTAGGGCAGTTGTTTGGCTATCCCCTGCTCAGGTATCCGATTCACTGTTGGCCATATCGGTTCAAGCCATAACGAAAAGGAGAGCATCGGGGAACGATCAACGCCAGCCTTCGTACCATACGATCACCCGGTTTGTTGCTTCTGATACACACGTCTGTGTGACTTCCCTGCTCTTTTCAACATATCCGTGATTTATAATCTATACTCTGCCCTGACGCTTTCTGCTGACGTAAACGACAACGGTACATCCTCGGCGTGCGCAATTTCTACGTGATCAGCGCTTCCCTTCACCGCAGCGTGCGATCCTTGTACCGCGATAAGGAAGAAATCATCAAAAAAATCGCCAATTTATAAAAGTTGGCACGCGTTGGCACTTGTTTGGCAAAAAAAATTATGATATCATGGGACCATCGAAGAATATAAGGCGGTGGTTTCACCGCCTTTTCTATTGACAAGACAAAAAGAAAGTGATATCATAATGGCAAAGGAAGATAAAAACGGTGCGCTACATAGCGAGAAGGACGGTCGTTTCGTCTCTAAAGAAAAGCCGGAAGACTTCGCCGACATGTCCGCCTCTGAACTGCGGGAGCGGCAGCTGATATATAATACCGATGGTTTGCGAATTTCAGGAGCAATTAGTGGAGCTCTCGATTCAGATTCGAAAGAAGCAAAAAAGCACGCTGAGCGATATTACGAGGAAATAAGAAACAGAAAAAACAACGCTGCTGTTATAGCAAAAAATACCGGTTTCCCCGTAAAAGACATTGAAGCCGTGCGACAATATTTGTTTTTTGACGAGCACAACCTTGGAACTGAAACGAGGAGATTATATGAAGATTATGATATGGCGCAATCATGGCAACGCTTGTCTGATGGGAAAAATATTCAAAAGCATGATATCACTTTAATCGAGCACGAATTATATGAAATGCAATTAAAAAAGCAAGGTTTGAGCCACAAAGAAGCGCATGATCGTGCAAACATAAAATACAATTATAAAAAAGAACTCATAGAATGGAAAAAGAAACATGGTAAACCTTAGAAATATTTTATGGGATGGAGTTGTTTGTTCTTTCGAGTATATTGTCGAAAACGAAACAGATTATCCTGGGAAAATAGTGTTAAATGCTTCGACCGGAGAAGTAAAAAAAGCAGAATATAGCAAAGAAGATCCCTTTCACACGTACGCCGGGCATGCAATAAGACGGGCATGCGAAATGTTTTCTGAAAAAGATTTTAGAAAAGAAGCGTGTGCTTGTTGGTATTAACTTTAAAAGGCGATGCATAAAGCACCGCCTTTTTATATGCCGGGCAATCAGGTGATACGTGGGACACCCTTCCCACGACAGTCTCGAATCGCCGCCCAGCGCCGCTGGGGCTTTTCTCTTCCCTTTTTCTAATGTCTATCTTCATGTATTGACAAACAAAAAAGAAAATGATATCATAATGGCAAAGGAAGATAAAAACGAAGCGCTACATAGCGAGAAGGACGGTCGTTTCGTCTCGGAAGACTTCTCCGACATGTCCGTCTCCGAGCTGCTGGATAGGCAGCGATTTTTACAAATGCGACGAGAAACAGTTGGTCGTTGTTTCTCAAACAGGAATGCTCAAAACTGAAATAAGCAAAAAGAGGGTTGATGCAAAAATTAAGCAAGATTTATTAGAGGAAATGATATGAACGCAAAAAAGAAAAACCAACACAAATCGTTCGTTGTTACATCTGCAAAACCGTGTTCGATGCTCTGGAAGATCAAGTGTGTCCGACTTTTTACTGGTGGTACGTAGGGTATGAAGGAGAAATCCCTGACACCGAATATGTACCGGACAATCGCATGAGCGTACGGGACGCAAAAAAGTAGTTCAGCCAAAGGTGTGTACTCTTAAGGACAGTTTTTAAGAGTCAAGGGTAAACAGGCATAACGAATGAAAAATAAAAATACGAGAAACCTTACGGCGTTTTTCGTATTTTTATCTCGTCCGTCTGCGTTTTTTACATTTATCGAGAAATTCATTGATTTTGAGTTTTACAATAATCTTGCTTCGTGCTCTCTCATAGAAACAATCTACCTCGGGAAACGGTAGAAACGAACCGCCAACACGCTCACGAAACAGACGGTTCATTCGTATCTTGTGCCGTTTACTTGGCGGAGGTGCTTCAATATCACTGATTTCTTCTTCGTTTTTTAGATCAAATTCTGGGAAACAGATCAAATAGTAGTCGCACTCATCACAACAACACTCAAAGCCTTGCTCTCCGTTGCCAAGACAAGCGGTGGGTTCTCCGGGCATAAGTTCGATACCGGTAATATCTGTTACTCTTTTTTGAACATTCTTTATCATATATCCTCCAACCAGCAATAAAAAAGGTGCGCAACCGAAGCCACGCACCGAAAAAGCACAAGCCCCTATTGCTGCGAAACAAACCTTTGACAAATAGGAGAATAATCCATATCCACAAAGACGGAACTTGTACTTTTTACCAAATACAAATCTTTGCGGACGCAAAAAGGCAGAGTACCCCTATACAAAAAATACTCCTAAATGCCATATTCGGTTTGTTTCGCATTTTTATTATATCACAATTTTTTAGTTTTGTAAATATGCTTAGCAAAGTTTTTATACTGTTTTTATAATATACCTCCCGGGAGGTAGAAAAAAGCCTCTCTTGTGTATGAACCGCCCTAAATTGTGCGGACAGTACAAAAAGCCCCCTGTGGGTAGCATATTTAAGAATTAAGCAACGAACTGACATCGCTTTTCGAGTGGTGTCAGTTTTGTTTTGAACTGAATACGTTCATTGTTGTAGAAGTGTA
>JAFTLQ010000020.1 GCA_017455905.1 Clostridia bacterium | reverse complement strand
CGTTGTTTTGTCAGATACTTCATACACATGTCCTTCCTTTCTTTTGTTCTTTTGTTTGATGGGTGGATACGGAATGCGATTTTTCCCTCTTTTTTACATTCCTGTTAAAATTATATCACATTTCACGGACGATTGCAAGAATTTTTTGGCGGCGTGCTGTAAAATGTACCATTTGCACAAAAAAAGGGGGCGACGTGCTTTTTGATCGTTTTTTCGATTGTGCAGTTTATACATAGCGTGGGGAGCAAACGATCCAAGGCGCCATCGGACAGGGGACGTGCGATACGTTTTTGCATGGATAGGCAAGAGAAAGTCTTGGCAGCTTACGAAAGACTTTGCTAAAAAAGAGGCGATCATGCCGTTTGCATCGCCATAAATGCGGAAAAATAATTAGCACTCAAAATCATAGAGTGCTAATATTTACAATTAAAACACCAATTGTTCATGATTTCGCAACAATTTGAGAGTATGCTTATGTACGGAGAAAAGGAGCGGGGCCAAGGCGCCAAGGCTTCGTATCCGCTTGGTTTTATATGTGACGAGGTGATCAATATGAACATGAATCAATATACGCAAAAAAGTATAGAAGCTCTGCGGGATATGCAATCCCTTGCCCTGCAAAACGGCAACCAGCAGGTAGAGCCGCTGCATCTGCTTTCGGCGCTTGTAGCGAGGGAGGACGGCCTTATCCCCAATCTGATCACACGGTCGGGCGCATCGGTGCAGACCGTACGGTCCCTTGCCGAGGAAGCGGTCAGCTCGCTCCCCAAGCTGTCTGGCCTGCAAGCAGACGCGCTGTATATGTCCCGTGAGCTTGACGCCGTATGGACCGAGGCCGAGGCACAGGCAAAGACGATGAAGGATACGTTCGTATCGGTCGAGCATCTGATGCTCGCCCTCTTTGCCAAGGCGGATCGGAGAGTCAAGGAGATCCTTCAAAGAGCCGCACTTACCAAGGACGCTTTTTTGAATGCACTGAAGGCTATTCGCGGCAACCGAACCGTAACGAGCGACGATCCCGAGCAGACCTATGACGTACTCAATAAATACGGCCAGGACCTTGTGGCAAAGGCCAAGGAGCAGAAGCTCGATCCCGTCATCGGCCGAGACGAGGAGATACGAAACGTCATTCGCATTTTGTCGAGAAAGACAAAGAACAATCCCTGTCTGATCGGCGAGCCGGGCGTTGGCAAGACCGCCATCGCCGAGGGACTTGCTCTACGTATCGCCAAGGGCGACGTTCCCGACAACCTCAAGGAGCGCATCATCTTCTCGCTGGATATGGGTGCCCTGATCGCGGGTGCAAAATTCCGAGGTGAATTTGAAGAGCGACTGAAGGCCGTGCTGGAGGAGGTCAAGAACAGCGATGGAAAGATCATTCTATTCATCGACGAGCTCCATACCATCGTGGGAGCGGGCAAGACCGACGGCGCGATGGATGCGGGAAATCTTTTAAAGCCCATGCTGGCGCGCGGTGAGCTTCACTGTATCGGCGCGACGACGCTCAACGAATATCGCCAATACATCGAAAAGGATGCCGCGCTGGAGCGCCGTTTTCAGCCCGTCATGATCCCCGAGCCTACGGTCGAGGATACCATTTCCATCCTGCGCGGTCTAAAGGAACGTTACGAGGTGTTCCACGGCGTGAAGATCCACGACGGTGCGCTGATCGCCGCCGCCACGCTGTCCGACCGCTATATTTCCGACCGTTTCCTTCCCGATAAAGCCATCGACCTGGTGGATGAGGCGTGCGCCTTGATCAAGACCGAGATGAACTCGATGCCTTCCGAAATGGATGAGGTCGCCCGTAAGATCATGCAGCACGAAATCGAAGAAGCGGCGCTGAAAAAGGAAGACGACAAGCTTTCGCGTGAGCATCTCAAGGAGATACAGGCCGAGCTCGCCGATATGCGCGCAAGCTTTGATGAAATGAGATCCAAATGGGACGTGGAGAAGCAATCCATCGAGCGCGTGCAAAAGCTCCGTGAGCAGATCGAGCAGACCCATGCCGAGATCGAGCGTGCGCAAAGCAGCTACGATCTTGCCAAGGCGGCCGAGCTTCAGTACGGCAAGCTTCCTTCCTTGAAAAAGCAGCTTGAGGAAGAGGAGCAAAAGGCCGAGGTGTCGGCCAGCAGCGATCGTCTGCTCCGTGACAAGGTCAGCGAGGAGGAGATCTGTCGCATCGTGGCCAGATGGACGGGTATACCCGTATCCAAGATCATGGAGAGCGAGCGCGAAAAGCTGCTCGGACTTGAAACCATCCTGCATAAGCGTGTCATTGGCCAGAACGAGGCGGTAACGAAGGTCAGCGAAGCCATTCTTCGTTCACGCGCCGGTATCAAGGACCCCCGTCGTCCCATCGGCTCCTTCCTCTTTCTCGGCCCTACGGGTGTCGGTAAGACGGAGCTTGCCAAGGCGCTTGCCGAGGCGCTGTTCGACGATGAGAAGAGCATGATCCGCATCGATATGAGCGAATATATGGAAAAATATTCGGTCTCCCGACTGATCGGAGCTCCTCCCGGATACGTGGGCTACGATGAGGGCGGACAGCTGACCGAGGCCGTGCGCAGAAAGCCCTATGCCGTCATCCTCTTTGACGAGGTGGAAAAGGCGCATCCCGACGTATTCAACGTGCTCTTGCAGGTGCTGGACGACGGACGGATCACCGACAGTCAAGGCCGAACGGTCGACTTTAAGAATACGGTCATTATCCTGACCTCCAACCTCGGCTCCTCCACGATCCTCGACGGTATTACCGCCAAGGGAGATATCAGCGAGGAGGCACGGCAGAGCGTGTCCGAGTTGCTCAAGCGCAGCTTCCGTCCCGAATTTCTCAACCGTCTTGACGAGATCGTGTTCTATAAGCCCTTGACGAGAGAGAATATTGGCGGTATCGTTGATCTGCTGATCGCCGATCTTGACCGCCGCCTGAAGGATAAGCAGCTTCACGTTACGGTCACGCCTGCGGCAAAGGACTTCATTATGGATTCGGCCTACGATCCCACGTACGGCGCAAGACCGATCAAGCGCTTTATTCAGTCGCACATTGAAACGCTCCTTGCCAAGGAGATCATCAGCGCAGATGTTGCGCCCGACAGCGTCCTTGAGGTGGATGTCGAGGACTCCCATCTGTTTATAAACAAAGCGTAAAAAAAGCCGCTACCTATCGACTGACAGGTCCGATCGACCTGTCTTCGGTTGCGTAGCGGCTTTTATGCTATTTCGTTTATTCCTTTGTTCTTGCCCAGTTGATCGGCTCTTGCCCCGTTTGGACGAGAAACTCGTTGGCCTTTAGAAAATGACGGCATCCGAAGAAGCCGTTGTGAGCCGACAGCGGGCTTGGATGCGCACACTCCAGCACGAGGTGACGGGCGTTGGTTACGCGCTGCTTTTTGCTTCGCGCGTTGGCACCCCACAGCAGAAAGACGACGGGCGTGTCCTTGTCGTTCATTCGATCAATGATGGCGTCGGTCAGCCGCTCCCAGCCTTGGCCGAGATGGCTTTGCGGCCGCCCCTCCCGTACGGTAAGGGTCGTGTTCAGCAGAAGCACGCCCTGCTTGGCCCAGCCTGTCAGCTCGCCCGACGTCGGCGGCTCGATCCCCAGCTCCGCGGATAGCTCCTTGAAGATGTTTTTGAGCGAGGGCGGGAAGGGAACACCGTCCCGTACCGAAAAGCACAGGCCGTGCGCCTGTCCCGCGCCGTGATACGGATCCTGACCGAGCAGGACGACGCGCGCATCGGCACGTGAGGTGTAGCGCAGGGCGTTGAATATATCGTGCATCGGCGGATAGACGCGCTGCGTGCTGTATTCATGCTTAAGAAATTCCCGAAGGGAACGGTAGTAGTCGGATGAAAACTCCGTCTGCAGAATGTCGTCCCAGTCGTTGCCGATATGTACCATGTGCCACTCCCGTTTTTTTCTTTATTGTATCACAACGGATCAGAAAAAACAAGAGCCTCGTGAAACTTACTGAAAGACGCTTCCGATCACGCGCGGACAGCAGGCGGGGGAATAGGTCCATGCGTCCATATGGCGCACGTGCTCGGTATCAATGAAATACGTCAGCGGCTCGGGGATGGTCTTCGCATCCTGGGCATCGATGATGATCAGCTTGATCTTCATTTTTTCGGGAATGATGCTTTTGATGTATACCGCACAGCTTTGTCCTGCGTGTACGCCGCTGCGGCTTTCCGCAAGACCCGCGAGGTTGGGCGCCAGCTCAACGAACACACCGTAGCTTTCTACGCTGCGGATGATCCCCTTGACGGTTTCCCCCTCGGAAAAACGAGCGGCATTTTCCTCCCAGCTGCCGAGAAGCTCACGTGCGGAAACGTACATCCGTCCGCGCTCGTCGATGGTTTTGACAACGGAATAAATGGTATCCCCGACAGAGAAGCGCACGCTCGGATGGCTGATGCGCGAAACGGAGATGGAATCGATGGAGAGCAGGGAAATGATGCCGCAGCCGATATCCACGAAGGCACCGAAATTTTCTATGTGGGTGATCTTGGCAGGAATGATATCGCCCGGGATAAGCGTATCAATATACGAAAGAACACACTCGCGCTGTGCCTCCCTTCGTGACAGATGGGCGATCGTTTGTCCCGAGGCGTCCTCGGAAAAGCCGACGACCTTGAAGCATACGGGCTTTCCGACACGGGTAAGGATGGCAATATCCTTGGTCGGCTCTGCGTCGGTGGTATATTGCACCTCGTCGCGAGCCATAAGGCCGCTGACTCCGGCGCAAAGAGAGACATGCAGATCAAACGCATGATCGCACAGGATGGCCGGTGCCTCCAGGATCACCTGTTGCTCGAGCGCGCGCCGCAAGCCGTCGAGTGAGCTGATGTATGCGTGATTGTCCGCTCGCGTGATCCGCGAGCCCTCGGGGCCGTATGTGTTCATAGACATATGTGTTACCGTTCCTTTTCTTTTTGTTTTGACTGCCGGTTACACTATATGCTGCCAAGAAGAATAATATGACGCATCTCGGCTTCTGAACAAGCATTGTGCGCATAAAATAAAAGATAAAACGACAAAATGCAACAATTTGTTTGCATTTTGTCGTTTTATGTATGTCAGATGGTTTCGATCTTCAAGAGATTGGTATTACCGGAGGTTCCGTTGGTCATACCGCCCGTAACGATCAGGCGGTCGCCCTTTTGCAGACCGAAAATATCCTTGGCACGGCGCTTGGCGCTGTAAAAGAGAACATCGATGGAGTCGTAGGTCTCGCTCAGGACGGGAACGACGCCCCAGGAAAGCGCCAGCTTGTGGAAGGTCTTTTCGTTGGTCGTCATGCCGAGGATATCCACCGGCGGACGGAAGCGCGATACCATGCGGATCGTCGATCCGGACAGCGAGCAGACGGCGATGGCCTTGGCATCAATATCAATAGCCATACCGCAGACCGAGTGAGAGATCGCGTCGACGGTGTTGCGGATGCGGAAATCGGTGTAGGCAAAGCGCTGCTCGTAGTGGATATCGCATTCCGCATGCTCCGCGATCCTTGCCATGGCACGCACGGCTTCGACGGGATACCGTCCGGCTGCGGTCTCGCCCGAGAGCATGATCGCACTTGTGCCGTCGTAGACGGCGTTGGCAACGTCGGAGATCTCGGCACGGGTCGGACGGGGCTTTTCGATCATGGATTCGAGCATTTCGGTGGCGGTGATGACGCGCTTGCCAAGCAAGCGGCTCTTGGTGATCAGCGATTTCTGAATGGCGGGCAGCTCCTCGTAGGGAACCTCAACGCCCATGTCGCCGCGCGCGACCATGATACCGTCGCACGCCTGACAGATCTCTTCGATATTCTCAACGCCCGAGCGGTTTTCGATCTTGGCGATCAGGTCGATGCCCTGGGCGCCGTTTTCCTTAAGGAAGACGGCGATATCCAGCAGATCCTGCTTGCAGGAAACAAAGGAGCAGGCGATATAATCGACCCCTTGCTCAATGCCGAAGAGCAGATCCTGCTTGTCGCGCTCGCTGAGGTAGGCCTGCTTGAGCACCTTACCGGGGAAGCTCATGCTCTTTCTGTCTGACAGCGTACCGCTGTTTTCGATGACCGTGTGGATATCACAGCCATCGATCGACGTGACACGGAAGCCGAGCAGACCGTTATTCAAAAGAATACGGTCACCGACCGACAGCTCACGGTGCAGGGAATTGTAGTTGACGGATACGCGCGTGCGATCGCCGACGACGTCCTCGGTCGTAAAGATGAATTCGTCGCCCTCGCGCAGCTCGACCAATCCTTTTTCAAAGGTCTTGATGCGGTATTCGGGTCCCTTAGTGTCCAGCATGATGGCCAGCGGGACGCCCAGCTCCTCGCGCACCTGCTTGAGGCGGCGGATGCTTTCCAAATGCCCCTCGTGCGTTCCGTGAGAGAAGTTCAGACGGGCAACGTTCATGCCGCTTTTGCACATCTCCCTCAGCGTTTCGACGTTGTCACAGGCGGGGCCTATGGTACATACGATTTTTGTTTTTCTCATACGGTATATCTCGATTTCACTTTTTTGTGGTAGAAGGCTACCTATGCGCCGCAAGGGCGTTTCGGTGATGCGCGATCAGCCGAGGAGGAATTTTGCGTAGCTCTTTTTACCGCGGCGGATCAGCACGCCCTCGGTGAGTGCTTTCTCGGTGACGGTGGCACGTACGTCGGTCACCTTTTCGCCGTCGACGCTGACACCGCCCTGCTCAATGGCACGGCGTCCCTCGGAACGGGAGGGAACCATGTTTCCGAGGACGAGAAGGGAGTTGACGTCGATCACCCCGTCGCGAAGGACCGAGCGCTCGACCGTGACGGAGGGGGTAAGGGCGGAGGAGCCGGCGCCGAAAAGGGCGCGCGAGGCAGCCTTGGCCTTGTCTGCCTCCTCGTCGCCGTGGACGAGCTTGGTCAGCTCGTAGGCAAGGATCTCCTTGGCCTCGTTGAGCTTGGCACCCTCCCAATCCTTCATCTGCTCGATCTCTTCGATGGGAAGGAAGGTCAGCATGCGAATGCACTTGAGAACGTCCTTGTCGTCGACGTTGCGCCAGTACTGGTAGAAATCGTAGGGAGAGGTCTTGTTGGGGTCAAGCCACACGGCGTTACCGGCCGTCTTACCCATCTTTTTGCCGTTTGAATCGGTCAGAAGGGTGATGGTCATGGCGTGTGCGTCCTTGCCCAGCTTTTTACGGATAAGCTCGGTGCCGCCGAGCATGTTGCTCCATTGATCGTCGCCACCGAATTCCATGTTGCATCCGTATTTCTGGAACATATAGTAGAAGTCATAGGACTGCATGATCATGTAGTTGAACTCAAGGAAGGACAGGCCCTTTTCCATGCGTTGCTTGTAGCATTCCGCACGGAGCATATTGTTGACCGAGAAGCAGGCGCCGACCTCGCGAAGCAGATCGACGTAGTTGAGCTTGAGGAGCCAATCGGCGTTGTTGACCATCATCGCCTTGCCTTCACCGAATTCAATGAAGCGCTCCATCTGGCGCTTGAAGCATTCGGCGTTGTGCTCAATGTCCTCGCGTGTCAGCATCTTGCGCATGTCGGTACGGCCGGAGGGGTCACCGATCATGGTCGTGCCGCCGCCGATGAGGGCGATGGGCTTGTTGCCTGCCATTTGCAGTCGCTTCATCAGCGTCAGCGCCATGAAATGACCGGCGGTCAGGCTGTCCGCGGTGCAGTCAAAGCCGATGTAGAAGGTGGCCTTTCCTTCGTTGATAAGATCGCGGATCTGCTCTTCATTCGTCACCTGCGCGATAAGACCGCGGGCAACGAGTTCTTCGTAAATTTTCATGTTTCAGAGTCCTTTATATTGCTTTTTTATTTACACTTCAAGAAAAGAGCCGTCATACGGCAGCAAGAAGCCCGCGCGCTTGGCCTTTTCGGAAAAGGCGTATTTCTCCGTCGCATCGGGCATGGGCGGCGTGTTGGTCAGGATCGCATATCCCTTGCCGCACAGACATCCGTCGACCTTGGCCGTTTCGATGAGCGTCTCGGCAGCCGACAGGGACAAATGTTCGTGGCAAACATCTATATCGCACGTACCGTACGCTCCGTCGAGGAGCATAGCGTCCACGGGATATTGGGAAAGATACCGCTGCGTGTCCTCCGTCAGCACCCCTCCGTCCAAGGCGTAAAAAAGAGCATGTCCGTCGCACGCTATGCGGAGGTTCAGCGGTATTTCGCACAGGGTGGCGGTGGTATGACGGGTCGACAGCGGTGTCAGCCGATAGCGGCCGATCGCAACGGTACGAAAGGGGAAGAGCGGCAGCAGCGACAGACCCTCTACGTGCGAAAACATGGCAAGGGTCGCCTCGGAGCCGTACAGACGGATCGGCCGCTTGCGGCACAGCCGTGCCAAAACGTCGGGCGACGCGTGCGCGGGGTGCGTGTGTGTGACGACGACCGTATCTACCTCGTCGTACAGATCGTTCATCGCGTACAGCTCGGCAAAACGGAAGATGTCCTCCGTCGGATCGATCAGCATGGTACGGTCGATGAGCAGCGCGGGAGAAAAGCCGTCGGCCTTTTTGCTGCCGTATGGGCGGTAGGTCGATCCGAGAAAGCGAAGCTTCATTCGAAGACCCGTCCTTTCTGCAGACGGTAGACGGTCGTGTGGCGGTATACCTCCCCGGCGTCGTAAAAGCCGATGCCGTGACGGATCGCGTCGGGCTCGGTCTGCGTTTCCATGCAGAAGGCACCGCGCAAAACACGGCGCGTGCCGCCGCGAAACGCCGGCTCGCCCGCCAGGAAATTACCGGTATAAAACTGCATGCAGGGCTGATCGGTGAAGACCGAAAGCGTGCGCACGCCGTTGCTTATCCGCGCGGCCAAGGCCAGCGGTACGCCGTGGATGCAGGTGACCCTCGTGCCGTTCAAAAGGTAATTGTGATCGTAGCCGACAAAGCCGTCCGTCAAGCCGTCGCCGATGCGCACGGGCACACGCAGATCAAAGCGTGTGCCGTCGACGCGCGGCCGCTCACCCGTGGGGATGAGCGACGCATCGACCTCTGTATACCGGTCGGCATCGATATATACCTCGTGGTCGTCGACCGTGCCGCCGAGGCCGTCCAGATTGAAGTAGGCGTGATTGGTCAGCGCGATCGGGGTCTTTCCCTCGGGGCGTGCATCGTACGACAGGATAAGATCCGTGTCGCACAGGGTGTAGATCACGCGTACGTTGACGGCGGAGGGAAAGCCCTCCTCGCCGTCCTCGGAGCGATAGGTGAGCGACAGGGACGTGTCGGTCGCCTCCGTTACGGTAAACAGTCGCCGGTCAAAGCCGCGTCCGCCGTGCAGACAGTTGCCCCCATCGTTGTCGGGCAGAGAATAGCGCACGCCGTCCATCGTGAAGGCGGCGCCGCCGACGCGATTGGCGACGCGTCCGATCAAGGCGCCCTGGTGCGAGGTGTCGGACAGATAATCGTCAAGGCTCGAAAAGCCTCCGACGATATTGACACCGTCGTGGATAAGATCGACGATCGCGGCGCCGCGCGTCATGATACGGCAAAGGAGGGCATCGCTTTTGAGCTCATACAGCTCTACGCTCTCTCCACTCGGGAGCGTGCCAAAATGCATATGGTTCATGGATGCCTCCTGTTTTTTATGTGTGTATCGCTTGTTGTACGTTACGCTTCGATGAGAAGCTCGGCGATCTGAACGGCGTTGGTGGCCGCTCCCTTGCGGACCTGGTCGCCGCAGCACCAGAGGGTGATGCCGTTTTCAAAGGCGATGTCGGGACGGATGCGTCCGACAAATACGATATCCTGATCGGAGGTGTCCAGGGGCATCGGATAGACCTTGCTCTGCGGATCGTCCACCAGGCGGCAACCGGCCTCCTTGGCGATCTGCTCCTTGACGGCCTCAACGGTCAGGGGCTTTTCGGTATATACGGATACGGCGATCGAATGCGAGCGAACGACAGGCACGCGTACGCACGTGCAGGTCACGCGCAGATCGTCCTTATGCATGATCTTGCGACCCTCGACCTGCATCTTCATTTCCTCGGTCGTGTAGCCATCCTCAAGGAAGGAGCCGATCTGGGGGATGAGGTTCTGCGCGATCTGATAGGGGAAGACCTTGCAGCTGACGGGGGCACCCTCGCTCAGCGCCTTGGTCTGCTCGGCAAGCTCGATGGGACCGCCGGCACCGGCACCGCTGACCGCCTGATAGGTGGAGGCGACCATGGCGCGGATGGGGGAGAGCTTGTGAATGCCCTTGACGGCCATCAGCGTAATGATGGTCGAGCAGTTGGGGTTGGAGATGATGCCGTTATGCCATTTGGCGTCCTCTCCGTTGATCTCGGGGACGATGAGGGGAACGTCGGGGCAGCCGCGGAACGCGCTGGAGTTGTCAACGAAAACGGCACCGGCCGCCTTGATCGCAGGCGCAAGGGTGCGGGCAAGGTCTGCCGAGGCGGCACCGAGAACGATATCCATCCCCTCGAAGGATGCCTCCGAGGCAGCCTCCACCGTCAGGGGTGTATCGCGGAACATCATGACCTTTCCGGCGCTGCGCTCAGAGGCGAGCAGCTTGAGGGTCTTAATGGGAAAGTTTCTTTCGGCGAGGATCTTCATCATTTCGCGGCCGACTTCGCCTGTCGCACCGAGAATGGCAACGTTATACTGTTTCATGTGTACTATATTTCCTTTGATAAAATAAATGCCGTGTTTTACGCTTATAAGTGCAAACGAGTGATCAGGTAAAGCTCTCGTACAGCGTACGGATCGTTTCCTTGAAGTCGGAGTCCATGACACCGACGATGATGTTGATCTCGTCGGCGCCCTGCTCGATCATGCGGATGTTGATGCCCTTCTTACCGAGTGCGGCAAAGATCTTTCCGGACACACCGGAGTTGAAGGCCATACGGCGTCCGACGGAGGCAACGAGACTGACCCCGTCGCACACCTTGATGCTGTCGGGCGCGCATTCCTTCTGAATGTCGGTGATCAGACCGTGCAGACAGTAGGATAGCTCCTCGGTGGAGATGACGAGCGAAAAGCTGTCCACGCTGGAGGGAATGTGCTCTACGTGCAGATGGTGCTTTTCCGTCAGCTGAAGCACGCGGCGGATGAAGGAAAAATCGTCCGTCATGCGGTTTTTGCTGATGGTGATGATGGAGAAGTGCTTCTTACCCGTGATACCGGTGATGAAGCGCTGCGCTTCCTCGTCGCTTTCATCGGTGAAGCTTTCCATAATGAGCGTGCCCTTGTCCTCGGGACGCTGCGTATTTTTGATATACAGAGGAATGTTGGCCTGACGGACAGGGAAGACGGTCTCCTCGTGGAGCACCTCCGCGCCCATGTACGACAGCTCACGCAGCTCGCTGAAGGTGATGCGCTCGATGGACTTGGGGTTGTCGACGATCTTGGGGTCGGCCATCAGAATACCGCTGACGTCGGTGAAATTCTCGTAGCAATCGGCCGACAGCGCCGCCGCAGCGATCGCACCCGTTACGTCGGAGCCGCCGCGCGAGAAGGTGTGCAGCTTGCCGTCGGGATATACGCCGTAGAAGCCGGGAAGGACCATCGCTTGATGCTCTTTGAAGAGGTTCTGCAGCGTCTTGTATGTTTTTTCATAGTCGACCGTGCCGTCGTAGTTGAAGAACAGCCATTCGGTCGCATCGACGAAATCGTAGCCGAGATACTCCGCCATCAGACGGGCGTTGAGATATTCGCCGCGCGAAACGATCTCATCGGCGGTGGACTTGGAGCCGAAGGTCGCTCGGGTGTCGGCAAGGTAGTTGGAAACGGCGTCGGACAGACCGCATGTCTTGGCGATCTCCAGATACCGATCGGAAATATTTTGCCAGATATCCTCAAAGCTTACCTTGTAACGGATGTGTGCGTGGCAAACGTACAAAAGGTCGGTTACCTTATTGTCGTCCTTATGTCTTTTGCCGGGTGCGGAAACGACCACGACGCGGCGAGAGGGATCGGACGTAACGATGTCCTTTACTTTTTTGAAGTTTTCACCGGAGGCCAGAGACGAGCCTCCAAATTTGACGATTTTCAGCATGATATAGTCCTTTCAAATAACAATCGATGTCAGCACAGACGCGCGTCAGAGGCGACGTCCGGGTCCAGTCCCGCGATAAAGGCGTCGGGATCGGTGGCCTGTATGGTCGTATAAAGAGCGTGAATGTCGGCAGGGGTCATGGGCTTCGTAATGATCGCCTGTTCCATTCTATGCAAAATGCACGCGCTCGGTAGTTTTGCGCTTGTCCGCACGTAGTACATATGCGGACGGATCGTGCCGTCGATGACGGCGGGTGTCAGCGATACGGGCGTTTTTCCGTTGGCCGTCGCTATGTCAATGAGGTCCTCGGCAAGCGCCATGCCCGTCGGTGCGCTTCCCGCACCCTGTCCGATAAAGGACAGACGGCCGACGCGCTCACCAACGAGCGTGATGCAGTTGAAGTTGGTGCGAACGGCTCCCTCGGTCGCCGTCTTGGGAAGCAGATACGGCTCGACGCTGGCGGTGATACGGCCGTCGCGCTCCTCGGCAAAGGCCATGAGCTTGCAAACGTAGCCCATCGCGTCGAAGCGAGCGACGTCTTCTTTCGTTATATGACGGATGCCAAAGGTCGGTACGTCCTCCTCGGTCAGCACGGCGTCAAAGGCGATCGACGCGGATATCGCGCATTTGCGCTGCACATCGAGCCCGTCGATATCCGCGCTCGGATCGGCCTCCGCATAGCCAAGGGCTTGCGCCTCCTTCAGCGCGTCGGAAAAGTCGATACCGCGCGTCAGCATGCTGTCAAGAATATAGTTGGTCGTTCCGTTCATGATGCCGCACAGAGAAAGGATGCGGTCACACCGCTTGGTGCGGCGCAGATTCATAAGCCAGGGGATACCGCCGCCGACGGAGGGCGTGAAGCGCAGGTCCACGCCGCGCGCTGCGGCACGCTCGTGCAGATCGCGGTAGTAGTGGCAGATCAGATGCTTGTTGGCACTGACGACGTGCTTGCCGGCGTCGATGGCACGGGTGATATACTCATACGCGGGATGAAGACCGCCGATCGCTTCGGCAACGGCTTCGATCTCGGGATCGTTCAGAATGGTGTTGTAATCGGTCGTAACGACGTCTTCCATGCCCTCCGGCACACGCAGGTCGAGGATACGCTTGACCTGTACGCCGCAAGCATGGTGAAGGATGGCTTCGTATGCGCCGCGACCGACGACACCGAAACCGAGGATGGCGATCTTCATGCAGGGTCTCCTTGGCTGAAAGATTTTCGGATATCTCACCGAAAGTACTTGAAAAAAGAAATCTTTTGAGTATAATAATGATATAGTTTATCATATCACGTCGAGAAAATCAAGGGGGAATTGAAATAAAATGCAATTTTTCAGCACAAGAAACCACGCACATACCGTATCGTCTGCGCAGGCGATCGTCAACGGGCTGGCGCCCGACGGAGGCCTGTACCTTCCGACGACCTTTCCTGCCTTTCCGATGAACGAGCTTTCGCACATGACGGGGGAGGATATCTCCGTGCGCGTTCTCTCGTCCTTGTTCGACGATTTTTCGGAGGAGCAGATCCGCCGTGCGGTAAGGGCGGCATATACCGACGCCTTTGAGAACGGAAACATCGCCCCCCTGGTGCCTGTCAGCGACGGATATATCTCGGAGCTGTGGCACGGTCCGACCTGCGCGTTCAAGGACGTTGCGCTCTGTCTCTTGCCGCATCTTCTTACCATGGCCGCACGCTCCCTTGACGTGACGGACACGATCTGCATTCTGACCGCTACGAGCGGAGATACGGGCAGCGCGGCGCTGTCCGGCTTTACCGATGTGGACGGCACGGGGATCATCGTCTTTTACCCCGACGGCGGTGTCAGCCCCATGCAAAAGCGGCAGATGGTGACCAACGAGGGGAAGAACACCGCCGTCTGCGCCGTGCACGGCAACTTTGACGATGCACAAAGCGGGGTCAAGGCCGTATTTGCCTCGGATCTCCATATTCCCGGCGTTCGCTTTTCCAGCGCCAACTCCATCAACATAGGGCGTCTGGCTCCCCAGATCGCCTATTATTTCCAAAATTACCGCGACCTTATGAACCGCGGCGTCATCGCCCTCGGCGACCCCGTGAATTTTGTCGTCCCGACGGGCAACTTCGGTGACATCCTTGCCGGCTATTTTGCTGCCCGCATGGGACTTCCCGTCGGCCGCTTGGTCTGTGCCTCCAACGAAAACCGCGTGCTGACCGACTTCTTTGCGACGGGCGTGTACGATCGCCGTCGCGAGTTCCATCTGACGGCCTCGCCCTCTATGGATATTCTTATCTCCTCCAATCTTGAGCGGCTTCTTGCCCTGACTGTCGGGGATACGAAGACGGCCGAGCTGATGCGCGATCTCAAGGAGAACGGCGCGTACACCTTGCCCGCCGATGCACTTTCGGATATGCGCCGCGTCTTTTCCGCCGGCTGGGCGACCGACGAGGCGTGCGCCGAGGTCATTCGCCGCGTCTTTGAGCGTGACGGCTATCTGATGGATACCCACACGGCCGTCGCCTATTCTGTATATGAAGCGTGGAAGACCTCCGAGGAAGGGAACGGTGCCCCCACGGTGATCCTGTCCACCGCCTCGCCGTATAAATTTGTCAGCTCCGTCCTTCGTGCCCTCGGCCATACACCGACCGAGGATGGCTTCCGTGATATGCAAGCGCTTTCGGATATCAGCGGTATGCCGATTCCTCACGGCCTCGCCAAGCTTAGGACGGCGACCGTGCATCATACCGACATCACCGAGCCGTCGGAAATGCAGACCTACGTAGCGAAGATCGCCGCCATCCTCGGAGGACGCACCAATGTGTAAGCCGATCTGCCGCGTGACCGTGCGCGTTCCCGCCACGAGTGCCAATCTCGGCCCTGGATTCGATACGCTCGGTATGGCCTTTGCCTTGTATAATACGTACACCTTCGAGCTTGCAGAGAAGACCGAGGTGCTCGGCTGCGAGGCACGCTTCTGCACGGAAAACAATCTGGCGCTGGTGGCCTTTCGTGCCGCGTGCGATGCGGCCGACGTCGTGCCTCCTCCCGTGCGTCTGACCGTTCATTCGGACGTGCCCGTATCCCGCGGTCTCGGCTCATCGGCTACGATGCTCGTCGGCGGCGTGGTCGGTGCCTGCCGCCTGCTGTCACTTCCGCTCGATGCGCAGGCTATGTTTGCGATCGTCAACCGCCTGGAGGGGCATCCCGACAACGTCGCTCCCGCGCTCTTCGGCGGCTTGACGGCTGCGATGCAGGAGAACGGCATCCCATACGTAGCACGGCATACCGTGCATCCCTCCTACCGCTTCTGTGCGCTTATCCCCGATTTTGAAACATCGACCAAAAAGGCACGTGCCGCGCTTCCCAAGGAGGTGCCCTTCGCCGATGCGGTATACAACGTGACACACGCCACGACGCTGCTGTCGGCGCTGATCAACGGTGACCATGCCTTGCTCACCGCATCGCTTCGGGACGTGCTTCACCAGCCGTACCGCTCGGCCCTTATCCATGAATACGAGGATATCCGCTCTATGGCCGAGCAGGCCGGTGCGATCGGATTCTTCATCAGCGGCAGCGGATCGACGCTGATGACGGTCTATACCGACGACAAGTACATAGCCCGTATGCAGGCGAGCGTTCAGACACTTTCCTGTGCATGGCGCGTTCTTCCGCTGCTGCCGGACATGGACGGCGCCTGCGTCATCTGAACTTTTGTATGCCTATATAGAAAACAAACAAAAAAACCGACGGCGGTCGAAAGGGTGAGGTTCTTAGCGGAGAATTTGAAAATACCGCTAAGTGCGAGCAACGCATTTGACTGGTCAAATGCACTGTGGGCTAAGCCCCAAAACCTTATACAAACAGAAAGAGCAAACACGCAAGACGAAAATCTTGTATGTTTGCTCTTTTTTCTGTCCGTGAAGTTTTCGCTACCGCGAAAGTGAAGTTGTGCTAAGCACAGTGAAGTTGCTCCGCTTCGCTCGCAGTGAAGTTACGTTTGCCCATTACTTCGCCGTCAGGCGAAACTTCACTCACGAAGTGAACTTCACTATCGCAGATAACTTCACTTGCCCGCAAGGGCAAACTTAGTTTTAGCGTGTTCTCCGTTAAGGATAACACGCTAAAGCCACCGTCGGTTTTTTGTTTGCGTGAGATCAGCGCTGTTTGTTCTCAATATCGGTCATCATGCCGACGCGAATGGCGTGACGGCCGCCCTCGTACTGTGCGGCGAGGAAGGCGTCGAGAATATCCTGTGCCAAGCATGAGCCAATGACGCGTGCTCCCATGCAAAGGACGTTGGCGTCGTTGTGCTGACGCGTCATGCGAGCGGAATATGTGTCGGAGCAGACGGCCGCACGAATGCCGTTGTACTTGTTGGCGCACATGGACATGCCGATGCCGGTGCCGCAGATGAGAATGCCGAAGGTCGTATCGGGGGCTGCCTGCACCGCCTCACATACCTTGGAGGCGAAGACGGGATAATGGCAGGATGCGGTCGAATCTGTGCCGCAGTCCGTTACCTGATAGCCAAGCTCAACGAGGTGCTTTTTGACCTCCTCCTTCAGAGGGTATCCGGCGCTGTCAGCACCAAGAAAAATGTTACGAAGCTCCATTTTTGTCAATCATCCTTTATTTTTTTTAGTCTTCTTGCATTTTCAATCGTTCGAGACGCTCGCGCTCGGCTTGCGGAAGACGCAAGTACGTGGCACAAAGCTCGCGGTCGGATCCATGCGAGCCGCCGAGGTACATACGGTAGGCGACGCAAGCGCAGGCGTATGCGTTTTCGTCTCGCAACAGCGCGGAAACGGGGGAAAGAGGCAGGCCGACCGACACGGCGGCTTGCTCGACCTGTGCGTAGCCGTCACCCACGAGGCGGATCGGCTCATCGTAGGAGGAAAGCTCGCGGATGAGGTCGTCGACGGATATGGCCCGATCCTCCGTCAAGCGGGTGATCACGCCGCCCTCGGCACGGAAGATGGCGTTATATACCTGGGCGCGTCTTGCGTCCATGGCAGCACAGACGATGCCGTCCTGCTCCTTCAGGTTTTCCGCTAACGAGCGCAGCGTGGATACCCCGACGCAGGGAATATCCCTGCCAAACGCAAGTCCCTTGACGGTGGCCACGCCAATGCGTACGCCCGTAAAGGAGCCGGGTCCCTCGGTAACGGCTAGAAGATCGATGTCGTCGACCGTCATGCGGTGGGTAGCCAGCACGTGCTCCGCCATGGGGAGCAGGACCTCGCTCTGGGTGCGTCCGCTGTCACTTTGATATAAGGCCAACAGCCTCTCTCCGTCGGTCAGCGCGACCGAGGCGACCTTGGCGGTGCTTTCAAAGGCGAGAATTTTCATACGTTCTCCTCCCGGATGGTGATGCGTCGCGCGTCGGGGGAGTCGGTGCCGAGGCGCTCGATCGTCACGGTGTAGCGCTCGCGCGGTAGCCACGGCTCCACGTTTTCCGACCATTCGACGAGGCAGAAGGCACGCTCGCG
The DNA here is from genome assembly GCA_017455905.1 of Clostridia bacterium. Taxonomy (GTDB): domain Bacteria; phylum Bacillota; class Clostridia; order Oscillospirales; family CAG-272; genus UBA1740. The sequence goes on along the minus strand of JAFTLQ010000020.1, from coordinate 5,498 downwards.
CAGATAATCGTCAAAGCCAATGCCGAGAAGATCCTCCTCATCCTCGATACGGTACATATCGAAATGAAAGACAGTCGCCTCGTCCGTTCGATATTCGTTTACGATGGTGTAGGTCGGGCTTTTGACGTGCATCCGCCCGAAGGCCGAGGCAAAGCCCCGCGTAAAGGCGGTCTTACCGACACCGAGGCCGCCGCGAAGCGCGATCAGCGCCGTATCCTTGCCACTTGCCCGCAGCTCGCAGGCAAAGGCGCGGCCGACCTGCTCCGTTTCGGTCGGTGCATGTGTGATAAACGTTTGTTGCATAGTGTGATCCTTTATAGGACGTCCTTCAGATAGTCTTGCGCACCGTCCTCAAGGAGAAAGGTGAGCATAGCGCGGTAGGCTGCGGCATCCTCCTCGCGTCCGTCGCCAACCTTCACGGCGCGAAGCAGTGTGTTCTTCGGTGTGTTTTCGGGGTCGGTCAGCTCGCGTGCGCATACGTGATAGCCGGCGGCGCGAAGCCTTGCGAGGCGAAGCGCGTCGGTCAGCGTTTCGCAGAGCTTGTTTTTCAGATGCGGATACGCGCTGACAAAGGCTAAGGCGGGCGCCTTGAGCTTATCGGTCAGATAGCGGTGACAGCAGGGCGTTGAGAGAATGACGCGTGCGCCGAGACGCACGGCGGTATTCAGCACGATATCCGTTGCCACGTCGCAGGCGTGCAAGGACATGACCATATCCGGTGTGTCGGTCGATGGAAGCGCGGTGATATCCCCTGCGACAAAGTGAATGCCGCGATAGCCGAGCTCCTCGGCACAGCCGGCACAGTAGCGGATGACGTCCGCCTTAAGGTCCATGCAAAGCATATCGACCTCGCGGCCGCGCAGGGCGGTAAGGTAATGATAGACGGCAAAGCTAAGATAGCTCTTGCCGCAGCAAAGGTCGTAGATGTGAAGCGCCCCTTGCGCGGGCAGCTCCTCGTAGATCTCGCCGATCTGCTCGAGAAAGCGATGGATCTGTCGGAATTTGCCCTGCATCTTGTCGTGTACGCGTCCGTTTTTGTCGCTGATGCCAAGCACGGTGAGAAACGGCTCGGCACCCGTCAGAAGATAGCTCTTTTTCTTTTCCAGTGCCTCCACGGCAGTAACGAAGGAGGGAAGCTCACCCGTCAGCTTGCGCGTGAGCGCCTCCTTGCCGAGGATGATCTCCTTGCCCTTGGCGGAGCGCTTGTATTCCGCGTCGCCGACCGTCGTCAGAAGGTTGATCTGGCCGAAGCCGTCGAGATATTCGTCAAGGCCCTGCACCACGGCATCCTCGGTCAGATTTTTTTGCGAAACGGTGTTGCCCTCCAGCGAGCATTCCACCGCCAGCAGACGCCGTCCGCGATGGGCGCACAGGCGAGCGCTGATCTTCCTCGGTCCGTCCGGTGAAAGGGGCTTGGAAAACACGAGCTTTTTGAGCACCTCGCGGCGCATGGCCGTCAGGATAAGCTCAGTAAAGGCGGCTTTATCGGTCATTTTCTGTTATCCGTATCCTTTGCTTCGGTATCCGTCGTCCCGTCGTCCGTCTTGGGGCGGCGCTTGAAGGAAAAGGTGCGCTCGGTGCGATTGCCGATGCGCTTGAGGTTTTCGCGGTGACAGAAGACAACGATGATCGCGATCAGAATAGAGGTAAGCGCCATCATACCGGGCATTTGTGCCGTCGGGAAGCAGACACGCATATACCCGTACAGAACGACGGGGTAGAGAACTGCGGATGTCACAGAAGCCAGGGATACGTAGTGGCTGATGCACAGGATCAGCGCAAAGCAGACAAACAGGATGGCAAAGGGAATGGGAGAGAGGACGAGAGCTACCGTCGCGGTAACGAGGACGCCCTTACCGCCCTTGAATTTGTAATACACGGGGAAAATGTGGCCAAGCACGGCGAACAGTCCCGCGATGTAGGGCCCGTCTGCGGTGGCGATCCCGCCGACGTAGTTGAAGCCGAGGAGCACGCCGCTGATGAGGATGGCGAGCACGGCCTTAAAAATATCGCCAAACAGCGTGAGCAGCGCCGCCTTGCCACCATAGGTGCGCAGCGTATTGGTAAGACCGGCGTTTCCGCTTCCGTGCTTGCGGATGTCGTCCCCGTACAGCAGGCGCGAAACGATGATCGATGTGTTGACGCTTCCGAGCAGGTATGCGGCCGCCATGGTAACGAGGGTGAATACGAGATAAAGGATCATGAATACCGTCGGGTCAAGCAGCGGAGCGAGTGCCGCCAGCAGCCCTTGGTTGAAATTGTAGCTCATAGTATGCTCCTTTGCCAAAGGTATATTATATAAATTATACAAGACAAGCGACGGCTTGTCAAGTATTCCGCCAAAAAACGCGGTCCGCTTGTGCAAATTTCGTTAGATTGAACGAAAACGGGCGATATCGCCTTTTATCTTCTGTAAAGTATCATAAAAGTATTATAAAGTTGAAAAAATGCAAAAAAATTCTTGACAAACAAGGTCATCTTCTGTATAATTATACTGTTAGAGATGAAGGAAGCTTTTTAGCTTTGTTCGTTGCTTTCTCAAATTTTTTTAGAGAGAAGATGGTTTTTCATGGAAGAGAACAAGAGAAGAGTCGGAACCGTATCCCGCGGTATTCGTTGTCCTATCATTCGTCAGGGAGATGACCTGGCGGCGATCGTAGCAGACAGCGTGATCGAAGCAGCCGACTGCGAGGGCTTTGAGCTTCGCGACCGTGACGTTATTTCCGTTACGGAATCCGTCGTAGCCCGTGCGCAGGGCAACTATGCCACGGTCGACGATATTGCCGCTGATGTTCGGGCGAAATTTGCGGACGCTACCATTGGCGTTATATTTCCCATACTTTCCCGTAACCGTTTTTCCATTTGCCTGAAGGGTATCGCCAAGGCGGCTAAAAAGATCGTTCTTATGCTGAGCTGGCCCACCGATGAGGTAGGTAATTCGCTTCTTTCCATGGATCAGATCGACGAAGCAGGTCTCAACCCCTATTCCGACGTGATGACCCTCGCTCGCTACCGTGAGCTCTTCGGCGTCAATAAGCTGGAGTTTACCGGTGTCGATTACGTCGGCTTCTATGAGGACCTGATCAAGTCATGCGGCGCCGAGGTGGAGATCATTTTTGCCAACCAGGCAAAGACCATCCTGCAATATACCGACTGCGTTCTTACCTGTGACATTCATACCCGCGCCCGTACCAAGCGCATTCTCAAGGCGGCCGGTGCTCGCATCGTGCTCGGTCTTGACGATCTTATGACGGCGCCTGTGAATGGCAGCGGCTACAACGAATCCTACGGCCTTCTCGGCTCCAACAAGGCGACCGAGGAATCCGTTAAGCTCTTCCCGCGTGAATGCATGCCGGTCGTTACGGCGATCCAGGAGCGTGTGCTGAAGGCCACGGGCAAGCACGTCGAGGTCATGGTCTACGGCGACGGTGCCTTCAAGGATCCCAAGGGTAAGATCTGGGAGCTGGCCGATCCGGTCGTTTCTCCTGCCTTCACCGAGGGACTGCTCGGAACGCCCAACGAGCTCAAGCTCAAGTACCTTGCCGACAACGATTACAAGGAGCTGTCCGGTGAAGCGCTCAAGGCCGCGATTTCCGCGAGCATCCGTAAAAAGGACGGCAGCAGCCTCGTCGGTAATATGGCTGCGCAGGGCACGACGCCTCGTCAGCTCACTGACCTGATCGGCTCGCTGTGCGATCTGACCAGCGGCTCGGGCGATAAGGGTACGCCCGTCGTCCTCGTTCAGGGTTATTTTGACAACTATACAAACGATTAAAGCAAGAACACAAACACCCCTACGAAGCCGTTGGCATCGTAGGGGTGTTTTTATAAAGCAAGGCAAAAACGTAAACAATTATTATGGTTTTAGACTGTTTTCGCCATGATTTTTGAAAAATTATGTAGCCTTATCGTACGCATAGACAGAGGAGAGAAGCATGCAGATCTACACACAACAGGATATGGAACGTATTCGGTCAAACATGGCGAAGAATCCTTTGTATCTTGAAAGGATCAGGAGAACGACGGCAAACGTCAGAAAAAAGCAGTACATACAAGAAACGGGGCTCGGTACCTGGTATCATTACTTTGTGTGCCCGGCATGTGGCGTCAGGCTAACCTTTGATTACGACAATAACGAGACCTTTGTTTGCCCGAATTGCGGCCGTGTGCAGTCAGGAGAGCCGTATCTTGGCGCTTGGTGGGAGACGGTGCTTTGCATGACGACCTCGGCGGCCTACGAGCTCGCTATCGCCTATGTCGGTACAGGAGAGCGCACGTATTTCGATATAGCCAAGCGCATACTTTTGGGATATGCCGATCATTACGATACGTACGAGGTACACGGCGGCAACACCTTCCGCGGACACGCAGAGATATACGAATATGCATATGCCTATTTTGGCAACGAGGAGCTGTTGCCGTTCCTTGCCGCCTGCTACGGAGAAGGCGCGAGGCGCGAGGAGTCGCTTGTGGCGATGCTATACGGTGCTGCGTCTATTCCCGCGCACATTCCCGAGCTTGAAAAGAAAACGTATCTATCGACGTGCGGATCGAACCTTGCTATGCTTTACGGTAGCGATGACCGCTATCTGCTTTTCAAGGCGATGCCATACGGAGAAGAGCACGACCATTACGACCGTCTGGCTATCTCCTTTGATGCCTTTGGCGCACAGGCGTGTGTCGATCTTGGTACGGCTTCTGGCTATGGCTCGCCCTTACATTACGGCTACTATAAAAACACCGCATCCCATAATACCGTCGTTATAAACGGCGAAAACATGGCACCCTGTGATACCGTCGTCAACGAATATACCCTGCATGCACCGGACGATATATACCTGGACGCCGAAACGTTACCGCCGGAGGACTATGAGATGCTTGATTCCTTCACCATAAAGCAGTGGAGCGACGAGGCATACCGCGGCGTTCGTATGCGCCGCATCCTCTCTTGGCACGACAAGTATTTTATCGATGTGTTTTCGGTACGATCCGATCATGACTTGAAAAAGGAATGGACGTTACACATCGATGCTGAAACGTTTTTTACTATATCATAGCAGAAAAAAGCAACAAATGCAACAGTAAACATAAAGCCTTGAATAAAAAAACCGAAAGCCCGGACTTTCGGTTTTTTTGTGAATATCGGAAAAAGATAGTTTTGCTTTTAACCGATGGATTTGAACCCGCATATGAATGAAGCATTGGCTTGCGCCGATATGAAGCGGCGGCTTTGCCGCCATTAAGCACTCGCTACGCTCGTGTGAAGCGAAGCGCACACGAACCTCTCCGTGAGCCGAAGGCTCGCTTCATAAGGCGAAGCCTTGCTTCATGTTTCATGCACCGAAGGTGCGCTTCACAGTGAATTGTCAATAGAAGCGCAACACTTTTAAGAAAGATTTTGCAATTCCAAGTTCCAAGAATCCTGAGCAGAAATATAATTTAAGCATTTGCGGGGTCTGGCATTGATCAATGCCAAATTCCGCAAAAGTGTTTTAGGG
>JAFTLQ010000019.1 GCA_017455905.1 Clostridia bacterium | reverse complement strand
GGAGTCGAAGACAAGCACGCCGTCCTCAAAGGACGTGTAGGTCATAAACTCGCCGTCGATCGCGAAGTACCCGTTGTCGTAGACGGTGATATCCGTCCAGCCGGTCATATCGGCGAAGGACTCGTCGAAGACGTACGGGCCGTAGGCCTTGGCATCCGTCAGATCAGGCGTTACGCTGATACGAATGCCCATGGAGCTGTTGCCGATGCCCTCCAGCGAATAGTTGAGCGAAAGGTAGGTCGTTCCAATAACGCTGAGATCGAGGTCCGCATAGGACAGCATATCCTGCGTGATCGTGATCTCGTGTCTGCCGCTCAGGCTGCAATCGACGTACAGCGTCTTGCCGATAACAGAGGACGCAAGGAAGGTCTCGATGTCGGTGCCGACGGCTACAGAGGTGATGATGTCGTGGCTGACGCCCTGAATGTAGTCGTTCGTTTCGCTGCTGTGATCTCTGTGAATGTCATCGACAAGAGACAGGAACTTCTCGTAGTAGCGGTTGATCGCTTCCAGCGATCCTGCGCTGCATACATCCTCGTAGTAGATCTTGTACGCTTCGCTGTATTGGGAGACGTCGCCGTATTTTTTATACAGCTCATTCCAGGTTTCGTCCATCTTGTTGAGGATCTCTTTGCGTATAGTTTCGATCTCCTCGCCCTCGCCGCCGAGCTCGCTATGGATGTTGTCAACGAAGATCTGGAACTTCTCGTAATAACCAAGGATGTAATCCGTGCTCGTTGCCTGCTTGACTTCCTCATAATAGAAGTCGAACTCTTCCGCGTAGACGGACAGATCGCCGTACTGTTCCTGTAGCAGCATCCAGGCTTCGTCCATCTTGGTGAGGATCTCGTTGCGTACAGCATCGATATCCTCGTCCTCATTGTCGCCATTATACTGACTGAGCGAGCCGTCCGCGTTGATGATGAACAAACGGTTGGTTTCGCCCTCGTACGTGATGTCAATGTACTGACCGTCGGTCGTCCACTCGGCAAACAGGGACTCTTCTTTGGTTTCGCCGTCTATGACAATGTAACGCGTAATGCCTTCTACCGTGCTGTCAGCATAGAAGAAATATTCATACTCAAGGTATGCGATGAGCTTACCGTTTTCGTCTAAGCTTTCGCTGACACGCATGAGGAAGGTGTAGAGGATCTCTTTGACCTCGCCGCTCTGCGTCTCGCCGCAGCGCGTACAGGTGCCGTCCTCGCCGTAGTCATGGCCGAGAGGCTCGGTTCCCATAGCGTAGCCGGCACCGCAGATCGTGCACTGATATCCCGTAAACCCACCCTGCGTACAGGTCGCTTCCTGATGCTCAATGACGACGTAGTCGTGCTCGGTGCAGACGAAGGGCGTCAGCGAGCCGTCCTCGTTGACGATCATGCGGCCGACCATCTGTGTGTGGGCCTCATCCATGTACATGCAGATGTAGCCGTCGACATTCGCCCAATACAGAGGCTGCTCCTCGCCGGAGGAGATGGCAATGACACAGGTACCGTTCTTGTAGAAGGTGTAAACAAGACTGTACATAATCTTGCCGTTTTCGTCAAGCACATCTTGCTCGTAGATATACGCGACGTTCGATTCAACCGGCTCCTTTTCGCCGCAGCGCGTACAGGTGCCGTCCTCACCGTAGTCATGGCCGTCAGCGGCTACCTTGTCGGCAACGTAGCTGTTGCCGCAGGCGGAGCAGGTGTAGGTGGTATAGCCGTCCTTGGTACAGGTAGGAGCCGTTACGACCGTCTCGTAGCTGTGACCGTCGGCCTCGATGGCCTCGGTGTAGCTGTCGCCGCAGACGGAGCAGGTGAAGGTCATAACGCCCTCGCTCTCGCAGCCGGGCGCGGTGGTGACGACGCCATCGTTGTACTTGTGGCCGAGAGGCGGCACGCTTTGGCCGTAGCCTGCGCCGCACTCCGTGCAGCGGTAGGTCTCGGAGCCGTAGGCCGTACAGGTGGGTGCCTCCTGGGCGATCAGCTGGTAGTCGTGCGCACCCTGGCACTCATAGAGGGAGAGAATATTGGTCTCGCCGACGGTCAGACGAGCAGCAAAGTATTCGTCTTCCTCGGTTAAGTAGATGTATACGCTTCCATTCGCCTCGTTCCAGAAGAAGCTTATCTCCTGGGTGGCGGTGGCGGCGGTCATGACGGCGTGACCCGTGCCGTCCTTGTAGAACTCATAGACAGCCGTGCCGTACAGCGAGCCGTCCGGAGTCGTTATTTCCTGAACGAAGATATACTGAACGTTTGCATTTTCCGTTGTGCCGCAGACGGTGCAGACACCGTTTTCGTAGCTGTGGCCGAGGGCTGCTACCTCGTTCATCGTAAGCGAGGCGCCGCAGATGCCGCAGACGTAGCGGTCGTAGCCGACCGTGGTACAGGTGGGAGCGACGGTCGTCATGGTATAGTCGTGTGCTCCCGTTACGTAGTCGGATACGTACGAGTAGCCGCAGGCGCAGGTGTGCGTCGTGTAGCCGTTTTCGGTACAGGTGGGCTCGGTAACGACCGAGGTGAAGGTGCAATCGGCCGTTTCGGTGTGTGCCTTGTCGTTTTGGCAGACGTGGGTATGCGTTCCGTCACCGTTCGATACCCAATCGCCAAAGGCGTGGCCGAGTGCCTTCACGGTAGCACCCTTGTAGCTATAGCCGCAGGCACAGGTGAAGGTAGTGTAGCCATCCGCCGTACAGGTAGGCGCGGTGACGATGGAGGTGTAGGTGTGGGGAAGGGGCTCGCTGTCGGTGCCGCACACTACGCAGGCACGCGTGTGCGTATCCTTCGTTGCGGTGCCATACGCACCGAGGAAGGTGTGTGCCGTCTTGGCAATTTCTGTGTGTCCGTTGATGTAGGTCTCGCAACGGGAGCAGAAGATACCGGCGGTGTAGCCGATCTGCTCGCAGGTCGCGGGCGTTGCGCCGACGTACACGGTCGCGTGGCCGAGGGCGCCAACCAGCACGGACGAGTGGTTGTAGATCACGGTGGTGCACGCCTCGTCGTAGTACCATTCGCCGCAGGAGCAGACGTAGTACGCGACGGTACCGCCCGTCGTGCAGGTGGGCTCGACAGCCGCTACGGTCTTGGCAGGACGGTGCGTGTGGTTGATAGCGGGCGTGATGACGTAGTTACAATAGATACAAGCGATGCCGTGCGCCTCGGTCGCCTCGGCGTAGTCGGGCGTATGAGCGACAAGCTCGGTCGTCGCGTCGCAGCGCAGGCAGGCGTGACGGTGACCGTCCGCCGTTGCCACGTAGGCAGAGGCGTAGGTGTGGCCGAGAGCCGGTGTCGCATCGGTCGTTTCCGTATCACCGCAGCGCGTACAGGTGAGAGTCGTGTAGCCCTCCTTCGTACAGGTCGGTGCCGTGATCGTGGCCTTGCGATCGTGGCCGAGAGGCGCGATCGACTGCGTCTCGCCGTCCTTATCGTCGCCGCACCAAGCGCACAGGTAGGTGATGCTACCGGCTGTCTCACAGGTGGGCGCCTTGGTGACGGTGTGGTAATCGTGGCCGTAGGCCGATACCTCGACGTGGCCGCGCAGATAGATCTCACAGGCGGTGCAGTATACGCCCGCGGTATAACCGACCGCCTCACAGGTGGGCTCGGTCGCGGGGATGCTCTGCGTCGTGTGTCCCTTCGCGTTCAAAAGGACGCTCATATGGTCGGTGATGGGAGCGGTTGCGCGGTCGTCGAGGAACCACGTGCCGCAAGCACAAACGTAGTACGCGATGCTGCCGCCCGTCGTGCAGGTAGGCTCAACGGCCTCGACCTTGGTCAGGACGTGCTTGTGCGTCAGAGGCGCTGCCAGCGTGTAGGCACAAACGGTGCAGATCTGTGCCGAATGCTCGGTTGCCTCGGCACCGGGCACGTGTGCGGCCTCGTTCAGCGTCTCGCCGCAGGTGGAGCAGACACGGTAGTGGCTGTCGGCACTTGCGTACCAGACGGAGCCTGCGGTGTGACCGACGGGAGATACGAAGTTGGTCTGTGCGACCTCACCGCAGCGCGTACAGGTCTTTTCGGTGTAACCGCCGCTCTCGCAGGTGGGCGCGACGACCGATACGTGGTAGGTGTGGCCGAGCTTGGGGGAGGTCAGCGTGTAGCTTGCGCCGCAGTGTGCGCAGGTGTAGGTCTCGGCGCCGACGGCCGTGCAGGACGCGGTGACCTGTGCGCTCAGCACATAGTAGTGGCCGATGGCTGCCGTGGTAGCCTCAAAGGTGAAGTCACAGTTGACACAGCTGTGACGGGTAAGACCGTTCGCCGAGCAGGTCGGTGCCGTAACGACCTCGGTGCCGATGGTGTGGCCGGTCGCGGGGACAGTCGTGTCCTCAATGACCTCGCCGCAGCGCAGACAGATGGAATATCCGTCCTCTGTACAGGTGGGAGCGATGACGTGTGCACGATGGCCGCGCATGGCGCAGAGCTGTGCGGCCGTCAGGCGGGTAACGGTGTAGTAGGAGAAGTGCGTCGTCGTAAAGGTGACGTAGCCGTTGCCATCGGCGTCCTCGGCGTAGGTAGCGTTGACGTTGGTCAGCTTGCCGTTTTCGATGTACCAGACGACGATGCAGTCGGGATCGTCCCCTGCCTGCAGGGTGTAGGGAATACGGATGGTCGCCGTACCGCCGAGATCATGCTCATCCTTGTCGGTGGACAGCGTGAAGCTATATACGGTGCCGTCGCCGAGAAGCGCGGTCTGCTCGTCGCTAAGACCGGCGTCGACGATCGCCTGCGCCTTTTGCTGATCGGTCAGCGTACCGGCGGAAATGGAAACGTCCTGATCCTTAAAGGTATTCTTGATACCCTCGTCAAGACCGATGGTCGCGTCGGGAAGCTCGACCTCGCTGGTGTCGGCCAGCTCGTCGCCCTTCAGGTCGGCGGAGTTGCCCGTAGCGACCTTCTTGGTCGCGCCGCAGCTGCCGACGGAGCAGGTGTAGACGGCTACGGTCTCGGTCGAGGCGGTATCGTTCTTCACCCAAACGTGGGCGGTGGTGTCGGTGTAGGTCGTGGTGTCGCCGTAGGGCGTGACGTGATATTTACAGTCCTCGGAGGCACAGAAGGTGCCCTTGGTACCGCTCGCCACGCAGGTAGCCGTCGTGATGACGCGTGTGACGAAGGTGTGCTTAACGACAAGCTCGGTCTTGGTGACCGTTTCCTTGCAGCTTTCGCAGGTGCCGCTGTAGGAGACGGTGTATTCGCAACCGGTCGCGTCAAGGAGGCTCGATGCACCTTCTGCCCAATTCAGAACGTTGTGACTCGTAGCAGCGACAAAATCATCGTCGTAGCTGTAGCCGCACGTGCAGGTGTAGGTCGTAAAGCCCTGTGCGGTACAGGTCGGCTCGGTAACGTCGCTCTGGCTGTATACATGCTTTTCGTAATCGGCATGCTCGGTATCGCAGCCGCAGGTCGCCGCGCGCCAGTGATAATAGCCGTCCGTCGACCACGTCTCAGCGTACGTGTGACCCGTAGGCTCGGTCTCGTCATCTCGGTAGCCGTGACCGCAGCTGCAGGTATAGGTCGTATAGCCGCCCTCGGTACAGGTCGCGGGCGTAACGGCGGTTCCGTAGGTGCAGCTGACCCTCTTGGTGTGGCTTTCGTCACGGGAGCAGACGAGGCTGTGCGTGCCGTCACCATGGCTCTCGCCCATGACGGTGAAGTCGTGATCAAGTGCGGGCGTTTCGGTATCGGTGTACGAATCGCCGCAGGTACAGGTGTGAAGGGTGTAGCCATCCTCGGTGCAGGTCGGTGCGACCACGGAGGACGTGTAGGAATGCTCGTGAGCGGAGAGGGCAGGGATGACCTCCTCACGTGCATATGCACAAACGGTACAGGTGTAGACCTTCAGGCCCGCTTCGGTTTCGGTCGGGGTTTTGGTCATCGTGCCGTCATCCCATGTGTGGGAGGCGACGTCCGATTTCTCATCGGTGTGTGTGCAGTCGGCCGCATGCCAATGGTTTTCGGCATCCGACGACCACTCGCTCGCGTAGGTGTGCTCGTGCGGCAGGCAGGAAGCCAGCGTAAACAGGCACACAACGAGAGCCAGCGTGGCTGCAAGTGAGACAAGGATCTTGCGTTTCATGGTGGATCTCCTTATGTAAAATATTTTAATAAACAAAAAAATACCGAACAACCGACAAAAGAAGAAACCTCGTGGTATAGCCTCAAAGGGTGCATCTGCTTCCGTCGCGTTCGGCGGTTTTTGGTATATGCGCTTGCTCCTCCATATAAATTAAGGAAGGGAACAAGCCTATCCATTATACACCTTTACACCCGGGTTGTCAACCCCTTTTTGCTATTTTATGAACAAAACAAAAAGAAATGTACAGATGTGGGTCGGCGTTGTGCGCCGCCTGCCGCTCAGGAACGCTGTGATACATGCGCATCGATACAGAGGAAAAATCAAAAAACATCCCGTTCGTTTCTTGATGCATCGTGGCACCGCTTTGGCAACAAAATGTGAATAGATGCAAAGAATTATAGGCAAAAATGCGAAAAAATGCCGGCAAGCAATCTTAAATGAAGGGGGAGCGAGTGCAAAACGCAAAGTGCGAAATGCGAAATGGAGAGATCGTGCTATCCTTTCGCCTGTAACAAACAAAAATTTCCTCTTGCATTTTTCGAAAGAGTGTGCTATAATAACAAAAATCTTTTTTTCTTCGTTTTCCATGTCTTTTTTATCGTTTTTTCCTCGTACGCAAACGGTGAGCAAGCGGCCATATAATAAGGAAGTGCTTGTTCAGCGATGCCTCCCGTTTGCCACCGACATCATTGAAAGGATAACGTATGGATTATTTACTTCTTTCCAACGTCGCCAGCTTCGTCTTCTGCTTTGTTCTTCTCATCTTCATATCGATCATGCTGTCGAATAAGAACAACTCCGTCCGTCGGTACGTCCTTCGTGCCTTCGTGGTGATCGTTATGATCTACCTGCTGGCGGATATGACGAGCTACCTGGTGGATACGCAGACCTTCCCCGGCGCCAACGTCATCAACCACATCAGCATGGTCGTCCGCGTGTTTATGACGGTCTTTGCCGGTGCGTGGCTCAACTATACCTCCGACGTCCTCTTTCACGTGCCGACGGGACGCCGCAAGGCGCTTTTTGCCTACGGCCTGCCGCTTGTCGGCGTGCTGATCGTCCTTGTGCTGAATATTTTCTTCGGCTTTTTGTTTACCATCGACGAGAACAACGTCTATGCGCGCGGTCAGCTGTATCTTCTCAGCGTTTCGATGCAGTACGCGTATTTTGTGGTCGCCTTTGTCCGCGCCCTGCTAGTCAAGCGCCGCGCCTATACGAAGAAGCGGGCCAAGCTTCGCCATTCCTTGCTTTCCATGAGCGCCATCGCCATGGCCTTTGGCATTTTGCAGATGCTCGGCGGCGGCAAGGTCGCCTTCCTGTGCTTCGGTATTACCATCGGCGCCGTCAATATGTTCCTGTATTTCCAGGAGGATCAGATCACGCAGGATGGTCTGACCGGCCTCAACAACCGCTACGCCCTCGATACCTACCTTCTGCAAAAGCTGGGCGAGCATGACCACGGTGACGACAAGCGTCTGTACCTCGTCATGATGGATATGGACGGCTTTAAGGAGGTCAACGACCTCTACGGTCACGTCGACGGCGACCGCGCCCTTGTGAACGTGGCGGCCAATCTCAAAAAGATCGCCGCGCAGTACAAAAATATGTTCATCGCCCGCTTCGGCGGTGACGAATTTACCGCCGTGTTTGAAACGCGCGACGAGGAGGCCGTCAAGACCTTCTGCCAGCGTATTACCGACGCGGTGTCGAAGGAATTTATCAATCAGCGCTATAAGCTCTCCATCAGCACCGGCTACGCGCGGTATGAGCGTGCCGACATGACGATGGAGGCGCTGTATCAGGCGGCCGACCGCGTTTTGTACGCCAATAAACGCCAAAAGCGTGCGGAAAATTTGGTAGAATATACTATTCCGAACGATGTTTTTTTGTGAAAAACATAAAAAATTTTAAAAACTTATTGACAAACTGTTAAAACAAGAGTATACTCCTTATATACTATATTAATTAATATATGAGCAAAGCATTCGAAAGAATGTGACGCAAAGCTATAGGGGCTTCGACTCAAGCCAGCCAGTTGCAATCTATGTGTGCGACGGCTGGCTTTTTGTTTTTCAGCTAAAAGGAGGTGACCGCGGTCCGCATGAAACTCAATGAAAAGGTGCAAGCGCTGGTGGACAGCGGTGTGGCACCGATCTACTTCCACCTGGATACCGTACATTTCTTCGCCGGCGGGCCGTCGATCTACCGATCGCTCCTCGTCATTAACAGTCTGGAGCTTGGTACGCTGACCTACGGACAGTACCGCTTCGTCGCCCGACGAACCAAGCAGGGAGATCACCTCGTTGCCCGTCATCTGACCAAGCTGGCACGTGCGATGCCGCAGCTGCTGGCCGACCATCCCGATGCGCTGTGCTTTACCGTGCCGGTGTATGCGCGTCTTCTGCGTGACGGTGCGCTGGCTAAGCTCCTGGTTGAAACCTTCACCCTGTTTCCGAACGCCTCGCCCGATAAATTGTGCATTGAGCTGTCGGCCGATATCCTGTACGAGGATATGGCGGATGCCAAGGAGCGTATCCGCGAGCTTCGTGAGCTTGGTGTCAAGGTCGCGATCTGCGAGGTCGGAGACGAGTTTTGCCCCGTCTTCCGCTTAGCCGAGATCGCCTTCGATTATGCCTTCCTCGATAGCTTCTCCACCGCCAGCCTTGTGCGGGAGGATGCGGAGCGCGTCGCGGGCAGCATGGTACATTTTCTGCATTATCTGAACGTCAAGGTGATCGCCCCCGAGCTTTCAACGGAGGATCAGATCGCCGGAGCGAAGGCCGTCGAATGCGACGGATATTCCTCCGAGGTCATCGGTCGTGAGGAGGTGACACTGCCGTGAGTGACAAAAAGAAGCGTTTAGAGTTCCTTCGCCGCTCGGCCAAGGAGGTGCGCAACTACCACGTCCATATGCGCTTGGCGCTGATCGTGCTTGGTATGCTCGTCCTGCTTTTGACGGCGATCTATACCATTTCCGCCGTGTATAAGGACTCGGGCAGCTTGACCGTCAGCATCAACAAGGTCGATATGACCAAATACGGCCTGACCCTCTCCGAGAGAGAGGATCTTTCCCACCGTACCTCGTATCTGACCGCCGACATCACCGAGAGCATGACCAACATTGCCGCCGAGCAGATCCCCGAGAACGTCGATGCCATCGACGGCGAGCACAACGGTCAGAACTACATCGCCTACACCTTCTATCTTATGAATGCAGGCGACGTTGAATTTTCTTATGAATACGCTATCAACCTATCGAACGTCACCAACAGCCTGGACGAAGCCATTCGCCTCCGCCTGTACGTAGACGGTGTCCCCACCACCTACGCCAAGACGAGCAGCGACGGCACAGGCCCCGAGCGTAATACGACGGAGTTTGCCTCCGCCACCGTCATGGCCCGCGGTCGTACGGACGCCTTCGCCCCCGGCGACGTTACCAAGTTTACCATTGTCGTGTGGATCGAGGGCAACGACCCCGACTGCATCGACCTGCTCATCGGCGGCACGCTCAAAATGGATATGACCATTTCCGTCGCGCACTGATATCACGCCACCGGCGTGTATATCATCCATTCCGCTGGAATGGGATATCATCAAGGCGTGAGCCTTGTATATCATCAACACAGCGGGTTGTATTACAGGACTTCTGCCTTATCCCCTTCGTTGTTCCACCCATGTGGGTGACAAAATAGACCAAAAAAAGTAAAAAAATATTTACAAAAAAGGAGAAACAATCATGAAACTCTCTCGCAAAATTATCCCCGCGCTTGCCATGCTTGTTATGTCCGCGATCATGCTGACCACGGCATCGTTTGCATGGTTTGCGACGAATGCTGATGTTAACGCAAACGATATGTCGGTTAACATCAAGGCGGATTCCATGTATTTGCTGATTGCCAGTAGCACAACTGAAATGAGCGCCACACAGGTGCAACAGCTGAACACGACGGCAACTGCGGGTCAAACTGCCTCTAAGCTGGACTTGAAACCTACCGCACAT
>JAFTLQ010000018.1 GCA_017455905.1 Clostridia bacterium | reverse complement strand
GGCCCAGGCGATCAAGCTGATCGCGCAGATGATGAAGGAGCAGGGACTTGCCCGCATCGAGCGCGAGGCCGAGGATTACCGCCTGCCGTATGAGGACGATGCCGCTTTGATCGAGCGCGGCTTGATCAAGGTCATCGGTGATCGTTCCGCAGACGCCAAAAAGGCAGATTTGACAACCATGATTGTCAAAAAAGCCGATTCTCCGACCGACGCTGCCGCATCAGAGCCCGCGGAAGCCCCCGTCACCGACGGCGCGCCGCAGGTGGTTGCCGAGGAACGCCCCGCTATCGCGGAGGTCGTAGCGGAGCCTGTTGAAGCACCTGTCGTCGAGGAAGTCGCGACGGAGGTCGTCGCAGAGCCCGTTGCTGAGGAGATCGCGACGGAGGTCGTCGAAGCACCTGCCGTTGAAGAAATTTTGGAGGAAACCGCCGAAGCACCTGTGTCCGATGAAGACGCCGAGGCAGACGCGGTGACCGAGGTAGATACGAACGAGGTCTTTACCTTCGACGAGGAGATGTTCTCCGAAACGGTGGAGGCGTTTGCCTTCCCGATCGAGCTCATGGAGGACGTCGCCGAGGCGGCGTGTGCGCCCGATGAGCCGTACGAGGCGGATGCTTCGTTGGCGCAGGACGGCGAAGAAGACGTCGTCGAGTTGACGGATGAGGCGTATGACGCCCTCGACCCGACGGACCAGGAGACCGCCGTATCGGCGGTGCCCGGCCGTACGTCGAAGCCGACGGTCAAGCGCCGCGGCACGTCCGCGCCGACACCGACCTTTGTCTTTGCCGATGCGCCGACGAGCGACGGTCACGTGGTCATTCCGTACACACGAGCGCAGTACCTCGCTTTGCCGCGTAAGAAGAAAAAGAGCGTGCTGATGAACGTGCGCCGCTTGCTTGCCTATCGCGACACGCTGCACCGTTTGGAGGTCTTGCACCGCATGTATGCGGCCGATGATCCTCGCGCAGCCGATCGCATCGCCCTTCTGGAGGCGCGTCTTGCGTCGCTCAAAAAGTCGTTGTCCACCGCCGAGCGCTGGAAGGATTGTATCCCGAAGGCGAAGCGATGAGCCTCGCATATATGTAAAAAAGTCAAAAAAGAGATAATTGTATGGCAACAAAACGCAGATGTATAAGGTTTATAAGGTATACTCTGTCTGCTTTGTGGTGGTGTGTTCTGCTCCTTTTGTTTGCTCTGCTCGTCTGCATCATCGGCGCCAAGCTGCGCGGTGAGGTGCCGAAGATCTTTGGCTATTCGGTCATGCAGATCGTCAGCGGCAGCATGGAGCCGGACATCCCCACCGGTTCTTACATTTTAATTAAAGAGATCCCCCCCGAGGACGTGGCGGTCGGTGACGTGATCACCTTTTTCTCCGACGATCCCAGGATCTACGGTTACCCGAACACGCATCGCGTCGTGGAGGAGCCGATCATGGGGGAGGATGGCCTTGTGTTTGTGACACAGGGCGATGCCAACGATGCGCACGATCCCGTACCCGCGCGCGCCGATGCGCTCATCGGCGTCCATGTGAAAACGCTGAGCGGCCTGACGCGTTTTGCCGAATGGCTGAGCAGCGGAGCAATGATCCCGATGCTGCTCATCTTGCTGCTGGCAGGCATTGCGATGATGGTCCTTATCACGGTCAAAAAATCCCGAGCCACGACCGACGATGTTATAGAACAAAAGGAGAAAGCCCATGAAGACGAGCACCCCGAAGCGCATAAAAAAGCGTGAATTTGTTCCCATCTTCAAGCGCACTGTATTGGTGTTTGCGCTCATTCTGATGATCGTGTATCTGGCGTCCCTTCTGCTCAATTCCTCCGTGTTCTACAGCGAGTCCGCATCCATGAATGCGCTGTTGCACTTGGATCGCGACCTTGAGGTGGCGAACAACCTGGCCGACGAGCATTTTGACGATCTGTACGCGATCGCCGATCAGCTGCAATATGCTGACTCCAAATCCGTGGTCGACGAGGTCGTCTACTCCTACATCGGCGACGACCGATTTGGCGATCTTCGCTATTATAGCAACGGACAGACGTTTTCGGCGCAGGGCACCGTGGTCACCACGGAGGTCAACGACGCCCTCTACGCCCTATCCGAGAGCAAAAAAGCGGGCGCGACGGCCGTGTACTTTGACATGGTGGTCGAAAAGGACTGTATCGCCCTGTTCGTTCCCGTACGCGGCTCGGCCTACGTTGACGGCCTGCTGTCCATTCTTCCCGCGCGTGAGCTGATCGTCATGGACACCGTTCTGAACGAAACGGCGTGCTGCACGGCGATCGTCAAGCCGGAGGACGGCCGCATCCTGTCGGGCGTGTGCGCCGATGATTTTTCGACCTCCCTCGGCAGTAACCTGTACGATTTTATTTCCACCCTCACCAGCGACAACTATGCCGTGCAGTCGGTGACCGAAACGATCAGCAACCACGAAAAGGGCACCTGCACCGTGGATGCCTTCGGCGTGTCCTACACCGTAGCCGTGGCCCCGATGGATACCTTTGACGGACACATCCTTCTTGTAAGCGTGAGCATCAGCGATCAGCTTACCGAGATGGAGCGCACCTTTATTAACCACATCATCAGCGTCATGGCCATCGCAGTCGTCGCGCTGATCGTCAGCCTCGTCTACGCGATCCTCTATTATCGCAAGACGCGCCGTGAGCTGTCCGAGGCGCTTCTGACCGACCCGACGCTTGAGTGTGCCAACGACGAGCAGTTCCGTCGGGATGCGTTGCGCGTTATCTACGCATCCAAGAGCAATTATGCGATCGTAGCCTGTACCGTGCGCCAATATGGCTTCCTTTATGACAACTTAGGTGAGCAAAAGACCATCGAAATGCTCAAATACATCGTCAAGGTGCTGGAATCCAGCGGCTCGGGCAACGAAACCTTTGCGTATTCCGGTGACGGTAAATTCATGCTGCTGATGCAGCATACGAGCGACCGCGCGATCCGCGGTAAGATCCATCTGTTTGAGGCGATCATCAACAAGCTGGACATTCTTCGCGAGACGCACACCGTCATGAAGTTCAACGTCGGTGTGTATCACGTCTTTGCCGGCGTACGCCGCCGTACCGTTCCCGAGATGATGGAATGTGCCTCCCTTGCCTGCGACTATGCCAAGAGCAACGTCAACGATCCCTTCGTCGTATATACCGAAACGGTCAATGCCGAGATCGCGCGCGGCGAAAAGATCGAGGCACAGATGGAGACCGCCCTTGAAAACCACGACTTCAAGCTCTTTCTTCAGCCGAAATACAACGTGGCGCGCGACTGCATCGACAGCGCCGAGGCGCTGGTGCGTTGGTTTGATCCCAATCGCGGCGACTATCTGTTCCCGGCGGAATTTATTGAGCTGTTTGAAACCAACGGCTTTATCGTAAAGCTGGATAAGTTCATCTACATGGAGGTCCTCAATTATCTGAGCCGTGCCGCCGAGCGCGGTGAGAAGATTGTGCCCGTTTCCGTCAACGTATCCCGTGTCACGGCTATGAGCGACGATTTCCTTGACTTCTACGTGGGACAAAAGAAGCTGCACCGCATCGGCGACGGCTTCCTGACGCTGGAATTTACTGAGAGCTTTGCGATGGAAAACTATGAAAAGATCGCCGACATCGTCGAGGTCCTTCACAACAACGGCATGCGCTGCTCCATTGACGACTTCGGCGTCGGCTACTCCTCCTTCAACATCCTTAAGCAGATCCCCATGGATGAGCTCAAGCTTGACCGTCTCTTCCTCGCGGCGGGCAAGGATTCCGCGCGCGACCGTCTGATCATTGAAGCAGTCATGAAGCTTGCCAAGTCGCTCAAGATGAGCATCGTCCAGGAGGGCGTTGAGACCAAGGAGCTCTTTGATCTGGTCGTCGGGCTTGGCTGCGACGTCGTTCAGGGCTATTATTACGCCAAGGCGCTTCCTCTGGAGGAATATCGCATCTTCTTGAACAGCAACACGTCGATTAAGTACAAATCCCTGGTCAAATAAAAAAAGGGCGGTACCCTCGCCCTAAGACAAGCGCCCGATAGCGGTTCTCCGCCGTCGGGCGCTTTTTGTGTCATTCTGAGCAGGCGTTGCGCCTCGAAAGAGCGCAACACAATGAAATGCCTGCGGGTATGAGGGATGCATGTCATTTCATGTACATAGCACATTTCATTCATGGCATCCCCTTTGTGTCATCCTGAGCGGAGGGCGAATGCCCGTAGTCGAAGTTTTGCTCCGGCAGAGGAGCAAAACCGAGGAGACATAGCGACGATGGGATCTACTTGGGAAACGATAGCTTTTTTCAAGTAACTTCCCGACCGGTTTTCATCGTCGAATGGGATCCCGCTTCGCGCTTCGCTCCCCAATTTTGCATTTTGCATTTGAGACAGCCCCATCGGTTTTATGTGGCAGGATCTTCGTCAACGACGTCGCTGAGAATACGGTGGAAGCCCTCGAAGACGAGCGAGGTCTCCGTCTGCGTCACACATTTGCCCGTGCAACGGACGAGCACGTCGCCCTTGGTCGGGTGCGTCCATACGTATTCTACCTGCATGACCTGATCGCTTTCCATCATGTGGCGGATCATGTCATCGACGCGCTCGCGATGCTCGTCCTTGATACGGCTGCGCCACAGCTCGTAGCAGGTCGCGCCGTCACAGGGGGTGTCTATACCGAGCAGCCGATGCATCATAGCGTCGGCAAACAGCTCACCGCGCGCCTTGGCGGTATGGATACGGATGACCCACAGACCGATGTTTATCTTGGCGAGGATGCCCTTGGTATCCACGTGCACGACACGCAGCTCATCGCGGCTCTGTCGGAGCTCGCGCATAAAGGGCTGCTGGATCGGCCGTCCCTCGTAGGACGGGCGCAGATACAGCGCCTCCAGCTCCTCGGCTTCTATAGGACGGGAGAAGAGATAGCCCTGCAGCAGGTCGGGCTCAAGCCCCTCTAGCACAGCGAGCTCCTCGGTGCTTTCGACACCCTCGACGCACGCGGTAAAGGCGTTGGTCTTAGCGAAATCAATGATGTTGTTCAGAACGGTATAGTTGTAGGTGTTTTCCTTGAGATCCTTAATGAACACGCGGTCGATCTTGATCTCGTCGGCGTAAATGTTCTTTAAGTATCCGAGGTTGGCGTAGCCCGTGCCGAAATCGTCAATCGCGATGCGGATGCCCGCGTTTTGGAAGGCTTCAAAGACGTCGGCAAAATCCGTCGTGGAATCGATCTCCACCGACTCGGTCAGCTCAAGGGTCAGGGCGTCACCCGGAAGCTCGTGCTTTTTCAGCAGGGCGATCACCTCGTCGGCGATGCCATCCTCCTTCAGTTGTACGGAGGAGAAGTTGACGGCCATGCGGAAATCGGGCACCAGGTGCCGCCATGCACGGCATTGCTGCAGGGCGCGGTCAAGCACGAAGTGGCCGACGGGTCGGATCAGCCTCGTTTCCTCAAGAAGCGGAATGAATTCGTTGGGGTATACGGCGCCCTTCACCGCGCTGCGATAGCGCAAAAGCGCCTCGGCTGACACGACGGCGTAATCGCTGCCGCGCACCTGCGGCTGGAACTGCAGATAAAAGCCCTCGAGGCCGTGCTTGACGCCGTGCTCGATCTCGTCCAGCAGCTCTGCCCGAGACAGGCGCTTGTGTATATCGTCGTGAGAGAAGAACGAGATGGTCTTGCTGCCCGCGCGGCGGTTTTCCTCAAAGAGCTCACGGGCGGATTCGTAGATGTTGTCCTCGTCGATATAGAAGGAACGGTCGTTTGGTACGATAGCGGCGGATACCGTCAGCTGCTCGTCCAGCGTCTGCAGACTTTCAAAGACGCGCTCGATATGCTCGGTCGAATTGGTATACAGCAGCAGGGCAAAGCCGCCTCGCTCGGTATGATAGATGCTGGAGATGGGTAAGCGCTCCTCCAGCGTCCTGCCGACCAAGGCGATCAGCTCGTCGGCACGCTGCTTGCCGTATTTCAAGCTGATAGAGGAAAGCTTATCAATGCGAATGAGCATCATGTGCGTAAAGGGGATGAGCGATTTTTCCATCGTGTCCTGCTCCAGCTTGGTCTTGTTGAACAAGCCGGTCAGCGGGTTGTACAGCGGACGAAGCGCCTTGTCTGACACGCGCCCGATCATGATGAAGGGATGCCCTGCGCTGTCCTTGACGACGTGTCCGTGGCAGTCGATCCATACCGCCGCGCCGCTGCGATTGATCCAGCGATACTCCATATGATGCTCGTCGGTGGTGCCGTCGACGATCTTTTTCAGATCCAGCGAGAGCGTGCGGCGGTCGGAGGGATGCGTGATGGCATACATCTGCTCGAGGCTATTGGTTTCTTGACCGTCCTCGCGAATGGCAAAATCACGGTCGATGTCGCCGAAGAACCAGTTCTTATCGTTTTCAATGTCCAAAAGGAAGAGATAATCCTCGGTGTTCTGACTGAGGACCTTTAGGAACTCAAGGTATTTTTCGATCTGCACGCGGCGCATGCCCTTGGCAGACGGATCGCTGTTCTCCTGCTTGCTGATGGCCTTATTCTTATACATTTTGCGGTCGGCCCGCGACAGCGTTTGCGCAAAGCATTCGTCCGTGGTCGGGTCAAAGCTCGCCACGCCGAAGGCGCAGGAGACACGGATATCGGGGTGCTCGGGCAGGGTCTGCGTTTCCATCTCCATGGCACACGCGGTGATATGCTGCGTCTGGGTAACGGTATCCGGTCCCTCCAGCAGAACGACGAACTCGTCGCCGCCGGTGCGGAAGACGTCCGTCGGGGAGAAGGTCTGCTTCAGATGCTGGGCGATGGTGCGCAGAAGATCGTCGCCTGCTATGTGGCCGAGGACGTCGTTGGTGACCTTCAGTCCGTTGACGTCAAAGACGGCGACGGTAAAGGAGGCGGTGTAATCGTCGATCTTGCGGTTGATCTCTTGCTCACGGGCGACCAAGGCGGTTTTGTTTTGCACACCCGTCAGGCCGTCCATGTGTGCCTCGTCGTACAGGCTGGAGATCCTGGCCTTCAGCTGCGCTTGCGCCTTCATAAAGCTGACCGTCAGCTCACCGATCTCGTCCTTGGTGGACGGTGCGATATAGGCATCAAAGTTATCCTTGGTCAGCTGATGCGCCGCGTAATTCAATTGCTTCAGCGGCTTGGTCATGCGTCGGGTGACGAGGACAGCACCGCAGGCTGCAGCACAGGTGAATACAGCGATCATGATGAGCAGCGTAGCCAGCATGTTGTATAGGTCAAAGTATATCTCGGCATCCGGCGCGGTGATGCACAGCCACATGCCGTTTTTGAGCGGGGAAAAGGCCAGATGGCGGCGTTGGGTATCCATGCGATAGGAGATAAGCTCCGTGCATTCCTGCGCTTGCTGCATATAGAGAATGACGTCGCGGAAGCTGTTGTCCTCTTCGTCCAGCGGAACGCCAAAGGCATACTTGGGGTGATAGACGACCGAGCCGTCGTTGTTCAGCACCGTGGCGAAGCCCGTGTCAAACAGGCGGATATCCTGCGTTGCCTGTGCAAGGTACGAGACGGCGATGTCGACGCCGATGATGCCGACGAATTGCTCGTTTTTATATAGTGGGACGACGTAGGAGGTCACCGCCTGCTCGGTGTTGGCATTCGTGTAGGCATCGAGCCAGACGGCCGCCTTCGCCTGCTGCGGCTTGTACCACCAGCCGACGTGCGCGACGTCCTGCTCGTCGTAGAGGGAAACATCGGTCAGCGTCTGCTCCGTGAAGGCGTCGCCGTCCGTCGCACGCGTGTAAAAGAACCCACAGTCCTTGGTCTGCGCGATCTGCTCATCGAAGTAGGCGTACACGCCGACAACGCCCTCCATACCCTCGCAGCGGTCAAGGGCGACCCCACGCAAATAGCTGATATAGGTCGCTTGGCGGTTATCCTGCAGCACCTGCATGCTCGTCAGATTGTAGAGCGCGGAGCTTGCCAGCAGGTTGACCGACGATTCCGTTTGCGAGAGGACGGCATTCAGACTCTCGGAATATATTTCGCAGGACATGAGCATATTGTCTTGCGCCTCTGCTCGTAACAGCTTGGT
This sequence comes from Clostridia bacterium, assembly GCA_017455905.1. GTDB lineage: Bacteria > Bacillota > Clostridia > Oscillospirales > CAG-272 > UBA1740. The sequence goes on along the minus strand of JAFTLQ010000018.1, from coordinate 26,263 downwards.
CGTGTGCGTGTATACGAATATACTGATGGCGGTGGATAACAGCAAAATACAGGACAGGACCAGAGCGACGATTTTCGTTTGTATCGATCTCACGCGTGCACCTCCTTGCCCGATGATACAGATGAGGCTATATAAAGATAATAAAAACAGAAATATGATCAGAAATATGATTTTCTATTTTAGCACATGCCTCGGGAAAATTCAACACCTCTCCGTCAATTTGTTGCAAAAAACAAAAGATAGGATCGTCTTCGGCGGCGGGGGCTTGCTTTTTTGACCGCGGCGTGCTATAATGAAGAAAAATCGAACGGAGGGCTTTGCCTTGACCGACTATCTTGCCCTTAGCGAGGACGTGGAGGCACTCGTGCGCGACGTGCCGCATAAGACCGCCTGCCTTGCCAACGCAGCTGCGCTGCTCTATATGACGCTGCCCGACGTCCTTTGGGCGGGCTTTTACCTCATGGAGAAGGGAACACTTGTGCTCGGCCCCTTTCAGGGAAAGCCGGCGTGCGTGCAGATCTCGGTGGGAGAGGGCGTGTGCGGCACCGCCGCCCTTCGTCGCGAGAGCGTGCTGGTGGAGAACGTACATACCTTTTCGGGACATATTGCCTGTGACAGCGCATCGAACAGCGAGATCGTCGTCCCCATCCTCGTCCACGGCGAGGTCGTGGGTGTGCTGGATATGGACAGCGCGACGCTTGGCCGTTTTTCCAAGCAGGATCAGACAGGTCTTGAGCAGGTCGTGCGCGTCCTTGAGCGACACGTGTTCGGAGGCGACGTATGAAGCTTCCCGCAAGATGCTACACCTGCCTATATGAAAAATACAGTCGGCGTCACCCACGGGACGTTGACGAACAGACGCTCGCCGCCTATCAAAGCGAGGTGGCACAGACGATCGAGCAGCATAAGGATAAAAGCTCGCCGCAGATCGTCGAGCATATCAACCGCCTTCGCGTGGCGTATTTTGGCGGCATCGAGGAGTACGGTGCGATCAAGCGGTATTTTAACCAATACATGCTGGAAAGAGAAGCATCGATGCAGGCCGCGGTGGATGCCTCGGACGATCCGCTCGCTGCGGCGGTGCGCTACGCCATGGCGGGCAACCTCATTGATTTCGGTGCCTTCCCGACGGTCGAGGAGGATACCCTTCGCGCCTTCCTTGACGCCGCACAGCGCACGGCGCTGGATGAGACGGCGCTACAGCGGCTTCGCACCGAGCTTGCGTGCGCCCGCCGCCTGTGCTACATGACCGACAATTGCGGAGAGATCGTGGCAGACAAGGTGCTTCTTCGTACCCTTCGCCGCCTATATCCCTCGCTGACGGTCACCGTGCTCGTGCGCGGAGCCCCCATCCATAACGATGCGACGCGCGAGGACGCCGAGCAGGTCGATCTTATGTCGGTCGCGGACGCCATAGCGGATAGTGGCTGCGCCATCGGCGGCATCGTTCCCGACCGTCTGCCCGCCGATGCGGCCAAAGCCTTTTTGGATGCCGACGTGCGGATCGCCAAGGGGCAGGGAAATTACGAGACGCTGAGCGGATGCGCCTTTCCCATTCATTTTATCTTTCTGTGCAAGTGCCCTATGTTTACGGAACGCTTCGGCGTTGCCCCCTGTACCGGCTTGCTGATCAAAGAGGGATAAAGGATTAAAATGCAAACAATTGTGTTAAAATAAAGGAGTTCCTTATGCAAAAGAAGACCAACATGTTGTTCAACAAGGCCGTTCATATTCTGGAATATCTCATCGCCGTTATTACGCTGATCGTTCTCGTCGGCATGCTGGGGGTGGAGATCTACGAGATGTTTACGACCGACGGCTATTTCACCTCGGCGGATACGTACCTGCAGAGCATGCTGACCATCGTCGTCGGCCTTGAGTTCGTGCGTATGCTGATCAATCTGACCCCCGCCAACACGCTGGAGGTGCTGATCGTCGCCATCGCCCGTCAGGTCATCGTCAGCCACAACGATGCGCTGACCAACATCGCCTGCATCCTGTGCATCGGCGGTCTGTTTGCCATTCGTAAGTTCCTTATTTCCAAGGCGGATCTGAAAAAGGAGCTATCCGAGGACGCACCGAGCGAGGACGCGCCCGATACGCACGTGATGCACGTCTGAGCGCAAGACAAGGAGATATCGATGATCAAGGTATGTATATTCGATCTTGACGGCACCGTGCTCGATACGCTGGCAAGCATCGCTCATTTTGGAAACGCGGCGCTGGTGCATAACGGCCTCGCCGCCATTGACCAGGCGCAGTACCGCTATTTTGCCGGCGACGGCATTCACGAGCTGATCCACCGTATGCTGCGCTACCACGGCGCCGATACCGACGAAATGTACGAGCGCGTCTATCACGATTACCGCACCGCGTACCATTCCGACGTGTCGTACGGGACGCGTATGTTCGAGGGCTTGCCCGATGTGCTCACGCGCCTGCACGACGAGGGCGTAACGCTCGCCGTCGTGTCCAATAAGCCCGATGAGGCCGCGAAGGGCGTCGTTCGCTCACTGTTCGGCGACGGCTTCTTTACCCACGTGATCGGACAGATCGACGGCGTGCCGCTCAAGCCCGATCCGACCGCCGTATGGCAGGTGCTGGATGAGCTGCAGGTGCCGCGGGACAGTGCCTGCTACGTCGGGGACACCTCGACGGATATGCAAACGGCCAAGCGTGCGGGCATTCGCGCCGTCGGCGTCCTTTGGGGCTTTCGGGATGAAGCGGAGCTTCGTGCGTCGGGGGCCGACGTGCTGTGCGCTACACCGCAGGAGCTATATCAGGCCGTTCGGGCGGCCGATGAGGAAGAAGGGAGACACATATGCTGACATATGAGGATATCCGGCACAACGAGGAGATCAACACCTATATCCGTGAGGCCGATCGCTCCCTTATAGCCCTTGGCTACACGGAGCACGCCTTTGCGCACGTGGGTGCCGTGGCGGGGCGGTGTGAGTATATTTTGACGACGCTCGGATACGATGCGCATACCGTCGAGGTGGCGAAGATCGCCGCCCACCTGCACGACATCGGAAACGTCGTCAACCGTACCGATCATTCCCAGTCGGGCGCCGTGATGGCCTTCCGTCTGCTGGACAAGCTCGGTATGCCCGCTGAGGACGTGGCGACGGTCGTTACCGCCATCGGCAATCACGACGAGGGAACGGGCAAGCCCGTCAACGCCGTGGCCGCCGCGCTGATCCTGGCAGACAAGACTGACGTGCGCCGCAGCCGTGTGCGCAACGAGGATCTTGCGAGCTTTGATATTCACGACCGCGTCAACTATTCCGTTGAGGAGGCGACGCTGTCGATTAACGAGGAGCGCACCGTCATTACGCTGACGCTGACCGTCGATACCTCGATCAGCGCCATTATGAATTACTTTGAGATCTTCCTCGGGCGCACGGTCATGTGCCGCCATGCCGCCGAGCGGCTGGGACTATCCTTCTCGCTCGTCATCAACGGGCAGACCGTCATATAAGACAAAACGCCGAATATGCAAACAAACAATTGCATATTCAGCGTTTTTTGTTAAGATTATTGGTCGCTGCTTTGGATGTGGACGTCGATCTGCTGAAAGGGCTTTTTTATTCCTTCCTCGTCCAAGGCGGCCTTGACCTGCTCTAAAAGGTCGTGATATACGTCCCAGTAATCGGCGCTCGCGACCCAGACGCGCACGACGATGCGTACGCCCTCCTCGCCGTGCTCGCTGACGCGCACAAAGGGTGGTGGATCTTCGAGGACCTTGCCGTGCCGGCTCACCAGCTGCGCGATGACGCTTTTGGCTTGCTCGACGTCGTCGGCGTATCCGACGGTGAAGGTGTGGTCGACGCGGCGCAGCCGTTTTTCCGAATAGTTTACGATGGTGCCCGTGGACAGGGCGCCGTTCGGGACGTAGATGACCTTGTTGTCGGGGGTGCGAAGACGGGTAAAGGTGACGTGAATATTCTCGACCGTGCCCGCGAAGCCCTGCGCCTCGATGTAGTCGTCAATGCGAAAGGGACGGGTGATCAGCAGCAGCACACCGCCGGCCAGGTTGGACAGGGCACCGTTGACGGCGAGACCGATGCCTACGCCGAGGGAGGCGATGAGGGCCGTGATGCCGCCGGTGTCGATCCCAAGGTAGCCGATCAGGCACACGACGATCAGCCCCTTCAGTACGATCCGTATGGCGTAAAAGAGGGTGGTCGACACGGTTTTGTCGATGCTTCGCTTGCCGGCGTTCAGCTTTTTTTCGATGCGACGGGTGACGACGGTGACGGTGCGAAAGCCGAGCAGCAGGATCAGGAGGGCAGTCACGATGCGGATACCGGTATCCGTTGCCCACGTAACGATCGTTTGAAGGAGGCTTGGCCAATCCATACGGGCTCCTTGTCCGCACGCCGCACGGCGTGCTTTTTTTCTTATAGTATGTCCCGTTTTGGACGGATATGATACTCGGCCCGGGAATTTATGCTGATTTTCGGGCTTTCCTCTTGCATTTGGCGTTTTTGTGTGCTATAATTTGCTATTATACATACACGCATACGGGACGTATGCTTTTTCTCGGGCGCGCCCGAGAAAGGAAAACCACAGGAAGGATCTATTCATGGAAAACACAGTCAACATCCCCGAGATGTACGGTTGCCGCGTATTTAACGAGGACGTCATGCGCTCCAAGCTGCCGAAGGACGTGTATCGTTCGCTCGTCAATACCATTGAAAACGGCACGGAGATCGACCCCGGCATCGCCGACGTGGTCGCCAGCGTTCTGAAGGACTGGGCCATCGAGCAGGGCGCCACGCACTATACGCATTGGTTCCAGCCGCTCACGGGTGTTACGGCAGAAAAGCACGACGCGTTCCTTTCTCCCGTCAGTCACGGGAAGGCGATCATGGAGTTTTCCGGCAAGGAGCTGATCCGCGGAGAGCCCGACGCCTCCTCCTTTCCCTCGGGCGGTCTGCGTGCGACCTTTGAGGCGCGCGGCTACACCTCCTGGGATCCCGGCTCGTACGCCTTCATCAAGGACGGCTCTTTGTATATTCCGACCGTATTCTGCTCGTACGTGGGCGATGCGCTGGATTCCAAGACGCCGCTGCTTCGCTCCATGGCTGCTCTCAGCCAGGAGGGACTTCGCATCCTGCGCCTGTTTGGCGACCGTGACAGCCGTCGCGTCATCACGACGGTCGGTGCGGAGCAGGAATATTTCCTCGTAGATAGCGAGGATTTTAAAGCACGGCGCGACCTGTTCTACTGTGGCCGCACCCTGTTCGGCGCGCCCGCCGTCAAGGGACAGGAGCTGGAGGATCACTATTTCGGCGCTCTGCGCCCGCGTGTCAGCGCCTACATGAAGGAGCTGGACCGTGCGCTCTGGGAGCTTGGTATCTGTGCCAAGACCAAGCACAACGAGACCGCCCCCGCCCAGCACGAGCTGGCGTCGGTCTACTGCGCTGCCAACCTGGCCGTGGATCAGAATCTTTTGACCATGGAGTACATGAAGCGCCTCGCTCCCGAGTTTGGCATGGAGTGCCTGTTGGCGGAAAAGCCCTTCGACGGCATCAACGGCTCGGGCAAGCATAACAACTGGTCGATCGCTACCGATACGGGCAAGAATCTGCTCAAGCCCGGTAAGGCGCCGGCCGAAAACAAGCAATTTCTTCTTATCCTTGCCGCCGTCATCCGCGCGGTGGACAAGTATCAGGATCTTTTGCGTATATCCTGCGCCTCCGCGGGCAACGATCACCGCCTGGGCGGAGACGAAGCTCCGCCGGCGATCATGTCCATCTTCCTCGGCGACGAGCTGGAGCGTATCGTGAATTATTACGCCGACGGCGCGCATTACGAAAAGCATGACGACAAGTACATGAGCCTCGGCGTGGTCACCGTCCCCTCCGTTCGTCAGGATAACACCGACCGCAACCGTACCTCGCCCTTTGCCTTTACGGGCAATAAGTTTGAGTTCCGTATGGTCGGCTCGTCGCAGAATATTGCCTTTACCAACATCGTTCTCAATACGGCGGTCGCGGAATCCTTTGCCGATTTTGCCGACCTTCTGGAGCAGGCTGATAACTTCGAGGAAGCGCTGGACCGCTTGATCAGCGACACCTTCCGCGCGCACAAGCGTATCCTTTTCTCGGGCAACAGCTATTCGGCCGAGTGGGAAGCGGAGGCCGCCGCACGCGGTCTGTCGTGCTTCAAGACGGCGCCCGACGCCTTTGCGCATTTCACCGATGAAAAGAACGTCGCCCTCTTCCGCCGTTTTGACGTTATGAGTGATGCCGAGATGGTATCGCGCCGCTCCATCTTCTTCGAAAACTATCGAAAGGTCGTTGCCATTGAGGCACGTACCATGCTGGAGATGACGCACCGCGACTATATTCCTGCGGTCAATCATTACATCGACGATCTGTCGAATACCGTTCGCCACCTGCCGAAGGGTGTTCCCGCCGAGGCACAGACGGATATCCTCGTTCGCCTGTCCGAGGGCTTGCAGAGCACCTACCGCGCGATGAACACGCTGGAGCAGGCCGTCGCCGACCTTCGCCGCCAAAAGGGCAACGAGGCTCGCGCCTTCTATGCCAAGGAGCAGCTGCTGCCTGCCATGGCCGAGCTTCGGCGCGCGGTGGACGGCATGGAGGTCCTGACCGCCCGTGAGTATTGGCCGGTGCCTACCTACGGCGATCTGACCTATCGCGTTTGATCCAAATAAAGCACAACGCCCACAGACAGGCTCGTCCGTGGGCGTTGTGTTTTTGTAGATTTTTGTAACGTTTAGTAGGCAAAAATGATATCATCAATGGCCATACCGCTGTCAGCGATCTCGGTGTATCCCGTGATATGCAGAGCGTTAAAGCCTTGATTGGTCGTGGTACAACGCGTGGCGGCCGTACCCTTTCCTTCGCCGTTTGCGTAGTAGACGGCGCGTACGTTTTTGATCGGCTCGCCGGTCTTCTCATCGACGCCGTCCTCAAAGGACAGCACGATATCCAGCTCGATCCATTCGTCGGTGTACATACCGAGGATAACGCCGTCCCAGCCGAGCAGCAGTCCCTCGTCGTTTACGTGTACGAGCGGGATCTGTATACACCAATCGGCGGACCAGCGGGCGCTTCCGTTGCCGTCCTCCACGAGGATGAGCTGCAGCAGCTCGCGTTCATCGGCGTCGGTGGAGGGGATCGCAGGCTCGCCGAGCGCACGGATGCGCATGGACACGAAGGCCTGTGCGTCGTTTGACGCCTGAATGCCCGAGGCGCCGGTCGGGATCGTCATCTGAAATTCATCGATCGTCGTATCGCTGTCGGCTTGGCGCAGCCAGGAAAGATAGCCGGCCTCGTCACGGACGGGCAGACGGTCGTCGGAGCCGTTGAAGAAGCGGTTGTTCGGGTATCCCAGAAGGTGGCTCGTCGTGGTTCCGTCGTTTTGCCAGGCGCCGCGCTCCGCGGAGGTCCAGGTGCCACCGCAATCGTCGCAGCGGAGCTGTACGTGCGAGTCGGTGACATAGGTCTTCGTAATGCTGGCGTGCGTGAGGGGGGCGATCGGAAGGATCTCCTCCTCGTGAATACCGCAGTTGCAATCCTTGGTCATCCGTCCCTCGCTCTGACAGGTCGCTCCCGACTGCCGTTTGTCAAAGGAGCAGCCGAGGTAGCGGTGGGTGGACATGGCGTAGCAGTAGAGCGAGCGCATCAAGGGGCCGATATCTTCGTGCTCGGCAAGATAATGGACGTAGGCGGAGGCGGAATAGGTGATCTTATTAGACACCAGCTTGCCGCCCTTGTAGACACCGATCTGGACCGGGTCAAAGAAGGAGGTAATGGAGATGCTCCAAATGTAGAGCTTTCCTTCCTCATCGACGTTGTAGCCGTCCTCCATGCGCGCATCGGTGGAGAAGCACAGAGCCAGCGTGTTCATGAGCAGCAGCCGCTTGCCTGTGATCGACACCTCGCCCTCGCCCTCGTCGATATCGGTATAGGCGGGGGGCTCGTAGGGCGTTCCTTCCACGAGGGGAACGCCCTCCAGAAGATCCTCGGCGGCCTGATGCTCGCCGATATACATTTGCGATTCATACCCGTAGCGGAGCATATCGCTGACCAGCACCTTGAGCGCGTCGGGTGCCTCCGAGCCCTCCTCAAGGACGGACATACAGTACAGCTTGACGCTGGCCTTGGTGGCATCGGCCACACGGTCGTTGACCATCAGCTGTGCCTGAATGATATCGTTCATCTGTCCGGGGCCAACGCGCACGCGCGTGGCGAAGACACCGTTTTCATGCTCGACCTCCAGCACGTAGGCGTTGCCGCTGAGGGTGTACTGCAGGGTGATCTTCTTTTTCATATCGGCCTTGGCTACGGTACCGGTAAAGATGATGTCGGTGCCGTCCTCCAGCGCGACGGTGTAACCGGTGATGCCCGTGGCGGTATTGGTCTTTTCCTGCACGGCGGAGATGATGTTCAGCACGACGAGCGTGATAAAGCAGACGGTGAAGATCGCGGCGCAGATGTGAAAGAGAAGCGAGCGGCTTTTGAGAAATTCCTTCAGCCGTGAAGGTTTAAAAAATTCCTTGATCTTGATCATAGCGGTTCCTTTTGTAAGATCCCTCGGCCGCCCGATGCGGCTTACGCTTGCGCGCGAAGGATCTCAAGCAGTTTTTTCATATCCTCGTCGAGCTCACAGGAGAAGCTCACCGCCTCCCCCGTCGTCGGATGCGTAAAGGACAGCTTGCGTGCAAAGAGCGCCTGTCCCTTGAGGTACGCCTCGTGCTTGCGCTCGAAGAGCGTGCCCCCGCCGCCGTATACGGTATCTCCGAGGAGCGGATGCCCGATGGAGGACATATGTACGCGGATCTGGTGCGTTCGCCCGGTCTGCAGATTCAGCTTAAGATAGCTGATCGGTCCGAAGGACTCTAACACCTCGTAATGGGTAACGGCCGCACGGGCGTGCGGATCGTTCCGTAAAACGGCCATGCGCTTGCGGTCGGTGGGATGGCGTCCGATCGGAGCATCCACCGTTCCGCACGGCGTCCGAAAGCCGCCGTGAACGAGCGCGTGATACTCACGCTCAATGTGATGCCCCTGCAGCTGCGCGGCCAGGGCGCGGTGCGTGCGGTCGTTTTTGGCAACGACGAGCAGGCCGCCCGTGTCCTTGTCGATGCGATGCACGATGCCGGGGCGCAGGACGCCGCCGACGCCGGACAGCTCTCCTCCGCAGTGGTACAGGAGGGCGTTGACAAGGGTGCCGTGGGCGTGCCCCGGTGCGGGATGAACGACCATGCCCGTCGGCTTGTTGATGACGAGCAGATCGGCGTCCTCGTAGACGATCGAGAGGGGAATGTTCTCGGCGACCGCCTCGCAGGGGACGGGCGCGTCCTCCGGCGCGAGCGTAACGGTCTGTCCCTCTCGCAGACAGTAATTTTTGGCTCGTGCCGCGCCGTCGACGGTGATCTTTCCTTCGTCGATCAGACGCGCCGCGGCGCTTCGCGAATGCTCGGTGTGCTGCGTGATGAAGCGGTCCAGCCGCTCACCGACCTCGTCCGAGGGGACGGTCAGCGTGACGGCCTCGGGGCACGCCTGCGGTTCGTCGATATCTTCGATATCGGGCATAGAATAGGCTTCGTCGGTCATGCGCGACTCCTTTCCGTAGCGGTAAAGCAAAGCCGTCCGCACCACAGCCATGGGGCAGACGGCACGGACACAGAGCCTGCGGATGCGTTCGCCGCATCAGGCTCCGTTCTTTTTTTTCTTATCCTTGTATTCGCCAATGATCGCGCGCACAAGCGAGAGGGCGAGCAGGCAGGCGCCGACGCAAACGAAGGAATCTGCCCCATTGAACACGGCAAAATGGATCAGGCGCACGTCGATAAAATCCACGACGTAGCCGAGGGTCAGACGGTCGATCATATTGCCGATGCCGCCGGCGACGATCATCGCGACCGACACGGACGCCAGCCGTCCCTCGGCAAGGCCCAGATACAGGTAGGGAATGAGCACGGCGATCAGCACCGACGACGCAACGAGAAAGACCCAGCGGTCGTCCGCGAGCATGCCGAAGGCGGCTCCGCGGTTTTCCACGTACGTCAGATGCAGCACGTCCTTGATGAGGGGTACGGTATCGACGGGGGCAAGAAAGCGCACAGCCAGCCATTTCGTCAGCTGATCAAGACCGATACCAAGCAGGATGATCGCGGTATATACGAGACCCTCCCGCAGCGACAGTTTTCTTGGTTTCATAGGCTCCTTACAGCACGGGCAAGAACGCCTGTGCCATGACTAACAGAAGATACGTAAGAGAAAAGGCTATATCGATCGGAAGCCCCTCCCCGATGCCGAAGCGCTGAAGCAACGCACGTATGGGCACGATAAAGACCTCCGTTATGGCGCAGATAAACACGTAAAAGCGCGGCCCCTCATCCATGTAGAAAAAGGACAGGATAAAGCGCAAAAACATACAGCTGCTCACAAGGCTGAGCAGAATGGATATAGCCTTGCAGAAGACGTACAGGACCGCCAAGCGTTACACTTCCTCGTCGCTGACGTCCACGTTGTTGGGCGTAAGGATAAAGGTCGTCTTGGTCACCTGCTTGATGTCACCGTCGACCGAATAGGTCACGCCGTTAAGGAAATCGAACATACGCAGGCTGGTCGCGTAATCGAGCAGCTCGGTATTGAGCACGACGGTGCAGCCGGCGAGCAGGTGATCGGCGATGGTGCTGACCTCGGCAAAGGACTCGGGGCGCACGAGCTTGAGCTCGACCTTTCCGCCGACGGCAGAGGCGGAGGTAGCGACGGAGATATCGGAGGGCTGTGCCTTCGGAGCGGGTGCGGGGATCTCTTCCTTAGGAAGCTCGGGGGCGGCCGTCACCTCTTCGTAGGGCTTGAACTCGATCTCACGGTTGTTTTTTTCTTTCAGTTTTTCGGCAAGCTTTTCGAACATGATTCTATCTCCTTTATTGAATAAACAGTTTTCTGCCCACCCGAACGAGGGTGGAGCCTTCTTGGATCGCGACGCGGTAGCTGTCGCTCATGCCCATGGACAGCACGGGGGTGTCGGTCGGATAGCCGTACACCTCGCCGAGATGCTCAAACAGGCGGCGCGTATCGCGGAAATACGGACGTGCATCCTCGGGGTCCTCGGACGGCGGTGCCATCGTCATAAGCCCGACGGTACGCAGGTGGGGAAGGGCACGCATCTGACAGAACAGAGCCTCGGCCTCCTCGGGAAGCACGCCACCCTTGGCGGCCTCGCGTCCGCTGTTGACCTCTATGAGCACTTCGACGCAGCGGTCGAGCTGTGCGGCGCGGCGTTCGATCTCCTCCGCAAGGGAGAGGGAGCCGACCGAATGGATCAGAGAAGCAACGGGAAGGACGGCCTTGACCTTATTTTTTTGCAGATTGCCGATCTCGTGATAGCGCGGCGTAAAGCCGTGCTCCCCGAGCAGAGCCGCCCGACGGACCAGCTCCTGCGGTCGGTTCTCGGCGATGTCACAGGCACCCGCGGCGGCCAGAGCCAACAGCTCCTCGTCGCTGCCGCTTTTGGTCACGCAAACGAGCGTGACGGGGGAGTGAGCCCCGCGCGACAGCTGCGCGATCTCCTCGCACAGCGCCTGATAGTTGCGTCCGATATAGGCATAGTCCATGTGATCACCGTTCCTTGGGCATAGATATACATATGCATTATAGCATACCCATGTCGCTTTGTCAAGAATGGCGCATGAAAATATAAAGAATACTTTTTTTAAATATTTTCCTCCGTGCGCGAAAAGTCGCGCGGAAGGGTTGATTTTTTGCCGAATGTGTGGTATGATTAAGAGAATGAACTGTAAAGGGGGATCCGTATGCACGAGCCTGTACGGGGAAGTGAGCTGCCGGCGGTGCCGGCCTTGGCCTATCTTGGAGATGCGGAATATACCGTCCACGTGCGCCGTATGCTGATCGAGCGAGGCGTCGAGCGGGCGGGAGAGCTCAACCGACTGTCACTTTTGTACGTGACGGCCGAGCGGCAGGCCGCCGCCATGCGGTGCCTGGAGCCGCAGCTGAGCGAGGATGAGCACGACGTCTTCCGCCGTGCCAAAAACAGCACGCATCTTAATCGCCCGAAGCACGCGTCGCCGATGGATTACCGCTACGCCACGGGCTTTGAGGCCGTGCTGGGCATGCTGTCGTATATCGGTGACCGCGAGCGCCTTTTGAAGCTGATGCGTGCCGCCACGGACATGCCCCCCGATACCGAAGAAACCAACCGAAAGGATACGACAATATGATACGCAAGATCAAAGGAACGATGGACATTCTTCCCGAGCAGACGCCCCTGTTCCGCTACGTGGAGGGCATTATGCGCGAGGAGGCCGAGCGCTACGGATTCGGTGAGATCCGCACACCAATGTTTGAAAACACCGAGCTTTTTGTGCGAGGTGTCGGCGATACGACTGACGTCGTGCAAAAGGAAATGTATACATTTGTTGACAGAGAAGAGGATCGCTCCATTTCTCTGCGCCCCGAGGGCACCGCGCCCGTCGTGCGCGCGATCATCGAGAACGGACGCTGCTCCGATCCGATGCCGATGAAGCTGTACTATATCATCTCCTGCTTCCGTCACGAAAAGCCGCAGGCAGGGCGCAGCCGTGAGTTTTTCCAGTTCGGCACCGAAATGTTCGGCACCGAAAGCCCGACGGCCGATGCGACCGTGATCGCCCTGGCGCATGCCGTTCTTACGCGCCTCGGATTAAAGAATATCACCCTGCATATCAATTCCATCGGCTGTAAGGAGTGCCGCCCCGCCTACCGCGAGGCGCTGGTGTCGCATTTTGCGGCCGAGCAGGAGCGTCTGTGCCCGACCTGCCGCGATCGCCTCGGCCGCAATCCGCTGCGCCTTCTGGACTGCAAAAATCCCGACTGTCACGAGATCGCCGTGCGCGCACCCCGTACGGTCGATCACCTTTGCCCCTCCTGCGAGGAGAAGTTTGCCGCGGTCAAGGCGTCGCTGGACGAAATGGGCATTCCCTACGTCGTTGACCCCGCCATCGTGCGCGGCCTGGATTACTATAATAATACCGTCTTTGAATTTATTGCCGAAGGCATCGGTGCGCAATCGACCGTTTGCGGCGGAGGCCGCTACGATTCGCTCGTGTCCTCCCTCGGCGGTCCCGCGCTGCCCGGTATCGGCTTCGGTATGGGCTTGACGCGCGTGCTGCTGGCCATGAAGGAGGAGGGCGTGGACACCGTTTCGGTCAGCAAGCCCCGCCTGTATGTGGCGGCTCTCGGCGCACAGGCGCAGATCAAGGCGCTCGGTATCGTGGAGCGGCTTCGCCGCGAGGGAACGTATGCCGAATGCGATCTCGTCGGCCGCAGCCTGAAGGCACAGATGAAGTACGCCGACAAGATCGGTGCCGAATATACCCTGCTTCTCGGTGACAACGAGCTGCAGACCGGCCGTGCGATGCTCCGCTGTATGGCGGACGGCACCCAGCGCGAGGTCGAGCTCGCTCATCTGACTCTGTAAGTGATGGCACGCGAGCGCGAGGCGTTTTTGCCCGTTACACGGGCCGATATGGAGGCACGCGGCTGGGCGCAGCCGGATTTCGTATATGTGACGGGCGATGCCTACGTGGATCACCCGTCCTTTGGCGTTGCCATCATCAGCCGCGTTCTGGAGGACGCCGGCTTCCGCGTGGCGATCCTTTCGCAGCCCGACTACACGTCGACGGAGGATTTTCGACGCTTCGGACGGCCGCGTCTCGGCTTCCTCGTCACCTCGGGCAACATCGATTCCATGGTGGCGCACTATACCGTTTCCAAAAAGAAACGCTCCTATGATTATTATTCTCCCGGCGGACGGGCGGGTCTGCGCCCCGACCGCGCCGTCATCGTGTATACCAACCGCATCCGTGAGGCCTACGGCGACGTGCCCGTCATCCTCGGCGGCCTGGAGGCCTCGTTGCGTCGCTTCGCGCATTACGATTATTGGGATGACCGCGTTCGTCGCAGCATTCTGGTCGATTCCCGTGCCGATCTTCTGACGTACGGCATGGGCGAGAACATCCTCGTCCGTATCGCTCGCCTGCTTGATCGCGGCGTTCCCGTCAAAAAGATCCGCGACGTACGCGGAACCGTCTATCTTGCCCCTCACACGGAGTCGCCGCACTATCCGTTCGTCGATCTCGGCGATTACGATACGCTGAAAACGGATAAGGCCGCCTATGCCAAGGTCTTTGCCGTACAGTACCGCAACAACGACAGCGTACGCGGCAAGGCGCTTGTTGAGCATTACGGGGACAAGGTCTTGATCCAGAATCCGCCCATGCCTCCTCTGACGACCGAGGAACTGGATCACGTCTACGATCTGCCCTACGCGCGGGATTACCATCCCGATTACGAGGCGCAGGGCGGCGTGCCGGCCATCACCGAGGTCAAGTTTTCCATTACGCATAACCGCGGCTGCTTTGGCGGGTGCAATTTCTGTGCCATCGCCTTTCATCAGGGGCGGGAGGTGCGTGCGCGCAGCCGGGAGAGCGTGCTGCGCGAGGCGCGTCTGATCGCGTCCATGGAGGATTTCAAGGGCTACATCAACGACGTCGGCGGCCCGACCGCCAACTTCCGCGGCCCCTCCTGCGACCGACAGGCGCAGTACGGCGTCTGCGGCAATCGCAAATGCCTCGCCCCCACCCCGTGTAAGCATCTCAAGGTCGATCACCGCGAGTACGCTGAGATGCTTCTTGATATCGAGCGCATCCCGAAGGTCAAGCGCGTATTTATCCGTTCGGGCATCCGCTTTGATTATCTGATGTACGACGAGGATCCTACCTTTTTCCGTCAGCTCGTCGAGCACCACGTGTCGGGTCAGCTCAAGGTAGCGCCCGAGCATTGTGCCGCCCGCACCCTCGCGATGATGGGCAAGCCGAGCGTCGAGGTGTTTGAGGCCTTCAAGCGCCGCTATTTTGCGCTCTGCCGCGAGGCGGGTCTGGAGCAATATCTCGTGCCGTATCTTATGTCCAGCCATCCGGGAACGACGCTGAACGACGCCGTCGAAATGGCCGTCTGGCTCAAAACGTGGGGCTATTCGCCCGAGCAGGTGCAGGATTTCTATCCGACCCCAGGCACGATCTCTACGGTCATGTACTATACAGGCATCCATCCCATGACGGGCAAGCCCATCTACGTAGCCACCGATTACCGTGAGAAGCTGCTGCAGCGTGCCCTTTTGCAGTTTACCCGTCCCGAAAACGCCAACCTCGTCCGCGAGGCGCTGACACGCGCCGGCCGCGAGGATCTCATCGGCACCGCCCCGCACTGCCTCGTCCGCCCCGCCTTCGGTCGGGATGGAGAACGCGGCCCGTGGAAGCGGGAAAAGGAGGTGCGCGGCAAGGGCGCACACCGCGACGAGCGCAAGCGCACCGCCGCCGGGCACAAGCCCTCCTCCGGCGGACGTCTGAACGCCAAGCAGGGCGGTCGGACCGCACGCACGGGAAGCTGCGGCCGTAAGCCGACGGGCACTCGCCAAGCGGGTAAGCAGGGAGGCAAGCACGGCCGCTGACGCGGTCGATAAGGGCCAAAAACAGGGCCTGTCCTTTTCCGCTTTTTTCCCATTTAAAGGAAGGGCAAAGAAAAAGGAAAAACGGTTTTTCCACAGGGCCAAACGGTGAAAATGTGGAAAAAAATCGTCGCCTTGCCCCTTGCGGCATAACGAAATTTCGTAATTTCCCCGAGTATTCCACCGCTTTTCCACAAAAACGCGCCAAAATGGGAAAAAACGCGCCCGACTTCCTTTTTCCGATACAGCCCCGATTTCTGCCTCAAATTTGGCAAAAATTCCGCGTGCGACGCCTCGCCAACGAGCCTTTGCGTTTTGCACGAAGGAGAGGGCGAGAGCCTCTCCTTTTTCATACAGTATTCCCAAGTGAACATCGCATAGACAAGGACACAGACCATGCAGCTTGAACAACGCTTTCTTGCCGCCAAGCGGCGATTATTCGATACATATTACGGACAGCGGCTCAATCCCGAACAGCGCGCCGCCGTCTTTCACGCCACGGGGCCGCTTCTGGTGCTGGCGGGTGCCGGCAGCGGAAAAACGACGGTGTTGGTCAACCGCATCGTATATCTGATCAAATACGGCAACGCGTATCATTCGACGACGGTACCCGAGGGTGTCAGCCTCGGCATGGTCGAGGCGCTGGAGGCGGCGGCCGAGCTGCCGCGCGAGGAGATCGAGGGCATTTTGCCCGAATTTATCACCGAGCCGTGCCCGCCGTGGCAGATGCTGGCCTTTACCTTTACCAACAAGGCGGCGGCGGAGATCCGTGAGCGTCTGACGGCTGCCTTCGACGATACCGACGTGTCGGACGCCGTGTGGACGGGTACGTTCCATTCCATCTGTCTCAAGATCCTGCGTCGCTTCGGCGACCGTCTCGGCTATCGCACGGGCTTCTCCATTTACGATACCGAGGACAAAAAGCGGCTGATCAGCGTGTGCATGAAGGAGCTGCATATTGATGAAAAGATCCTCGCGCCGCGTACGGTCGCTTCCCATATCAGCATGGCCAAGGACCGTCTGGAGGACGTGGACGACATGGACACGGGTGCCGATCCGCGCGGACGGGACGTTCAGCGCATCTATCGCCTGTATCAGAAGAAGCTGATGGAATATAACGCCATGGACTTTGACGACATCCTGATGAAAACGGTCGAGCTGCTGCAAAACGACCGCGAGGTGCTGTCGCTGTACGCAGGCAAATTCCGCTACGTATGCGTGGATGAGTATCAGGATACCAACTACGCGCAGTTCGTTCTGACCGAGCTTCTTTCCGGCAAATACCGAAACATCATGGTCGTCGGCGACGATGACCAGAGCATTTATCGCTTCCGCGGCGCGACGGTAGAGAACATCCTTGGCTTCGATAAGACCTTTCCCGATGCCACCGTCGTCAAGCTGGAGCAAAACTACCGATCGACCGAGACCATTCTGAACGCCGCCAACGCCATCATTGCGCACAACGGCGACCGACACAAAAAGACGCTGTGGAGCGAGCGCGGCGCCGGTGAGGCTATTCGTCTGCACGAGGCGCAGGATCAGACCGACGAGGGACGCTTCATCGTCGATGAGATCGCGCTGGGCGTGGCGTCGGGCAAGTGGCACTACGGCGATTTTGCCGTGCTGTACCGTCTCAACGAGCTGGCACGTTCGCTGGAGAGTACCTTCGCCAAGCGAGGGATCCCGTATCGCGTGCTGGGCTCGCAGCGCTTCACCGACCGTAAGGAGATCAAGGATATTCTGGCCTACCTTTCGATCATTGAGTCCTCCGACGATAACCAGCGTCTCAAGCGCATCATCAACGAGCCGAAGCGCAAGATCGGCGCCTCCACCGTCGAGACGGTCGAGACGATCGGAAACGCGTACGGACTGTCCATGTTTACGGTGATGGAGCGGGCCGACGAATATCCCGAATTGGCGAAATCGGCCGCGAAATTGCAAAGCTTTGTTTCCATTATTAAGGATCTGCGCTCGCTTGAGCTGCTTCCGTCCGCCTTGATCCCCGAGGTGTTTGAACGCACGGGATATCACGAAATGCTTCTTGCCGAGGGCTTTGAGGGCGAGGGACGCATCGACAGCGTGCAGGAGTTTATATCGGCGGCCGCCGAATATGAAAAGCGGTGCGCCTCGGCGTCGGCCGAGCCGACGCTCATGGGCTTCCTTGAGGAGATGGCCCTGATCAGCGACGTGGACAAATACGACGACGAAGCGGATGCCGTCGTGCTCATGACTGTGCATTCGGCCAAGGGCCTGGAATTCCCCTGCGTCTTTCTCGCCGGCATGGAGGACGGCATCTTCCCGTCGGAGCAGAATCTGCTGGACGAGGCGGCGATGAGCGAGGAGCGGCGTCTTGCCTACGTGGCGGTCACAAGAGCCAAGGAAAAGCTGTATATCACGCACGCCAAGGAGCGCATGATGTACGGACGTACCATGCCGCATCCGCTCTCCTGCTTTATCCGCGAGGAGGTGCCCATGACGCTTCTTCAGCGCGACACGCCTGCGCGTATGCGCGAGCGCCCGAGCGGTGCGCGTCCGTCCGCACGACCGAACAGGGAGCGTGCCACGGGGGGCTATGAGGCCCTGCGCCGCCCGGCGATGCTGTCGACCGATCCGCGCAGCAAGGGGGCCGTCGGTGCGCAAAAATACGGCATCGAGCGCTTCGCCATCGGGGCACGGGTGCGTCACAGCGTCTTCGGCGACGGTACCATTGTATCCTCGCGCGACATGGGCGGGGACGTGCTGTACGAGGTGCGCTTTGACGATGGACAGACCAAAAAGCTGATGGCCAGCTTTGCCAAGCTGACCAAGGTGACCTCTTGACGGCACATCCACCAAAAAGTGCGCACGTGTTTTGTGCAACATGCATTTGAAAAGAAAAAAGAGCCTTTCTTTTAACGGAAAAGCTCTTTTCTTTTTAGCCGCCCTATGGTACAATCGGGGTGCCGACCTAAAAATTCGTTTTAATATGTATATATGTATAAAGGAGATGCCTATGAAAGCAATGAAACGATGGCTCCTTCGCTTGCTTGTTGCGTGTGCCTGTATGGCGGCGCTCCTGCTTGTCGGATGTAATGAGCCGCCCGCAGGGGACGATCCGACGCCCCCCGACGAACCGCACGTGCATACCATCGTCTCGCACGAGGGGCAAGAGCCGACCTGTACGGAGGACGGATGGGATCCGTATGAGACCTGTGCCGCATGTGACTATACTACCTATACGTCGGTCACGGCGCTCGGTCATGACTGCCCCGAGACATATCAGCCGAACGGCAACGTACATAGCCGCAGCTGTACCCGCTGCTTACAAACGATCGATCAGCAGCCGCACGAATGGCAGGCGGGTGAGATGATCAAGGAGCCGACGTGCGTCAACGTCGGCATGCAGGCCTACGCGTGCGCCTGCGGTGCCAACCGAATCGACACGGTCGATGCCACCGGTGTGCATACGGAGGGAGAATGGGTGACCACCATGGTCGCCGCGGCCTTTGCACAGGGCAAGGAGGAGCTGCGCTGCGCCGTATGCCGTACCGCCCTGGAGGAGCGGGTGATCCCCGCGCACGTCGAGACGATGCCGATCCTGTATATGGAAGGTGATTACACAGCGGCGACAAAGGACAAAAACGACGTGCAAATGACGGTACAGTACGTTTCCCCCGACGGTGAGAACTTCTCCGCCTATGCGCTGATCCACGTGCAGGGAGCCACGTCGGCCGGACTTCCCAAGAAGAACTATACGATGAAGCTGTATAAGGATGCCGACTGCTCCAGCAAATTCAAGGTCAACCTCGGCTGGGGTAAGGAGAGCAAATACTGCTTAAAGGCCAACTGGGTCGACTACACGCAGGCGCGTAACATCGTCGCCTGCCGCCTGTGGGGCGATATGGTAAAAACACGTCCGGCCTCCACTGTGCAGGCGCGGCTGGCGGCCCTTCCGACCAACGGCGGTGCCATTGACGGATACCCCATCGCCGTGTACATGAACGGCGAGTTTTACGGCCTGTATACCATGAACGTGCCGAAGGACGAATGGATGTTCGACATGGACGACAGCGAGACGGAGGCCCTTCTTGTTGCCAACGACTGGTTGCATACCGATTTCAGCGTTCTCGTTGGCGAGTTCACCTTGGATAAAAACGGTGATTATGTCACCAGCGATGGTGGCTGGGAGCTCAAATATTTCGGCACCGAGGATACCACGGGCAGCAGCGCGTGGGTCACCGAGAGCTTTAACCGACTGATCCGCTTCTGTCAGGAGAATGAGGGCGAGGCCTTCAAGGAGGGCATCTCGCAGTACATGGACGTGGATGCGGCCATTGATTACCTGATCCTGTTCTACGCGATCTATATGCGTGACAACACCTCGAAGAATATGCTGTGGGCGACTTATGACGGTGACGTTTGGATCCCGTCGGTCTACGACCAGGACGGCACGTTTGGTATGGCCTGGGACGGCAAACGCTATGCGCTGGCAGAGGATGACCTGCCGCTGGTCAGAAACGGCAAGATCCTTGTCAACTCCAACCTCGGCTCCGAGAACTTCCTTTTGTGGGATCGCATGTGGAACTCGTTTACCGAGGAGATCCTTCTGCGGTATAAGGAGCTGCGCGAAACGATCCTGACTGAGGAATACATGTGTGCGGCCTTTGAGGAGTTCCGTGCGTGCGTGCCCGACTCGATCTACGCCGCCGACGTCGCTGCGTGGCAGACGGAACGCGCCAAGTGGTGGAATGGAGATACCTATAACGGCGTGAAGAACTGGTACGATAAATTCGATTGGGAGTATACCTATACGTGGATCGCCGATCGCCTGGATTGCATGGACGACGCTATGCGTACCATCTATAACGAGGTGTATCTTCCCAACGTAGATACGCCGGCTTTGTGATCTGCCAAGCATAAAAATCCGCCGTTTTGCAAGCGAATGTTTGCAAAACGGCGGTTTTTTCTTATATGTCGATGCGGCGGAACTGTCCGATGTCGAAGGTGACGATATGATCCGCTCCGTGCTGCCGAAGGATCTCTGTGGCCTCGTTGAAATAAAAATCAACGGTGTCGCTCGCGTGTGAGTCAGCGCCGAGGATGAACTCGCCGCCTCCTTCCAGGATGTGGCACAGAAGGTTCGGGTGCGGGTACGGCACGGTCTTGCATTTGCGGGCGATCGCGCCCGTGTTCAGCTCGAAGATCTTGACGTAGGGAAGAATGCGGTCGATGGCATCGCGCGCGATCGCCTGATACGTTTCGTTTTCCTCGTCCACCAGTCCGTATTTCGTCAGCACGTCGAAGTGGCCGACGATATCGGGGCGGTTCTTTTCCATGTGCTTGATGAGCGAGTCGTAATACCGCTTGGCAAAGAGGAGGTAGTCGCCGCCGCATTCGTTTTGGATATATTCCTTTTGCTGGGCAGCGGAGTGATCGATGGGATAGCAGATCCCGTTGACATACATGTAATGCACGGAGCCGATGATATAATCGAATTTCGAACGGTCGATGTCGGAGTAGTAATCCATTTCGAGTCCGGTGTAGATCTGTATTTGATCGCGGTACGCTTCCTTCAGACGTGCGCACTCAGCGAAATAGGCCTCGTATTGATCGGGCATCATGCAGTAGCTTTCATCGATGCTCGTGTAGCTGTGGTCGGAGAAGCCGATGGCCTCCATGCCGCGACCGATGGCGCTTTGAACGATCTGCTCCGCGGTGTTCTTTCCGTCGGAAAAGATGGTATGCTGGTGAAAATTTGAAAATTTCATATGGCTGCCGTCTTTCTATCTATAATATGTGGGTAATTATACACGTTTTTTAAAATTTTGTCAAGGGGTCGCGCGTCGGTGGTTGACATTTTTTTCTGCGTGGGATATAATTGAGATATAATAAAGAAAAAACCAAGCGGAGGATGCTATGACGCCTATCGTATATATGACAAACCATCTGACGCCCGAGGCCGTGATCCGCGTCTACGACGCCCTCGGCGTGCATCTCGACGGACGCGTAGCCATCAAGGTGCATTCGGGCGAGGCAGGGAATCAGAATTTCCTGCGTCCCGGCTTTTGCCGTCCGATTATTGAACACATCGGCGGCACGGTCGTGGAGTGCAATACCGCGTACGAGGGTGCGCGAAACACAACGAAAAAGCACCGTAAGCTGTTTGAAACGCACGGCTGGTCGCGTATGTTTCCGGTGGATCTTCTGGATGCCGAGGGGCCCGATGTCGCGCTGCCGATCGTCGGCGGACGCATCCTGAAGGAAACGTACGTCGGCCGCGGCCTGTTGAACTACGATTCCATGCTTGTGCTTTCGCATTTCAAGGGACATCCGATGGGCGGCTTCGGCGGCGCGCTCAAGCAGCTGTCGATCGGCTGTGCCTCCTCGGCAGGAAAAAGCCATATCCATTCGGCAGGCGTGACGCAGGACATGACGAAGGTCTGGGATATGACCGCCCCACAGGACGACTTTCTCGCCTCCATGGCCGAAGCCGCCAAGGCGGTGACCGATCACTTTGACGGCAGGATCGCGTACGTCAGTCTCGTGTGCAACCTTTCGGTCGATTGCGACTGCTGTGCCGTTGCGGAGGATCCGTGTATGAAGGATATCGGTATCCTCGCCTCCCTGGATCCGGTGGCGCTTGACCGCGCGTGCATGGATCTCATCTACGCATCGACCGACCCCGGCCGCGACCATTTTCTGCAGCGCGTGGAGTCGCGTCACGGAACGTACACGATCGAGGTTGCCGAGGCGCTCGGTGTTGGCTCGCAGACGTACGAGCTGCGCAAAATTGACAACTGATATATGCAAAAAGCGACCGATGAGGGGAGTCTCCTTGCTCATCGGCCGCTTTTTTGTTGTTGTTTCAATAACGCTTTTATGAAGTCCTTACACCATCAGATCGGTGATCAGCTCCGAAAGCTCTCCGGGATCCTCGATCGACATTCCGCCGATCAGACGCGCCTGCGCATACAGGATCTTGGCGTAAGCCTTGACCTTGTCCTCCTGTGCGGGGTACAGCTGCTTTAAGACCTCGGCGATGCGATGCTCGCGGTTGATCTCCAGGATCATGCTTGCCTTGACGGCGGCGCCCTCGGCGCCGGGCATCTTGTTGAGTACCTTTTCCATCTCGGCCGAGACCTCGCCCTCGGTGCTCAGGCACGCCGGGCGCTTCTTCAGGGACGCGGTGAAGCGCACGGCGGATACCGCGTCGCCGAGTGCCTCCTTCATGCAGGCAAGAAGGGCGTCGGCGTTTTTGTTTTCCTCGGCCACGGCCTGCTTTTCCTCCTCGGTGGAGAGGTCAAGGGCGTCGGCGGTGACGTTCTTGAAATCGTGATCCATGTACTTGCTCAGCATTTTCAAAGCAAATTCATCGACGTCATCGGTGAGGTAGAGGACCTCGTAGCCCTTTTCGCGTACGGCTTCGACCTGCGGCAGCAGCTCGATCTTTTCCACCGTTTCACCGGCGGCGTAGTAAATCGACGTTTGCTCCTCCTTGCAGCCCTCGACGTATTCCTTGAGCGTGACGAGCTTCTTTTCCTTGGAGGAGGGGAACATGACCAGATCCTCCAGCACATCCTTGTGCATGCCGTAGTCCGAGTACAGACCGTACTTGAGCTGCAGACCGAAGGCGCGGAAGAAGGTCTCGTATGCCTCGCGGTCGGAGGCGAGGAGCTTGAGAAGCTCGTTCTTGATCTTCTTTTCAATGGCCTTGGCCATGACCTTGAGCTGGCGATCGTGCTGCAGCATCTCACGGGAGATGTTCAGCGACAGGTCGGACGAGTCCACGAGTCCCTTGACAAAGCCGAAATAGTCGGGAAGAAGATCGGCACACTTGTCCATGATGAGGACGCCGCTCGAATACAGCTCCAATCCTTTTTCGTAGTCCTTCGTATAATAATTGAAGGGAGCGTGCGAGGGCAGGAAGAGCAGGGCCGTGTAGGTAGCCGTTCCCTCGGACGTTTGCGTAATGACCTTCAGCGGTGCCTCGTAATCCATGAATTTGT
This sequence comes from Clostridia bacterium, assembly GCA_017455905.1. Classification (GTDB taxonomy): domain Bacteria; phylum Bacillota; class Clostridia; order Oscillospirales; family CAG-272; genus UBA1740. The sequence goes on along the minus strand of JAFTLQ010000018.1, from coordinate 2,780 downwards.
CGGTGTAGAAGCGATCGTATTCCTCCTTGGTGACCTCGGAGGCGCTGCGCTTCCACAGCGGGATACGGCTGTTGAGCGTTTCATCCTCGATGACGGTTTCGTATTCTCCCTCGGCGCCTTCCTTGGGCTTTCTGTGGCTGACCGCCATGCGAATGGGATAACGGATATAGTCGGAATATTTCTTTACGAGAGAGCGCAGACGGTATTCCTCTAAAAATTCGCCGTACGTTTCGTCGTCCGTGTCGTCCTTGATATGCAGGACGATATCCGTACCGACCTCGTCGCGCTCACCGTCGGTGACGGTATAGCCGTCAGCACCCGACGATTCCCAGATGAAGGCGCTCGATGCACCGAGGGGGCGCGAGGTGACGGTGATGGTGTCGGCGACCATAAACGCGGAGTAGAAGCCAACGCCAAACTGTCCGATGATATCGACCTCCTCGTTGGCTCCGTGCTCCTTTTTGAAATCGAAGGAGCCGCTTTTGGCGATCGTGCCGAGGTTTTGCTCCATGTCCTCCTGCGTCATGCCGCAGCCGTTGTCGGAGACCGTCAGCGTGCGTGCCTCGCGATCGACACGCAGACGGATCTCGTACGCGTCCTTGTCAAGTCCCAGCGTGCTGTCCGTCAGCGAGCGGAAATGCCGCTTGTCAATGGCGTCACTTGCGTTGGAGATAAGCTCACGCAGAAAGATCTCCTTGTGCGTGTAGATCGAGTGGATCATCATGTCAAGCAGCTTCTGCGATTCTGTCTTGAATTGCTTCTTTTTCATACATACACTCCTTTGATATAAAAGGGAAATCCCGTAATTTGTCGAATTAGCACTCTCGCTCTTTGAGTGCTAAAGGCATTATAGCACCGCATATAGGCTTTGTCAAGCCCTCCGTGCAAAAAAATCCAATGTTCAAAAAAAGTTAAAATTTGCGTGTGCTTGGGTGCCCCTCCGACCAATCGGCGAGCGGATCTTCGGGCGTTTTCACTCAATGTCTCTTGACACACGCGCCGTTTTGTGATACGATAAAGCAAAGATGAGAAAGGGGTCGGCTATGACGTACGTTGTTTGTGTAGATGATCGCATGGGCATGCTCTTTGGCGGCCGCCGCTTGAGTCGCGACCGCGAGCAGCTTAAGCGTATGCGCAGGACCCTCGGCAATCGCTCGCTGTATATTTTGCCGTATTCGGCGAAACTGTTTGAGGAGACGTCGGTGTGTATCACGGACGATCCTGCCATGCGTAAGGAGGGGTGCGCGCTCTTCCTTGAGGAGTACGATCCTGCGCCGTACCTGCGCAAGGGAGATCACCTGCTCGTGTATCACTGGGGACGCCATTATCCGTCGGATCTGCGGATGAGCGTCGATCTTTCGCGTATGCGCCGTCTGTCCTCTTGTACGTTCGTCGGATCTTCTCACAGCGAAATGCTGGAGGAAGAATACGAAATTTGCTAACGTTTATTTGCATTATATGTAAAGGAGCCTGCTGATGAAACGATTTTTGACCGCATCTGTCTCACTTGTGCTTATGCTGGCGCTGCTGTGCCTGCCCTCCTGCACGCTGCCGGATTTCTTGCAGGATATGCTCCCGTCGGAGGATCCGCCGACACCGTCGTACGACCTGTCGAGTGTTCCGGCCTTCGACGGTGTGACCGCCTACGTCAGCATCAACGAGGGCGTTCCGTATTTTACCGAAAGCGACTATACGACCGAATCCTTTGAGCGGTATTCGGGGCTTGACAGCCTCGGCCGCTGCGGCGTCGCGTATGCCTGCGTCGGTGTCGATCTGATGCCGACCGAGGACCGTGAGTCCATCAGCTCGGTCAAGCCGAGCGGCTGGCAATCGACCACCTATGATCACATCAGCGGAAAATATCTGTATAACCGCTGTCACCTGATCGGCTTTCAGCTGACGGGCGAGAACGCCAATGAGAAGAACCTGATCACGGGTACGCGGTTTCTGAATATAGACGGCATGCTTGTCTTTGAGAACATGGTCGCCGACCATGTCAAGGAGCTGGAGCATCACGTTCTGTACCGCGTGACGCCTATCTACGACGGCCATAACCTCGTCGCCTCCGGCGTGCTCATGGAAGGGTACTGCGTGGAATGCGACGGCGAGGAGATCGTCTTCTGCATCTATGCGTACAATAACCAGCCGGGCGTCGTGATCGACTACGCGACGGGCTTGAGCCGCTTGTCTACCGACCCCCTTCCCGATCCGACGCCGGGCACGGATACGCCGACGGATCCCGAGGACGTCACGTACGTTCTGAATACGTCCTCCAAGAAGTTTCACGATCCTGCCTGCTCGGGTGTTTCGAGCATAAAGGAAAGCAATCGGCAGGATACGGACAAAACGCGTGAGGAGCTGATCGCCGACGGGTATTCGCCGTGCGGCACCTGCAAGCCTTGATAAAGGCAGGAATGCCTATGCCCCGCGCACACGCGTGGGGCTTTTTTCATGGGAAAACGAGAGTACCTTGATCGGTCCAACCCTTCCTTTATATCTATATACGCGACGCGCACGAGAGCGCCGCTTTTATGTCGGTTTTGTATAAATTGCTACGTTTGCCATGGTTTTTCCTGCTGTTTTGCCGTGCAAAGGGGAGAAAACATGGCACTTTTCACAAAAAACTCAAAAAATTTTTTAAAAACCCCTTGACAAGTGAAGAAGAATAGGGTATAATAGGCAAGCCGACTTCGCGAGAGCAGGTCGGGCATCGCTCATTGAAAATTGAACAACATGAAATTTAGAGCACTGAAAAGTGCGAAGAATCTCGTTAAAACACT
>JAFTLQ010000017.1 GCA_017455905.1 Clostridia bacterium | reverse complement strand
TAACGCCGAACAGCGTGCCAAGCTGTAATATCTTTTCTAAATCGGGAATTGTCTGCGCGCTCTCCCATTTTGAAACGGCTTGACGGGATACGTTCATCTTGTCGGCAAGTTCTTCTTGCGACCAACCGTTCTTTTTTCGTAGTCTGATAATCTTGTCAGCTAAAATCATATAAACACCTCGTTTGAAAATTTCGTAAAGCACCGTGCTTCATCGTGTCTTTATTGTATCAAAAAGCACGGTTACATACCACCAACCGAGGGATTTCAATGTGTCAACCGACAGTTGCTTTTTATGTGGTTTCGCCCTCGCTCCGAACAGAACGAGGGCTATAAATATTACATTATGATTATACCATAATTTTATGAATTTTTCAAGCACTTTTTAGGTTTTATATGTTTTTAAGAAAATATTGGCATCGAATTTCTCCGATGCCTGATTTGTGATTAATTATTACTCGTCCTCGCCCAAGGGCAGAAGGAAGGATTCTGCCATCAGCTGCACTCCGAGTCGGAAACCATAGGAGAAGGCATCGCGCTCTGTGATGCTGTGCATCTCATTCATGCAGTCCTCAAATTTTTCAAGTGTTTCCTTCTGTTTGTCCGTTAGCGTTTCACCGAGCTCTTCTCGATTTCGGGCGACCAGCTTTAAGAGCTCCTTCAGCCGTTTGTCGCCACGAGTGCATTGCTCGAAGGGCGATACGTTCCCATACCATAGTTCGTTGATGATATCCATAATGTTTGTACCTCCTGTTAGCACACAACAATACCACAGAAGGGGGAGAAAGTCCAGACCTTTTTCGAAACAATTTCAACTTTTTCTCAGCGCCTTTTCTTTAGCTTACTGCGGTGCAAAGTTTGCCTCTCGATGTATGTAAAATCGCCGCCTCGATTGAGACGGCGATTTGGCTTTTTGGGGGTGGTTTACGCCCTTCGGCGTGATGTATCAAGCCTCGTGATCCACTCCAAATCTTTTGGAAATATCCATGATTGCGTACAAGAATCGGGTAACGGGTGTCAATGATGTCAGTGTCGGGTCGCCCTCGCGTATACGCATGGTGCGACGGATCTCTTTCGGAATTACGACGCGTCCGAGATCGTCGATGCGTCGTACAATACCGGTGGCTTTCATATATAAGGTTCTCCTTTAAATCAAATGGTACAATGGTAGTATTTGATAAGAGAAGAATTTTATCCTATGATTTTTTTGGGATATTGTGCCACGAAAAAAAGCCTTGTCACTCATGGCGAGCGGTGAAGATCCACCGACCGTATCCGTGCATTTGCACGCCATTGTGACAAGGCTTGCTTTAGGCTTCGTCGTCTGTGTTGTTTCTTTTTCTTCGTTTAACGCATTCCGTAAGCAGAAATTCGATCTGCCCGTTGACCGATCGGAATTCATCCTCTGCCCAGGCGGCTATGGCGGAATAGAGCTTGGGAGATAAACGAAGAGGAATCTGCTTTTTCTGTTCGTCTGCCATCAGTACAGGCTTCCCGAGTTGACGACAGGCTGTGCGTTTTGGTTGCCGCAAAGAACGACGAGCAGGTTGGATACCATGGCCGCCTTACGCTCCTCGTCGAGGCTGACGACGTCGTTTGCCTTCAGACGATCAAGTGCCATTTCTACCATGCCGACCGCACCGTCGACGATCATCTTTCTTGCATCAATGATCGCGGAAGCCTGCTGGCGCTGCAGCATGACAGCGGCGATCTCGGGTGCATAGGCGAGATACGTGATACGCGCTTCCACGATCTCAAGACCCGCCTCATTTACGCGATTTTGGATCTCGTCCTTAATGCGCTGTGCGACGACCTCGCTGGAGCCGCGCAGGCTGCCTTCGTCCGCGATGCCATCCCCGGTCGTGTCCACATTAGGCGCCACGTCGTAGGGGTAGATGCGAACGATATTTCTAAGCGCCGCATCGCACTGCAAGGACAGATATTCTTTATAGTTATCTACGTTAAAGACCGCCTTGGCCGTGTCTACCACGCGCCACATAACAGCAATGCCGATCTCGATCGGATTGCCGAGGCAATCGTTGATCTTCTGACGGTTGTTGTTGAGTGTCATGATCTTGAGGGAGATCTTTTTGTTGACCAGCTCGATATGGATCCCTTCGCCATCGCCGGAGGCTTTGGTTACCGTTCCTTTGGCGGATACGTCGCCGCTTTGATTCAGCTTGGTGCTGGCAGCGGGATTGACGGAGGTGCAGAAGGGATTGATAAAGTAAAATCCGTTGCCCTTAAGCGTGCCGACGTATTTGCCGAACAGCGTCAGAACAAGTGCTTCGTTCGGGCGCAGCACGCGCAAGCCGAGGAAGGGGATCCAACCGATGCAGATGACGACCACGCTGACGATGAGGAGCACGATACCGATGGATTCTTTCCCATTATCGGCAAGTACGCTTCCCGAAATGCATCCGATCAGTGCGGCGACAAGCAGCAGAATAGAGCCGATCATAACGGCCATACCGTTCTTTTTGTTGGTTAAGATAGTTTCTTTCATGATATACCTCCATACTGTTGATATCAAAATGATATCATATGAAAGCATAGTTGTCAATAGAAAATGAAAAAATATAAAGAAAAAAAGCTGTCTCGCATAACGTGTATGCGAGACAGCCTTTTTTATCCAAAATGAATGGAAGACGAAAGGGAAGACTTAAAGAAGGAAATATACGAGGTACCGCGATTGACGGTGAGCTCGCGACCGGCTGCATCATACATATGCATGACGCCATCGGCATCGGTCTTCCACGTAATGCGCATCGACGTGCCCTCGGTCAGATAATACCCCGTACCGCCGGCGATCGTGTCCATAACGGTCTGCGTCATGTCTGCGCGCTCGTAGGTCGTCGTGTCGGCAAACAAGACAAAAACGTTCGTATAGCCGACGTCACCTTGCTTCAAACGATCGGTATAGGCCTGATCGTTTTTGTAGAGCGTGTAGGTGTGCTTGGATTCGTTGTAGACGAATTTTGTTGTGTTATTCAAAGAATACGGAAGATAAATGGAAGCAGTTTCCGTGGCGCCGAGAACGGCAGAGGAGCCGAAATCGACAAAACGGAAGGGGATCGAGGGCGTTTCGTAGCGTTCGGTAGCCAACAGACTGCCGGAAAGTGCGGTGGAAAGCAGATATCCGTTCGTATAGACGTCGGTTATGTTTTCCGCATAGGAGGCGCCGTTTTTTTGCATCAGATCAAGATGCTTGCCCGATGTATCGTAGCCGTCATAGATCAGACGGTCATCGGAGCCGTACGATACCAAAAGTCCGCCGAAGGAGCGGAGCATGTCCGCGATGTAGGTGCGCGAGGGTGCTACGGAACCGATCTGTCCGAGTGGGGTCGTGTCTTCCATAAAAGCAAGAAGGCGCGTTTCACCGTTTTCAAGTGGAAATTCGATAACAACGGATGCATAGGAAAGGCCGTATCCGTCGGTGCCTGTATGTAAAGCAAGGGCCAACGGATGCTTTGCGGTAAGCTCTGCTGTCGTTTCGAGTCCTGTCAAATAGTTCGTGTATGCGGGTATATAGACGGCGGGAGGCGTTTGCTCGGGCTCGTCGTCGGTGGTGTCGGCGGACGGTGTCGATGGCGTCTGCCCGTCCGGCGTGGATGGCTCGGGAGATGGTATAGACTGCTGCCAGCCATCGACCGCAATGCCAACGATCGCGACGATCAGCGTGATCAGCACGATCGCAAGGATCAGCCTATATAGGCCGGTCGATTTTGTTTTATTCATGTTTTACCTCCTTGCGCAAGACGTGGGTTGCTTGCGCACGTTTTTGCCCAACCGGGCGATCTTATCGGTTATAGCGCTCGAGCCAAGCGTCGGCCATTTCAAAGGCTTCGGCGAGTCCTGTGACAATGGTCTGTTTTTCGGGTGTCTTCGTATCCTTGGCCAGAAGCTGGACCATGATCTTATCGGGAACGCTGTCGGTTGCGTTGACTGCGTCCTTCTTTTCATTCATGATCATCATGTATACATGATACTTGTCCGAAAGATCTCCGTAATAAATGTCGTTATCCTGGCGAACCAGCGGTCTTCTTTTGTATTCAAGGAAGCTGCCGTTAATGCCTTGTGCGTTGATCATAGTAACTCCTTTCTGTTTGAATTTGAAAAGCGACGGTGCCTCTGCGCGTGCTCCTGTTGGTATCATAGCAAACTTTTCTTTGCCTGTAAAGACATTCGACAAAAGATGACGAAGTGAATTTAACGCAAAAAGTGCTATTTTTTGAGATACGGCGTGAAGCGCAGAGCGGAGGCAGGGGGCATCGGTACCGGCCTTGTCAAAGCGAACATACGATCCGCTTGATCCGACAACCGCTTTTGGCGAAGCGCGTCGCCCATCAGGGCGGCGGTGTCGGAGGGCTTGGTAAGGATGGGAATGCTTGCCGTTTTTCGCATTCGTTTTAAGAGGGCTCGTCCGAGGGCATCTGCACCGAGGAGCTGCGTGTAGCCGGGGGTCGTCTTTACGTCGGAGGAGGTAACGCCGAAGTAAGCATACCACAGGGCGCGCCGCAGTCTGGCTCGTGTGTATTTTTTTGTCTCGGACTGTGCGATCCAAGAGGAAAGCGAGGTCGCCTCGCCGCCTGCGCGACGAAGACGATCGTATAAACCGCCGCCGGCATCATGAATAGCAGGTGCCTTCGATGCCGTCGGCTCGTTTAACATAAAGGAAGAGAGGATGGCGGGGAAAAGCTTTTCTCCGTCACAGGGGGCGTCGCCGCGCAGGATGGCGTCGGACAAAAGCGTCGCGACGTCCGACGGAACGAAGCCCGAAAGGTCGCCACCCTGCTGCATAACGGAGCGTAAGGCGGTGGCGCTGGGATATGGCGTGTCGCCAACGGTCGCTTCGTGATACGAGGCGCCATTGCGGCGTACGGTATGAGGCGCGATGCACCCGCCGTGTGCGGCAAGTGCGCGCAGGTATTCGATAGCCAAAAGATCATTCGGCGAGGACAGCGACGACGCAGGGGGTGTCCCAAAGGCGGCGATATACGCTTCCTCCATGGCTTTTGCGTGACCGATGGCAGGATGTTTCTTTTTTATCTCGGAAAAGGCGTGTCGAAACGCGGAAGAGTCGATGCGCGACGCTACCGCCGTCAAGGCGTCAAGATCGCCGCATTCGCTGCCAAAGGACAGCACGTCGACGATGCCGATGGCATGTGCGATGGACACACCCGCTCGGCAAAACAGCTCGGCCGAGGCCATAGAAAACGGGAAGGGAAGCTCCAGAACGAGATCGGCACCGCCGAGGACGGCGCAGGTCGCGCGCGTCAGCTTGTCGACGATCGCTACGTCGCCGCGCTGCGTGTAGTTGCCGCTCATAAGGACGACGATGGCTGTGTCCTCGCCAAAATCCCGACGGATCGATTGCAGGTGATACTGATGCCCGTTATGCAACGGATTGTATTCGGCGATCACAGCAACGGTCTTCATCGTCGGCTCCTTCATTTTTCGTTTTTATAGCAGACATTTTTCAAAACACGGTTGAAAAACGTCGCACTTTGCATTATAATAGAAGAAAAAACAAAGAGGGTATATCTATGAACGTATTAGTCGTAAATGCGGGCTCCAGCTCGCTGAAATATCAGCTCATCGACACGGCAACCGAGCATGTCCTTGCCAAGGGCAACTGTGAGCGCATCGGAGATCACGGCTCACGCATCCTGCACAAAACGCAGAGCGGCGTGTCGTACACAAAAGAAACGCCATTGTCCAACCATGCCGATGCGATCCGCCTCGTGGTCGACGTTCTGCTTGACGCCGAGGTCGGCTGCTTGCACTCAGTGTCGGAGGTCGAGGCGATCGGTCACCGCGTCGTTCATGGCGGTCCGTATTTTACGGGCTCGGTGCTTGTGACAAATGAGGTCGTCGAAACGCTTAAGGAATGCACGGCGTATGCGCCGCTGCACACCAAGGCGCATCTGATGGGCATCGAGGGATGCCGCACCGTTATGCCCGACGTGCCGGAGGTATTGGTATTTGATACAGCCTTCCATCAGACGATGGAAAAGGAAGCGTATATGTACGGTCTGTCCTACGACGTGTACGAGGAGTACGGCGTTCGTCGCTACGGTGCGCACGGCACGTCCCATCGCTACGTAAGCGCCGAATGTGCGCGTCTGCTCGGACGCACGGATGCCCGCATCGTGACCTGTCATATCGGCAACGGATCCTCCGTCAGCGCGGTCAAGGGCGGTGTCTGCGTCGATACGTCCATGGGCTTCACACCCTTGGAGGGTGTGCTTATGGGCACACGCTGCGGTACGATCGACCCGGCGATCGTGCCATTCCTGATGGAAAAGCGCGGCTACACGCCGCAAGAGGTCGATACGTATCTGAATAAGTCCTGCGGCTTCCTCGGCATCAGCGGCGTCGGATCGGATTCCCGCGACGTGGAGCGTGCGATGAACGAGGGCAACGAGCGTGCGAAGCTGGCCTTTGATATGCTGTGCTATCAGATACGCAAATATATCGGCTCCTACGCGGCCGCCATGGGTGGGCTGGATGCGGTCGTCTTCACCGCCGGCATCGGAGAGCATACGCCCTATATCCGCAAGCAGGCGCTGAAGGACCTGTCCTTCCTGGGCATTGAGCTGGATGATGCACGTAATACCTTCGGTCACAGCAACGAGGCGGTTAAGCTGTCGACGGACACGTCACGCGTAGCTGTCTACATGATCCCCACCAACGAGGAGCTGGTGATCGCTCGCGATACAGCCGCCATCGTGGCGTCGCTTTGACCATACAAGGTATCATACCATAAAACGCGACGATTGTCAACACTTGACGAAAGAAAAGTGCGCGACGAAACGGGCGACACGAGTATACCGATCGTGCCGCCCGTTGTTTTTTTACTTGTTACGTATTACTTACGGTAACCTTCATACAGAATCCCCTTGATGCGATGAATAAGGGTATCGATCAAGCGGTCGTTGTTTTCAAAGTTCATGGCTGCCGTATAGATGCGCTCCAGCGAGGCGTGCGCCTCCGACGCGCAGGAAAGTGAACGCTCCGCTTTGAGCAGCAGCTCGCGCTGTACCTCCTCACAAACGGTCACGGCCGAGTCGGGGAAGGGCGTACGCGAAGACGGAAGCTCCACGGGGATCGCGCCTGCTTCGTCGACGGGCGGATACGCGACGACGGCCACGTGATCGTCCGTAAAGAAAACGGCGTCGGTCGCATCGTCGGTAAAGGGCGATGGGGAGCGCAAATGTGCGATCCCTCGCTTGGCGGCCTCCCGTGACAGCTCGTGCACAAATACAGAACGAAGGGCCGCGTGGCCGACGGGATAGAGAACCGTTTGCGCTATGTGCTCATAGGTGGGAAGGGTGATATAGCCGAAGCGACAGAAGGCGCCGATCGGACGCCGTATAGGCGTCGCATTTTCGTTGGCTTTTTTGCCGGACAGCAGCGTTTCAATGCAAGCATGCAGTTGCGCCTCGCCTATCGAGCGCACAGCTTCTGCCTTGATTTTTTCATCGTAATCAGAGCATAAGTGCAAATATTCGTATGCCTTTTTATATTCTGCCTGCTTGACCTTCGTCAAGGTCAGAATGTCGGGACGCCTGAGGATCAGTGCCTCCTCGTCCCATCCGTCCCCTAGGTTGATGAGCGTATCCACCGCACCGGGAACGACGGCGTCCCGTTCGTGCGGCGCCGTTCCGTCAAGCAGAGCCACGCGGCGTCCGCCCTCCATGAGGATGACGCCGTCGAGAGAGGCGGGATCCGAGGAGCAGAAGATCCAATCGACGTGACATCCGCTGTCTTCAAACACGGTGCCGACGCTGCGAAGCAGGCGGCTTTTACCTGTGCCGGGACCGCCCTTGAGAACAAAGATGCGCGTGTAGTCATCCGGTCGGAAAAATTCATGAAAGTAACTGCGGAAGCCGCTATATCCGTTAGCGGCAGCAAAGAAACAGCGCTTATCCGAAAAATACGAAGAGTCGTTGAAATTCATATCGTCGTCCTTTCGTTCGATACACATTCACTATATTGTATTCAAATTGCGCAAACGCGTCAAAAGTTCCCACGTCAACCCTTGACATCGTGCATAAAAGCATGTATAATATACATGTATAAATTTAAAATAATGGGAGAGGTGACAAAATTTGAACGTTATCGGTTTGTGCGGAGGAAGCGGAAGCGGAAAAAGCACCGTTGCCTCTATGTTTTTGTCCTGCGGCATTCCGTCCATTGATGCCGATGCCGTTTATCATATTATTACCTCGACCGAGGGCGATTGCCTGCGCGAGCTTCGCGAGGCCTTTGGAGACGGGATCGTTCGGGACGGAGCGCTTGATCGACGTGCTCTTTCGGCTATTGTCTTTGCCGACGGCGCCCGTCAAAAGCGCGAGCAGCTGAACGCCATCACGCACCGCTACGTTCTTACACATACGCGCCGCGTGCTTCGTGACATGGAGCGCGAGGGCGTAAGAGCCGTGATGTTTGACGCCCCCTTGCTGTTTGAATCGGGCTTTGATAAGGAGTGCCGAGCCTCTGTTTGCGTGGTAGCCGATATGGCCGTGCGTATACGCCGCTTGGTCGCGCGTGACGCCATGACCGAGGAGCAGGCGCGGCGACGGATAGCGTCACAAATGAGCGATGAGGAGCTTCTTCGCCGTTGTCAATTTTCCATTGACAACAGCCGTGACCTTCGTGACACCGAGCGGCAGGTGCGCGAGATAGCAAAGACCATTCTTTTGTGGGATTAATTAAAATATATATATTAGAGAGGATCACACACATGAGCGAAAAGAGCATGGGACAGAGCATGGAGGACGTGCTCACCTACAAGAAAAAAAGCATCTACGATACCGCGTCGCCCGAGCTTATTCAGGCGATGGATGCCTACGCCGTCGGCTACAAGGCGTTTCTTGACGAGGCCAAGACCGAGCGCGAGGCGGTGGAGGTCGCTGTACGCATGGCAGAGGAGCAGGGCTATACGGCCTATACGCTTGGCGCACCTCTTCAGGCCGGTGATAAGAAATACTATAATATTCACGGCAAGAGCCTGATCCTTATGCATATCGGCTCGGACGATATCGAAACGGAGGGCGTTCGCATCCTTGCCGCCCATATCGATAACCCCCGTTTGGATCTCAAGCAGGTACCTCTGTACGAGGATGCGGGCATGAGCTTTTTCAAAACGCATTATTACGGCGGTATCAAGAAATATCAGTGGACGGCAACGCCCCTCGCCCTGCACGGTGTGATCGTGCGCGCGGATGGCAGCAAGGTTAATGTGTGCATTGGTGAGCAGGAGGGCGACCCCATCTTCTATATCAACGATCTTCTGCCCCATCTGGCGGCCAAGCAGAGCGCTGAGCCTCTTGGTTCTGCCATCAGCGGCGAGACGCTCAACATTCTGATCGGTGGCATTCCCTACAATGATAAGGATGTGTCCGATAAGATCAAATTAAACGTTCTTTCCATTCTTCACGAAGCGTATGGCGTCACCGAGGAGGACTTCCTCAGCGCCGAGCTGTCGCTCGTTCCCGCCTTTCACGCGCGTGATATCGGCTTTGACCGTGCCTTCATCGGCGCGTACGGCCACGACGACCGCGTGTGCTCCTATCCTGCCTTGACCGCTCTGTTCGAGGCAGAGGCAACGAGCAAGACCGTTATGGTCATCCTTGCCGACAAGGAAGAAACGGGCTCCGATGGCCTCAGCGGTATGCAGGCCGACATCTTTGTCGACCTGTTAGAGGAGATCTCCCTCTCGCTTGGCAAAAATCCTCGCGCCGTGCGCGTGGCGTCCAAGTGCCTGAGTGCCGACGTGACCGCCGCATACGATCCGAATTTTGCGGACGTGTACGAAAAGCGCAACAGCGCTATGGTGTCCTGCGGCACCGCAATGAGCAAGTTCACCGGTGCCAGAGGAAAATCGGGTACCAACGACGCCTCGGCTGAGTACGTCGGCTTCGTGCGCCGCCTGTTCAATGAAGCGGGCGTGTGCTGGCAGACCGCTGAGCTTGGCCGCGTCGATGCGGGCGGCGGCGGAACCGTTGCAAAATATATCTCTCAGCATAATATCGAGACCGTCGATATCGGCGTGCCCGTTCTGTCCATGCACGCGCCGTACGAGGTCGTATCCAAGGCCGACGTGTATTCGACGCATCAGGCGTTCGTTGCCTTTATAAAATAATATGCTTGACCGATTGAAGCAAGTCGAGGATCGCTTCCGTGAGATCGAGCAGACCCTTACCTTGCCCGAGGTCGTGCGTGACCAAGCGCGCTATACGTCGCTGATGAAAGAGTATAAGCAGCTGACGCCCATCATGGACGCCTATCGCTCGTACGAGACGTTGAAGAGTGCAACGGCGCAGGCAAAGGATATGATCGAGGACAGCACGGTCGCTGAGGATTTGCGCGCATTTGCCGAAGAGGAATACCGCGAGGGAATGCAAGCCCTCGCCGAATCGGAGGCGGCGCTGCGCGTCCTTCTGTTGCCGCGCGATCCGCGCGACGATAAAAACGTCGTCGTCGAGATCCGTCAGGGAACCGGCGGAGAGGAGGCGGCGCTGTTTGCCGCCGACCTGTTCCGTATGTACAGTATGTACGCCGATCGCAAGGGATATGCTCTTACGGTCATCAGCCAAAACGAGACCGAGCTTGGCGGATATAAGGAGATCACCTTTACCATCGCGGGCGATGGCGCGTTTTCGCGGTTCCAATTTGAAAGCGGCGTGCACCGTGTCCAGCGTATTCCCGTTACGGAATCCAACGGGCGTATTCAGACGTCTGCTGTGACGGTGGCGGTCCTTCCCGAGGCGGAGGAGGTCGAGGTCGATATTTCTCCTGCCGATATCAAATTCGAATCCTGCAAATCCAGCGGCGCGGGCGGTCAGCACATCAATAAGACCGAGTCGGCCGTGCGCCTGACGCACAAGCCGTCGGGACTGGTCATCGAATGCGACAGCGAGCGCAGCCAGCTGCAAAACAAGGAAACGGCGATGCGCCTGCTTCGCACCAAGCTGTACGATATAAAGCGGCGCGAGCAGGAGGATGCGATCGCCTCCTCCAGACGCCAGCAGGTAGGCGGCGGTGACCGCAGTGAAAAGATCCGCACGTATAATTTTCCGCAATCGCGCGTGACCGATCACCGCATCGGAAAGACCTTATATTCCATTGACCGCTTTATGAACGGTGATATGGATGAACTTTTAACTGAACTTCTCGCGGTACAGACCGCGGAAAAACTTAAAGGCGAGCACACATGATAACAGACATCGTTACCGTACGTCCCGAGACGATCGATACGGCCGAGGCAGAGCAGACGCTCCGCCGTGCGGCTGACATCCTTCGCCGCGGCGGCTTGGTGGTGTTTCCAACGGAAACCGTTTACGGCCTTGGCGCGGATGGAACCTGCGCGGAGGCGGCCAAGCGTATATATGAAGCCAAGGGGCGTCCGTCGGACAACCCCCTGATCCTGCACGTGGCATCCGTCGCGGATGCTGCACGCGTGGCATTTACAAACGAGGTGTACGACGCCCTTGCGGCGGCGTTTATGCCGGGACCCTTGACCGTTATACTACCGGCTAGGGATACCGTTCCAAAGGAAGTGCGCGGAGGGCTTGCTACCGTGGCGATCCGTTGTCCGTCCCATCCCGTTGCTCATCGCCTGATCGAATACTGCGGCGTACCGATCGCCGCTCCGTCAGCCAATCGCTCGGGATCGCCGTCTCCGACCAATGCGTCCCACGTGCGGGACGATATGGACGGTCTGGTCGATATGATCATCGACGGTGGGGAATCGCAGATCGGTCTTGAATCCACCATCGTGCAGATCGAGGAGGACGGCTCCGTCGTGCTTCTTCGTCCCGGAGGGATCACGGTAGAGGATCTGAAGGCCGTGGTCGGCGAGGTGCGTGTCTCCCATGCGGTAACGGGGGCCTTGCGCCCCGGGGAGCGTGTGCTGTCGCCCGGAATGAAATACCGTCATTACGCACCGAAGGCGCCCGTTCTCCTGATGGACGGTGCGACGGAGGACGTTATCCGATACATACAAACGGAGGGAATGACGAATATCGGCATTCTGTGCTACGACGAGGATCGCGCCCGTTTTGCCGCGGCCTTGCCGCAGGCTGTCCTGTATCTGCTTGGACCTTGTGAGGACACGAAGGCACAGGCACACACACTTTTTTATCTTTTACGCGAGGCGGACAAGCGTGGGTTTGACAAGCTTTATGCACCCTTACCATCGAAGGAGGGCATAGGGCTTGCCTTGTATAACCGATTGATCCGAGCGGCCTCGTATACGATCTGTACTCTAAAAAAATAAACAGCCAAGCGGCGTGAGGAATTAGAATGGCAAAGAAGAAAAGTCAGCAGTTAAAGATGATCTTCGAGGATTTCAAGGCCAATGAATCCGAAGCAACCATGCAACCGATCACCGAAACGCTTGAAAAGAACTATATGCCCTATGCCATGAGCGTTATCGTGTCCCGTGCGTTGCCGGAGATCGACGGCTTCAAGCCGTCGCACCGCAAGCTCCTTTACACCATGTATAAGATGGGACTGATGACAGGGCAGAAAACCAAGAGTGCCAACATTGTCGGCCAGACGATGCGTCTCAACCCCCATGGCGATGCGTCGATCTATGAGACCATGGTGCGTCTGACGCGCGGAAACGAAGCGCTCCTTCATCCCTTTATCGATTCCAAGGGATCCTTCGGAAAGCAGTATTCCCGTGATATGGCGTACGCAGCTGCCCGTTATACGGAAGCCAAGCTTGATCCATTCTGCCATGAATTATTTAGTGGAATTGACAAGAATGCGGTGGATTTCGTGCCAAACTATGATAACACGACCACCGAGCCCACGTTGCTTCCCACCACGTTCCCCAATATTCTCGTTTCCCCCAACTTAGGTATTGCCGTCGGTATGATGTGCTCCATCACATCCTTCAATCTTGCAGAGATCTGTGACGGAACGATCGCGCTTCTCAAGAATCCCCATACCACGGTTGACCGCCTTCTTGAGTTGATCAAGGGGCCGGATTTCCCGGGCGGTGCGCAGATCCTCTACGACCGCGACGCGATGAAAAAGGTATACGAAACGGGTGTTGGAAGTATTCGTGTGCGTGCTAAATATACATACGTAAAAGAAAACCACAGCATTGACATCATTGAGATCCCGTACAGCTCCTCCATCGAAGCGATCATGAAGAAGATCACCGATCTTGTCAAGAGCGGCAAGATGAAGGAGATTGTTGACGTACGTGATGCGATCGACCTTGGCGGCTTTAAGCTGACGATCGACCTCAAGCGTGATGCTAACGCCGAGCTTGTCATGAAAAAGCTGTTTTCCGTATCGGAGCTGGAACGCAACGAGGATTGTAACTTCAATATTCTCGTCGACGGAACGCCTCGTCAGATGGGTGTCAAGAGCATCCTTCTCGAATGGATTCGCTTCCGCTCGGACTGCCTTTCGCGCGAGTTGTCCTTCGATCTCGGCAAAAAGCAGGACAAGCTGCATCTTCTGACCGGTCTTGCTGCCATCCTTCTGGATATTGATAAGGCCATTCGGATCATTCGTAACACCGAGAACGAGGAGGACGTCGTTCCTAACCTGTCCAAGGGATTTTCCATTACGACGACGCAGGCAGAGTATATCGCAGAGATCAAGCTGCGTAACCTCAACCGCCAGTATATCCTCAACCGCGTCAAGGAGATCGAAAGTCTGACGGCGGAGATCAAGGAGCTGGAGGAGATCCTGCGCGATGAGCTGAAGCTCAAGGCGCTCATCATCGAGCAGCTGAAGGCCATCAAAGCCAAATACGGCAAGCCTCGTAAGACCGAGATCGTATACGACGCCGTCAGCACCAAGAGCGTCGATACCGAGGAGCTGTTCTTCCAGGATTATGCCTGCCGCCTGGTTCTGACGCGCGGCGGATACTTCAAGAAGCTGTCTGCACAGGCGATGCGCGGCACCGATGAGCATAAGCTCAAGGAAGGCGATTACGTCATCTACGAGGAGGACACCGACAACCGCGGAGAGGTCCTGTTCTTTACCGATCGCGGCCAGATCTATCGCACCAAGGTCAGCACCTTTGATCTTTGTAAGAAGGGGCAGATGGGCGATTATATTCCCACCAAGCTGGAGATGGAGGACGATGAGCACGTCATCGGCTGCAAGGTCATTCACGAGCTTGTTCCAGATGATCGCATGGTCTACGTCTTTGAAAACGGCAAGGCCGTACGCGTCAGCATGTCGGCGTATGAGACCAAGAGCAAGCGCCGCAAGCTTTCCGGTGCGTTCAGCACCGCCTCGCGCCCTGTGGCGGCTATGTATGAAAAGGCCAAGGAGCCGATCCATATCTTCCTTTGCTCCGCCTCCGGCAAGGGCATGCTGATCAAGAGCACGCTCATCGCGGAGAAGAGCACGAGAACGGCCGGTGGCACGCAGATCTTCCAGCTGCGCGGCAAGGATACGGTCGACGTGGCGACCTCCTTCCTTGAGCCTCTTGGCCCCGACGTGCAGAAATGCCGCAAGCTGGTCGTTCCGTCGACCGGCGTACCTCTTGGTAAGCTGAATATCAAAGGCCTCGGCTAAGTGCGTGCTTGGCCTGTATACGACAGGTGCCGCCGTGAGATATCTCATTGGCGGCATTTGCTGTCTGCATGTTAACATGTTAATAAATTTGTAAGGAGGAAGGGAAACGTATGCAGCGTGTACTGATCATAGGCGGCAATGGCAGCGGAAAAACGACGATGGCTCGCCAACTTGCCGAGCGTACGGGACTGCCGCTTTGCCACCTCGATACGCTCTATTGGACGGATGACTGGCAGCCGAGAGAGCGAAGCGCGTTTTTAGAATTACTGCAAGCCGAGCTTGAGAAGAGCGAATGGATACTGGACGGCAACATGCGCAGCACCTTGCCGCAGAGATTACCCTATTGTGATACGGTGATCTACCTGGATTTTTCGGGTATCCGATGCTTTTTCGGAGCGCTTAAGCGGCTTTTACTGAATCACGGCACATCCCGCCCGGATATGGGTGGGACCTGTATAGAACGATTTGATAAACGCTCGTGGACATTTATCAAGAGTACGTTGTCCTTTAACAAGAAGCACCGAGCGTATTTTTATCAGACGATCGCCGAGCATCCCGACGTGCAGCTCATTGTTTTAAAAAACAGAAAACAGGTTTCTGATTTTCTTCGATCGGTACAGAAACAAGAAAAAACAGACGGCTTGCCTACATAGTAAGCTGTATCCGGCACGATCCCATTTCGGTAAGCGATGTATCGAATGGCGGTCAAGGTATTTGGCGAACAACCTATGGAACATTCGTTTTTTTTAAAAAGGATAGCAGATGTATCATGAAGCGCGGAAATGACGGCAGAAAGTATTATGAAGCGTATGAGGAGCGCTACAAAACGGCTCACGCACACGGCGTCCGTTGGTCAAGCGACGTAAGCACGCCCATCGTGATGGAAGTGATGGAGAAATATCATATCCAACAAGACCGGCAACTGTTGGAGATCGGATGCGGGGAAGGCAGAGATGCGAGGACTGTGTTAGAAAACGGTTTTTCGTTAATGGCGACCGATATTTCCAACGAAGCCATTGCATACTGCAAAAAGGAAATGCCTCAATATGAAAGTCATTTCAGTGTTTTGGATTGTTTATCCGATACACTGAGCACGAAATTTGATTTTATTTTTGCCATTGCGGTTGTTCATATGCTTGTGCTTGATGAGGATCGCAACGGCTTTTATCAATTTATTCATCATCATTTGACCGCCGACGGGCTCGCGCTGATCTGCACGATGGGTGATGGCGAATTTGAAAGACAAAGCGATATTTCCGAGGCTTTTACTCTGCAAGAAAGACATCATGAATCGGGGATCATGCTGGTTGCCGGAACGTCGTGCCGCATGGTATCCTTCCGAACGTTTGAAAAAGAGTTGAAGCGAAACGATCTAACGATCGTTGAAAAAGGCATCACGAGCGCTCTCCCGAATTTCAACAGCCTAATGTATGCGGTGGTTAAAAAAGCATAAAGCGACGAAACGGTGATTGGGGGTTCGCATGAGGTAAAAAGAGGAACAAAGGATTGGGAGGGAAGATAAAATGAATGGAATACGTAAAGAGGAAGCATTAAAGCTCTCGCCCGGCGAGCTTGTGGATATGGGCATCTGTCCTACTTGCTTTGATCGTGAAAACGGCGGCGCACTCTACGGCGACAACACGGATAAGCTGTTGTACGAGGATGAAGATATTGAGTGCTTTTTTGTAGGGAATCCGCGGGCTGACGGTCATATGTGTATTTCAACCATAGAACACTATCACGATATGAGCGAAGCTCCCGACCGTATCAACGAGAAGATCGTCCGCTTTGCCAAACGGTTTATGCAGATACTTCGTGAGGTGTATGGTTGCGAACGTGTCTATATGTGTACGATGTGCGATGGCCCGAACAACCATTACCACATCCAGCTTATACCTCGCTACTCCTATGAAAAGCGCGGAAGCGGAAACTTTGTTAAACCAAGAAAAGCGTACGAGTTCGACAAAGAAAAATTTGAAGCTGTCCGCACTCTCATAGAAGCGTATGCCTTAGAGAAATAATAATATTGAAATTCTGCCGATGGAGGTCTGAAACATGAATAGTAATGAATGTACGCCATGCTTAAAGATGGCAGGCAACAAAGTCGCGTTAATGGCAGATATACACTCTAACTATCATGCTTTCAAGACGTGCTACGAGGATGCTGTGAAATGTGGTGCAGATAACTTTATTTTCCTTGGAGATTATGTTTCTGATCTTGCTGAACCTCAAAAGACAATGGATCTTGTTTATGAAATTCAATCCAACTATCCTACGGTTTGTCTGCGTGGAAATCGAGAAGGATATATGTTGGATTGTGAAAGTGGTATCAGCAACTTTGCCCCCGGTTCAAAATCCGGTTCTCTTTTGTTTACATACGAACATTTGCGAAAAAAGGATTTGAATTTCTTTAGAGGATTGAAAATATCTGATATCGTAGAGATAAATGGAGTCAGAATTGAAATTGCTCATGCTGCCATGGATAACGACAGATACTATTTTGACAGTAACGACGGTCATACTGCCGACATCTTTCCGCAAATGAAATGCAATTATCTGCTTACCGGACACAGTCATAAACAATATATACAGCGAAGTTTTGGCAAGACGATTATCAATCCCGGTTCGGTGGGCATCCCCCATGGTGGAACGAAAAATCCAAACTACGCATTATTGGACACAAGCAACGGTGATGTTTCTTGTGTGTTCCGTGAGGTGCCTTACGACATGGACGATGCTATCCATTCACAGTTCACAGAGGGACTTGTTGATTGCGCAAAATATTGGGCGATTGGTATTCTTTACGATATAATCACAGGTGAAGAATGTGTGCTAAAACTTTTGAAGTGCGTTCAAGAAGCCAATGGTATCTATGATGAAGAGGTATGGCGTTTGGCAGCTATTCGTCTTGGAATGAAATTAACAGAGCAAGAAATTTTGGATTTCAGTCGAAACCAACCGGGAAGATAAAAACAACTTGTTAAGGGACTGAAAAATGAGCATTAGGACTAACCTTCAGATTGAAAAAGCAACAAGGTAAATTATGAGAAATTATGAAATAGAAAATGAAATGTATCGTAGAGCCGTCGAACTAATTGAAACGAGATACCCTGTTGGTTGGGGTGGAGCCGGTGTTGTTCATACATCCAAGGGAAACTATTTTACAAGTGTTTGTCTTGAAACCTCCAATGCATCTGCCGAGTTGTGCATTGAAACAGGTGCTATGTTGGAAGCTACGAAATTCAATGAAAAAGTTACTCATTGTATGTGTCTTGTTCGTGATGATGAAAACTCTCCCTATCGGGTGCTGTCTCCGTGCGGTATTTGCCAAGAGAGGTTACGATATTGGGGAGAAGATGTGCAGGTAGCCGTTACCACGGAGGAAGAAAAGCTTAAATTTGTGACGCTGAAAGAACTTCAGCCGTATCATTGGTCGAAAGCATACCCCGCTGAAGAACTTGAGCACTATACAGAAGAATGAAAATGAACATACAACAGTTTTGGTCTGACATTCTCGCACAGAGAGTAGACAAGATAAGAGAATATTTCCACGCCGATGCTTATGTGAATTGGCATTGCTCGGGCGAGCATTTCACGGTCGAGGAATTTATAAGAGCCAACTGTGAATATCCCGGTGATTGGGATGGCGAGGTTGAAAAGATCGTCACGACGGACGATATGATTATCACCGCTACACGGGTGTATCCCAAAGATCGCTCCGCTTCTTTCCACGTTACGTCCTTCATCAAGCTGAAAGACGATAAGATCATCGCTATGGACGAGTATTGGGCAGACGATGGCGAAGCTCCAAAGTGGCGGCAGGATATGAAGATTGGAAGAAGAATAAAATGAGCATTATTAAAAACGAAATACCGATATTGGAGTTTGATACCGAGCAAGCGGCGGTCATCAACCCCACACACGAAAATATAGATTTGAAGCTCCTGAAGAAGTGCGTTTTCGCTTTTCTCGGTGAGTATATAGACGAATATGCAAGCAAGACGGAAACACGGAAGGTTTCCGAGTTCGTCAGTGCAACAAAGCTTTATCCTATCTACATAACGAAATACAAGGGTGAAGAAATCGTGCTTTGCCAAGCTCCCGTAGGAGCTGCACCTGCAGCACAGATACTTGATTGGCTGATCGGCTACGGTGTGCGTGAAATTATCTCCGCCGGTTCTTGTGGTGCACTTGAAAAGTTCCCCGAAAGCACGTTCCTTGTACCGAGCAAGGCTCTGCGTGACGAAGGTACATCCTATCACTACGCTCCCCCTTCACGCTTTATGGAGATCAGCGAAAGAGCGAGAAAAGCAATCGAAGAAACGGTGCTTGAACACGGAATGAAATATAGGGAGGTCATCACTTGGTCAACCGACGGATTCTATCGAGAAACCAAAGAAAAGGTTGCCTACCGAAAAAGCGAAGGCTGCTCCGTCGTTGAAATGGAATGCTCGGCGCTCGCCGCCGTTTCCGCTTTTCGCGGTGCAACATGGGGTATGATACTCTACACCGCAGACAGTCTTGCCGACGTGGATAAATACGACGAGCGTAATTGGGGCGGCAACGCACACGAATATGCGCTGACACTTTGCCTTGATGCGGTGCTTAAACTATAAGGAGAAATGTATCATGGAAGAATTTATTTTGACACGACCGACGAGCGAGTATGCAAGTCAGATCGTAGAATACAGACAAGAATTTCTCGATGCAGGCGATTCAATGGATGGCTGTGGGCCTCTGCGCCGACTTGATGATCCGGAGGAATACATAAAAGCTTGTGCAGAGTACGAAGATCCGCAAACGGTTCCTTCTCATTTGGTTCCCGCAACGCAATTCTTTTTCATTCGCAAGATGGATAACAGGCTTGTTGGAATGATCCAAGTCCGACATTGTTTCAATGAATATCTTGAAAAGTATGCCGGGCACATCGGCTACTCCGTAAGACCGAGCGAACGGCGTAAGGGTTACGCAAAGAAAATGCTTGGGATGACTTTACCTTTCTGCAAGACGATAGGGCTTGATAAGGTTTTGGTCTGCTGCATTGACGGCAATATCGGAAGTGAGAAGACCATTCTTGCGAACGGCGGAGTTTACGAATCGACCGTACACGAGCCGAACAGCAACAGAGATTTGAAACGGTTTTGGATTGAATAAAAAAATAAGCACGATGGAAAAGACAAGAGAGGATCGTTGTAAGGAGAAATCAAAATGTCAAGAACCGAAGACGTTGAACTGACGAATATGTGTATGATCTGCGACGGCAAAGGAAACGTGCTTGTGCAGAACAAGGTAAATCATCCCACTTGGCATGGATGGAATTTTCCAGGCGGTCACGTTGAAAAGGGTGAATACGTTACGCCATCCGTTATCCGTGAAATAAAAGAAGAAACCGGATTGACCATTGAAGCTCCGCGCCTTTGCGGTATCAAGGAATTTCATAAATCAAAGGACGGAAAGCGTTATATCGTGTTCCTCTATATCGCTGACACATTTTCCGGCGAGCTGAAAGCATCAAACGAGGGCGAGATATTTTGGTATCCTCTCTCCGAGCTTTCTGCGTCGGACAAGCTGATCGACGGCTTTGGCGAAATGTTGCCTGTGTTTACGAAGGATACGATCAGCGAGATCTATTACGAACGATGCACGGATGAATGTAAGACGATGTATTGTTAAGTATGAGTTTAACTTTATTCAGAGCACATAAGGAGTCCATCTATGAACGAGATCAAACACGAGTCAATTGACAACATACCTAAAAGCCATAAAAACGAACACGAGGGCTACGAATATTATCGTCGCAAGTTTGTTCCTTTTGGTACTGCTAAAAACTCTTTGGTTAGTATCTATGAGTTACCTCCGAAAAAAGCGGCATACCCCTACCATTACCATCATAACAACGAGGAAACATTCTATATTATCAGCGGCGAAGGAATTTTGAGAACGCCGCAGGGCGAGCGCAAGGTACGTGCCGGGGACCTGCTGTTTTTTCCTACCGGACCGGACGGCGCACACAAGCTGACAAATTCATCTGAAACAGAAAACCTTGTTTATATCGATTTTGACGCTGTACACGATGTAGATATTACCATCTATCCCGACTCTGAAAAGATTGGTGTGTGGGGTATGGGCATTAACAAGCTCTATCCGCAGACAAGTGATGTGGACTATTACGACGGAGAATAAGACAAAGGACGAAAAGCTACTTGGTAAATGCGGCTTCTACTGCGGTGCTTGCCCTACATACATAAAAGGTGGTTGCCGTGGTTGCGAGGAAGAACACACTACATAAAGATAATATTGGTGCAGAGCGCTTTTATCTTAATCACGGTTTCCGAAAAACCGCTGTTATGGAAGGAAACGATTATTACTATTTGAGGTATCCGAATGAAAATACAATATGAAAACTTAACTATCCGGCAAGCCGCGGTTGCCGATGCAAAGCAACTTACCGCTTGGTGGAATGACGGTGCTGTGATGGCTCACGCAGGCTTTCCTAACGGATTGGGAACGACCGAGGAAGAAGTTGTTGAAGGACTTGGAAACGGTCGTATGGTCATTGAGGAAAGCGACCGTCTGATCGGTGAGTGCAATTACCGTAACGTAGCAGACGGCATTGCGGAAATCGGTATTAAGATCTGTGAAACCGATTGTCAGAACCGTAGTGTCGGCAGAAAGGTTTTGAGTATGCTGATCGGTTGGCTGTTCAAAAACGGCTATTCCAAAATCGTCCTCGATACCAACTTGACGAATACAAGAGCGCAGCACGTTTACGAATCACTTGGTTTTCGCAAGGTGAGAACCAACATTGATGCTTGGAAAGATCAGCTCGGTCAGCTTCAATCATCGGTCGATTATGACTTGGTTGAAAAGGATTTTGTCAGCTACCTTTAGAAAAGCGTATGCTTGGAACAACAGAGATTCAATCGTTTGATCAAATGTCTGATGCAGAATGCCTGCCACAAAGGTGAGTGTTGATGGAAACGTTCCTTATAAATTCAACCGTATGTATGGGAAAGGATGCGTAGGATGCGAATTATGTTCGTTTGTCACGGCAACATTTGCCGAAGCCCGATGGCAGAATATATACTTCGACACATGCTTCGTGAGGTGCCGTGGGGCAAGGACGTCTTCGTTGCTTCCTCGGCTACCAGCCGCGAGGAGATCTGCGGCGGGGTAGGGAATCCCGTGTATCCGCCGGCCAGAGCTGAGCTTTTAAAACACGGCATCATATGCGAAGGGAAGCGTGCCGTTCAATTGCAGGCCTCGGATTATGACCGCTACGACTTGTTCCTTGGCATGGATCGAGCCAACATCCGCCGTATGCATGAGATCCTTGGTGGCGATCCGCTCGGCAAGATCAAAAAGCTTATGGACTATACCCCTCGCGGCGGTGACGTAGCCGATCCATGGTATTCCGACCGCTTTGATATTGCGTTTCGGGACATATATGACGGTTGCGCCGCGCTCATGCAGGTGCTGGCACGCGACGTACGAAAGGACGATCGCTGAGGATCTTGGCCTCTCACGATGGGCAAAATCTTCGCATATCATGTAGTAAATACTTTGATAGCGAGGGTTTGTATGTATTACAGAAATCATTCGTTCGAGTGGATGTCGTGTCTGCAAGGTGTGCCGTCGGCCGTAGCGACCGTCCGAGGCTCCGAGGAGTACCGTTCGATATACGGTGAGATCAGGTTTTATCCAAACGACAAGGGCGTCTTCGTATATGCGCATATCCATGGCTTACCTGTCTCCGATGCGCCGTGCGGCAACGACCTTTTTGCCTTCCATATCCACGGCGGCGCCACCTGCACGGGTAACAGCGAGGATCCCTTTGCCGATGCCGGCACCCATTTTAATCCAACGGACTGCCCGCATCCGTACCACGCGGGCGATATGCCTCCGCTGTTTTCGGCGAACGGGGAAGCGATCCTTATCTTTTTGACCGATCGGTTTACCGTCTCACAGATCATAGGAAAAACCGTTATCATTCATGCGTCCCCCGACGACTTCATGACACAACCCTCCGGCAACGCCGGGCACAAGATCGCCTGTGGTGTGATCATGAACGTCCGACGCTGATGCGCTTTTGCAAATCATAAGCAAAAATCAAGGCAGAATAAAACTATAAACAAAAAAGCAGAAAGAGCAAACACGCGTTTGCTCTTTCTGCTTGTATAGGCTGTATGTTGTTTATGCGAGCGTTTCAAATTTGTATCCGACGCCCCATACGGTTTTGAGGCACCACTTGTCGGATGCGCCCTCCAGCTTTTCGCGCAGACGCTTGACGTGCACGTCGACCGTACGCGAATCGCCGAGGTAATCGAAGCCCCACACCTTGTCTAGCAGCTGGTCGCGCGTGAATACGCGGTTGCAGTTGGAGGCGAGGAAGTAGAGAAGCTCCAGCTCCTTCGGTGGGATATCGATGGCACGGCCCTTGAGCTTCAGCTCATATTTCTGGAGGCTGACCTCCATATTTTCAAAGCGAACGACCTCCTCGTCGGCGGCCTTGCTATGCGCGTTGTAGCGGCGCAGAACGGCTTTGATACGGGCGGAGAGCTCCTTCATGTCAAACGGCTTGACGATAAAGTCGTCGGCACCTAGCTCAAGACCAAGCACCTTATCAAACACCTCGCCCTTGGCGGTGATCATGATGACGGGCTTCTGCGAGATCTCGCGAATTTCGCGGCAGACCTGCCAGCCGTCCTTTTTCGGCATCATTATATCGAGCAGAACGAGATCCGGTTCATAGATCTTAAAATAGTTGATACCCTCGGTACCGTCGCTTGCTGTTTTGACCGTATAACCCTCGTTTTCAAAATACAGGCGCAGCATATCACAGATATTGGGATCGTCGTCGACAACCAACAGCTTTGTATCCATTCTGTATCCTCCGTTCCTTTTTTCACTTTTTCCTTAGTAATTATACCGCGTAAATAAAACCTTGTCAAGAACAATTTATGAATTTTAGGTAAAGATACGAACAAAAGAAACATGTGTGAAACAGACAAAAGGGCCGAAAATTCACGAAAAGCCCTTGCGAAAACCAAAAATGTGTGCTATACTCTATATGTTTATTTTGAACATACGGAGAAATATATATGAAACTTGGAATTGTCGGACTTCCGAACGTAGGAAAAAGCACGCTGTTCAACGCCCTGACCAACGCGGGGGCGGAGTCGGCGAACTACCCCTTTTGCACCATTGATCCGAACGTCGGAGTTGTCGGCGTACCGGACGAGCGTCTGGATGTGCTTGCGAGCATGTATCATCCGGAAAAATATACGCCGGCCGTGATCGAATTTGTTGATATCGCGGGTCTTGTCAAGGGAGCCTCGCAGGGTGAGGGCTTGGGAAACAAGTTCCTTGCCAATATTCGCGAGGTAGACGCCATCGTACACGTCGTTCGTTGCTTCGAGAATAGCGATATCATTCACGTTGACGGCAGCATCGATCCGCTGCGCGACGTCGAGACCATTCATCTTGAACTTATCCTGTCCGATCTTGAGATCGTTGAGCGTGCGATCGACCGTACGGTCAAGGCGGCAAAGAGCGATAAAAAGCTGCTGGAAAAGCTGGCCGTTCTCGAAAAGGTCAAGGCGTGCCTGGAAAGCGGCAAGCGTGCCGGTGTTCTTGAGCTGACGGAGGATGAGGAGGCATGGATCGAGGAATCCCGTCTTCTTACCCGTAAGCCGATCATCTACGTGGCGAACATTGCCGAGGATGAAGTCGGCGGCGCATATGAGCAGAACGAGGGGTATAGCAAGCTGCGTGCGCACGCCAATGAGGAGGGCAGCGAGATCATCGCTGTCAGTGCGCAGATCGAGGCAGAGCTGGCGGAGCTTGGTCCTGAGGAAAAGCAGGCATTCCTGTCTGACCTCGGTATTACCGAAAGCGGCCTTGACAAGCTCATCAAGGCGGGCTATTCGCTTCTTGGACTTATCAGCTTCCTGACGGCAGGACCGAAGGAGGTCCGCGCTTGGACGATCCGTAAGGGGACGCGTGCGCCTCAGGCAGCCGGCAAGATCCATTCGGATTTTGAGCGCGGCTTCATTCGCGCCGAGGTCGTCGCCTTTGACGATCTTGTACGCGAGGGTGATCGCAACAAGGTCAAGGAAAAGGGACTGCTTCGCAGCGAGGGCAAGG
Source organism: Clostridia bacterium (assembly GCA_017455905.1). Lineage (GTDB taxonomy): Bacteria > Bacillota > Clostridia > Oscillospirales > CAG-272 > UBA1740. The sequence goes on along the minus strand of JAFTLQ010000017.1, from coordinate 35,593 downwards.
AGTACGTCATGAAGGACGGCGACGTCGTCGAATTCCTCTTTAACGTTTGATCTTGTATTCCTTTGGGAACAGTACGACCTCCATGGTCGCCTTGTACTGTTGATACCGATCCTCGCGGATACGGATCTTCGGATCGGCGATCACGCAAACGCGGACGCTGTCCTGTACGTACAGATCCAAAACATACTCTGTGGCATAACCGCAGCAACCGAACAAAACCGTATCGCAACGAGCGGTGAGTTGGCTTGCTGCGGTTTGTGTTTTTTCGTCGACCGAGCCGCGTGTGAAGTACACAAGGGAGCCACGGTCGGCCTCGATCGTCATCCAGAACATTGTGCTTGATTCCTTAACAGTGCGGTAGGGCATAGTCACGGATGTGTCGGCGATGCGCACACCGCTTGTCGGCTCGTAGATCGTATACGGAACACCGTACATATCCAGGCGCTGTAGGACCAAGGCACACATATTGCTTTCCCACTCGTTCGACGGTGCGGGCAGATAGACGTGCTCGCAATGCACGCTCTCCAGCACGCATCGCACGGTGGAGGACAGATATACGGAATAACGGGTCAGAATATACGCGTCGAGATAACGAATGTGGTGGGACGCGAGCGTTTGTGTCGTTACCTCACCGAACGGCGCACCGCCCGTTCCGATATCGATCGCGGCCGCGTAGCCGTCGGTGGTGAGGACGAACCCCTCTTGCGTAGTATCGCTGTAATACAGCTGTGTATCGCTTGCGCGCACGTCATAGGTGAGTGCAAAGGCGCAAAGGTAGATCGATGCAAAGGTGCAGGCAAGGACGGTGAGGGCGATGCGCTTGTGTTGCACGGAGCACAGAACGAACAGCACCAGCAAAACAGTAAAGGCCACGGCCAGGATACGAACGGCCGTAAAGGATGCGTCAACGTATACGTAACGACCGCCCGACCACGTCCGCGCCATGCGCGTGATCAGCTCGGTCAGCGCTTCGAGAGCATCGCCTACAATGGGGATCGCACCTCCGACGAGCATAGCGGCAAGACCTACGTACATCAGGATCTGTATGATGCTGCCAAAGACGAAGGTGGAGATCGGGGACACGAGAGAGATGGTATCAAAGGAAAGCACGCACAGGAGCAGGGAAGCGGCCTGCGCACCGACGCTCAGCAGAACGGATTGCGTGACCAAACGGATCGGACGCTTCCACCATACGAGAGGCTTGTCGGCTTCTTGGTTGTCCTCCAAGCGCAAGAGCAGAAGGATGCCAAGCGTTGCAAGCGCCGACAGCCAAAGATCGAGATCATAGACCGCATACGGCGTGACCAGACATATCAGAAAAACGGTCACGCACAGTGTCGTGATCGAATCGTGCGGTCGACGAATAAGGAACAGGAGCGAGGACAGGATGAGCATGATGCCCGCGCGCAAAAGCGAGGACGGCGCACCCGTCAGAACGATATATCCCGCGATCAGCAGACACAGGATGACCTTGCGCGTCGTTTTGCGCAAGCCGAACAGTGAAAGCAATGATAGGACGAGAAGTGAAAGGATCGACAGGTGCAAGCCGCTCAGGGCGAGCAGATGGGTAATTCCGATCCTGGTAAAGTCTTGCTTGAGCATCGGAGAAAGATAGGCGCGTTCACCGAGGATCAGCGCCGCCAGAAGAGCAGCGCTTTCGTCATTTGATACCTCGGAGGCGCGTTCGATGAACGCGGTCATTTGCGCATCTCTCCATACGGTGAGCGCGTGAGGCGCCTCCTTACCGTCATCCAAGCGGTCGAGGACCGTCGCATCGGCGCTGATGCCTTGCCCTATCCGTCTGATTTCGCTGTCTCCCTCCTCACCTGTGGCAGAGGAGAGTGTTGCTTGTACGGTCAGACGGTCGCCGACAGCGATCGATGTGAGGCTCCCTTCTTCATCCGTCAAGCAGACGGTGCAGGAGGAAAGGGGCTGCTCGTTTACGTTATCGACCTTCATATAGGCGACGGTGTAATAGCCGTCCGTATATAGAACATCGCTCACGTAACCGCAAAGCGTTACGCTTGTTTCCTCTTCAAACCGCTTGTCGATGGAAAAGATATGATCGAAATACAGTCCGGAAAAGAGAAACGACAAGGCGCAGGTGATGCACAGCGTGTGAAGCATCCGCCGTTTGATCGCGGGTTTGCGGAGCAAGCTGAGCAGGCACCAGACGATCGCCAGCGAAAGACAGAGAAGCACACGCGGGAGCACGTCAAGGACGCCAAAAAGAGAAAAGCCGCCCAGCCAAACGATAAGGATCGTTGCGAGCGGTCTTTTCTTTAAGATCTTCATGGCGGCCTCCTGCGGACGGACGAGCCGTCAGACATCGGTTCTTTTTATAAAGCGCAGGGCACTGCCCTTGGGGATAACGAAATGAAAGCCGTGGGGAATAACGGTGAAATCGATGTTCTTGGCGCCGGCGATCTCTCCGTCGTTGCAGATCGGGATCGGTTGTTCAAATTCCATACGGAAATGGGATACTTGACGGTAACGAATGATCTCCATGGCCTTGGGATCGGACAGGTAGGTGCCGTTCTTGTATTCCTTAACGAGCGTGAGAAATTTCAGTCGGGAGATCTTTTTGATCGCACAGACATCCATGAGTCCGTCGTTCAAAAAGGCACAGGGGGCGGCATCGAAGCCACCGCCGCAAAAGCGTCCGTTTCCGATCGCGGTCAGAAGCATCTCCTGCTGAATGACCTCACCGTCGTCAAAGATGATCTTCATATTTGTGCCGAATGGCTTGCAAAGAGCCACGACCACGCCGAAGATATACGACATGGAGGGAGAAACGAGCTTCCATTTTTTCAGCTTTGCCGCTTCCTTGACGACGGAGCAGTCAAAGCCGATATTCATCATGTTGGCGCAATACACGTCATTACACTGAATGAGGTCGAGCGGGATCGCTTCGCCGTCGATCTGTGCATCCAGATTGTAGAATAGCGAGGGCTCGGTGAAATTCTTGACAAAGTCGTTGCCCGATCCATTGGGGATAATGCCGAATTCAACGTTCGGATTGGACGGGGCGCTGTTGACGATCTCGTTGAGCGTTCCGTCGCCACCGACGCAGATAAAACGCTGGCGTTCGGAGGAAATGTTGATCATGGAGCGAACGTAGGTCGTCGCATCGCCGGGACAGGTGGTGTAGTATATATGATAATCTAAGCGACGGCTTTGACATGCGGTCTTGATAGCATCTTCGTATTGAAATCCCGCACGCTTTTTGCCGGATTTTGGGTTCAGAATAAAATGATAGATCATATCGTTCTCCCAAACAGAAGACAAAATTGTATATTCTGTCTATACAGTATACCTATTATAGCAGAAAATTCGACATTTGTCAATAGTTGTGTGAAAAATCGAATATTATTGCGTCCGAGCAGCGGCACGGATCATATCGTAATAGGCCTTGGCCGCCTGCTCCGTTTTGTTCGTCCCGAAGGTGTAGTAGCGGCGGTCCTTGATGTCATCCGGCAGATACTGCTGGGTGACGTAGTTGTTTTTATATGCGTGCGGATACAAATAGCCCTTAAATTGCGGGCTTTGCAGGTGGGTGGGGATCGACTGACCGAGCCCTTTTTCAAAATCCGCTTTGGCGGCGAAATAGGCGTCGTGGGCGGAGTTGGATTTTGGTGCGGTCGCGAGAATGATCGTGGCGTTGGCCAAGGGGATCGCCGCCTCGGGAAGGCCAAGCTCCTTGGCACTTTCCACACAGGCGCGCGTGATGGCAGCGGCCATGGGATAGGCACAGCCGACGTCCTCGGATGCGATGACCTGCAGACGGCGGCAGGCAGAGATCAGATCGCCTCCCGCCAAAAGACGTGCGAGATAAAAGATGGCCGCATCGGGATCGGAGCCGCGAATGGATTTTTGCAGACAGGAGAGAAGATCGTAATGCACGTCTCCCTCTCGGTCAAAGCTCCCGACGACCTGCGGAAGAAGAGCCTCAATATCCTCGCTTGTAATGGCATCTCCTGCGATATAATAGGCGTTTTCAAGAATACCGACGCTCATGCGGATATCGCCGCCTGCCGCACGCGCCATGGATAGGAGAACGTCATCAGCGATCGTCTTTTGCGTCAGAAAATCGTCGTTGAGCACCGACAGCGCCCGTCGAAGCATCGGTACGCAGTCCGACGGAGTAATGGGCTTGAATTCAAACACGGAGGAACGGGAAAGCAGGGCGTTGTATACGTAATAATACGGATTTTCCGTGGTAGAGGCGATGAGGGTGATCTTGCCGTTCTCCATAAATTCCAGCAGCGATTGCTGCTGCTTACGGTTAAAGTACTGTATCTCATCGAGGTACAGGAGCGTGCCATTGTCGGAAAGCAGGCTTTCGGAGGAGGCAATGACGTCCTTGACGTCCGACAGAGAAGCCGTGGTGGCATTCAGCTTGAACAGCTGCTTGCCGGAGGATGCCGCCAAAATGTTGGCTACGGTGGTCTTACCCGTGCCGGGCGGGCCGAAAAAGATCATGTTGGGAATGCGTCCGGCCTGCGTAAGCTTGCGCAGGATACCGTTGGTGCCGACTAAATGCGTTTGTCCCATGACCTCGTCAAGTGTTTTGGGGCGAATGCGGTCGGCAAGTGGTTGCATAGACATGGTGTGTCCTTTCTGTCCGATCGAAAGATCAGCTGATCGTTGATGTCTTGTGGAGTAGGGAGAGCGTATGCTCCTTTAAAAGGCGGTTATGCGGCTCGCTCAGCGTCGGATCGGCGTCTACAATTCGCCGCGCGGCACCAAAGGCTTGCTCAAGCAAGGCATTGTCCTTGGAGAGTGCGGCAAAGCGGAAGGTAAAGCCGCCGCTTTGGCGGATCGCATCCTCATCGGCAAAGGAGAAAAAATCGCCCGGACCGCGCATGCGAAGATCACGCTCGGCAATGGCGTAGCCGTCGTAGGTCGTACGCATAATGGACAGTCGTTCCTTTGCCTTGTCCGACGTTGCGTCGGATATGAGGATACAGTAGGAACGCTTGCTTCCGCGACCGACGCGTCCTCTCAGCTGATGCAGCTGGGACAGACCGAAGCGGTCGGCGTTTTCCACCAGCATCAGCGTGGCGTTCGGGACGTTGACGCCAACCTCAATGACGGTGGTCGATACAAGGACGTCGATATCCCCGTGTGCAAAGTCCTGCATGATCCTGTCGCGCTCGGCGCTCTTCATGCGGCCATGCATACAGGCAATACGAAGATTTGGAAGCTTTTTTTGTAGATCTGCAGTATATTCTACGGCAGATTTTAGATCTTGTCCGTTCGTATACGTGATCTCGTTGCCGGAAAATCCATCCGGTACATACAGCGGCTGCTCGCTTTCTCCCTGTTCGATCGACGGGCAGACGATGTAGCACTGCCCACCCTCGGCCACCTGCTTTTCAATGAAAGCAAGCACGCGGGTGCGGTAGGATTCTCCCACGGTATAGGTCTCAACGCGCATGCGCCCTTTTGGCATCTGCTGAATGCGCGAGACGTCGAGGTCACCGTACATGGCGAGAGCCAGCGAACGGGGAATGGGGGTGGCACTCATGACGAGCATATGAGCCGAGGACGCTTTTTCCTTCAATACGGCTCGCTGACGCACGCCAAAGCGATGCTGCTCGTCGGTGATGATGAGACCGAGTGCCTTGAATTGCAGGCGATCGGACAGAAGCGCGTGCGTACCGATAAGAATATCGATCTCGCCGGCTTGGGTCTGCTCAAGAATAAGGCGCCGCTCCTTCTCCTTGGTATCGCCAAGCAGGAGTGCCACGCGGTAGCCTAGGGATGAAAACATCGGTGCAAGATCCTCATAGTGCTGTCGCGCAAGGATCTCGGTCGGTACCATGAGCGCCGACTGCAGAGAGGAACGGGCGACGATATACATGGCGAGAGCGGCGCATACCGTTTTTCCCGAGCCGACGTCGCCGGCCAAAATACGGGTCATCGGCGGCGTGTTGCCGCCGGCATCGGTTTTCGTCATATCTAAATATATGTCGTTGACGGCCTTTTTCTGATCGTCGGTCAGCTCGTACGGCAACAGAGCCAAAAACGGCGCCACCGACGTCTTTTTCACCGTTACGGCACATTCGGTGCGCTTTTGCTTCGTTACCTGCGCGATGCCGAGGGCAAAGAAAAAGAGCTCGTCAAAGGCCAGCCTTCGCATCGCCTGCGACAGCGATCCCTCGTCTATGGGGGTATGGATGTTCCGAATGGCGTACGACAGCGTCGGTAACGACAGCTCGCGGCGAAGCGTCTCGGGCAGCGGATCGGTCAAGTCCTGTGCCAGCGCGTCCACGGCGATCTTGACAAGACCGCCGATGATCTTGGAGGAGAGGCCGTCCGTCAGAGGATAAACGGGTACGAAATCGTCAAGAGGGGTATCCTGAAGCCACGGCTCGTACTTCGGTGCGATCATGGACAGGCGTCCGCGATGCTTGGTCAGCTTGCCGAAAAAGCGAAAATGCGCACCGGTGTGAAAGACCTGCTTGACGAACGGTGCGTTGAAGAACGTGATCTCGACCGAGCCGCTTTCGTCAAAGGCGCGGAATTTTGAAACGGTCATTCCTGTACGGATACGAGCCGAGCTGACCTCAGTCGCAACGGTAAGGAGCAGGGAAACGGGCTCGTCATCGGTCGGTGCATCCGCCAGTCGGCGAACGTCTCCGCGCTTTTCATATGCGCGGGGAAAATATAAAAGGAGATCATACAGCGTGTGTATACCGAGCTTGCTGAGCTTTTTTGCTCGCTCGACACCGACGCCCTTGAGCTCCGATACGGGTGTATGGACGGTGAACATACGCTTGCTCCTTTCTTCGTTGTTTTCTAATATTTTACACCACAAATCGCCGTATTGCAAGATGGTTTGAAAAAAATCGCGTGTTTTTTCAAAATTTACATATATTTAAAATTAAATTATTGTTTTATCTTTACAAATGCACCGAATTGTGGTATAATCACATAATAACCTTGATGTTTTACCGGAAAGGAGGACCTTATGAGATCGACTGAATGGAAAAATGGTGTGCATACGCACGCCGCGCGCAGCGTTATGCTGGTGGCGGCGCTTGCCTTTTCGTTGCTGTGTCAGGTCAACCTTGGCATGTTTACCATGCTTGCCACCGTAGCCTTTACGTTGCTGTTTATGTTTGATGACGGGCGCCGTCTATATTCGATCGTCGCATCCATCCTTTCTCTGGTGCTTGTCGGTATCCTGCAGTGGCTTTTGCTTCCCACTTGTGTCGTAGCGATCGGTATTGGCGTATGTATCGCATGGTTTTACCGCACCGGACGGCCGAAGTTTGACGTAGCGATCCTGTCCGTTGGACTGTATTGTCTCATGTTCTGTCTTGTTTTCTGGATGAGTGCCGCTTATGAGATCTCCGATGCGTCCCCTGCCGCTGCGATCGCGTACTATACCGAGCAATTTACGGCGATAAAGGAGTCGCTTCTTTCCGAATGGAATATGATGCTCTCGGAGGTCGTGAATGAGCAAAGCGCTGAATATAGCGAGCTTTTTTCGACGGTGTTGGATTCCGTCTTTACGTATGTACCGGCGATCGTGGCGGTGTTGGCCTTTGCTATGGTGGGCGTGTGCTTCAAGCTCGTATCCGCCATCGTATGTCGTCTGAGTGCGGACGGCGGAGAGCAGATGCGCCGTTGGAGCTTTGCTACGCCGGTGCTGTTTGCCTATTTTTACGGAGTCGTGTTCTTGCTGTCGATCTTCATCGTCGGCGATTCGGTCTTCGCTCTTGCGGTCGGTAACCTGCAGCTGTTCTTTATGTGTATGTATGCCTATGTGGGCTTTAAATATTTGCGTTTTGTGTCCCGCCGTACGCGCCGCAGACATCCCATGACGATCGTGATCATCGTGCTGTTCTTCCTTATGCCGTCGGTCGCTATCCAGCTTCTTTCCCTTGAGGGTGTGATCGCGGTTATCACAGCCCACCGTATGCAAAAGAACCGCGGTAGCGGCGCAGGCCCCGAGCTTTGATACGTATCTTTGTAAGACCGTCTTTTTGAATTCAGAAAAGGAAGGTGATCGTTTTGAAAAAAACCACCGATGAGCGTGCACGCACGCTCGCAGCCTCGACCATCCGATACGATATGATCGCATGGGTCGGCGGCGGCTGTCTTATGCTTCTTTTGTATGCACTGATCGTGCCGCATGTGTCTATGCGTACAGGGCTTCTTGCCCTGTTGTTTTGCGGCGTGTATCTTGCCGCGGTGACGCTGTATACCGTTCTTCGTTCTCGCAGCGGTCGACATGCGACGGCGGCGGAGCTGTCCGTACTGATGGAGGAGGATAGCTTTGAGGTGCTTGAGCAGCTGTCAAGTGCTGCCCTCGTGTTCGATTCCTACGGAACGCTCCTTTGGTATAATCCCGTAGCCGAGCAGACGATCTTTGCCGATGTGGATTTTCCAAGATCCAAAAATCTGTCGGAGCTGTTTGATATCAACCGCAACGGTACGGACGGATATGACGTTAAGGAGATCCTCCGCGACGGCCGTGTGTATGCCTCGGACGTCTTTTGCCTGTCCCGCGCAGGTGCCGGCCTGTTTGCTATGGTCCTGACGGACAAGACCGCACTGACGGAGGCGCTGCGATCCTTTGAGGACAAGTCGATCGCCGTAGCGTACGTGACCATTGACAGTATGGAGGACTTTTTGCAGTCCGTGCAGGATTCCTTCCGCCTGGCGGTCGTGTCGGTAGATGACGCGCTGAAAAAATGGGCACTTGACATGAACGGCGTTATCAAGCTGTACGATAACGATAAATACGTGCTGTTCTTCGAGCGCGCGTTTCTTGATACCTGTATCCAAAATCGCTTTTCCATCCTGGATGAGATCCGTTCCAAGCAGATCGGCGACGGTATGTCCGTAACGGTATCCATCGGTGTGTCCGCTCTCGGTGATACGCTCGCCGAGCGTGACGCCGCTGCGAAGGAAGCCATCGACCTTGCCTTAGCGCGCGGCGGTGACCAGGCGGTCGTTAAGGGCGAGAGTGGGGTAGAGTATTACGGAGGTCGTACCAAATCGATCTATAAGCGCTCCAATCTTCGTTCGCGTGCCTTCGTCAGTCAGCTGAATGCGACCATGGCGCGTGCCGATAACGTCTTAGTCATGGGACATCGCTTCGGCGATTTTGACTCCTTCGGCTCGTCGGTCGGTATTGCACGTCTTGCCATGGCCTGTGGCGTAAAGGTCAACATCGCCATTGATATGCGTGACCCCAACCTGACGCCGCTGATCCGCACGATGCAGGATATTCCCGAGTTTGCTCACGTATTCGTTGACAGCGCCGAGGGACTTGACCTTGTCAACGCCGATACGCTTCTCGTCCTGTGTGACGTTAATACGGCGGCTCGTGCGCAGTTCGCGGAGATCGCCGCTAAGGTTCGTAAGATCGCGATCGTCGATCATCACCGAAAGATCGAGGAGGTCAGCGACCGTGTCCTTTTGTCGTACGTCGACCCCTCGGCCTCCAGCACGTGTGAGCTGGTAACGGAGATGCTGGACTGCGCCGCCGCTTCTCGCGATATCACGAAGGCGGAGGCCGATATGCTTTTGTCGGGCATTCTGCTCGATACTAAGCAGTTTACCCGTAACACGGGTACGCGCACCTTCAGCGCAGCGCAGATCCTGCGCGGTGCCGGTGCCAATCCCTCGGACGTTTACGACTTCTTCAAGATCGCGCCCGAGGATCTCTCCAAGGAAGCACGCTTTCACACCGACATCATCATCTATCGCGATTCGATCGCCATTTCCTGCTGTGACGCGGAAACGGATGAAAGCTATCGCATCATCGCCTCCAAGGCGGCGGATAAAATGCTGACGCTCAAGGACGTTGAGGCGTCCTTTACGCTGGTACGCATCGGCGAGCAGATCCACATTTCGGGACGCTCCAGCGGTCGTATCAACGTGCAGCTTATTCTGGAGCAGCTGCACGGCGGCGGACACTTTGACGTAGCGGGTGCGCAGGTGCTCGGCACCTCGGCAACGGCGGTGCTTGAACGTCTGAAGAGTGCGATCGACAACTATCTTGATTCCATAACGGATCAATGAGTACCGAGAATTTACTGAAAAAAAGGAAGATACAGCAATGAAGGTTATTTTACTTTGCGACGTCAAGGGGCAGGGAAAAAAGGATCAGATCGTGGAGGTATCCGACGGATACGCACGCAACTTCCTGTTCCCGCAAAAGAAGGCCGTTATGGCAGACGCCAAGGCCACCAACGAATTAAAAAACAAAGAGGATGCCAAGCAGTTCCGTGCGCGCGAGGAGCTTCGCGCCGCCAAGGAGCTGGCCGCCAAGATCGCCGGCTGCGAGCTTTCCATTCAGATGGGGCACGGGGCTGACGGGCGCCTGTACGGCTCCGTTACGGCGAAGGATATTGCCGAAAAGCTGGAGGCAGCCATCGGCATGCCCGTCGATAAGCGTAAGATCCAGCTGAAGGAAAACGTCCGTGCGTACGGCAAATATTCGGTTGATTATAAGCTTCATCCCGAGGTCAGCGCGACCTTCACCGTGCTGGTGCACGAATAAGACCTTGCCCGCTGACGCGGGGAATACAGCAAGAGGAGCAATCCAATGGATGTAAACAATCAACTTCCCTCCATGCGACAGGTGCCTGTTTCGATCGAGGCAGAGCAGGCGTTGCTCGGTTCGATCCTGATCCGTCCCGATTCCTTTGATAAGGTGGCGGGGCTTATCAAGGCAGAGGACTTCTATCTTCAGGAGCATCGGCATATTTACGAGGCGCTTGTCCGTATGTTTATGCAAAGCCAGGTCATTGACACCGTTACACTTGTCAACGCGTTGGTCGAGCAGGGCGATCGTGATGAGGCGGGCGGTATTCAATACCTGTCCCTTATCAGCAGCTCCGTCCCCTCGGCTGCCAATATCAAGGATTACGCACGTATCGTTAAGGAAAAATCGACTCTGCGCCGACTGATCTCGGTCTGCGAGCAGATCAGCGCCGATGCATATAGTGAGGGCGACAGTGTCCGCAACATCGTCGACAGTGCCGAGCAGAAGATCTTTGATATCTCGCACAACAACGAAACGAAGGATTTCCGTCATATCCGTGACATTCTTCAGAACGTCTATCAGGATCTTGAGCTGAAATTTGAAGGTAAGGCAGAGGATGCCGGTGTCAAGACCGGATTTTCCAAGCTTGACCGTATGCTCGTGCAGATGTCGGCAGGCGATATGATCATTGTCGGTGCGCGTCCCGGTATGGGTAAGACCTCCTTCGCCATGAATATTGCGACCAACGTAGCCAAAAACAGTCGAAAGTCCGTATGCATCTTTTCTCTTGAAATGTCGGGCGAACAGCTGGTCAACCGTATCCTGTCCAGCGAAGCCATGGTCGACTCGTATGCCCTTCGCTCGGGACAGATCCGTTCGGAGGATTGGGAAAACCTGGCGGACGTGGTGACCTCGCTGTCCGGCTGTGATATTTATATTGACGATACGTCGGCCATTAGCACGACGGATATGAAGGCCAAGCTTCGCCGCATTCCCAATCTTGGTCTTGTCGTCATCGACTACATCGGTCTTATGCAAACGACGACCAAGTCGGATAACCGTGCCGTACAGGTAGGCGAGATCTCCCGTAACCTGAAGATCATGGCCAAGGATTTTGGCATTCCCATCATCTGCTGCGCACAGCTTAACCGTGGTACCGAATCGCGCTCCGGCGCCGATAAGCGTCCATCTTTGGCCGATCTGCGTGACTCGGGATCGATCGAGCAGGATGCGGATATCGTTCTGTTTCTGTACCGTGATGAATACTATAAGGATATCAAGGGTGCCGACGGTGCCGATTCCGATGCGGCCGATACGGCGAATATCGCCGAGGTCATCATTGCCAAGAACCGTCACGGCTCGGTAGGTAATATCAAGATGGGCTGGGTCGGTCAGTTTACCAAGTTCCGCACGCTTGAGGAAGACAACCGTGTCGGCTGATCCTACGATGTTTTATACGCCGTTGGGGCGACGCCTGTACGATGCGTTTGATGCGACCGTGCATGGCTGTGACATGCCGTCCTTCTTTCAAAAGGGTGTCGTGCTTGCGTTTTCGGGAGGCGCTGATTCTGTATTTCTGCTCGAATTTATGTACGAATTTCGCAGAAGAAATGGCGATTTTCCCATGAAGGCCGTGCACGTTCACCATGGCATACGCGGAGAGGAGGCCGATCGCGACGCGCAGTTCTCCGTGGATGTCTGCCGCCGTCATGCGGTGGATATCGAGGTGCTGCACCGCGACGCGCCTGCGTATGCGAAAGCGCACGCGATGGGGCTGGAGGAAGCGGCAAGGGCAGTGCGGTATGAGGCGCTGCGCTCCTGTCTGTGCGACGGTCGGTATGCGTATATCGTAACGGCGCACCATGCCACCGATCAGCTGGAGACTGTGCTGTTTCATATGATGCGCGGTAGCGGCACGCAAGGAATGTGCGGCATGGCACCGATAAGCGCTGACGTTTTACGCCCGATGCTGGATATTGCCAAACGCGATATCGTCTCTTTTTTACAACAAGAAAATATTGCGTACGTAGAGGACAGCACGAATTTTTCCGTGCTTCCCATGAGAAACTATATCCGTCATGAGATCTTGCCGCATCTTGAGCATCTGACGCCCGATCCGGAGCGTCAGGTCACGCGCATGACCAAGCACCTGCGAGAGGATGCACGGTATCTTGACCGCATAGCAAGCGAGAGCTTTGTCTGTCAGGCAGACGGTTCCATGCGCGCACAGGATCTGATCGCCCTTGATAAGGTCGTGCTGGCGCGTGTTCTTAAGCTGTGGCTTCGCACGCGGACGGATGTGTCGCCCGAGGCGACGCATCTTGACGCCGTCTTTCGCTTGCTGCACGAGGATAAGCCGTTTTCCTATTCCTTTCCGGGTGGCGTCGTTTTGTCCTCCGACAGGCGTACCGTACGCATCCTGCGTCTTGGCGATATTGCCGAGGAACCGGTCGCGAGCGGACAGATTCCGCTTCATATGGGATGGCAGCATTTTGACGAGCATGGCTTTTCTATCTGTCTTTCCGAAGCGAAAAATACAGATATTTCTCTAAATGTTTACAAAATCTCAATACAAGCAGACCTTTCGTCTGCTATAATAGATGGAGCGTTGTTCCTTCGGTTTCGTAAGGAGGGCGACGCCTACACGTACGGCGGCATGACGCATAAGGTGAAAAAGCTGTTTGCCGACCGTCACTATTCCGCGGCGTATCGTCGTTCACTTCCCATCCTGTGTGACGATAAGGGGATCGTTTGGGTCCCCGGCTTCGGCGTTCGGCAGGATCGGAAAAAGACCGATCGTGAGAATCCGCTGTATATAACCTTTGCAGCGCACGATACGTTTGCGGATTGTTTTTGTTTATAATGAAAGGCTTAGGTTTTTTTGAATGAAGGCAAATTTTAAGAGTATACTGACGTTGCTTGTGATCATTGCCATCGTGCTCGTGGCGGTGTCTGTCTTCGCGGGCGGCCGTCAAACGGCGGAGGATATTTCTTACAGCCAACTCAAGCAGCTGTTTGAAAACAATCTCATCAAGTCCTTTGAGATCGACGGAAATTTGAAGATGTCGATCGATGCGCTGGCCGTCAAAGAGGATGAGAACGGAAACTTCCAAACCAATGACGACGGCTTTGTGATCGAGCTGGATGACAAGGGAGAACCCAAGCACAAGGAATACGTCTATCAGGTCAGCTACAGCTTCCAGCTGGAGGATATCAACCGCATGGCGCAGGAAAACAAGGAATCCTTCGCTGACGACAGTATCCTTGAGACCTACAACTACGATGCCGCCGCCGATCAGCCATGGTATGAGGTATATTTGCCGTATATTATTCTGACGGTGATCTTTATCGTTCTGTGGATCTTCGTCATTCGTCAGACGGGCGGCGCCATGGGCAAGATGAATTCCTTCTCCAAATCCAAGGCGAAGGTATCCTATAATGATAAGGACCCCGTTAAATTTGCCGACGTGGCAGGTGCGGACGAGGAAAAGGCCGAGCTTGAGGAGGTCGTTGAGTTCCTCAAGGATCCGCAGAAATTCACCAAGCTCGGTGCGCGTATCCCGCGTGGCGTGCTTCTCGTAGGCCCTCCCGGTACGGGTAAGACCTTGCTTGCCAAGGCGGTTGCCGGTGAGGCGGGTGTGCCGTTCTTTTCCATCTCCGGCTCCGATTTTGTGGAAATGTACGTCGGTGTCGGTGCCTCCCGTGTCCGTGATCTGTTTGAAAACGCACGCCGTACGCCGGCGAGCATCATCTTCATCGACGAGATCGATGCCGTTGGTCGTCACAGAGGTGCCGGTCTTGGCGGCGGTCACGACGAGCGTGAGCAAACGCTCAACCAGCTGCTCGTTGAAATGGACGGCTTCGGTACGCACTCCGGCGTTATCGTCATGGCGGCTACCAACCGTCCCGACATCCTTGACCCCGCACTTCTTCGTCCCGGACGCTTTGACCGCCGTGTTACCGTCAATAATCCCGATATGAAGGGCAGAGAAGACATCCTTCGCGTGCATTCGAGAAACAAGCCGATGGAGGCTACCGTGGATTTTGCAAAGATCGCACAGTCGACCATTGGCTTTACGGGTGCTGACCTTGCAAACCTGCTCAATGAAGCGGCTATTCTTGCCGCAAAGAGAAATAAGGCGCTGATCGGTATGGATGAGATCGAGGATTCGTACATGAAGATGATCCTTGGTCCTCAGAAGAAGGTCAATCGCCGTACGCCCGAGGATAACAAGCTGTGTGCCTACCATGAAGCAGGTCACGCGGTGGCAGGCTTCTTCTGTGAGCATGCCGATCCTGTCAAGCATATTACGATCGTTCCTGCCGGAAACGCAGGAGGTGTTACCATCAATCCGCCTGTCCAGGATCGCATGACGATGTCCAAGAAGCAGATGATCGATGAGATCGTTCTTTCCCTTGGTGGCCGCGTGGCCGAGGCACTCGTTCTTGACGATATTTCCACGGGTGCATCCAGCGATATCCAGCAAGCGACCTCCATTGCGCGCAATATGGTTAAGCGCTACGGTATGAGCGACGTGCTCGGCCCGATCCTGTACGCCTCGGAGCGCTCGGAGTCGGAGGTGTTCCTCGGACGCGACTTCTCCAACGGAACGCAGTATTCCTCCAAGACCGCCGCGGCGATCGACGACGAGGTACACGCCATCATTTCGTCTGCCTACGAGCGTTGCAAGCAGATACTTTCCGAGCATATCGATAAGCTGCACTTTGTTGCACAGTTCCTTCTGAAAAATGAATCGATGGATGGCGAGCAGTTCAAGGCCGCTATGACCGAGGAAGCGCCTACCATGGAGATGATCGAGGACATCGCCTTCCGCAAGAAGCAGATCAGCGAGGATGAAAACAAGACGGCTCACGAGAACAATGCTAAGGCGGAGGCCGAGGCCAAGGCACGTGAGGAGGAGATCGCCCGTCGGATGGCAGAGGACGTCAAGGCTAAGCCGAGATCCAAGGACGATGAAATGATCGACGACTTCTTAAACAACTTCTTCCGTGAACCTTCCCGCAAGGAGGAGCCGAAGACAGAGGAGCCCAAAAAGGAAGAGCCTAAGGCGGAATCGGATAACAGCGAGGAGTCCCAGAAGGATCAAAAGGACGACGATTCCTGGAGATGGTAAACGGATCGAGCGTTTGCCGCGATCCAAACAGTCCTTCTTCCTCATAAAACGAAAAAAGAATGGGAACACTCAATAAAAAAGGAGTGTTCCCCATGAAAGAAAAACGCACTTGTAAGGATGCGTGTGAGTTGACGGACGAGCAAAAACGCATCTGCACCGACCCTAACGGCTCGTGGACGGGCGTGCCCGTCGATGAGAGTCAGGAGCCGATACAGGACGCCGACGACTTGTAACACAACAAGGGACAGAGAATTGATTTCTCTGTCCCTTGTTGTGTTATCTATCAGATTGCATGCACGCCGTTTGCGGCATCGGCGTTTTTGTCAAGGTGATATTTCTTCTGCTTTCTCCATTCGAAGAACTTGATGGCGACCTGCTCGAACAGTGCCAAGGACAGAAGGTCCTCCTCCTGCTCGCGGTAGGGTGCTACGCGCTTGCGCAGAGATTCAAGCTCGGGTGCGATCTTGTTGGCAGGACGGTAGTCGATGACCTGCTCGTCACCAATGATCTTCTGACGGAAGGCGTCGTCGACGGGAGCTGGGCACTTGCCGTACTCACCGCGGATAAGACCGCGGAATTCCTTGGTCACGCGAGAATAACGACCTTCCTCGGCGAAGAGAACGTTGTTAACGGCTTGCGTACCGACGATCTGCGAGGTGGGGGTTACAAGCGGCGGGTAGCCCGCGTCGCGACGAACGTTAGCGACCTCCTCCAGCACCTCGTCCAGCTTGTCGGACTTTCCTGCCATCTTCAGCTGAGAGATAAGGTTGGACAGCATACCGCCGGGAACCTGATAACGAAGAGCGTTGACATCGACCTTGAGTACCTTGGGGTCGATCAGACCCGATGCAAGGTAGCGCTCGCGGATCGTCGTGAAGTGCTTGGCAACGACGTCGAGCTGCTCAAGGGACAGACCCGTATCGTAGGGCGTGCCCTGCAGGGTAGAAACGATCGACTCGGTAGGTGTATGAGACGTACCCATAGCCAGGGGAGAGATCGCGGTATCAACGGCATCGACACCGGCTTCGATCGCTTTGAGAAGCGTCATCGAGCCGAGACCGGCGGTGTAGTGCGTGTGCAGCTGGATCGGGATCTTGACGGTGCTCTTGAGCGTCTTGACGAGCTGATAAGCCTCGTAGGGCTTCAAAAGACCGGACATATCCTTGATACAAATGGAGTGCGCTCCCATATCCTCCAGCTGCTTTGCATACTGTGCAAAGCCCTCGTTGGTGTGGAAGGGGGAGGTGGTATAGGAGATCGCAGCCTGTACGTGGCCGCCCTCCTTGATCGTTGCCTTGATCGCGGTTTCCAGGTTGCGCGCGTCGTTGAGGGCATCGAAGATGCGGATGATGTCAATACCGTTGGCGATCGACTTCTGAACGAAATACTCTACGACGTCGTCGGCATAGTGACGGTAGCCGAGAATGTTCTGTCCGCGGAACAGCATCTGCAGCTTGGTGTTTTTGACGTGGTTGCGGATGGTACGAAGACGCTCCCAGGGGTCTTCGTTCAAGAAGCGCAGGCAAGCGTCAAAGGTGGCGCCGCCCCATGCTTCGAGGGAATAATATCCGACCTTATCCATCTCCTCCAGAATGGGGAGCATCTCTTCGGTCGTCATGCGCGTCGCCGCCAGCGATTGGTGGGCGTCGCGGAGAACGGTTTCAGTAATTAAGACCTTAGACATGATTGGTTCCTTTCTTATAATCTTACCAAAATCAAGCAAAGAAGCTGAGGAATACGCCGGCGGCCACGGCAGAGCCGATAACGCCTGCTACGTTGGGACCCATCGCGTGCATCAGAAGGAAGTTCGAGGGATCCGCCTTGCGTCCTTCGTCCTGTGCCACGCGGGCAGCCATGGGAACGGCCGAAACACCGGCAGATCCGATCAAAGGATTGATCTTTCCACCGCTGAGCTTGCACATGATCTTACCGGTAATAAGACCGCCGCAGGTAGAAATGATGAAGGCACACAAACCGAGGGCAATGATGTAGAGCGTTTGAGGCTTCAGGAAGTTTTCCGCATTGGCCGTTGCGCCGACGGAAACGCCGAGGAAGATCGTGACAATGTTGATCAGCTCGTTTTGCGCCGTCTTGGACAGTCGGTCGGACACGCCCGATACGTTGAAGAGGTTACCAAGCATGAGGAAGCCGACAAGCGGCGCGGCAGCGGGGATCACGAGGCAAACGATGGCAGTAACGATGATGGGGAAGACCACCTTTTCGACCTTGGATACCGTACGCAGGTTGGTCATCTTGATCTTGCGTTCCTTTTCGGTCGTGAGCAGGCGCATAAAGGGCGGCTGAATAATGGGGATCAGCGCCATGTAGGAATACGCAGCGATGGCGATCGCGCCAAGCAGATGCGGAGCCAACTCCTTTGTGACGAGGATGGCCGTGGGACCGTCGGCACCGCCGATGATACCGATCGCACCGGCTTCCATAGGAGAGAAGCCAAGGAACAGCGCAAAGAAGAAGGCAGCAAAAACACCGAGCTGAGCGCCGGCACCCATAAGAAGCGACTTGGGGTTGGCGATCAGAGGCGTGAAGTCCGTCATGGCACCGACACCGAGGAAGATCAGCGAAGGATATACGCCGAGCTTGACGCCGAGGTAGAGAATGTCGACCAGACCGCCGTTGTTGATGACCTCCTTGATCACGTGCGACATCTTGATATGAAGCGCACCGTCGGTGAGCGTCGCGGCGTTGCCGAGAAATTCCTGGAACGTGGCGTTGACCGCATCCATGGTGGTTCCTGCGGAGGCGAGGGTCGCCTCGGAGAAATCAAACACGATGGAGCTATCGGTAATGGAATACAGAGCATTGGGAATCGCTTGGAGGAACTGCGTAAAGTCGTTAGCAAGCGTGCCGACGATCTTTCCGCCCTCTACGCTGATGTAATAGTCATCAAAGAAAAAATCCAAATGAATGAGATCGGCACCGGGAAGGTTGGCAAGGAGCATACCGAAGGCGATGGGCATCAGCAGCAGCGGCTCATACTTCTTGACGATCGCCAGATAGAACAGCACGCCGACGATCACATACATCACCAGGTATTGCCACCAATTTGAATCAGCAAACAGCTGGGCAACTCCCGTCGTGCCAAGGAAATTTTTTATCGCATCTAACATGGTTATTCACCTATGTCTTTCCATGAATGATCAGTTCAGCGTTGCGAGCAGATCATTAGCGGCAACGGAAGCACCCTTCTGTACGTTGACGGATGCTACGACGCCGTCGCAGGGAGCAGGGATGTCGTTTTCCATCTTCATGGCTTCCAGCACGCAGATGACGTCGCCCTTCTTGACCGTCTGACCAACGCTGACCTTGACGTCAAGGATGGTTCCGGGCATGGGAGCGCTTACCTTGTTGGCACCGGCAGGTGCAGCCTTAGCAGCGGGCTTAGGAGCGGCCGGCTTAGGAGTGGGCTGTGCAGCCGGAGCAGCAGGTGCTGCGGGGGCGGCGGCGGGGATGGAGATATCGCTTGCGTCGGCCTCTTCAACGACGACTTCGTACATGGTACCGTTAACGGTGATATTATATTTTTTCATGATAAGATCCTTTCTTGCCGCTTTTTGGAGCGGTGTCCAATGTGTTTATTTTCTTCTGAAGGAAACGACTCTGAATTTGACGTGCTCGCATTCGCTTTCCGCCATGGCGATCGCGGCGGCGATGGCGGCAATGATCTCGCCGTCGTCGGTCTGCTCGACCACCGGCTCCGTGACGGTCTGCTCGACGGTGTCTGCTGTCTTGGTTTTCTTGGCGGGCAGATCATGGAATAACATCTTGAAAATGACCAAGCACGCCCACAGAATGCACAGAACGGCAAAGACCGTTGCCATACCAAGCAGAAGCATCTGGCCGCCGTAGGAAAGCTTCTCTCCAAAGCTTTCCAGCGGCTTGGTTGGGTCTTGATCCTGAATGGATAACAGATATGTGTGTAACATCGCAAAGCCTCCGATCAATAGGAGAAGCCGCGCGCTTTGCCCTTGCCCGAGAGCATCAGAAGTGCCGAGCAGATACGGGCACGAAGCTCGCTGTAGCTGATGATATCGTCCACCTCACCGCAGGATGCGGCGGCGACGGGAGAGGAGACCTCGGCCTTCCACTGAGCGATCAGATCGTCTCTGGTCGTTTCAACGGTAATATACTTGTCCCAGGCAAAGGCAACGCCGCTTTCCGCGTTCAAGGCACCGATCTCGGAGTCGTCGGTCGCGTAGACGATGTCTGCACCAAGCGCCTTGGAGCCGAGAAGGGCGAAGGAGGCGCCGATGGCGTGGCCGCAGATGACGGTGACCTTGGCGTTTTCTGCCGTTGCATAAGCGTAGGCAAGGTCGGATAGGCTATCGGCAAAGTCGATCTCGTTTTCGGCACAGGAGGCCAGACCGTAGGAGTCGACGAGCGTAACGAGAGGAATACCGAAGCAGTCGCAGAAGTTGACGAAGCGCGCGATCTTCTTTGCGCAGTCAGAACAGATGCGCCCCTCGTGATGCTTAAAGCTGTTTGCAACGATGCCGCACTTGACACCTCCAACGGTAGTAAAGGCCAGCGATACGGAGGACTCCTTTTTGGGAGAAAGCTCGTAATATACGTTGTTGTCGGCGATCGCGGACAGCATGGCGGCGGCATCTCCGTCGAAGTTGACGTCACCGAGCATACGGTTGAGATTGTCGTTGCATTCGGTCACGTCGGCGCCGACCGAGGCATTTTCAGGCAGGAAGGAGAGCAGGCTGCGGATAAAAGGCAGGCACTGACTGCATTCGCCAACGTAGGTCAGAAGGTTCTTTTGCGCGTCCTTGACACCCGTAAGCTCGGGAGAGGTTACGTAGAACTGTGCCTCGCGGTCCTGTACGCAGAAATCGAACATGGCGGCGATCGTCGCAGCCGAGCCGATGCACGTACCGCTGATAAAGGCGATCTGGGGGATCGTGCCCGATGCCTTGGCAACACACTTCATAATGCGTGCATAAGCGGCCAGGGAAGAGGTTCCGGCGAAAATGTCCGTTCCGTTGGAATCGAACACGCCGACGACGGGTGCGCCGTTTTTGATGGCCATGTCGTAGAGATCGGCGATCTTCTTTGCGTGACGGTCGTCGATGGCACCACCCATACGCGATGCATCCTCTGCGAAGGCATACACAAGTTTTCCGTCTACGGCGCCGTAGCCGCAGATAACACCCTCCAGCTCGTTGCTCTTATCCGTAGCAAAGAAGTCGGAGAAGCCGCGCTTTGTAAATGCGCCCGTTTCAATAAACGTGTTTTCGTCAAACAGCTGATACAGTCGCTGTCTGATCTGTGCGTTCGCTCCACGGTCGAGCGATTCGCGAAGCTCCTGCGCCGTAGGGAGCGCTCGAAGCTCGGTCTTTGCATATTTGTCCAACCTGAATTCCCGATTTGCCATTTTTGGCAAATCTCTCCTTCCATTAAATTACTCAAGCATGGCAAAAGGGAGTTTTTTAGCGGACAAGCTTCTGTATGTTTGTCACAAAAACCCCATTTTTCACCAAATATACTATATCACAATGAGCAGCAAAAGTCAATAGAATAGTATAAATAAAAAACACAAAATCTCACGAGCGGAAGCTCTCCAGCAGGGACATGCGCTTGCTGGCGTACCGATATGCCTTTTCAAAATCGTAGAGCTCCTTGTAGCACAGCTCAAGATCGGTGTATACGCCGAAGAAGAGAAACGCGTCGTACGCTTCATTTGAACGTGTGTCCTCAATGCGATGAAGTCGCAGGACGGCGTCGGCGTAGCGTCGCTCACGCATCAGCGCCTTGGCGATCATGTGATCCGCGTAACGCCCAGGTGGGTATGTGTGCTCGGTGTCCTGCATAAGATATTTATACAGATGAACGTTCGTTACGGCCTCGCTGAGGGCGGTGTATTGTGCATCGTCAAATTCGAGAAGGGGTGATTGTACGTTGTCGGCGATCGGCAGATAGAGCGCGATGGCTATGCGCTGCGACGCAGTGTCATAGACCGTCTTTTCGGTGTAGCTCTGTGCCTCTCGCAGCAAGCTCGCGCCCTGTGTCATATTGCCGTTTTTCACGCAAGCAAGGCCAAGCTCCGTTGCACACGAGGCCGCTATATAGGCGGTTTCATCATCCGTTTGTTTCAGCTTTTTGATCTCTGAAAGGCAGACGTTAAATTTTCTGCTCGAAAATAAATCCTTTATTTTGCCTATTCTTTTCTTTTTTTCATAGAAAAAGAGGTCATCCTCCTCGTCGAGAAAATATCC
Source organism: Clostridia bacterium (assembly GCA_017455905.1). Taxonomy (GTDB): domain Bacteria; phylum Bacillota; class Clostridia; order Oscillospirales; family CAG-272; genus UBA1740. The sequence goes on along the minus strand of JAFTLQ010000017.1, from coordinate 13,709 downwards.
GATGCAAACGCCGAGGACATCGGCTATGTGACGGAGCGTATCCAAGGAGGGCTGCACCTTATCCTGCTCCACGAGAGAGAGCATGTTGCGTGAGACACAGCCGGAGGCAACGCGCGCTTGCGTCATGCCCTTTTCTTTTCGAATATATCTGATCTTTTCTCCAATGGTCATGTGTCCGACCCTCGTTTCTTCATTTTTGTGTCGGCCAGTGGATTTTGGCGCATGGCATCCTCCATATTGCGGTTAACGACGTGAGTGTAGATCTGGGTTGTGTTGAGCTGCTCATGTCCGAGCACCTCCTTGAGCACGCGCACGTCCACCTCGCCCGATTGATACATCAGCGTGGCAGCCGTATGGCGCAGCTTGTGTACCGACAGGCCGCGATTGCCGAGGCCTGCCATATCAAGATAGCGATAGACGATCCACTGAACGGTCTTGACAGAGATGCGTTGCTCCCGTCGGCTTAGGAAAAAGGCAGGATCATCGGTTCGTACGTGCTTGGGATCGAGGCGCAGACGCAGATACGAGGCGACCGAATCCTTGGCGGCGTCGTTTAAATAAACGATACGCTCCTTGTTTCCCTTACCGAGCACCTTGACGTAGCTGAGGTGCGAATCAAAGCTCTTGAGGTTGAGACCGACCAACTCGGATACACGCATACCTGTATTCAGAAAGAGGGAAATGATGGCGTAGTCGCGCACGACCGTCTTGGAGGTCGTATCGCTGCGTATGGTGTCAAGCAGGCCAATGCATTCCTCGTACGTCAGGTATTTCGGAAGGGATTTCTTCGTTTTTGGGCCTTCCACATCCGCCGTGGGATCGGAGTCGATCATATGACGCTTGGCGTGCCAGAAGCGGAAAAAAGAGCGCAGAGCACTTAGCTTACGAAGGCGCGTATTGGCGTCGTTTTTTCGATGTGACATGGCGTACATGAGAAAATTGATGATATCGGATTCACGTACGGCTCGCACGTCGTCCATGGTAAGAGAGGAGATATCGGTCTTTTCAAGCTCCTCGACGGACAGAGTTTCGCCCTTTTTCCGAGAAAGGTAAAATCGGAAAAAGGTGCGAAGATCAAGCAGGTATTCGCACACCGTTTTTTCGCTGTTTCCGCGTATGGCAGCCATATGGATGGCGTATTCACGCAGCACCTGCGGAAAGGCGTCAAATTCTGCACTTTGAAGGGTCAATACGGCCACGATCGGTACCTCCTAATGGATATTTCACTTCTATTATACAAAATTTTCTATTCTTTTAGTGGATAAACTGTAAACATTTTTGTTTTTCTCTTGTTTTTTTTGAGAGTTATGCTAAAATATAAGAAAGACCGTACGGGGAAGATATGTATGAAGTTTTTTAAAGAAAATTCCTATGACATTGTAAAGCTGTATATTCAACAGATCGGAATATCGATCTTTTCCTTGTTTTTATATTTTGCCGTGGAAGCGATCCCCTTAGCTGAGGAAAGCAAAACGGGGCTGGCGGTCGGACTGTCCGTCTTTTCGATGCTTTTCTTCTACATGCTGCTGTATACGGCTGCGTGGGATATGGGCGCCAAGGACAAGATCCGCATCGACGGCGGCCGCATGGAGCTGCGCAAGGGAAAGGGCGCGTGGATGGCGTGCATAGCCAACCTTCCGAATTTCGTTCTGGCACTTCTCAGCCTGATCTTCATTTCGCTGAATCTTTGGCTCTCGGCAGATGCCTTGAACGTTATGTTTGTCATCTTCAACTTCCTTCTTCGCGTTACGACAGCTATGTATAACGGCCTGATGCAGGGCATTTTCGGCGGACTTTTGAGCAGCGGAGAGAGCATATATCTGCTTGGGCAGACCGTAGGATTTCTCATCGTGCCCGTTGTAGCGATCCTTGTCACGCACTTTGGATACACTATGGGTGTGAAGGAGCAGCGTATCATGAAACTGTTCCGCTTAAATACGAAGGAATAATCTATAAAAGTCCTCCATATAGTTTTATAAAACTATCGGAGGGCTTTTTATGCGTTTTTATACGATCTCTGTCAAGCGACTATATACGGTCGTCATCGCGCTGTCTCTTGCTATCGTATTGCTTCTGTTCGGTGTCGTTCTGCTACCGCAGGCGTCTGTGGCGCTTGAGGATGCGCTGGCCGCCTCGGGAGAGGCTGCGCTTCCATCCAAGCTCATCATCCTTGACGCCGGTCACGGCGGTGAGGACTGCGGCGCGATCGGGGCAAATGGCGTATACGAAAAGGATCTCAACCTTGCCATGACCATGACACTTGGCGAGGAGCTGCGTGCGCTCGGATATACGGTGATCTATACCCGTACGGAGGATCGCCTTTTATATAATGAGGAAGAAAATATCAAGGGATTTCGCAAGATCTACGATCTGCGCAACCGCTGTGCGTTAGCCGAGGAGTATCCCGATGCGCTGTTTGTCAGCGTGCATATGAATTCCTTTGGCGATGCGCGGTACAGCGGTCTGCAGGTCTATTATGCACCCGACCGTGAGGATAGCCGCGCCTTCGCCGAACATATTCAGCAGGCCGTCGTGCGCGACGTGCAGGCAGAGAACCGCCGCTCGGTCAAGAGCGGCAACGATCTGTATCTTTTAGAGCATATCGAAAATCCCGTCGTTCTGGTGGAGTGCGGCTTTATCAGTAACGTGGAGGAATGTGCGAAGCTGGATGACGTTTCGTATCGCGAAGCGTTGGCCAAGGCAATCGCACAGGGCATCGTTGCATACGATACTGCCGAGAAATAAATATCAAAAAAGAGGACGTTTCCATGAAAGCACCAAAAATTCTGTACGTATGTCAATCCTGCGGAGCGACCAGCCTGCGCTGGCTCGGTCGCTGTCCCGACTGTGAGGCGTGGAACTCCTACGAGGAGCAGGTCGTGCCCGATGAGCGCACGGCCCGTACGGCCAAGGCTGCCCCGACAGAGGGCGCGCAGCGCCTGTCGGAGATGACGCTTCCCGCATTCGTACGGACGGGAACGGGCATGGGGGAGCTTGATCGCGTGCTCGGCGGTGGACTTGTCGACCGCTCGGTGGTGCTTTTATCGGGCGAGCCGGGAATCGGAAAATCGACGCTGCTTCTTCAGATCTGCGAGGAGCTTGGCAAAACGCGCAAGGTGCTGTACGTGTCGGGCGAGGAATCGCGCGGGCAGCTCAAGCTGCGTGCCGAGCGATTGCATATCAAGGGCGATGATATCTTTCTTTTAACGGAGACTGACGTGGACGCCATTCTGGCCGAATGCGAGCGCGTACATCCCGACGTGATGATCATCGATTCGGTGCAGACGCTGACAAGCGCTCGCTCGACCTCCGCCCCCGGTAGTATTACACAGGTGCGCGAGGGGGCGGCCGCGTGCATTCAGTATGGAAAAACGCAGGGCTGTGCGGTCTTTCTCGTAGGCCACGTCAACAAAGAGGGCGGTATATCCGGTCCGAAGATGCTGGAGCATATGGTGGATGCCGTTTTGTATTTCGAAGGCGAGCGTACACATTCGTATCGTTTGATCCGCGCCATCAAAAACCGCTTTGGCTCAACGGATGAGATCGGCGTGTTTGAGATGGGGGATAGCGGGCTTCGTGAGATCCCAAATCCCAGTGAGATGCTGATGGCCGAGCGGCCGAAGAATACGGCCGGCTCCTGCGCGGGATGCGTTATGCAGGGAACGCGTCCGCTGATCTCCGAGATACAGACGCTGGTCACCAAGACGGCCTATCCCTCAGCCAAGCGCACGGCGGACGGCTTTGATCACAACCGTATGAGTCTGCTGATCGCGGTGCTGGAAAAACGGCTGGGACTTAAATTTTATGAAAACGACGTGTACGTAAATGTCGCGGGCGGTATCCATCTGTCCGAAACAAGTGCTGATCTGACGCTTGCCATGGCATTGATCAGCGGTATAACCGACCGTGTCATCCCGGACGATCTGATCGCCTTTGGTGAGATCGGACTTTCCGGCGAGATCCGTGCTATCCCGCACGCGGATCTTCGTGTCAAGGAGGCAGCTCGCCTCGGCTTTAAAAAGATCCTGTTGCCGAAGAAGAATATAGCCTCGCATATCCGCACGCCGAAGGGGGTCGAGCTCGTCGGTGTATCGACGCTTTTTGAGGTGCTGGCGCATCTGACAAGCAAGAAAGATGTGACGAACGAGTGATTTTTGGTAAAAATACACAAAAACTCATTCGTATTTTCTACATGTAAAACTCAAGACATCCAAAACAAAATCTTGAAAAAGCTTTGTGCGTGGTGTATAATAAAGAAGATGTTGAGCAAGTTCGCACAAGCGTATCCTCCTTCGACATTGAATTATGAAACACAGGAGATCTTCTTTATGGACAAGGTTTTTACAAAAAGCATTCGTAACGTAGCACTTCTCGGTCACAGCGGTGGCGGTAAGACGTCGCTGGCAGAGTCGATGCTTTATATATCCAGACTGACCGACCGCCTCGGTACGGTTCAGGACGGAAATACCGTGTGTGACTATGATCCGGAGGAGATCAAGCGCGGATACTCGGTATCTGCCGCTATGGCTCCCATGCTGTGGAACGGAACCAAGATCAATCTCTTGGATACGCCCGGCTTCTTTGATTTTGAAGGTGAGGTTCGTCAGTGCGTGCGTGCCGCCGATGCCGCCGTTATCGTCGTAGACGGTAAAGCGGGCATTGAGGTCGGTACGGAGCTCGCTTGGAAGCTGGCTACGGAGGCCGGCATCCCCAAGGCGTTCTTTATCAACCGCTTTGACGACGGGGAAGCGCGCTTCTACAAGGTATTTGGCGCGATCCGTGAAAAATACGGTCTGACGGTTTGTCCCGTTCAGATCCCGCTGATCGACGGCGATACCGTTATCGGCTTTGCCAACCTGGTGGAGATGTGCGTTTACACGTTCGAGAAAACGACGGGTGAGTACGTACGCAGCTCTATTCCCGAAAAATTCAAGGATCTCTTTGATGAATATCACGCCATCCTTCTCGAAGCGATCGCACAGACGAGCGATGAGCTGATGGATAAATTCTTCAATGAAGAAGAGATCACCCGTGAGGAAGCACTGGAAGCCATTCACAACGGCATCATTACCGGTGACATCGTTCCCGTCTTCTGCGGCGCAGCGCTTAAGAACTGGGGTATCAAGACCTTCCTTGACACCATTGCCGAGTCCTTCCCGCGTCCGACCGCACGAAAGGTCGAGCATATCGTCGCCGAGGACGGTACAACGTCTGAGATCGCGATCGATCCCGACAGCGCCGATACCTCTGTCTTCATCTTTAAGACCATCGCCGATCCCTTTGTCGGTAAAATGTCCTTCTTTAAGGTCATGAACGGCGAGCTTCGCAAGGATATGGTGCTTCGCAACACGACCACAGGTGCAAACGAGAAGTTCGGTAAGATCTTTATGCTTCGCGGAAAGAAGCAGATCGATACCGACGTCTTTGCTTGCGGTGATATCGGTGTCACGGCGAAGCTGACCAATACCAATACCAACCAGACGCTGACGACCTCGCAGGAGAACATCTCGTATGCGCCGATCAAATATCCGCGTCCCTATATGACGATGGCCATCGCGCCCAAGGCAAAGGGCGACGAGGATCGTATCTCCAGCGGCGTGGCTCGTCTTCTCGAAGAGGATATGACGCTCAGCTATAAGAACAATCCCGAAACCAAGCAGCTGACCATCTCCGGTCTTGGTGATATTCATCTGGATATCGTCGTTTCCAAGCTTCAGTCGAGATTCGGCGCCAATGTCGTCCTCGGTCAGCCTAAGATCGCTTATCGCGAAACGATCAAAAAGAGCGTTGAGGTGGAAGGAAAGCATAAGAAGCAGTCCGGTGGTTCGGGTCAGTACGGCCATGTCAAGATCCGCTTTGCACCCGGTGAGGATGAAGGTCTGACCTTTACCGAGAGTGTCTTTGGTGGCGCCGTTCCCAAGAACTTCTTCCCGGCCGTTGAAGCGGGTCTGCGTGACTGTATGCAAAAGGGTGTTCTCGCCGGCTTCCCGGTCGTTCATCTGGCCGCTGATCTGTACGACGGATCGTATCACGACGTCGACTCCAACGAGATCTCCTTCAAGCTGGCAGCTGCCATTGCTTACAAGGAAGGTCTGCCTAAGGCGGGCCCCGTTCTCCTTGAGCCCATCGGCAGCCTGAAGGTGTATGTACCCGATACCTACGTTGGTGACGTCATGGGAGATCTCAACAAGCGTCGCGGACGTGTTATGGGTATCGAGGCAGCCGAGGACGGTAGCGAAACGCAGGTCGTTCTTGCCGAGGTACCGTTTGCCGAGATGACCGATTACGTTATCTCCTTGCGTGCCGCAACGCAGGGACGCGGTCGCTTTGACTTCGATTTCATCCGTTACGAGGAGGTTCCTGCCTCGATTACGGAAAAGGTCATTGCCGCTGAAAAGGCCGACGCATAATCGTTTAAACGAAGGCGACGCCTTGGTTTTCCCAGGGTGTCGCCTTCTCTTGTGCGGTCAATAGAAAAAGCACTTGCATTTTGTCTTGTTTTGTGCTATACTATGTAAGGTTATGCATGTGCAACCTGCTTCTATGTTTCCTTCAACTCCGTATATCTACATAAGGAAGGCCTTTTATGAAAGATTTATCCAGATACGAAGATATTGTTACGTATGATACAGCACCGTATAAAAAGAGAAAGCGTCGCATCGGCGACCGCAAGGAAGGCAGACGCATTCGTTCCTTGCCCGCCATGAACTACGTTATCCCGTTCATTATGAAGCGCCGTTCGGATGCGCAGAACCATTTTGAGGACGTCGTTGATATTACCAATATCGAGCGGTATTTGGACGCCAAGCACAAGGAAGGCTATACCGACATGACCTTGCTGCACGTCGTTTTGGCGGCGTATGTACGCGTCGTATGCGAGCGTCCCGGTGTCAATCGCTTTATTTCCGGTCAACGCATCTTTGCAAGAAAAAGCATTGAGTGCTGTATGGACATCAAGAAGAAAATGACCCTTGAGGGAGAAGGAACCTGTATCAAGGTAGAATTTGACCCTCGTGATAACGTTGAAAACGTATACAAGAAGTTTCAGTCCGTAGCCTTGAAGGCGGTGGATGAGGCCAGCACGGATTTCGATAAGACGGCCAAGCTTTTGACGCATCTGCCGCGACTTATCTTCCGTGGAGCCATATCATTCTTGCGTTTTCTCGATTATTTCAATCTGTTGCCGCGTTTCCTTTTGAAGGTCAGCCCCTTCCATGGATCGATGTTTATTACGCACCTCGGTTCCTTGGGCATTCCTGCGATCTACCATCATCTGTACGACTTTGGTAACGTACCGGTATTTATCGCGATCGGCAGCATCTTCTCGGGCGAATACATGACCCCCGGTGGCGAAAAAGAAAAGCACCATTTCATTACTCTGAAGGTCGTAACGGACGAGCGTATCTGCGACGGCTACTATTATGCCTCCGCCTTCAAGCGTATCAAGCGCTATTTGCTTCATCCCGAAATGCTGGATAAGATCCGCACCGATGTTACCGAGGATATTGATTAAGTCATTGTGGGTGTCGAGACTCCTCGACGCCCGACCTATTGGTATTCCGTCTTGTTTCTTTAATAAAAACGCAGAAAAAGTCGCCGAAAACTTAAAAAACCTATTGACATTCTGAAAAATCTCTGTTATAATATAACAGTCGCTTGGAGAGATGGCCGAGTTGGTCTAAGGCGCACGACTGGAAATCGTGTAAACCCCAAAACGGTTTCAAGGGTTCGAATCCCTTTCTCTCCGCCAAAAGGAACGAGGCCCCAATAGGGGTCTCGTTTTCTTTTGAAGGAGGGAACTATGGGAGTCGAACTTCAAGTTGCCAAGCAACTTGGAGCAGTAAGCCGCCTAAGGCGGCGTCTGCAAGGATCACCTTTCTCTCCGCCAAAAGGAACGAGGCCCCAATAGGGGTCTCGTTTTCTTTTGAAGGAGGGAACTATGGGAGTCGAACTTCAAGTTGCCAAGCAACTTGGAGCAGTAAGCCGCCAACAAAAAGGAACTTTTGTCTACCAAAAGTTCCTTTTTGTTATCCAAGCCGACGCAGGAGGCTTGGTATGTAATCAACGCGCTCACGCGTTGTATGGAATTGCGGCTCTGCCACGCATGGCATCAGCCGAAGGCTGTATTCCTCGTCGGCTTGATTCCATACATCCCTTCGGGATGATTCCATACCGTCTTGCGATGGATTCCATACGCTCGCAAGAGCGAGCGATTCCATTCTATAAGCAAAACGAGCGCGAGCCATGTGACTCGCACTCGTTTTGTCTTTGGCGTGTAGTCGCTCGGGGCAGGGCAGAGAAGCATCAAAGCATAGCCGCCTTTACGCTGTCGACCCAGGTCTTGACCTTTGCCATTTCCTCGGGCGTTACCTTCTTCATAAACTTGAAGGGAAGGCCACCGTCGATATAGAGAATGTTGTCCTCCATAACGTTCGAATTGTTGGTCTTTGCCATCTCGACGATCTTGGCGGCGTTTTCGGGCGTGCCATCGATGATGAAGGCAATGTTGGCCGTGACCGTCTTCTTCAGCGAACGCATGAAGCGGCAGAAGCTGTCGGGCATAGAGGGCTTGGCAGATGCAACGATCACGATCAGGCGCTCTCCGTCGCAGGGATATGCGGGCATGATCACGTCCGTGGGCTTATCGGCTTCGATCAGACGTGTCACCTCGTCAGCAATGGTGAGAAGCTTTCCCTTGGAAGTTTGAGTAAGAACACGAGTTCTCATAAACGATCCTCCGTAATAGATTTTTTTTTACTTTATTATAGCATAGGGATATGGAAAAAGCAAGTAAAAATAGAAAACAAAGTGTAAATACTTAATAAAAACAAATATGTCGCTCGATGTCTCAGCGTTATACGGAAGTACGCAATAAATAAAACATAAAAATGAATAAAAATGAATAAAAAACCTTAAGAAAGTATTGACAAACCGCGTTTTGCATGGTAAAATAACTTATAAAAATTTTTCGTATTTGACGAAGAAGAGAACCAGTATCGGTTTGCCCTCCCTTGCAGAGAGTTGTCGGTTGGTGAAAGACAACAGGCGACATATCGTGAACTACATTCTTGGAGTCCTGCGACGACTTCCGATCGTATTCGGCGGACATCCTCCTCGGATGCCCATGAAGGTGTTTTCCGTAAGGAAAATACAAAGCAGAGTGGTACCGCGACTTATTCGCCTCTGCATTGAGTTAAGGCTCAATGCGGATTTTTTATTTTTCTCTCTCTGACAACGGTTTTTCACACGCTACGTGTGTAGCTTGTAAAAAATAAAAAATTTTTAGGAGACTTTGATATGAAAACAAAGAAAATCGTTTGTATGCTTGTATGCTGTGTTATGCTGTTCGCCTCGGCGGCAATGACCTCGTGCGCCGGGTCGGCTTATAACATTCCCATTGTCTGCGGTGAGACCGGCATGAACGATGGTTGCGGTGTCGCTACCTTTGGTGTCGATTACTACAGCCTTGGCGTAAAGGCGGGTGATATGGCTGCCGATATTCTTCTTGGCAACGCTGAGCCTGCAAGCATGCCCGTTCAGACCGATCCAAATCCCTCTCTCTCGGTCAATACGACTGTCGCTGCAGACATCGGCTTTACCATTCCTGAGTCTGTTTCCTCCAGAGCAACAACGGCACAGACCTCCATGGTAACGCGCGTGGAAACGGCCATTGTGACGGAGGGCGCTGATTTTACCATCGGTATTTTGCAGCTTGTGCAGCACGTAGCACTCGACCAGTCCAATAAGGGCTTTCAGGATCAGCTGTCTGTCCGTATGGATGCCGCTGACAAAACGGTGCAGATCCTTGATCGAAATGCTAATGGCGACGAATCCAACAATGTTACGATTGCAGAGAACTTCGTTTCTCAGAACGTAGATCTCATCTACACGATCGCTACCTCCTCCTCGCAGGCGGCAGCAACCGCTACAGCCGATACGGCGATCCCCGTCGTTTTTAACGCCGTTACCGACCCCGTTGATGCAGGCCTCGTTGCATCCCTCGCTGCTCCCGGCGGCAACGTCACGGGCGTGTCCGATATGAACCCTGTTGAAAAGCAGATCGATCTTATCGCCGAGCTTCTTGGCAAGGACAACATTAAGGTCGGTTTCCTCTATACCTCCGCCGAGACGAACTCCGTCATGCAGATCAATCTTGCCAAAGCGCATTGTGACGAAAAGGGATATACGTACGTCGAAAAGGGTATCGTTGATATGAACGATATTGAAAGCGCGCTTGCCGCTCTTGCAAAAGAGGATATTGATGCGATCTATATTCCTACTGACAATGTTCTCGCCAATGCTGCAGCCCTTGTGCATTCCGTCAACAAGGGCGAATAAGCGTCTGTAAAGATACGAAACGTAGGCGCGAGTGGCGGACTATGTCTGCCACTCGCGTTATGATCAAAAGTTTTTTCAGAAAGGACCCGTTCGTATTCTATGGATTTTGTATTAAAAGGTATAGCACAGGGGCTTATTTGGGCATTGCTTGCTCTCGGCGTCTACCTGTCTTACCGCATTCTTGATTTTGCTGATCTTTCCTGCGAGGGAAGTATCACCCTCGGTGCCTCGGTTGCCTCGATTCTTTTAACAAAAAACATGAATCCCGTGCTGGCTATCCTTATTGCCTTTCTTGCGGGATGCGTGGCAGGTACGGTGACCGGCTTGCTTCATACGAAGCTCAAAATACCGCCCATACTTTCCGGTATTCTGACGATGACAGCGCTTTTCTCCATAAACCTGCATATTATGGGCTCGGCCAATATTCAGTTGAACAGTGTTCCGACGCTTTACACAACGCTGACCTCCGCCCTGGATATCAACAAGACGACTCTTTCTCTTATCCTCGGCACCTGCGTTTGCTTGCTTGTCATGGCAGCACTGTATTGGTTTTTTGGAACGGAGCTGGGGGCCGGCATCCGTGCGACGGGTATCAATGAAAAAATGTGCCGTGCGCAGGGCATCAATACGGACACGACGAAGATCATCGGTCTTGCCCTGTCCAACGGTCTTATTGCGCTTTCCGGCGCCTTTCTTTGTCAGTATCAGGGATATGCCAACATTAACCTTGGTGTCGGATCGATCGTTATCGGTCTTGCATCCATCATCATCGGTGAGGCGATCTTTTCTAAGGTAAAGAATTTCTTCCTTACTCTTGGCGGTATTGTCGTTGGTGCGGTTTTGTACCGCATTGTGGTTGCCGTTGTGTTGTATTTTGATATGTCGACGGATGACGTTAAGATCATGACGGCGGCCGTTGTTATCGTAGCCTTGTGCATATCAAGATATGCTAACAAATTCGGCAAAAAATCTTCGGCAGAAAAACAAACGTCGGACGACGAACAAAAAAGGAAGGAGAAACGGGAGAATGTCTGAACAGAACAATCCTATGCTTTCCTTGCAGGAGATCACCAAAGCCTTTTATTCGGGAACGATCAACGAAAAGATCGCTCTTGACCACTTGAGTCTTGATCTTCAGCCCGGTGACTTTGTTACCGTTATCGGCGGTAACGGTGCCGGAAAATCTACGCTCCTTAATGCGGCGGCAGGCGCCTTTCCGATCGACAAGGGGAATATTCTCATCGACGGCATCAACGTCACGAAGCTTGCTGAGCACAAGCGCGCCAAGTATATTGGACGCGTATTTCAGGATCCCATGACGGGAACCGCGGCCAATATGCAGATCGAGGAAAATTTGGCTATCGCTGCCCGACGTGGACGGACTCGTACGCTGAAATGGAGCATTACGGCGGCCGAGCGTAAGCAGTACCGTGACATGCTGGCGATGTTGGATCTCGGACTTGAGGATCGTATGACCGCCAAGGTCGGACTCCTTTCGGGCGGTCAGCGTCAAGCATTGACGCTTTTGATGGCTACGCTGACACAGCCGAAGCTTCTTCTTTTGGACGAGCATACGGCAGCTCTTGACCCTAAAACGGCGGCCAAGGTGCTGGAAATTTCCGATAAGCTCATCGAGCAGAATAAACTCACCGCGCTGATGGTAACACACAATATGAAGGACGCCATTGCGCACGGCAACCGCTTGATCATGATGCATAACGGTCGGGTCATTTTTGACGTTTCGGGAGAAGAGAAGCGCAACCTGACGGTCGATGCGTTGATTGAGAAATTTTCTCAAACGAGTGGGGAAGAGTTTGCCAGCGACCGCGCTTTGCTCAGTAAGTAAAAAGTCGTATAAAGACTTCCTGCAATCCTCTTGATAGGATGAAAGCCTCGCGACGTGCGAGGCTTTCTTTTTTCATTTCATTAATAAGATGCATAGTCATTCAATATGCCTTTTGTTTAGGCAGAATTCTTGAAAGAGCAGGGAGGCAACGGTTCTTCCTTCGTACAAAAACGTAACAGAGCTGTCCGGGTGTTTCACCGGCACGATTGATAGGAGAGAAAATAGATGAGGGGGAAATGCCCCAGTGGCGCCGGGCGGCGATTCGAGACTGTCGTGGGAAGGGTTCCCCGCGTATCACCTGATTGCCCGGCATGTAAAAAGGCGGTGCTTCATTATGCATCGCCTTTTCTATAATTTAATCCTCCGCATCATAAAGCGCTTTGTAATAATCCAGCTCTTCGCGAAGTAAGCAAAGTAGCACTTCCATGTATTTTACGAAAATCTCTTCTTTTTTTCGGTCTTAAATAATTTTTTTTATCCGCTTCAAGGACACGGCAAGCTCCATCCAATGCCTCATAGATCAGGAATGCTCCGTCCACCTCGTCTCCATCATCTTTGTATTCGTACAGATAATCTTTAAACAAAGCAATTCTCGTATTTAAACTCTCTTTAAAAAAGAAAAGCGCCTTATAGGGGTGTGCCCTAAAGGACAGTTTTTACCTACCGACACGTTACTCTTAACAAAAATCCGAAAATACAGAAACCGTAGATTGATTTTCTGCGGTTTTTGTGCTATAATAGGATGTGTGATTAAGACTATGCATAAAGGAATTTTGCTACGATAAGTTCGAACGATAAATAAGAATTTGTAGGTGAGATAATGATTATTTTAATTACCGGAGCATCGCATATAGGCAAAACTGCACTTGCCCAAAAACTGCTTGAAAAATATAAATACCCATATCTTTCAATAGACCATCTAAAAATGGGTTTAATTCGTAGCGGTAATACAGAACTTACTCCTATGAGTGATGATAAGGATTTGACCGCATACTTATGGCCAATCGTCCGTGAAATGGTCAAAACTGCTATTGAAAATAAGCAGAACTTAATTGTCGAAGGCTGCTATATTCCCTTCGATTGGAAGAAAGACTTTGACTCCAACTACCTTGAAAGCATCAAATATTACTGTCTGGTAATGAGTGAGGCGTATATCAGAAACCACTTTGCCGATATAAAGAAATATGCAAACATCATTGAAAACCGTTTAGATGATGAATGGTGTACCATTGAGAGTGTTTTGGCAGATAATGCGGAAGTCCTCGACCTTGCGAAAAAGCATAATGCAAACTTTATTCTCATTGATGACCAATACGAGATTAACATTGAGTTAGATTGATAAATTCCAATTTATCGAGAAGTCGGCAAAAGCCTCCCTTTACACTGAACAAGTCCGTTAAAAACGGACAATAGACAAAAGCCCCCTTGATGTGGTAGAATAAAGATACCATATCAAGGGGGTAATTGTATGCCAAGGAAATATCAACACACAAAAGAACTATTGCCACAAATCAAAAAGATGTTA
>JAFTLQ010000016.1 GCA_017455905.1 Clostridia bacterium | reverse complement strand
GATGGGAAGGTCTATGTCCGATGGCGTGTCCGCCGTAACGGTCGAACTCTCGATGTTCGACGCGCTCGCGGACGTGTCCGAAGCATCTGACGTAGCGGATGCTTCGGCGGATCGCCACTCTTCGGCATACGCCACCATAGGTATAGCGCAAAAGGCCATGACAGCCGTCAGCAGGAGGGCGAGTAAGCGGATACAACGTTGTTTTGTCAGATACTTCATAAACATGTCCTTCCTTTCTTTTGTTCTTTTGTTTGATGGGTGGATACGGAATGCGATTTTTCCCTCTTTTTTACATTCCTATTAAAATTATATCACATTTCACGGACGATTGCAAGAAATTTTTGGCGACGTGCTGTAAAATGTACCATTTGCACAAAAAAATGGGGCGACGTGCTTTTTGATCGTTTTTTCGATTGTGCAGTTTATACATGTCGTGGGGGAGCAAACGATCCAAGGCGCCATCGGACAGAGGACGCGCATAGGAATAGAAAGAAGGGGCTGCTTCATTTAGGCATAACCGCAAACAAAAAGGTAGAGGCACTGTTAAATTCATGTGCCCCTACCCTGTTTTTTATCATTTTTTATGGAATCAAGGTTGAAAACCTATGGTTTTCTCCTTTTTTATTTGTTTTTGTTTACGATTATGCCTAAAGCAAGCAGTCCCCAAAGGTGCTTCGCACTAAGAATTCAGCGATTATACTTTTTCAGATACAAAAGCCTTGATTTCGCTGAATTCTTAATGACTCAGCCCCTTTTGTGTTTTTTATTTAACAACGATATTGATAATGCGGCCGGGGATGACGATCTCCTTGACGACCGTCTTGCCCTGCAGAGCCTCGGCCACCTTGGCATCGGCATGCACGAGAGCGAGGATCGCCTCCTTATCGGCCTGTACGTCGACCGTCAGAACGGCACGTACCTTGCCGTTGATCTGCACGGGCATTTGGACCGTATCGTCGACCGTCTTGGACTCGTCGCATACGGGGAAAGGTGCCAACGAGGCAAGGCCGACGCCGCCCATCATCTCGTAGACCTCCTCGGCCAGGTGAGGCGCGAAGGGACAAAGAAGGAGCGCGAAGGTACGCAGATCACTCTTCGTGATCGAGCCGTGGTCGTAGACGTCGTTGACAAAGCCCATCATAGCAGCAATGGCCGTGTTGAACTTCATCGCATCGATATCCTCGGTGACCTTTTTGATCAGCTTATGCAGCTTTTTCTCCAGCGCCGCCGTGACGCCCTCGCCCTCGGCGATCTCCGTCAGGTTGAGCACGCGCTCCAGGAAGCGCTTACAGCCCTTGATCGACTGCGGATTCCAAGGAGCCGACTGCTCGAAATCACCGATGAACATCTCGTAAAGACGCATGGTGTCGGCACCGTAATCGCGGACGATATCGTCGGGATTGACGACGTTACCGCGCGACTTCGACATTTTCTCGCCGTTCTCGCCAAGGATCATACCATGGCTCGTACGCTTGCTGTACGGCTCGCTCTGCGGAAGGACGTCGATGTCGTACAGGAACTTGGCCCAGAAGCGAGAATACAGAAGGTGAAGGGTTGTATGCTCCATACCGCCGTTGTACCAATCGACGGGCATCCAATAGGCGAGTGCCTCACGGGAGGCCAGCTCCTTATCGTTGTGCGGATCGCAATAGCGAAGGAAGTACCACGAGGAGCCTGCCCACTGCGGCATGGTATCCGTTTCACGGCGTGCGGCACCGCCGCAGACGGGACAGGTGCATCTGACCCAATCCTCCATGGCGGACAGCGGCGACTCACCGTTTTCGGTAGGCTCGTACGAATCGACCTCGGGCAGCATAACGGGAAGCTGCTCCTCGGGAATGGCGACCCAGCCGCAATGCTCACATTCGACCAGCGGAATCGGCTCGCCCCAATAGCGCTGACGGGAGAATACCCAGTCACGCAGCTTGAAGTTGACCTTGGCGTGACCAATGCCCTTCTCCTCCAGGTATTCGATCATACGCACCTTGGCATCCTCGACGTCCAGGCCGTTGAGGAAGCCCGAATGGATCATCTTGCCCGTATCCACGTCGGTGTAGGCAGCCTCCTCGATCGAGCCGCCCTCGACGACTTGTACGATCGGAAGGCCAAAGGCCTTGGCAAACGCAAAGTCGCGGTCGTCGTGTGCGGGAACGGCCATGATAGCGCCCGTGCCGTAGCCGGCAAGAACGTAGTCGGACACGAAAATGGGAATTTCCTTACCCGTTACGGGGTTGATGGCGCGTACGCCCTGCAGGCAGACACCCGTCTTTTCCTTAACGAGCTCGGTGCGTTCAAAGTCGGATTTGCGCGAGGAGGCCGTGCGATACGCGGCGATCTCGTCGTAATTGCTCAAACGGTCCTTCCATTTTTCCACCATGGCGTGCTCGGGCGCGATGACCATATAGGTCGCACCGAACAGCGTGTCGCAACGGGTGGTATAGACGGTCAGATCGTCCCCCGCGGTGGTGGCGAAGCGGATCTGCGCACCGGTCGAGCGGCCGATCCAGTTGATCTGCTGTGCCTTGACGCGCTCTATGTAGTCAAGTCCGTCCAGGTCATTGATCAGACGGTCGGCATATTCGGTGATCTTCAGCATCCACTGGCTCTTGACCTTGCGGATGACCGTGGATTGGCAACGCTCGCACACGCCATTGACGACCTCCTCGTTGGCAAGGACGACCTTACAGGACGTGCAGAAATTCACGGCCATTTCCTTCTTATAGGCCAAGCCCTTTTTGAAGAGCTGCAGGAAGATCCACTGCGTCCACTTGTAGTAGGAGGGATCGGTCGTGTTGATCTCACGCGACCAGTCAAAGGACAGGCCGAGAGCCTTCAGCTGCCCCTTGAAGCGGGCAACGTTGCGCTCGGTGACCGTTTTGGGATGGATCTTGTTCTTGATAGCGAAGTTCTCCGTGGGAAGACCAAAGGCGTCCCAGCCCATCGGATAGAGAACGTTGTAGCCCTGCATACGCTTTTTGCGGGCAACAATGTCAAGGGCGGTGTACGGACGGGGATGTCCGACGTGCAGACCCTGTCCCGAGGGATACGGGAACTCTACGAGGGGATAATATTTGGGCAAGGTAAAGTCCTGCTTTGCCTCAAACGCGTGTGCGTCATCCCACCGTTTTTGCCATTTGGCTTCTTGCGCTTTGTAATCGTAATTCATGCTTATATTTCCTTTGCTGTAATATCAAATTTTCGGTCGACCTCTTCCTTGATGGCCGTAATATCCCGCAGGGTCGTTTCGGGCATCAGACGATCGAGCTGATAAAAATCGCGCGAGGGCGCGTCAAAGACGTTGATAATGACGTCGCCGTAGTCCACGAGGATCCACGCCTTATCCTGACGTCCCTCCACGTGCAGCGGCTCTCTGCCCCACTCGGTGAGCTTATCCACCGTTTCGTCCGCCAGCGCACCGACGTGCGACGAGGAGCGTCCCGTGACGTTGATATACACGTCGGTCACGCTCGTTACCGCGCTGACCTCGTACATGCGGACGTCCTTCGCCTTTTTTTCGAGCAGGATACGCACGGCCTCCTCGGCCAGTGCCATCGTACGCTCGTTTGAATTGGATGCTTGCTTCATGTCTTACCTCACAGTCAGCTCTCCCTCGGGGCGGACGGTGCCGTCACGTGCGCGGAACGTGCATCTGCGACAGCTCCCCGTCGTCGTACACCCGATAGGAAAAGCGGGTATCGGAATATATATTGTCAAAGGCGATATCCTCCTCGCGCGTCAGACGGTGCGCAGGATCAAAGGCCGTCTGCTCGGCTCCGAAATACCGGGCAAGAAGCTCGGAGGCGCCCTTGCGGTTAACAACGTAATACCACAGTCCCGTGTCGGACTGCGTCGCCTCACCGGGAAGGGTCGCATAGCAAAGCGAGGTCCTTCGCAGGGAGGGCAGATAATTGATCGCCGTCTGTACCAGCGTCAAAAGAGGAACGTCGGTCACGTAGGCGTCGGAGAGCACATCGGCCAGCGCGATCATCTCACGCGCACCGAGCGTATCCTTGACCGTGTGGAAAAAGGCGGATAAAAACACCTTTTGCGCATCCATACGGCCGAGATCGCCGCGGGCATAGCGGCGGCGGTACCGAACGAAGCGCTCCGCGGTTTCCCCGTCGATGTGATGCGCACCGGCCGACAGAGCCAGCGGCTCGCGGCCGTCCTCGGTATCCAGCACGATATCCTCCGTCAACGTCATATCCACGCCGCCGATCGCATCGACCGTACGCCGAAAGGCGGACATACTGATCCCGACGGTCGCCGTCAGAGGGATCCCAAGGGTCCCCGAAAGCAAGTCGCGCACGTAAGCCAACGCGTCCCTCTCGGTGTCACCGGCGGCACGGCGGGAGGCAAATATCTGATTGATCTTATTTTGTGCATACCCCGTTGAAAGATAGGTGTCACGCGGGATCTGGATGATCGCCGTCCTCGGCGTTTCGGGGTCAAAGGCGACGAGGAACATGACGTCTGTGTTTTCGGCTGCGTCATCGAAGCCGAGCACAAGATAGGTTAGCGGATGCTCCGCCGACGGCATATGCGTCTGCGTATCGATGGGTCGACACGCACTCATGGATAACGCAAGCGAAAAAAGAAGAAGTAAAGCGACAAAGGGACGGATACGGTTCATGAAAAGCCCTCACAGATGGTTTTTCTGTTAGGGTATCCATTCGATCGGCCGTCAGCCTCGGAAATTCTCTACAAGCAACGCATTTCTTGCCAAAATCGCTTGCTCGGAAACGATGGACGAGCGATTCACCAGGCTGATGATGGTATTGTCAAGCGCCCGAAGCACCGCGGCGTTGAGCGCCTCCTGCGGCGACACGTCGGCTTGCTCCAGCGCCTCGAACAAGAGCGTACGTACCTGCACGCAGGCAGAATAGGTGCGCCCGTCCTCAATGTAATCGGAAATGTATAAAATTTTGTCAAACACACTCATATCCGCTTTGCCGGCGGTATGACAGGCCACGGCAGAAAGCACCGCAGGCGTCGCTACCTCGGGAAAATCCCGCTCGATGACAAGAGGGGCCGTACAGGAATGCAAAAGCGCCGGCATCCGACGATCCTGCTCCGACAGCTCGATGCTGTGCTTACGAAGAAGCGCCATATGCTCCTGCTCGCTGTATTCCTTGGTAATATCGTGCAGCAGAGCGGCGACGCGAAGCTCCTCGACCGCATCGGGCAAAAGGACGCGTCCCAGTCGCACGACCGCGCGCTCCACGCCCAACGTGTGCGCAAAGCGGGCCTCGCTCAGCCGACCGCGTACCACGTCACGCAAGCGCTCAAGCATGCTCATCGATACCGTCATGGCGATACAATCCCCTTTCCTGTATATAATGACGCACCGCCGCAGGCAATGCGTGCGCCTGCGCCAGACCGGCGCGTATCTCGCTGCTCGACAGCCGCAAAGGCTCGACGTCGATACGGTGGATGCGTGCGCCGAAGCGCGCCTCGTATGCGCGCGCCTTTTCGGCAAGGAGCCGCTGCGTTTCGTCGTCGCTCTCGCGGCGGATATAACAGATATCCGCCAAGCGAAACACCGTCTCGGGTTCGTGCCAGGTGTCCATACTTAAAAACATATCCGTTCCGACGAGGAAATACAGCTCCACGTCCTCACGGGCAAGGAGGGACAGCGTATCGGAGGTATAGCTCCTCCCTCCGCGCACGATCTCCATATCCGATACGACGGTGCGCTCCATGTCGGAAAACGCCAGATGCACCATGTGCAGGCGGTCAGCGGCGCTGACGCCGTCGTCGACGGTCTTGTGCGGCGGCAGGAAGCTCGGTATGATCATGAGCTGATCCGGCTGTATAGCGGACAAAAAGGCCTCGGCCGCACGAACGTGGCCCATATGCGGCGGATTGAAGGTACCGCCGTATACCCCGATGCGGCGCGGCATCACGGAAGCTCGATCCTTTTTTTCAGCTCCCGCTCGGAGCGGCGATATAAAACGAATTTCGTTCCGACCGTCGTCACGACCTGTGCGCCGAGGGCGGCGGCGATCTCTTCGGCGGCCTCGCGGGCGGTGTAGCCGCTGTTCTCAAGGACCTTGGCTTTGACCAGCTCGCGTGCGTCAAGCGCACGGGAGAGGCCCTCGCAAAGCTCCTCGCTCACGCCACCCTTACCGATCTGAAAGATGGTATCCATATTGGCGGCAAGGGAGCGCAGATACGCGCGTTGTTTACCGGTTAACACCATGACTGTTTCCTTTACTTGTCTGCTTCCGTCGCGAAAAGGGCTTGCGCGAATTCCTCGGCGGAAAAGGGCTTCATGTCGTCGATCTGCTCGCCGACACCAATAAATTTAACGGGAATACCAAGCTCCTTCTTGATGCTCAGGACGATGCCGCCCTTGGCGGTTCCGTCCAGCTTGGTAAGGATCAGACCGCTGATGGCCGAGGAGCCCATAAACTCCTTGGCCTGTGCGACCGCGTTTTGTCCCGTCGTGGCATCCAGAACGAGCAGCGTTTCACGCGCCGCCTCGGGAAGCTCACGGCCAATGACGCGATCGATCTTGGCCAGCTCGTCCATCAGGTTTTTCTTGTTATGCAGGCGGCCGGCGGTATCAATGATCAGCACGTCGGCTCCGCGGCTCTTGACCGCGCCGATGGCGTCGTACACCACCGAGGCGGGGTCGGCACCGGCGGCCTGCTTGACGATATCCACTCCCGCACGCTCACACCATACCGTCAGCTGCTCGGCCGCGGCCGCACGGAAGGTATCGGCGGCGGCTACGACGACGCGCTTGCCCTCGCTCTTGAGCGAGTGGGCGATCTTGCCGATCGAGGTCGTTTTTCCGACGCCGTTGACACCGATGACGAGGATCACCGAGGGCTTGGTCGAAAGGTCAAGGGAGGCGTGATCGCCGAGCATGTCGCGAAGGACCGCGAACAGCTCACGCTTGACGTCCTCGGGCTCACTGAGCTTTTTCTCCTTTACCGTTTCGCGAAGCCCGTCAAGCAGCTCCATCGTCTTCGAAACGCCGATGTCCGCTTCGATCAACAGCTCCTCCAACTCGTCAAACAGATCCTCGTCGACGCGGCGGAATTTTTTAAACAGGTCGTCAATGCGACCGACAATGGCACGCTTGGTCTTGGAAAGACCCTGCTTCAGTTTATCAAAGAACCCCATCCAACAGCTCCTTCTGCTTTCCTTCGATCTCGTTGACATTCAGCTCGATCGCCTGCGAGATGCCTCGCTGCGGCATGGTCACACCGTACAGGCGGTCACCGACCTCCATCGTACCGCGGCGGTGCGTGATCAGAATGAACTGCGTGTCATCATCGAATTTTTTGATATAATCGCCGAAGCGATAGACGTTGACCTCGTCAAGGGCCGCCTCGATCTCGTCCAAAATACAGAACGGCGTCGGATTGGCCTTTAGGATAGCGAACAGCAGAGCGATCGCAACGAACGATTGCTCACCGCCCGACAGAAGCGACATGCTCTTGATGATCTTGCCGGGAGGCGCCGCCTTGATCTCAATGCCCGAGGTCAGAACGTCCTCGGGATCGGTCAGCGACAGCTCGGCACTACCACCGCCGAACAGCTCGCGGAAGGTAACGCCGAAGTTGCGGTTGATCGTTTCAAAGGCCGTCGTAAAGCTGTCGCGCATCTCGACCTCCAGGCGGTTGATGATGCCGATCAGCTCGTCGTACGAGGCGGTCAGGTCGGTATACTGCGTGTTGAGCGCATCGTAACGGGTCTTGACCTCGGCGTATTCCTCGATGGCCGCGGGATTGTAGTTACCGATGGCGCGCAGACGTGCCTTGCAGGATACCTGCAGCTTGGCGACCTCCTCGCGCGTTTCCTCGGTTACGGGCGGATACTGCAAAGCAACGGCATCCTCGTAGGTGATCTCGTAATCGTCCCACAGCTGCGAGCCGAGCTTATCCTGCTTTTCCTTGAGCTGATTGGCGCGGTTCTCGTTGCGCAGCGTCGTTTCGTACAGCACGTCACGGCTGCTGCTCTTTTCCTTTTGTTTTTGGCGAATACGCGTCAGCTCGCGATCGAATTCATCCGTACCCTCCTCGACGTCGCGCCGACGGCGGTTGAGCTCGTCAAGAGTGCTTTCCAGCGCCTCGGTCTGCTGCTTGGTCGACTCGCGCGTTTGCTGAATGGTATCACGCTTCTGATACAGCTCGTCGATATGCGACTGCTGCGTCGCCTTTTCCGCATCCAGCTCGCACAGACGTGCATCCAGGGACTGTGCCAGCTGATCGGCATTTTCCATATCCTTACGCCGCTCGGTGGCCTGAATGTACAGATCGTTGGCCTGCGAGGCAAGACGGTCGATGGATTCGTCCAGCACACCCATCTCGGCCGAGCGCTTGGTGCGGAACTCCTTTAAGGCAGCGATGCGCTCCTCAGCGGCCGCATACGCCTGCGTTACGGAGGTAAGCTCCTCCTCGACCGCCGACTGCTGACCGATGATATTTTTATAATCCTGCGTAAGCTTTTCGACTATATTACGGTTTGCGTTATATTTTGCGTTTGCGCTGTCAAGTGCAGCAAACTGATTGCGAGACAGGGTGAGGAGAAGCTCCTTTTCCTGCTCTGCATCGCGCGAATTGTCAACAACCGTGCGCAATTCGGCGTCAAGCGCTTGCTTTTCCGTCGAACGCTCCTGCAGCTTTTCATCAAGTGCCTTGGCGTTCTTCTGCAGCTTGTCGATCTCGGACATACGGGACAGGATACCGCTGTCGCGCTTGGCGCTACCACCGGTGAAGGCACCGCCCGTATTGATGACCTGGCCGTCCAGGGTGACGATCTTGACGCGGTAGCGCAGACGCTTGGCCGCGACCGATGCGTGATCGATGGTATCGAACACACAGGTACGAAGCAGCAGCCACTCGACGATGGAGCGATACTCGCGTCCGCTCTCGACCAAGGTATCCGCGCGTCCGACAAAGCCCTCCATGTGCGAGGCCTCGCGGATCTCGTCGGTCTCCGACATCGGCTTGATCGCCGTGATCGGATAGAAGGTCGCACGGCCGGCGTTGGCCTGCTTGAGGGCGCGGATCGCTGCCTTGGCGGTCTCCTCGCTTTCAACGACGATGTTTTGTAAGCTCGCACCCAAGGCCGTCTCGATCGCGGTGATATACCGCTTGTCGACCTGGATCAGCGAGGACAGCGGACCGTGGATCTTCCCTGCACCGCTGATGTGTCCGGCGTTGTATTCACGCATGACGAACTTGATGCTCTCGGAATATCCCTCCAAGTGCTCACTCATGCGCTTGAGCGTGTCGGCACGCTGAAGCAGCGTGTCACGCTCGACCTGCAGGCGTCCGATCTCGGCCTGCAGCTCCTCGCGGCGCTCGCCGATGGCTGCCTGACGCTCGGCCGCCTCGCGGAGGACGGCGTCCTTCTCCTCGATCTGCGCCTTGAAGCCGGCGGCGTTCGCCTCACAGCGATCAGCCTCCTCCTTCAGCGCCTTTCCTTCCTCCTCGTATGTACGGATCTCTTCCTCGATATCCCGTGACTTGTTTCCGTCGGTATCCCGCGCGTTTTTAAGCACGTCCAAACGAACACGCAGATCCGTTGCGGCGTTTTCCTCCACCGTCAGCTCATCCAGCGCGGCCGTCAGCTCTCCCTTGGCGCGGTCGACCTCGGCCTGCGCCTGCTGCTGCTCGGCCAGGCACTCCAGACGTTGGTCAAGCAGCTCCTTCATGTCCTTTTCGGTCGCACGGAGGGCGGCTTCCTTTTCGTCGCGGTCGTGCTGTACCGTTGCGTACGTGCGCTCGATCTCGGCAATACGCTCCCGGTAACGGGCGACCATCTCCTCGACGTGCTGACAGTCGGACTCCGCCACGCGCAGCGCGCTGTCAAGGGCGTGGATACGCTCGGTCGTCAGACGGCTCTGCTCCAAAAGCTCCGCAGACAAAAGCTTGTTCGACTGCGTCTTGCTATACAGCGTTTCGGTCTGCGTTTCCAGATCGGCCAGCTGGGATTCAAGAATATCCAGCTCGTTTTTGGACAGGCGCCACGCATCGTCGGCTTCCTTGATGTCGTCCAGGATCTTTTTGGTATCGTAGAGCCAGAGCGATACGTCCGCACGCTTCTTTTCCTCGTAAACGGCAAGACCCTTACGGGCACGCTCGGCTTCCTTCTCCAAGGGGCCGACACGGCCCTCCAGCTCGCCGAGGATGTCCTTGACACGATCCAGATTGTCCTGCACCGCCTTCAGCTTGCGCTCGGATTCCTCCTTGCGGTGACGGTATTTGGAAATACCGGCGGCTTCCTCAAAAATATTGCGGCGCTCGTCGCTCTTTTTTGATATGATCTCCGCGATCTTACCCTGTCCGATGATGGAATATCCCTCACGGCCGACACCGGTATTCATGAACAGCTCATAAATATCGCGCAGACGGCAGGGCGTCTTATTGATCATGTATTCACTTTCACCCGTGCGGAAATAGCGACGGGTGACGGACACCTCGTCGTACGGGGAGTCCAAGCGATTGGGCTCGCTGTTATCAAATACGACCGTTACCTCGGCAAAGCCCATCGGGCGACGCTCGTCGGTACCGCCGAAAATGACATCTTCCATTTTGGTTCCGCGAATATTACGGCTGGACAGTTCACCGAGAACCCAGCGCATCGCGTCGGAAATGTTGGATTTTCCGCTACCGTTCGGTCCGACGATGACCGTCGCACCGCGCTCAAAGGTCAAAACAGTACGGTTGGGAAATGATTTGAAGCCGTGAAGCTCCAGCGATTTTAAGTACATGAGATGTCCTTTCCTTAGGGATTTTTCCGTTCTTACAGAACGCCGAATAGACGCAGGGCCACCGTGGCAGCCTCCATCTGCGCGTCCTTGATCGTACGGGCACAGCCGCGCCCGACCTCGTTATTGTTTACGTAACAGGCCACTGTATATTCTCTTTCGTGTGCCGGGCCGTCCTCGCGCAGGACCTCATAGGTCAGCACGGAGGAGCCGTCCTTTTCGACCAGCTGCTGCAGCATGGTCTTGGCATCGGCGGGAGGCGTATCCATACACGCCGTCAGCATCGGGTGAAGCAGGCGTAAAATGACGGTGCGATACGCATCGCTGCCCGTCGCACGGGCATCGAGATATACGGCGGCGAACACCGCCTCCATCGCATCGGCCAGCACCTTCGGCCGACAGCGACAGTCGGTCATCTCTTCTCCGTGACCGACGTGCAGATAGGCACCGAGGTCGATCGACGCGGCGATGGAGGAGAGCGTTTTTTCACAGACGAGCGTTTGCCGTGTTTTGGTCAGAGCGCCCTCGGCGAAGTGACCGTACATACGGAACAGCTCGTCGGATATGACCAGCTGAAGCACCGCGTCGCCGAGGAATTCCAGGCGCTCGTTGGAGGGATAGCTTTTTCCCTTCCCCTTTTGTTCATGGCTGTAGGACGCATGCGTCAGGGCCGTCTGCAGATACGTCGGATCGGCAAACGTATAGCCGAGAGCCTCCTGCAGCCCCCCGAGATCCTTTCCGATCGCCATAGGGCGCCTCCTTTCCCGTTGCGTTGTGTTTTGCTTCGTATCAGTTGCCGAACTGCTTTTCGGCGTCGGCTAATATCTTCTTTTCGTCGTAATCCTCCGCAAAGGAGGTAATGTCGCGGTTGACACCCGTCTGCACGAAGGTGATCGCCTGACGTACGGCGTTTTTGATAGCCTTGGCATCGGAGGAGCCGTGCGCCTTGATGACGGGGCGGCTGATACCGAGAAGCGGTGCGCCTCCGTGCTCGGAGGTATCAAAGCGCGTCTTAAGGCCCTTGACCTTGTTCTTCATGGTCACCGCCGACAGCTTGGTGGCCAGATTGGTATACAGGACGTCCTTGAGAATGCGCATCATGAATTTGCCCATGCCCTCCGCGCTCTTGAGGAAAATGTTACCCGAAAATCCGTCGGTGACCAGCACGTCGCATACGTTGAACGGAACGTCCTTCGCCTCAATATTTCCGACGAAGTTCAGTCCGCTCTCGCTGAGCAACTGGTACGACTCGACCTGCAGGGAGTTTCCCTTATTGTATTCGGTGCCGTTGTTGAGCTGTCCGACGCGCGGACGCTCGATGCCGTACACCTTTTCCATATATTTTGCGCCCATGAAGGCAAACTGCGCCATGTTATCGCTCGTGATGTTGAGGTTCGCGCCCGAATCCATCAGAAGCACGGGGTTGCCAAGCGGAAGAATGCTGGCAATACCGGCACGGTTGATGCCCTTGATGCGGCGAACGATCAGCGTCGCACCCGTGATCAGCGCACCGGTATTACCGGCGCTGACAAAGGCGTCGCCCTCGCCGCGCGAGAGCATTTTCAAGCCGACGCCCATGGATGAGTCCTTTTTATCACGTACGACCGACAAGGGGCTGTCCTCCATGGAAATGACCGAGGAGGCGTGTACGATGGATATCCCACGCAGATCCAGGTCGTTCTTGACGGCCACGTCTGCCAGGACGTTTTCATCGCCGATCAGAACGATCTCGTCAGGAAATTCGGCGTGCGCCATCACGGCACCGCGAAGGATCTCAAGAGGGGCGTTATCGCCACTCATAGCGTCTAACAGTATTTTCATACGTTCGTTCGGTAAGCATCCGCAACGAAGGCGTCGATCACGGCGAGCGAGCGCTCGGCGTAGACCTCGTTACGAGCCTTTTTACCGCCTTTCACTTTTTGTTGTAACGGTGCAATGATGCCAAAGTTGGCATTCATCGGCTGAAAGTCCTTGCTGACTCCGCCCTCGCTGACGTAGCGTGCCAAGGCACCGATCTGCGTTTCGGGAGAAAAGACCGCCGGGGAAAGTCCCAGCGCCGCGCGTGCGGCGTTCAAGCCGGCAACGAAGCCCGAGGAGGTCGATTCGATATACCCCTCGACGCCGGTCATCTGTCCGGCGAAATACACCTTGGGATAGGTGCGCATGGCATAGGTCGCACACAGCTTGCCGGGCGATTGCATGTAGGTGTTACGGTGCATGACGCCGTAACGGAAAAACGTAGCGTTCTCAAGCCCCGGGATCATGGAGAACACGCGCTTTTGCTCGGGAAATGTCAGATGCGTCTGGAAGCCGACGAGGTTATACATCGTTCCCTCTCGGTTCTCACGGCGCAGCTGCACGGTGGCATAGGCATCCTCCCCCGTCCGAGGGCAAGGAAGACCGACGGGCTTCATCGGGCCGAAGCGCAGCGTATCTCGGCCGCGCGCCGCCATGACCTCCACGGGCATACAGCCCTCAAAGACGGTCAGATCCTGCTGAAGCTCGCGATCAAAGGCCTTGAGAGGCGCGACTTCGGCATGCACGAGGGCGTCGTAAAAGCGATCGTACTCCTCGCGGGTCATCGGGCAGTTGAGGTAATCCGTTGGCTCGCCCTTCCCGTAACGGGAGGCAAAGAAGGCAATATCGGTATTGACCGAGTCAAAATCGACAATGGGGGCGGCCGCATCAAAAAAGTGCAGCTCGTCGCCGCCCGTCAGGCGGGCGACCGTCTCCGCCATGCCCTCCGAGGTCAAGGGACCCGTGGCCACGACGGTGATGCGGTCGGTGTCGATCTCGGTCACCTCCTCGTCGTGCACCGTGATGAGCGGATGTTGACGGATGACGTCGGTGATATACGAAGAAAAATCCGTTCGGTTGACCGCCAGGGCGCTTCCGGCAGGAACTCTCGTTCGGTCAGCCGCCTCCAGGATCAGCGAGCCTAACCGACGAAGCTCCTCCTTCAGAAGGCCGACGGCGTTGCTCAGCTGATCGGAGCGAAGCGAATTGGAGCAGACGAGCTCGGCGAACCGAGGATCGTGATGCGCGGGAGAAAATTTGTGCGGCTTCATTTCGTACAGCTCGACGCGTACACCAAGCCGCGCGGCCTGATAGGCCGCCTCACAGCCCGCAAGTCCCGCGCCGATGACGCGGATGACGGGTGTATCGTTCATTGGTATCCCTCCCCGTATCAAAGCTCCGGCAGAGCGACCTCTTCCTCGCTCTTGTAGCCACAGCCCTTCGTCTTACAAAGAATGCATTTGCGGCTCTTACGGTAGTAAAGCTGTGCACCGCAGTCGGGACAGGTCCTTGCGAGCGGCATGTCCCACGAGGAGAAATCACAGCTCGGATAGGTCTCACAGCTGAAGAAAAGCGTTTTATTCTTACCCTGCCGCGCCACGGTCTTGGCACCGCACTTGGGGCAAGGCGCGTCAAGGGTCAGCGACTTCTGCTTGGTAAAGGTGCAGCTCGGATAATTTTCACACGCGTAGAAGGTGCCGTAGCGGCCGTTGCGAACGACCATCTGCGCACCGCACACCTCACACGTAAAGCCGGCGAGGACGGGCTCGCGCTCCTCCTTGACCATCGGCTTACCGTCGCCGCCGACGGCACGGGTGTTGCGACAGGTGGGATAGTTCGGACAGGCGAGGAACTTACCGAAGCGGCCGTTCTTATAGATCATCATGGCGCCGCATTTGTCACAGGGGATATCGCTCACCTCGGCGGGGATGACCACCTGTCGCTCATCGGGTGCCTCCTCCGCACGGCGAAGCTGCTCGGCGAAGTCGCGGTAAAATTCCGAAAGGACTCCCTCGGTGGTGTTCTCCTTCTGCTCAATGGAATCCAGCTTATCCTCCATGGAGGCAGTAAATTCATAGTCGATAATGTCGGGAAAATGCTTGCGCATAAAGTCGGTGGCGATCTCGCCTAAGGGCGTGGCCACCAGCGTTTTGCCGTCACGCTTGACGTAGTTTCTCGCAAGGATGACGGAAATGGTCTGCGCATACGTGGAGGGACGGCCGATGCCGTTCTCCTCAAAGAATTTAACGAGAGATGCCTCGGTATACCGTGCCGGCGGCTCGGTAAAGTGCTGCTGGGCGCGCACGTCGGCATACGGAAGCGTGCTTCCCTCCCGAACGTCGGGGGTCTTGGCGAAATTCTCCTCGTCCTCCAGCCCCTCCTCGTCATCCGAGGCGTCGTAGATCGCCATATATCCGCGCGATTTGACGGTGTAGCCGCCGGCGCGGAAGATATAGCCGCTGTTTTCAAATTCCATCGACACGGTATCCAGCACCGCCGCGGCCATCTGGCTGGAAACGAAGCGCTCCCAGATCAGCTTATACAGGCGGTATTGCTCGTTGGTCAGTGCCTTACGGACCATCGACGGCTCTATATTGACGTCCGAGGGACGGATCGCCTCGTGGGCGTCCTGTGCGTTGGCGTTGCTCTTATACACACGGGGAAGCGGCGGCACGCCTGCCTCGCCGTAGGCGTTTGTGATCCAGGCACGCGCGGCATCGCGTGCACTGTCGGAAATGCGCTTGGAGTCGGTACGCATATAGGTAATAAGACCCTGCACACCGCCAAACTCGGCACCGAGATTGATACCGTCGTACAGCTCCTGTGCGACCTTCATGATACGCTGCGTCTGGAAGCCAAGCTTTTTGGATGCCTCCTGCTGCAGCGTGGAGGTGGTAAAGGGAGGCGCCGGCTGCTTCTGCCGTTCGACGTGGCGCACCGAGCGAGCATAAAAGCTTCCCGAACGGACAGCCTCGGTGATCGCACGTGCCTGCGCTTCGGTCTCAATCTTTTCTTTTCCGTCAGCGGTGCCGAAGAAGCGTACGGTCAACGGCTCGCCGACGGCCGTGGTCAGCACGGCGTCCACCGTCCAGTATTCCTGCGGAACAAAGGCGCGGATCTCCGCCTCACGGTCGGCGATCAGACGGGTAGCGGCCGATTGCACGCGTCCGCCGGACAGACCGCTCTTGACGTGCTTCCAAAGGAGCGGACTCAGCTTAAAGCCGACCAGGCGGTCAAGGATACGGCGCGCCTGCTGGGAATTGACAAGGTCCATATTGATCGCGCGAGGATGCTTGATGGCATCCTTGACGGCGGTCTTGGTCACCTCGTTGAAGGTCACACGGCAGGGGGCGTCCTCGGGAATACCGAGCTCGCGCGCGATATGCCAAGAGATCGCCTCTCCCTCGCGGTCAGGGTCCGTTGCCAGCAGGATCTTCCCTGCTCCCTTGGCTTCCTTTTTCAGCTGCTTGATGATATCTCCCTTGCCGCGGATGTTGATATAATGAGGCGTGAAGCCTGCGTCAATATCGACGCCGAGGGTGCTTT
This sequence comes from Clostridia bacterium, assembly GCA_017455905.1. Classification (GTDB taxonomy): domain Bacteria; phylum Bacillota; class Clostridia; order Oscillospirales; family CAG-272; genus UBA1740. The sequence continues at coordinate 56,791 of JAFTLQ010000016.1, read as the reverse complement.
TGGGAAGATCGCGGATATGACCCTGCGACGCAATGACGCGATAGCCCGCGCCGAGATAGCTCTTTATCGTGGTTGCCTTGGAAGGCGATTCTACAATTACTAAATTTGCCATGAACGATAGCGGCCGTGCCGCCCCTTTCTTATTTTCTCGATACCCGTTCGCCGGGAAGAAGCTCAATGCATCCCTTGATCTCCAGCTTGAGCAGGATGCGCATCAGTGCGCGCAGCGAGCATGCCTCACAGACGAGCGATTCGATATCGCAGGCCCCGTCGGTCGGCAGGCGGTCGTATACGGCGCGCTCCTCCTCCGTCAGCTCGGGCAGCGGACGCTCGGCGGACGCATCCGCGGACACGGACTCGTCGACGGGCGGCTTGCTCCGCTGAAAGACGGATAAGAGCCCCTTTTTCTTTTTCTGCGGCTTCTGATCGACCCCCAGGTGGGCAAGCGTCGGCTCCATAGAGACGGATACCGGCTCGCGCAGGCGGTACGGATTCAAAATGCCTGTATAAACAAATTCAAAATCGCGGATGACGTCATCCGCCGAGGTGACGGCGCGTGCGCCGTTTTTGAGAAGTAGCGAGGTCACCTCGCTCGTGTCCGTATCCACGTTGGCGGGCAAGGCGTACACCGTGCGTCCCTGCTTCATGGCACAACGGGCGGTGATGAGCGAGCCGCTCTTCTCGCGGCCCTCCATGACCAGTGTGGCGGCGCACAGGCCGCTGATAATACGGTTTCTTTGCGGGAAATGGTAGGTAAGCGGCGGCGTACCGGGTGCGTACTCCGTCAGGACGCAGCCGCCCTTGACGATCGCGCGTGCCAGCGTCAGATGCTCCTTTGGATAACAGATGTCAATGCCGCAGCCGAGAACGGCCACGGTCACCCCGTCCACAGACAGAGCCGCACTGTGCGCGACACCGTCGATGCCGCGCGCCATGCCCGAAACGATGGTCGCCCCTGCACGGGCCAGGTCAAGCGCGATATAGAAGGCGGACTTACGTCCGTACGCGCTCATATGACGCGTGCCAACGACGGACACGGGAAAGGAGGCGGCGAAATTCGGCCACACGCCGCGATAATACAGAAGCACCGGCGGGTCCGGAATATTGCGCAGCAGCGGCGGATATTCCTCATCCCCATAGGTCACGATGCCGATCTGCTTGTCAAGGCAGAAGGTGAGGATGCGCTCCGCCTCGGTAAGGTCGCGGTTGCAAAGCCGCTCAGCGTCGCGGGAGGTCGAGCCGACCAAGCGACGGCGGATATCGTCGTCCATCTCATAGATCCCCTTGGGATCGGGCGTATGCGTATACAGCTTGATAAACGACTCCGTGGCCGGGGTCACGGACAGCGACAGCCAGATCCAATATATACGTTGATCCATGGTACGCTCCTTTTCATCATGTGAAATGAAATACCGCTTATAGCCGCCCCTGCGCAAACATAAAGAGCGCGGCGGCAACGGCGGCATTGAGACTCTCCGTCTGCTCGGCGATCGGAATATAGACGCTGCCCGTCGCAAGAGAGGAAAGGCGCTCGTCGATGCCGTGTCCCTCGTTGCCGATCAGGATGATATCCTCCCCTGTCAGGTGTGCCTCGTCGATCGGGACCGCATGCGCGCGCAGCTCGGCCGCCAGGACGCGACGCCCCACCGCCTGCGCCGACAGAACGACGCTCGCCATATCGCGTACGCACGTCAGACGAACGTGAAAGAGGCTTCCCATCGCACTGCGCACGGTCTTAGGATTGTAGACGTCGGCGCAGTCATCGCTGAGGATGATATGACGAACGCCAAAGGCCACGGCACTGCGGATGACGCTACCGAGGTTGCCCGGATCGCGCACGGAGCAAAGAACCAGCACGCGCTCGCCCGTCATTTTTAAAAAGTCTTCCTTATACATTATATCCAATTCTTTGAAAAAGTCAAGATATTTTACAACACTTATCACGCCGCGCGGCGTTTTTTCCGTGGAGATCTTCTCGAACACGAAGTCCTCAAGGATCATCAGCACCGTACCGTCGTAGCGCGCGTCGGAAAACGCGGCGAGAAGGCGGGGCAACAGCGCGCTGCTTTGCGATTGGGACACGAAGATGTGCGAAACGAAAAGACCACCCCGTGCCGCCTCAAGCGTCAGCTTTTCTCCCTCGGCAAGGAAGGCCTGCACCGCGTCTCTGCCCTTTCGTTCCTGAAGCGTGACCGCCCATTTGACCGTCGGATTCTGACGGCTCGTGATCACCTGATCCATAACTTTCATGCGTTTTCCTCCAAAAAAACAAGCATGAAATGCAAACAAACATTTGCATTTCTACTCACATTTACACAAAAACCGTGCTGTATTTGAAAAAATCCGTTTTTCCAACACTCGTCGGAAAAACGGATTTTTTTGTATATAAGGCTTACAGAGCAGCCTTAGCCTTTTCGCAGAGAGCGGAGAACGCAGCCTTGTCAGCGATAGCGATCTCGGAAAGCATCTTGCGGTTGAGGTCGATGCCGGCAACCTTGAGGCCGTGCATAAAGGTCGAATAGTTCATGCCGTTTGCCTTGGCAGCGGCGGAAATACGAGCGATCCAAAGAGAACGGAAATCTCTCTTCTTCAGCTTACGGCCGGCGAATGCGTAGTTACCGCTCTTGAGAACGGCTTGCTTCGCCATCTTGAAATGCTTGGATTTTGCACCCCAATAGCCCTTAGCGGCCTTCAGTACGCTCTTTCTTCTTTTGCGCGTCATCATCGCGCCCTTAACTCTTGCCATTTTCTTTTCCTCCTAAGTTGGTCCCTATTACTTCTGAATAAGGGTTCTGTACGTCGGTGCAAAGCACTCACTGAGAATCGCGCCCTTGCGAAGGCCTCTCTTGCGCTTGGAGGTCTTGATGCCAAGGTTGTGACGGTGGTTGTTGTGAGACATCTTTATCTTTCCGCTACCGGTAAGAGAAAATCTCTTGGCAGAGGCTTTGTGTGTCTTGATCTTTCCCATGATGTTGCTCCTTTTCTTTTGTTGGGTATCCCCATAATTTATCATAATAATTCATCGCACGGTGTGCGGCGGATCATATATAATACGATAGCAGTTATTTTTTCTCGGGCTTTACGGGAGAGAGGATGATCGACATGAAGCGACCCTCCATCGTCGGCTTTTTGTCCGCGCGTCCTGCGTCGGCACAAGCCTCCTCAAACTTCGAGATGACCTGCAGTCCCAGATCCTGATGCGACATTTCGCGTCCGCGGAAGCGAACGACGGCACGCACCTTGTTCCCCTCGGCAAGGAACTTCTTTGCCTGATTGACACGCGTATCAAAATCGTGCTGCTCAATACGGCAGGACAGCTGTACTTCCTTTACCTTGACGATGACCTGCTTTTTCTTCGCTTCCTTTTCTCTCTTGTCGCGCTCAAAGCAGAACTTACCGTAATCAACGGCACGGCATACGGGCGGATTGGCTCCCGGAACGATCAGAACGAGATCCACGTCGTTGTTGTACGCATAGGCACGGGCATCCTCGATCTTCATGATGCCGACCTGCTCGTTGTCCTTTCCGATCACGCGGACTTCCGCTGCTTTGATCTCCTCATTGATCAGAAGATCCTTGGTGTTACTGGCGCTAATGGCTGTATACCTCCGAAAAACAAAAAATGCATACAGACAGCTCCGTATGCACCTACTCCACCCCCGTCGGGGGTCAGTGTATGAACCATACGCACACGGGTGGTATGGTGAGAACGGATGTCTGCTTGTTTTACGCAGGTATTATAGCACCTTTCTTTTGGTTTGTCAAGGCTTTTTTCAACTTTTTTCAATTTTTTCAAAATTCTCTTGTTTACACAAAAAAACGGCCGAAAAATTGTGAAAACTGCCGTCTTTACAAAGCGCCCTCCTTCGTGTATAATAGAACCACTCCGCAGAGATCCTATGACACATCAATCTCATGATGCTCCCTCATCGGATCTGCTTGCACCGGCCGATAAGGTACGGTGCTTTTTTCTTTTTCTATTTCTATTAAATATTTTTTAATTTTTTATTTTTCATATAGATTTTTCGGAATTGTTGTGGTATAATAGTTAAATGGAAACCTCGGACCATCGTCCGTACCGTCCCATATCACAGGTCAAAGCAAGGAACGTCACATGAACAACGCCAATCAAAAAAACGAACATATAATCGAGCTGCCGATGCTGCCGCTGCGCGGCATGGTCGCCTTCCCCTCGGTGCAGATGAACATCGAGATCGTCCGTCCCTTTTCGCTCAAGGCATTTACTCTGGCAGCGACGGAGGCGGACTCCCATATCCTCCTTTTAACACAGAAGGAGCTATCCGACGAGGAACCGAGCATCGACGCCTTCTACTCCATGGGTGTGGTAGCGACGATCAAGCACGTGGTCAAAAACGCGCAGAACAATCTGTCCGTCGTCTTTGAGGGTGTCGCGCGCGCCAAGATACGCGAGATCACGTTTGAGGACGGCTTCTTCCGTGCCAGCGCCGTTATGCGCGAGGAAAAGCGCATGACCGCGACGTCCCCCGTCATTGAGGCGCTCATGATGGATGTGCGCACGCATATCGAAACGCTGGCGCAAATGCATCCGACCTTTACCGAGCAGATGAAGATGTCCGCGCTGGCGATCAAGGAGCCGCTGCCCTTTGCCGATTTCGTTGCCACCTCCGCGCTCATCGATTATCGCAACAAGCAGGGCGTGCTGGAGGCGCTTACTGCCCGCACGCGTCTGGAGCGGCTGCTCGTCGCGCTGGAGGAGGAGGGTCTGCTTCTCTCCTGCGAGCACGATATTCAGCAGCGCGTGCGCAGCAAGATCGACGAATCGCAAAAGAGTTATTTCCTGCGCGAGCAGATCAAGGCGATACAAAACGAGCTTGGTGAATCGGAGGACGAGGATGACGAGATCCACGAGTACGCCGAGCGTATTGAAAAGGCACGCATGCCCGAGGAGGTGCGCGAAAAGCTCTTCAAGGAGCTGTCCAAGCTGGAAAAGGCACCCTACGGCTCGGCCGAGGGAACGGTGCTGCGCACCTATCTTGATACCGTCCTCGATTTCCCCTTTGGAAAAAAGAGTGCCGCCGTCCCCACGGTGGCCGAGGCAAAAAAGATCCTCGACGAGGATCACGACGGGCTGGAAAAGGTCAAGGAGCGCATCCTTGAGTTCGTAGCCGTCAAGCAATTTTCCCCCGAAGTCAAGAACCAGATCCTCTGCCTCATCGGCCCGCCCGGTGTCGGCAAGACCTCGGTCGCCGGCTCGATCGCACGCGCGCTCAAGCGTAAATACGCCCGCGTGTCTCTCGGCGGTATGCACGACGAGGCGGAGATCCGCGGCCACCGCAAGACCTACGTCGGCGCCATGCCCGGCCGTATCGTCACCGCCATCATCAACGCCAAAAACGAAAACCCCGTCATCGTCCTCGACGAGATCGACAAGATGGCCAGCAATTTCAAGGGCGACCCCACCTCTGCCCTGCTGGAGGTGCTCGACCCGGAGCAAAACAAGTTTTTCCGCGACAACTTCATGGAGATCCCCATCGACCTGTCCGACTGTATGTTTATTGCGACGGCCAACAGCTACGAGGGCATTCCTCTGCCCCTGCTCGACCGCATGGAGGTCATTGAGCTGTCGACGTATACCGATTCGGAAAAGCTTTCCATCGTTAAACATCATATTCTCAAAAAACAGCTCAAGCGGCACGGCATGAACAAGCGCAAGTTCCGCATCACCGACGACGGCATTCTTGCCCTGATCAAGGGGTACACCCGCGAGGCGGGCGTGCGCAATCTTGAGCGCGAGATCGCCTCTCTGATCCGCAAGGGTGCCAAGCGCATCGCGGAGGAGGACATCAAATGCGTCACGATCACGGCAGGTAATCTTGCCGACTATCTCGGCAAGGTCAAGGTTCTCCCCGAAAAGCCCGAGGAGACCGACCCCGTCGGCGTCGTCAACGGCCTGGCCTATACGCAGTCCGGCGGCGATCTGCTCAAGGTCGAGGTGGCCGTCATGGAGGGCTCGGGAAAGATCGAGCTTACCGGCTCCCTCGGCGACGTCATGAAGGAATCGGCGCAGATCGCGCATTCCTACGTGCGCACCGTGGCACAAGACTACGGCATTCCCGCCGACTTTTATAAAACCAAGGATCTGCACATTCACTTCCCCGAGGGTGCCATTCCCAAGGACGGTCCCTCGGCCGGCGTGACCATGGTGACCGCCATCGTCAGCGCGCTCAGCTCGATCCCCGTACGGCGCGACGTAGCCATGACGGGCGAGGTAACGCTGCGCGGCAAGGTGCTCGCCATCGGCGGTCTCAAGGAAAAGACGCTGGCGGCGTATCGGGCAGGCATCAAGACGGTGCTCATCCCCGAGGAGAATGTACGCGATCTCGACGAGATCGACCGCGAGGCGGCGGAGCATCTGACCTTTATTCCCTGCACCCACGTAAGCGACGTGCTGACACATGCCCTGGCTTGCCCATCGGCCATTGGAAAGGAGTCTGCCCGTGACGATTCAAACGGCTAATGCGTCCCTGGCGCTTTGCGTCGGACGCTCCTCGCAATTTCCGCGCGACCCGCGTCCCGAGATCGCCTTATCCGGACGCTCCAACGTCGGAAAAAGCTCGCTGATCAACACCCTTCTCGGACGCAAGTCTCTCGCCCGCGTGTCCTCGACGCCCGGCAAGACCATCACCATCAATTATTATTCGGTCGACCGCTTCTACCTCGTGGACCTGCCCGGCTACGGCTACGCCCGGCGCTCGCAGGATTCCAAGGCGGGATGGTCGTCGCTGACGGAGGATTTCTTTCTGAAGAATCCTTCGGCGGACGCCTTGCGCCTGGTGATCCAGCTGATCGACATCCGCACGGGTCCCAGCACCGATGACATTCATATGATCAATTTTATGCTGGAACGAGGCATTCCCTTTACCGTCGTCGCCACCAAGACGGACAAGCTGTCCAAGGCACGCCTCGCCGAGGCGCTGAAGGAGCTGGAGGACACCGTCTTTGCCGGCACGGGCATCACGCCTCTTCCCTTCTCCTCCGTAACAAAAGAAGGAAAGGAACAGCTGCTGCGCGTCATATCCGACGCGCTGGAGCGCTGATACCATGGGGCAAGATCTCATCTATTACGTCCTGTCTGCCTTGGCGTCGCTCATCGTTCTTACGGTCCATGAGTTTTCGCACGCCTATGCCGCGGACAAGCTCGGCGACCCGACGGCCAAGAATCTGGGGCGGCTGACGCTCAACCCGCTGAAGCATCTCGACATCGTCGGCATGCTCAGCATGGTGTTTTTCCACATCGGATGGGCAAAGCCCGTACCGATCAACGCCCGCAATTTAAAAAAGCCCAAGCGCGACTTTGCCCTGACGGCCCTGGCAGGACCGCTGTCCAATCTCATTTGTGCGTTTTTTGCCGCACTGCTGTATCTTGTGGCATGGCGCATATACGTAACGAGCACCTTCACCTCGGCCTTCGTCGAAAACCTGGCCCTGTACAGCGTGCTGTTCCTGCTTGTGTTCCACCAGATCAACCTTGGTATTGCGGTCTTTAACCTCATCCCCGTTCCCCCCTTGGACGGCTCACGGATCCTGCATCTCGTTCTGCCGCCGAAGCTGTATTTCAAGGTGATGCGCCACGACCGCACCTTCTATATTGCCCTTCTTCTTTGGTTGTTTTTGGGGGATCTGTTGTCGACGATCCTGTTACGCATACCCTTCGTGCAGACCTCCGGTGTGCTTAGCTTTATCGCTACGTATATCGTGTCCCTGTCGAACCTCGTGGGCGTCGCGATCGGGTGGCTCTCCTCGCTGATGATCAGCTTCTGGCAGCTGATCCCGTGGCTTTCATAACGGTAGCAAGAAAGGCTTTACTTTACAATGACCGAACAACTTACCTATCATCTGGACCAATTTGACGGTCCTCTTGATCTATTACTGACGCTGATCGCCAAAAACAAGGTCAGCATCACCGACATCCCCATCGTTCTCATATGCGATCAGTACATGTCGTATATAGAGGAAGCCCAAAAGATGGACCCCGATATTGCCAGCGAATTTCTCGTCATGGCAAGTGAGCTGATGCTGATCAAGAGCAAGATGATCCTGCCCCACGAGGAGGGCACGGAGAACGACCCGCGCCGCGAGATCGCCAACGCCCTGCTCCTTTACCAGCAGGCCAAGCTCGCCGCCAAGGAGCTTATGCCGCGCTACGAGCGCTACAGCGGACGCGTCGTCAAGGGAACGGATGCCGTGCCTCCCGAAAAGGGGCTGCCGCTCAACCTGGATCCCTCCCTCATGATCAAGGCCCTGCAGTCCGTGCTGCGCCGCATGAAGGTCGCAGAGGCGGAGCGCAAGCCCAGCGATCTCGTCAATCCGCTCATCAAGCATCACGTCGTATCGGTCGAGGAAAAGATTGAGGAAATGGTATTGATGCTACAGGATTGCGGCGAGGCCTCCCTCTACACGCTTTTAAAGGATTCCGAGTCGCGTGCCGAGCTGGTCGCCCGCTTCATGGGCATCCTGGAAATGATCAAGATCCACCGCGTCGAGATCACCAACGTCACCTATACCGAGGAATCGGCGGATTACGAGGACTGCGGTCTTCAGATGACCTTCCGCCTGAATGCGGGCTATGTGGCCGGCGATATTACCGCCAGCGAATTTGACGCGATGGAAAGCCGTACAAATCAAACCGAAGGAGCAAGCGAATGACCGACATGATACAGCCTGAAACCGAGCAGGCACAGGATATAAACGAGCCTCATCGCGAGGTCGTCTTTGAGGAAGCGCTGGAGGCCATGCTGTTCGCCGCCGGCCACCCGCTTTCCTACGCTACCATTGCACGCGTGCTGGATATGACCCCCGGAAAGGTCAAAGAGAGGGTCATCGAATATTCCATGAAATATAACATGTCCGACATGCCGCGCGGCGTCATTCTCCTCACGTTTCCCGACGCCTGCCAGCTCTGCACCAAGGAGGCCTACCTCAGCGAGATCCGAGACGCCCTCGGCGTCCGAAAGAGCGGCTCTCTGTCTACCTCCTCCATGGAGGCGCTGGCCATCATCGCCTACAATCAGCCCGTGACCCGCGTGTTTGTGGACACGCTTCGCCGCGCCGACTCCTCCTACGCCATGAACAATCTGCTCGACCGCGGACTGATCGAAAGCGTCGGACGTATGGACGCCCCCGGTCGCCCCATGCTGTACGCAACGACCAAGGACTTTCTGCGTGCCTTTGGTCTGTCGGATATGTCCGAGCTTCCGCAAACGACGGAGGAGATGGTCAATATGTTCGCCAAGGCAAGCAACGTTCCCGACGAGGAGTCGATGAATGACGCCGAGCAGATCGAGATGCAGCTGACCGACGAGCCGTCGGCGGATGGGTCCGATACGCAGGCGGCACCGACCGACACCCCCCCGCAGGACGAGGTGGCGACCGAGGGATCGACTGAGGAGACGCCTGCCGCACCGTCCGTGTTCGACGACGAGGACATGCCCTCTGCCGAGGACGATCAAGCCTTCGAGCTCGAATAATTCCTACATACCCGATATACCCTCTACATACGTTTGGGGGTATATATGCTGTTTTGGCTGTTGCTTTGTCTTGGACTTTTGCTTTTATCCATGCCGGTGCGTGTAAGCGCACAACGCGCGGACGATTGGCGTTTATACGTACGTCTACTGTTTTTCGGCATGATTTTCTCATCGGAGGGGCATACTGTACACAAGAAACAGCCATCGCGCCGACGTACGCGGCGCCCGTTTGACCGACGCGCCGTCCTTCTGCCTGCCGCAAAAGCCGTACGGTACCTGCTCTCTCGCACCGTCATCACGGTGGATCGCTTGCACCTTCCGCGCGGTGCGGTGCGCTCGACGACGGTGCTCGGGCTCCTTCTTTGGGCATCCGGCACAGCGCTTGCCACTGTCGATACGGTATCTGAGCGGCTGCGGACCGCACCGCTTGCCATCACGGACGGCACGCGTCCCGAGGGACGTATTACGCTGACCTTTGCCCTGCTTGACCTGTTGGCCGCCGCGATCCTGTTTCTTTATATGTATATAAAAAGGAAGGATCGTGTATGGCGCAAACGCAAATGAGTGAGCTGATCCGCACATCCCTTGAGACCATCCGACAATTTCTCGATACGGACGCCTATATCGGAACGCCCATTGAGACGCTGAACGGGGTGACCGTCATTCCCGTGTCCCGCATCAACGTGGCCATTGCCGCCGGTGGCGTCGATTACGCCGCCAAACGGCTGACCCAAAACCAGAACTTCGGCGGAGGAAGCGGCGGCGGTATCAGCGTCACCCCCATCGCCTTCTTGACGATACGACCGGATGCCTCCGTTGAGCTTATCCCCGTAACGGTCAACCCAATCGATGCGACACTCGCCAAAATAGGCTCTGCCATTGAGCAGATACCCGATATTCTAAAACGCATAAAAAATTCTATTTTCTGACATTTTTGTCTACAATTGTTTGCACATCCCGTCTTTACTTCGTATATTCACCCGTTGGCGCTCTATACTAAAGGTGAATATATCGAAGGAGATGCTTGTATATGGCACCACGTCCCATGCGACCGTTTTGGTTTTTGCTCTTGCTGTGCTTTTTATTTACGCTTTTGTCTGTGACGGTCTTTTCCGCAGAAACGCCCACGACCTCGGCGCGCTCGGCGGCTCTGTATGAGCCGAGCCGAGGAACCTTCCTTATGACGAAAAACGCCAATTTGCGCATGCCCATGGCCAGCACGACCAAGATCATGACAGCGCTCGTCGCGCTGGAGGATTGCGACCCATCGACCGTCGTGACCGTACCAAAGGAGGCGACGGGGATCGAGGGCTCTTCCCTTTACTTAAAGGAAGGCGAGCAGATGACGCTGTCCGATCTGCTGTACGGACTGCTCCTGCGCAGCGCCAACGACGCGGCCTGCGCCATCGCACAGGCGGTCGCGGGAAGCGTCGAGGCCTTTGTCGAGCGCATGAATCAAAAGGCGCTCGCTCTCGGCCTGACCGATACCCATTTTGACAATCCCCACGGATTAGACGCGGACACGCACTACACCACGGCCGAGGAGCTGGCACGCATCGCCGCCGCGGCCATGCAGATACCGACCTTTTGCACGATGGTCAAGACGATCAGCCGACGCATCGGCGAGGGCGACAGCACGCGTCTGGTCACCAATCACAATAAGCTGCTTCGCTTATACGACGGAGCCATCGGCGTCAAGACCGGCTTTACCAAAAAAAGCGGCCGTTGCCTTGTCAGCGCCGCCGAGCGCGATGGCGTAACGTTGATCGCCGTCACCATTCACGCACCGAACGATTGGCAGGACCACGAGGCCATGCTGGACTTTGGCTTTGACACCGTGGAATGCCGCACGGAGGCCGAGATTGGTCAGTACCGCTACACCGTACCCGTTCTTGACGGAACGGCAAGCGAGGTCACGGTCGAGAACACCGAGCCGTTTTCCATCGTTATGAAAAAAACCGACAGTCCCATCCGCTGTGACGTGCGCCTGACGCGCTACACCGTCGCTCCGATCAAAAAGGGGGACATTCTCGGTACCCTGCTCTTTTCGCAGGATGGCGAGCTGCTCACACAGCTGCCTCTGCGTGCTATGGAGGACGTCAATACCGTTCAAAAGCGCCGACGCTTTTTCTTCTTCTGACACCAAACCCGCACGACCCCATCGACCGTATGATCTATGAAAGGACACCGTATGAAACCCATTCGCTTACAAAAATTCATGGCGGACGCAGGACTCATGTCCCGCCGCGCCGCTGAGGAGGAGATCCGCCTCGGACGTGTCAGCGTCAACGGACACCCCGCCGAGATCGGCATGGTCATTGACCCCGCTCACGATCTCGTTACATATCGCGGGCGAAGGATCGCCTTTGTCCGTCGCGAGCACGTATATATCATGATGAACAAGCCGCGCGGCTATCTGTGCGCGACCGAGGACGATCGCGGACGCAAGTGCGTTACGGATCTGTTAGACGGTGTAGAGGCGCGCGTATATCCCGTCGGTCGGCTCGACCTCACCTCCGAGGGTATGCTCCTTCTGACCGATGACGGCGAATTAAAAAACCGTCTGACGCATCCGAAGAACTCGCCCGCCAAGGTCTATCGCGTCAAGGTCGCCGAGTCGGTCAGCGACGAGCAGCACAAGGCGCTGACCGAGCCGATGGACATCGACGGCTATACCATTCGTCCCGTGGAGGTGACCGTCGGCGAGCACGACGAGAGCGGAACGGTGCTCAAGATGACCCTGCACGAGGGACGCAACCGCCAGATCCGCAAGATGTGCGAGACCGTCGGCCTTACGGTCAAGCGTCTGTCGCGCATCAGCATCGGAAATCTCAAGCTCGACGGCCTGCCCGTCGGAAAATGGCGCTATCTTGATGAAAAAGAGGTCGCCTATCTCTACCGCATCACCGAGGGCAAGGAGGAGCGTCATGTTTAAGATCAGCCCGGCCTCAAACGAAAGTGAGCGGCGTACGGCGGCCGATGCCTGCGGCGTACCGCTCATCGACGGCTCCTTTATCTACCGCATGACGGACGCAGAGGACGGGCATCTGCTCGGCATGTCGCAATTTGAAATCACGGCAAGCGGCGGTGTTCTCTACCATCTGCGCGAGATACCGGACGGTCACGATTTTGAAGCCATGTTCATCCTTGGCCGTGCGACGATGAACTTTGTCGATCTGTGCGGCACACACACGATGCGCGCCGCATCGGCCGCATCGGACGGATCGGACGGATCTCTGCTCCGCGCGCTTGGCTTTAAGGAGTTCGACGGTAGCCTCATCGCGGATCTGACCGGTATGTTCGACGGCCACTGCGGCGGACACAAATAAAACGGTACCTACTGACAAATAGCATAACAAAGAAGTTCCCACAGACCATACAAACGGTTTGTGGGAACTTCTTTTATCAACCGCAGGAGCCGTTTATGCCAAGCCTTCTCCAGCGGGAGAAGGTGGCGGCGAAGCCGTCGGATGAGGTGTTATGGTAAAGGCTTTAAATCAGAGAAATCTATGTCAAGATGTTTCAGGATATCCGCTGCAACAGCATGAAAGTTACTTCGTATACTGTCGTTTGAATATCGCAAGACAGTCATGTTCCAAGACGACAACGCCATATCTCTTTGCGCATCCGCATCTTTGTGCTCCGGAGCTGAATGCTGTATTCCGTCTATCTCAATAACGATTTTCTTTTCTGCTATGTAAAAATCGACGATATAATTTTCAATATTATGTTGTCGTCTTACGTTGTATGGAAGTCGTTTCAGAAAATCATACCACAAATGTTTTTCTTCAGGCGTCATATGTTTTCGCAAAAGTCTTGCGTTAGAAACGAGTTTTTTATTGTAAGGGATCATGTTTTACTCCTCATCCACCACTTCGTGGTCCCCCTTCTCCCGCAGGAGAAGGCATAGATTAGAGTCGCTCGTTAAAAAATCATGAGCAGGCTTTACCATCTGGTTAGCGTTTTCAAATGCATGCTCATGATGTTTGTGAGTGGGTATATTCAATTATACCCACCGGCGCCCCTTCACATCGTCCTTTTTATGATCCATCGGCTACACGGGCGGCAAGACGGTTGCGGTAGGTACGGTAAAACTCCTCGTACGCACCGTTATCCAGCGCCTGACGGATCTTTTCCATCAGATCGTTGTAGAAATAAAGGTTGTGCAGCACGCACAGGCGCATACCGAGCATCTCCTTCGCCTTCAGCAGGTGGCGGATGTAGGAGCGCGAATAGTGACGGCAGGCGGGACAATCACAGCTCGGCGAGATGGGACGGGCATCGAGTATATAGCTCTCGTTGTTAATATTCATCTTGCCCTCCCACGTAAAGAGCGTGCCGTGGCGTCCGTTGCGGCTGGGCATGACGCAGTCAAAGAAATCGACGCCGCGATAGACCGCCTCGACGATATTCTGCGGCGTACCGACGCCCATCAGATAGCGCGGCTTGTCGGTCGGCATATACGGCTCGACCGCCTCAATGATACGGTACATCGTCTGCGCGTCCTCGCCGACGGCCAGGCCGCCGATGGCATATCCGTCGCAGGGGATCTTGGCCGTTTCGATCATATTCTCAATGCGCAGGTCCTCGTACGTGCCGCCCTGATTGATGCCAAAAAGCATCTGATGCGGATTGACGGTATCGGGCAGGCTGTTCAAGCGATCCAGCTCCTCGCGGCAGCGCTTGAGCCAGCGGACGGTGCGCTCCTCGGAGGCCTTGACGTAGGCGTACGGCGAGGGGTTTTCCACGCATTCGTCAAACGCCATGGCGATGGTCGAGCCGAGGTGCGATTGGATACGCATGGACTCCTCCGGACCCATGAAGATGCGCTTGCCGTCGATGTGCGAGTTGAAGGCAACGCCCTCCTCGGTGATCTTGCGCAGCTTGGCAAGGGAGAATACCTGGAATCCGCCCGAGTCGGTCAGAACCGGACGGTCCCACTTGAAGAACTTATGAAGTCCCCCCATTTTGTAGATGACGTCATCCCCCGGACGGATGTGCAAATGATATGTATTTGACAACTCAACTTGGCATTTTACGTCATGCAGATCCTCTGTTGAGATGCCGCCCTTGACGGCAGCCGAGGTGCCAACGTTCATAAATACAGGGGTTTCGACAACGCCATGAACGGTCTCAAAGCGACCGCGGCGTGCCTTGCCCTCGGTTTTTAACAGTGTAAATTTTCCCATAACTCTCTCATTTGATTCGGTCGAACTGGCGGTCAAGCTCGCGCTTCTTCAGCGTGTAAGCGATCGGGCGGCCGTGCGGGCAAACGGTGATATCCGGCAGAGCCAGCACCCGGCCGATCAGCCAATCGATGATCGGTCGGTCGTAGAAGCGACCTCCCTTGATAGCGCCCTTGCAGGCGGTCTGGTAGAGCATGCGCTCGCGGCGCATGGCATCGGTAATGGCCGGGTTGCCCCGTCCCTCGTACAGCTCGTCGGCCATCTCGCACAGCAGGCTCTGGGCCGCCGTCAGGTCGAGAAGCGAGGGGATCGCCGATACGGTGACACCGTCGTCCTGCACCTCAAACGCATAGCCGACGTCAAAGAACTCCTCCTTATGGGCGCGGACCGTTTCGGCGATCTCGGGCGTCATAGGCACCGTCACAGGAAGAAGCAGCTGCTGCGAGGTCACGCGGGTATCCGTCTCTCTTTGCCGCTTGAGCTCCTCAAAGAGCACGCGCTCATGCGCCGCATGCTTGTCGATGATAAGAAGATCGCCCTCGTATTCCACCATGACGTAGCAGTCGAAGGCCTCGCCGACATAGCGGTAGCTCGGTGCGTCGGTCACGGCATCGGTCGACGACGGCGTCTGCGGCTTTTCCAAAACGTCCAGAAGCTTCAGCGAGCTGTCCGGGGTCAGCGTGGTGCTACCGCCCGTCGGCACGGAGGAGGGCCTTCCTGCTCCGCTGCTCACGTGCGCCTCCGTCGGACGGTAGACGTGCTTGGCAAAGGCCTGCATGGCGTCCTCCTTCGGCATATCGGTACGGGAGGACACAGGCTTTTCGTACAGCGGACGGCGGTCGCCTGCACCCGAGAGGTGCGCGGAGAGCGGTGCCTCGCGTTTTGGCGCCGCGGTGCCGATCAGCGGTCGAGCCGCCTCGGCCGTCACGTCCTTGATGCGCAGCTGCCCCTGCGATTCGTTGGCCGGGAAGGCGGGCTTGTAGGGCTTGGACAGGGTCATATCGGGACGGTACTCGCTGTCCTCCAGCGTACGGCGTACGGTATAATATACGGCCTCAAACACGGATTTTTCATCCGAGAACTTGACCTCAAGCTTGGCGGGATGGACGTTGACGTCCACCACGGAGGGGTGCATATCAACGAACAGCACGCAGGTCGGGAAGCACTCGGGGGCGATATACGACGTAAAGGCCTTTTCAACGGCGGCGGTCACCGTCATGCTCTTGACGTAGCGGCCGTTGATAAATACGTTTTCCAGATTACGGTTGCGGCGCACATTGTCGCTGCGCCCGACGAAGCCGTGGACGTGGATGCGGTTGACCGTCCCGTCGACGGAGAGCATCTTGGAGGCAAAATCCCGTCCGAGCACGGCGTATACCGTGTTTTCGACGTTGCCGTCCCCCGGCGTATGGAAGCGCTCTTCCCCGTCGATGAGCAGCTGGATGGCAATGTCCGGACGGGACAAGGCTACCTTTTCCACCAACACAGCGACGTTCATGGCCTCGGTCGCATCCTTTTTCAGGAATTTACGGCGTGCGGGAACGTTGAAGAACAGATCCTCCACCACGACGGTCGTTCCGTCGGCGGCGCCGACGTCGGTGACGTCCAGCACGGTACCACCCTCCGAGGTCAGCATGGAGGCGGTCGCGGCGTCCTTGGTCTTGGTGATCATCGTCAGGCGTGACACCGAGGCGATCGCGGCCAAGGCTTCTCCGCGGAAGCCGAGGGTCGTAATACCGTCCAGATCGTCACGCGTTTGTATCTTGCTCGTGGCGTGCCGCTTCAGCGCGACGGGCAGATCCTCGCGCTCGATACCGCAGCCGTTGTCGGACACGCGGATGAGCGATACACCGCCGCGCTTGATCTCGGCTACAATATGCGTCGCGCCTGCGTCAATGGCGTTCTCGATCAGCTCCTTGAGAACGGACGACGGACGCTCCACCACCTCGCCTGCGGCGATCAGATTCGCAATTTCAAAGCTCAGTACGTGAATGTTTGCCATGAGGTGTCCTTTCTTTTCTTTTTTCTACGGGAAAATGGGCATCGACGCGCACGGCCGCCGATGAGGCTGTCCTTTACGACAGCATGCCCTTCAGCTCAAACAGCAGATTCATCGCCTCCAGCGGCGTCAGCGTATTGAGATCAATGCCGCGCAGGCGCTCGGCTACCTCGCTCTCACGGGTAGCGGTCAGCTCGGTAAAGAGATCCATCAGCGCGGGCTCCTTTTTCGCTCCTCGCGAGGGAGCGACGGTGCGCCCCTCCTCGATATCGGCGAGGATCGCCTTGGCACGGCGAACGACCTCGGCAGGAACACCGGCCAGCTTGGCCACCTCGATACCGTAGGAATCGTCGGTTCCGCCGCGCACGATCTTGCGCAGGAAGGTCACGGTGTCGGCGCGCTTTTTGGCGGCGACGTTGTAGTTAACGACGCCCTCCAGCTCATCCTCCAGCGCGATCAGCTCGTGATAATGCGTCGCAAACAGCGCACGGGCGCCGATCTTCGGCGAATGGGTGTATTCCACGACGGCGCGTGCGATTGACATACCGTCGTAGGTGCTGGTTCCGCGGCCGACCTCGTCGTAGACGATCAGCGACTTGCGCGTCGCATTCTTGAGAATAGCGGCTACCTCGGTCATCTCCAGCATAAAGGTCGACTGACCCGACGCGAGGTCATCCGAGGCACCGACACGGGTAAAGATCTTATCCACGATGCCGATGCGCGCCGAGGCGGCAGGCACGTACGAGCCGATCTGCGCCATCAGCACAATGAGGGCCACCTGGCGCATATAGGTCGATTTACCCGCCATGTTGGGACCGGTGATGATCATCATACGATTGGCACCGGTATCCAGGTGGGTATCGTTGGGAACAAAATAGCTGTTGCTGACAAACTTCTCGACCACGGGGTGACGGCCGTCCTTGATGATAAGATCCGTGGACAGATCCACCTCGGGACAGGTATAGTTATATCGGCTCGCGCACTCGGCAAAGGAGCGGTAGACGTCAAGGGTCGCGACCTTACGCGCCGCCGCACGGATACGGTCGGAAACGGAGGCGACCGCCTCGCGGAGCTTGCAGAAAATATTGAACTCCAGCTCGACGATGCGCTCATCGGCACTCAGAATGGTGCTTTCCATTTCCTTGAGCTCTTGTGTAATATAACGCTCGCAATTTGTCAACGTTTGTTTACGAATATAGCGATCTGGCACCTGATCGATGAGCGATTTGGTAACCTCTATGTAGTAACCGAACACCTTGTTATACGACACCTTCAAGGTGCGGATGCCCGTTTCCTCGCGCTCGCGCTCCTCGATGCTCTCCATGATGGCAGAGCCGTTATCCTTGATGCTGCGATAATAATCCACGTCCTCGTCAAAGCCCGTGCGAATCATGCCGCCCTCACGGACGGAGAACGGCGGGGCGTCGACGATGGCGCGATCGAGAAGCTCGGCCAGCTCATCGACGGTATCAAAGCTCTCGTACAGCTGCTTCATCTCGGTGCTTTCGTACGAGCCGATGCACGCACGGATCGCGGGCAAGGCGCACAGGCTCTGTCCGATCGCGCGCAGATCCTTGGCGTTGGCCGTTCCGTACACCGTCTTGGCCGTCAGACGCTCAAGATCCAGCATCGGCGCCAGCGCCTCGCCGAGCGCGTCGCGTCCCCGACGGTCGGCCAGCAGATCGCCGACGGCGCTCTGCCGTTTTCCGATGGTGACGGGGTTGATCAAGGGCTGCAGGATCCAGGAGCGGAGCAAGCGTGCGCCCATCGCCGTTTCGGTGCGATCCAGCGCCCAAAGAAGCGTTCCGCGCTTTTCCTTTCCTCGCATGGACTCCACGAGCTCCAGGTTGCGTCTGGTGCTGGTGTCGATCTGCAGATACTGCCCTTCCTCGTAAACGTTCAGCTCCTTACCAAAGGTGACCTCGCTCTTTTGCGTGGCACGGATGTAGGCGATCAGCGCGCCCGTCGCCATGACGGCCTCGGGCATGGTCAGCTTGTCGGCCTCCTCACGGAAGACGTCACGCACGACCGTCTTGGCGCGGTTGTAATCAAACAGCGAGGCGTCACAGCTGACCACAGCGCCGCACGAGGTCTTCAAAAAGCCCGACAGCTCGGAGCACTCCTCGGGCGGAAGATTCAGCACCGCCTCCGCGGGCGAGAACGCGCCGATCTCGTTGCACAGCCGTGCGGGGATATGATCGTTCGGTATGTACGTCGCCGTCACCTCGGCGGTGGTGATGTCGGCAAAGCCAAGGCCGACACCGTCGCGTCCGTAGCAAACGGTCAGAAGATAGTTGTTTTTTCCTTCGGAAAGCAATCCGTCGTCGGTCAGCGTACCGGGTGTCACGACGCGAATGACGTCGCGCTTGACAAGTCCGACCGCACTCTTGGGATCCTCCACCTGCTCGCAAATGGCTACCTTGTAGCCTCGCTCGACCAAGCGGCCGACGTAGACGTCGGATTTGTGGAACGGCACGCCGCACATGGCCGCGCGCTTCCCGTTCCCGCAGTCGCGGGCGGTCAGCGTCAGCTCCAGCTCACGCGAGACGAGCACGGCATCTTCAAAAAAGCACTCGTAAAAGTCGCCCAGGCGGTACATGAGCACAAAGCCCTCGTACTGCGCCTTGATGTCCAGATACTGCTGCATCATGGGCGTGGCGGCAACAAGCTCGCTTCGGCTTTTGAGAACCTCTACCTCATCCATGACGGATCTCCTTTCTCGTTATGCTTAGGATCAATGGCACCCTTGACAGGTCGAGCAATCGTGGGTGCAATGCTCGGGACGCTCACCCGTGATGCAGAACTTGATCTCGTCGTTGACCGCGGTCATAAGATCGTTCATGGCCTTTTGCGCATTGGCAAAGGCGATATACACAGGATTGCGGGTAATGACACGGGACAGCTCGTCCATACGTGCCTTCACCTCGGTGATAACGGTCTGATCGACCTCGTCGGGATCCTTGTTGAATTCCTCGGCGAGCAGCTGGCGCTCGGCCTCATATTCCGCCATCTTCTTCTGCAGCTCGGCGTTGGCCTCGTAGCCGCCCTTCGTCAGCTCCAGGGCCTTGAGCTCGTCGCTCTTTGCGATCTCCTCACCAAGGGCGTGTGCAAGTTCAATAATTTTCGTCATTTCATTTACTCCTTTGCCGTTTTACGGCTACATCATTGATTTAAGTATCGTCGGCAACGCCGAACAGATCGAAGGGCGTTGCTTTATCGATCGTAACGGATACGAAGCAGCCCGTCGGATCGCCAGCCGATTGGAACCGCACGAGCTTACCGCTATCGGTGCGTCCGATATAGGCCTCCTCGCCCTCGCGTGCAGGACCGTCGCACAGAACACGCACACGGCGCCCGACGTAGGCTTGGTTCTTTTCGTACGAGCTGCGTTGTGCCAGCGCGATCAGGCGCTCCATACGCACCTTGATCGTCGCCTCGTCGGTCGTTTGCGCAAGCTTGGCGGCCTTCGTTCCCTCGCGGGGAGAATAGATAAAGGAAAACAGGCTGTCGTACCCAACGGCCTCGACCGTGCGGTAGGTATCCTCAAAGTCCTCGTCGCTCTCGCCGGGGAAGCCGACGATGATATCGGTCGTTATCGCGATATCGGGGATCGCACGCCGCAGAGCCTCGACGATCGACAGGTATCGCTCCCTCGTATACGTACGGTTCATCTCCTTGAGTATGCGGTCGCTGCCCGATTGCAGGGGCAGGTGAAAGGCGGGGGCGATCTTGTCGGGGTAGCGTGCCATGACGGCGATGAGCTCCTCGGAAACGTCCTTCGGATGGCTGGTCATAAAGCGCAGACGGAATTCCCCGTCAAGACGGGCGATCTGCTCCAGCAGCTGGGCGAAGGTCAGCTCGCTTCGATAGGAATTGACGTTCTGTCCAAGCAGGGTGATCTCCCGACATCCGTCCGCGATCAGCTCTCGGCATTCATCCATGATACGCGCGGCGTCGCGGCTGCGCTCGCGGCCTCTGACGTACGGAACGATGCAATAGGAGCAGAAGTTGTTGCAGCCGTACATGATCGACACCCACGCACGGTGGCTGGTCGAGCGTACGGGCGGAATGCCCTCGGCGATATCGCCCATATCCTCACCGAGCAGAAACGTACGGCGGCGCTCGGTCAGCGCACGGTGGACCAGCTCGGGAAAGCGATGCAGCATATTCGGCTCCAGCGCAAACGACACGTACGGGAATTTTTCCTTAATGGTGCGCACGGTGCCCGGCTCGGCCGCCATGCAGCCACACAGGGCGATCACCGTTTCGGGGACGGCCGCTTTTACGTGCTTGAAGCGTCCCAAAAGGGACAGTGCCTTCAGCTCTGCGTGCTCTCGGACGGCACAGGTGTTGACGACGATCAGCGACGCCTCCTCTGCCCTCTCGGCCGGCTGATAGCCCATGGCGGCGGCCATACCGCGGATGCGCTCGCTGTCAGCCTCATTCTGCTGACAGCCGAGCGTTATGACAAAATAGCGCGCAAAGCTTCCATCGATGTGCGCACGCACCTGCGCGATATGCTCCTGTATATCCTTTGACAAAAAGTCAATATTCATGCGCGCTTCCCTTCGTAAAATAAATAAAAAATAAATTAAATTAGGTAACCAAATTAGTATACCATGATTTAAAATATTTGTCAAGGCAACGCCCGAGATTTTCCGAAAAATGTCGGAAAACGGAAAGGACAGCGGGTGAGAGGACGCGTATGCAACCTTGATGTCTTTCATGAAGTCGGTGCTTGTTAAAGAAAAGAGGACAGAGAACGAAAGGGGTGATGTTCTTAGCGGAGAATTTACACATTGACAAAAGTGCAAGCATCGCATTTGACTAGTCAATCGCATTATGGGCTAAACCCAAACCCTTATAACGACAGAAAGAGATAACAAATCGGTTCGTATCCGAAATGTTATCTCTTTTTCTGCCTGTGAAGTTTCCGCTGACGCGAAAGTGAAGTTGCTATGCAGTGAAGTTTGTGCTACGCACAAGTGAAGTTAAGTTTGCCCACTTTGCCATAGGCAAAACTTCACTATCCGCAGGATAACTTCACTTACGAAGTAAACTTCACTTGCCCATTGGGCAAACTTAGTTTTAGCGTGTTCTCCGTTAAGGATAACACGCTAAACATTCTCTGTCCTTTTTTCCTGTTGGTAGGTAGCGTATTTTGTTGAATTTCAAAAAACTGTCCTTTTGTACGTCCCTTACCTCTTTCGGTTGATCCACGGGATCCTTAATACACCGCAAGAATAATATCGTCAAAATAAATGGATGGCTGCACGTTGGGGTCCTTCGTGTTATACGTATTATCGGCTGTACCGGGCGACGAGAAATAAATGCCGTTAAACATATCATTGAGCAGCAGGTTGGAGGTCGAAGCTTTGCTGACGTATACACCGTTCACGTAGTACACAAGGAGCAGCTTATCGTTTTCACGGTCAAAGGTGATCTCGATATCAACCGTCACCCAGTCCGTTCCGAGCGAGATATCGCCGATCGCACGTCCTCCGATATCGATGATCTTCTTGTTCTTGCCGCTATTGGTCGTTCTGCACAGTGCAAAGCCCTTGCTGTTGTCACTCCATGCTCCGGTCGAATTGCAAATATAGAAGCCCCAGTCGCTCATGTACATAGCACCCTGCTTGACCTTGAAGGAAAGGAGAGCGCCCGTCCATTCCTCGGGAAGCGGCATCGATGGATCGAAATCCGTCGACGTCAAATAAAACTGTGCCTGGCACGGGTTGACGGCGTTGTTCTTTTCATATACGTAGCAGCCGTCGATGACGTCCGGGCCAAGGCCGCCGGAGCCCCATCCCGAGCCGGTTCCCGCATTACCGCCGAGACCTGCCGAGCTCGTGCCGTCGCCATACATCAGCACGGCCGACGTCCAAGAGGTCTCGCAGGACGTGCAGGCGCGGGTAAGCGTTTCGTCCGCATTCAGCGTCGTCGTCATCGTGTGCGGTGCGCTCGAAGCAATGTACTCCGTTTTTATGTTGCCGCAGGCGGTACACGTCGAAACCGACGTGCCGGGTAAGCAAGAGGTCGCCGTCGGCTCGGTAACGACAGGCTCACCAAAGGTATGCGGGGTCGTCGTACCCTCCTTCACCCTCTTACAATATACACAGGCAATCCAGTGATTGCTGACGGAATATGTATATACCGTCTCATCATACGAATGGTCCACCAGGGGCAGCGCTTCGCGCTCGGTATATCCGCAATCCGCACAGGTATACGTCTTGTAGCCGTTCTGATAGCAGGTCGCTTGCGCCGTGAGCACGCCATCGTCCATATCGTGCGCTACACGGGCATTTGCCTTTTCATAATAGCAGACCTTACAGGCCGTCGTGTGCTCGGTCTTGCTGTACGCCATAAGAACGTATTCGCACGTGCCCTTCTCGAGCACCGTCTCACACACCTCACATTCGTACCAGTGCTCGCTTCCGTTCGTTTGAACATCAAGCTCGTCATATATATGGCCGGGGGTCTTGACCGTCACGGTATCGATCGTTGCGTCGCAAACGGTACACGTATATACCATCACGCCATCGGTCGTGCAGGAAACCTGCGTGGTCATCGTGCCGGCGTCACTCGTGTGTCCCTTCGCCAGCATAGCGGTATCGGTCGCCTCGGGCGCTACCTTCTTTTCTTCCCCGCAAAGCGTACATGCATAATAGTAGGCACCGTCCTCCGTACAGGTCGGCTCGGCGATCCGCGTCGCCTCCTCGGGATATTCGTGCTCACATGTCTGGCAGGCAGTCAGCGAGACGCACAGCACAGCCATAAGAAGCATACAAAGCAACAGGCTTACGATCTTTCTCATAGAAACGTCTTTCTTGCCGTTCAAATTCAACGTACCTACGGCAATCGGTACATTTTTATTTATTTTAGCATTTATTTTGTCTTTCGTCAACGGTTTTTGTGCAACTTGCTTTTTTTCGGCAAAGGGCACAAAAAAACCGTTCCTTTTTCAAGAAAAGGGCGCTTGCTTTTGTGCATGTTTCCGGCAAACGAGCCGATCGTCGGGGTCAGCGAAGGAAGTGCGCACACAGTGCCTCGGCGGACAGACCGACGTAGTCGTACAGGTCACAGCGCTCATCGGGAGAGGCAAAGTCGGTAATGGCGGCGATCTCCACGCGTGCGTCCGTGCGGAAGGCATGCATCGCATGCAACCTCTCACACAGGAGAACGGAGGCGCCTCCGTCGCGGATCCCCTCCTCGGCAAACAGCACGTGATCGGCAGACGATACCAATGGCAAAAGCCGCTCCGCGGCAGCGTCGTACGGTGCAAGCACCTCAAGCAGAACGACACCGACCGTTACGCCGCGCTCCCGCAGCATCCGTGCCGCCTCTAAGGCACGCGACACCTGCTGTCCGTAGGTGACGATCAGACGAGAGGGAGGCGCCGACTCGTCAAAATCCGTCAGGAGACCAAGGGACGGCCGGGCGCGGTGGGAAAAGGCGGCGGCTACCTCGGCCGACTCGGCCGCATCGGCATAGCGCAGGGCTATGGGTCCGTCGGCACGAAGCAGCTCCTCCACCGCCAGGCGAAGAGACTCGTACGTCGCAGGGGCGAGAATGCGCACGCCCGGCATCTGCGACAGAAACGCCACGTCAAAGATGCCGTGATGCGTGGCACCGTCCGCTACCGCAAGGCCGGCGCGGTCGATGACCATACGCACGGGCAAGCCCTGCAAGGCGACGTCGTGCAGGATGTTGTCGTACGCACGCTGCAGGAAGGTGGAATAGATGTCGACGAAGGGCTTCATGCCCGCGGCGGCAAGGCCGGCCGAGAAGGTCAGCGCATGCTCCTCCGCAATGCCGACGTCAAAATACCGATCGGGATACGCATCGCCAAAGGCGGCAAGACCCGTGCCAAGCCCCATCGCCGCCGTAACGGCCACGATCGACGGATCCTCGGCCGCCGCCTCGGTCAGCAGGCGGCAAAACTCGCCGTGAAAGGTCGAAGGAGGCACCTCGCCCGCACGAAGACTGTGAAAGGCGTGCGGTGCGTCCTCAGCCGGGGTATAGCCACGCCCCTTTTGCGTACGGACGTGTACGACGGTGGTGCATCCAAGATCCCGTGCCCGCGTCAGCGCCTCGGTGACCTCGTCGAGGTTATGACCGTCGATCGGTCCGAGATAATACAGGCCAAGCTCCTCAAAATGATTCATCGGGTAGATCGCCCGACGGATGCGGTGATGCACGGCACGCAAAAAGCGGCCGAAGCCCGACGTCTTACCGACGGAGGTCTCTACCCTGCTTTTGAAGCGGCGGTAGCGTGCCGATACGCGAACACGGGAGAGATAGCTCGCAAAGGTGCCGCGATTGGGTGAGATCGACATGCCGTTCTCATTCAAGATGATGACGAGCGGCAGATCCTTTTTACAGTTGTTGAGTGCCTCGTGGATCATGCCGCCGGTATACGCGCCGTCACCGACCACGCACACCGAGCAGGCGTCCACGCCCTGCAGCCGATCGGCCTCCGCAAAGCCGAGCGCCGCGGAAACCGAGGTCGAGCTATGCCCTGCACCGAACGCATCGTAAGGGCCTTCCTTACGGCTCGTAAAGCCGGAAAGACCGCCCGGTTTGCGCAAATCTGCAAATAAATGTTTGCGTTCTGTCAGCATTTTGTGTACGTACGCTTGATGTCCGACGTCAAAAATAATATGATCCTTTGGACAATCAAACACGCGATGTATGGCCACGGTCAGCTCGACAACACCGAGATTGGATGCCAGATGACCGCCCGTCCTCGGCACGCGTTCGATCAGAAATTCGCGGATCTGCTGGCACAGAGTCGCAAGCTCGCTTTCGGGCAGACGCTTGAGGTCGGCGGGCGTATGCACGGTGCTTAGCAATTGATACTTGGTATTCATTTCTCTGTGCACGTCTCCTTTTTTCGAATGGATGACACGGGCGAATGCCCCGTGACCTTGACATACGCGCGGTAAAAGGCGGAGTAGTCGCCGAAGCCGACGCGGTAGGCAGCCGAGGAGGCGGATTCGCCCGCTTCGATCAGCCGCTTGGCGTACAGGACGCGCTTTTGCGTCACGTAGGTATGGATGGAGGTGCCGTTGTATGTTTTGAACGCGCGGCACAGATAATATTTACTCACGAAGAAGTGACGGGCAATATCGTCCAGGCACAGATCCGTTTCCAGATGCTCGTTGAGGTACTGCAGCACGCGGGCACCGAGCTCGTCGCTGTCGATCGGCGCCCGTGACGCCGTGGACGGAGCCAACAAAAGAACGATCTCCGAAAGGAGCAGGCGCGTATACGGCTCCCGCATCGGCTCGGGCAAGCGCTCAACGGTCGATAAGCGATCAAAGACGCTCATGAGCATCGGTGACATGGCGTGCGGAGGGAAAAAGCATCCCGCGCCGCCGCTCGTTGCCTCCTCCATGCTGTCAAGAACGCTCGCCGACGTGCCGAGGAGCACGGAGCGTGGAAACTGAAGCACGTAGCGCTCGTACACCTGTCCCGCCGCCACCTTGACGTAGTGATATTTCAGCGGACGGATGACCATCAGCGTCCCCTCGCTCATCGTGTACTCCTTCCCTTCCACGATGTACTGCCCTTCTCCGCGCACGACGTACAAAAACTCGTACACGTCATGGCAATGGCAGGTGCTGAGCGCCGAATCGCCCTCGGGGCGCTCGGAAACGTAGGATATACGGATATCACCCGCATGCAGGTGAAGCGGTCGTTGCATAGGCCCCCTCCTCTCTCTTCGTTTTGTTTAAGTATAGCATACTCGAGCAATTTTTGCAATAGTTTTTGCAAAGCCTACAATCATTTTCTTAGGAATTTTTATTGCAAGCAGGAGGCAAATATGCTACAATAAAGGAAACTATCGGCCGCACGGTCGGGAAATGAGGTATACCATGAAGCTTGGCGCACAATTTTACACCCTGCGCAATCGTGCCACGACGCCCGAGGGGATCGAGGCCTGCTTTCGGGAGATAAAGGCCATCGGCTACGAGGTCGCACAAATGTCCGCGATCGGACCCATTGAGCCGGAGCGGTTGCGCGACATCAGCCACGCCTACGCGCTGCCCATCACCTGTACGCACTCGCCCTTTGATCGCATCGTCCACGACACCGACGCCTTGATCCGCGAGCATCGCATCTACGAATGCCCCGTCATCGGCCTCGGCAGTATG
The DNA here is from genome assembly GCA_017455905.1 of Clostridia bacterium. Lineage (GTDB taxonomy): Bacteria > Bacillota > Clostridia > Oscillospirales > CAG-272 > UBA1740. The sequence continues at coordinate 29,940 of JAFTLQ010000016.1, read as the reverse complement.
CCGAATGAGTATCGCGGCTCCATCGAGGGGGCACGTGCTTTTTTGAAAATTCTGGAGGAGCCTGCTAAAAGGATCCGCGATGCCGGCCTTCGCTTGGCCTATCACAACCATCACTTTGAGTTTGACGTACACGACGGACGCGACGTCTTCGACGTCCTGTTAGAGGAGGCGCCTCTTCTTGATTTTATTCTTGACGTCTACTGGGTCAGCTATGCAGGCCGCGATCCGCTCTCGTACATTCGCCGCATCGGTCACGAGCGTATGACCAATCTTCATTTTAAGGATATGAAGACGGCACCGCAGGGCGATATCTGCCCCTGTGGCGACGGCGTGCTGGATATGCGCTCCATCGCCGACCTGTGCTACGAGCTCGGTATCGACAACGGTCTTGTCGAGCAGGACAACGCGCCTGAGCTCGGTGACGAGCTTGAGCAGATGAAGCGCAGCTTTGAGCATCTTCGTCCGCTTGTCCGATAATGGTAAAAAACAAAGAAAAAGGTCGAAAGTAGTATGGCACGTTTTGTTTTATCGGCGTTTGCCGACGAGGCGGGCTCGACGCTCGCCGAGCAGATCGACGCTCTGCTTGAAAACGGAATTTCGTATATTGAGCCGCGCTTTGTCGACGGGCGCGGCATATTGGAGCTGTCCGACGAGGAGCTTCGCGAGATGCGCTCAGCGCTCGACGAGGCCGGCATCACCGTCGGCTCACTTGGCTCTCCGATCGGTAAATATCCCATCGACGCCCCCTTTGACGAGCATCGGACGGCGGTGCACCGCGCCCTTCACGCAGCACAGCTGCTCGGCACCTCACGTATCCGCATGTTCAGCTTCTTCGTGGAGCCGGAGGCGTATACCAGCGCCCGCGAGGAGGTCCTTCGCCGTCTGCGCATCATGGTGGCAGACGCAGAGGCCTTTGGCATACACATGTGTCACGAAAATGAGTCGGGGATCTACGGCTGCCATCCTGCGCAGGTGGAGGACATCCTTTGCGAGGTCCCTGCCCTGGGCGGCATCCTCGATCCCGCCAATTACATCGTCAACGGTGCTGACGTCAAGGAGGGTCTGCGCGTGACCTTGCCCCGTCTGTCCTACCTTCATATCAAGGACGCTGTTTACAACGACGAGGGCAAGCACATCATCGTGCCCGCGGGTGAGGGCGACGGTGACATCGCAGGACTTCTCCGTGCCGTCGACAAGCATACGGACGATTGCATCATGCTGACCCTTGAGCCGCATCTGCACCTCTTCGACGCCTATACGGCGATCGACGGCCACGGACTGAGCGGACGGCACACCTTTACCTCCCGTCGCGAGGCATTTGACTATGCGGTGGAGGCTCTGAAAAAAGTTTTACGGGAGCTTGGCTTCCGAGAGGAGAACGGACAATGGAAAAAGTAAGATTTGGTATTATCGGATGCGGTAACATGGGCACCAAGCACGCGGAGAACCTCGCGAACGGGCTGATCAAAAACGGCGTGTTGGCGGCGGTCTGCGACATCAAGCCCTCGCGCCTTGACGCCATGCGTGCGCTCTACGGCGACACGATCGCCTACTTCGACTGTGCCGAGGATATGTACAAGTCGGGCACCGTCGACGTCGTGCATATCTGCACGCCGCACTACGACCATCCCCGTCTGGCGATCGAGGCGATGGATCATCACCTGCACTGCGTCGTGGAAAAGCCTGCCGGCGTATACACCAAGCAGGTAAAGGAAATGCTGACCCGTGCCGAGAGCGCCGACACGCTGCTCGGTATCATGTTCAACCAGCGCACCAACCCCGCCTTCCGTAAAATGCGCGAGATGATCCAAAACGGCGCGATCGGACGCATCAAGCGCACCAACTGGATCATCACCGACTGGTACCGCACGCAGGAATACTATGACAGCGGTGCCTGGCGTGCCACCTGGGTCGGTGAGGGCGGCGGCGTGCTGATGAATCAGGCCCCCCACCAGCTGGACCTCTTTCAATGGATCACGGGTATGTCCCCCGTACGCGTGCGTGCCTTCTGCCATCTCGGCAAGTGGCACGATATCGAGGTCGAGGACGACGTGACCTGCTATTGCGAATATGAAAACGGCGCGACCGGCGTCTTTATCACGACGACCGCCGATGCCCCCGGCACCAACCGCTTTGAGGTCACGGGCACCAAGGGAACGCTGCTGTTTGAAAAGGGGCGCCTGTACTACACCGAGCTTGACATCGACGAGCGCGAGTATTGCTTTGCGACGCGCGCCGTCTTTGCTACGCCGCCCGCCAAGGAAACGGTCGAGATCGCCATCGAGGGCGAAAATACCCAGCACGTCGGCATACTCAACAACGTTGCCAATGCCGTCCTAGGCCTGGAGCCTCTCTATGCCCCTGCCTCCGACGGTATTCACGGCGTCGAGCTGGCAAACGCCATGCTTTTGTCAAGTTTGCTTGACAAAACCGTCACATTACCTATCGATGAGGACCTCTTCTACGAGGAACTGAAGAAGCTGATCGCTACCTCCAAGCCTCGCCAAATTCGCGAGGAAACCGTCACGAAGGTATAAGCGAGGGCAGCGGTATGACAACGACCAAACGTGTAGCTCTCGTCGGATGCGGAACGGTCAGCAGCAATCACCTGCACGCGCTGCTCTCGGTCGAGGGGATCTGTGTCTGCGCACTGTGTGACGTGCGCATCGAGCGTGCCGAGCAGGCTCGCGACACCTTTTTCCCGCAGGCGCGTGTTTACACCGATTTTGACACGATGCTCCGTGAGGAGGAGCTGTACGCGGTGCACATCTGCACGCCGCACTACCTGCACGCTCCCATGACGAAGGCCGCGCTCGCACGGGATATACACGTCTTTCTTGAAAAGCCGATGGCGATCACCGCCGAGGACATGGACGCACTGATCGAAGCGGAGAAAAACAGCCGCGGCCGCGTGTGCGTCTGCTTTCAGAACCGCTTCAGCCCTGCGTTTTTGCGTGCCAAGGAGCTGTGCGATGCCGACGGCGGCATACAGACGGCGGCCGCGACGGTCATTTGGCAGCGCACGCGGGAATACTACACCGAGAGCGGCTGGCGCGGACGAATGGCCACCGAGGGTGGCGGCGTCATGGTCAACCAGGCCATCCACACCATCGACCTGCTCTGCCAATGCCTTGGCAAGCCGACCGAGGTCATCGCCACCTGCGCCAATCACCATCTGAAGGACGTCAACGACGTGGAGGACACCTGCGAGGGTATTATCCGCTTCGACAGCGGCAAGCAGGCAAGCTTTTTTGCCACGACGGCCTCCGTCGCGCAAAAGGATATTACCTCCATCCTGCTCTTCACCGCCCATCACACCGTGGAGATCCGTATGCCGTATCTCTATATCGATGCGGAAACGGTGGAAAAGACGGAGGACGATCGCTGGTTCGTCGGCAAGGCCTGCTACGGCAGCGGCCACGCGTGCCTGATCCCTCGCTTCTACGAAGCGCTGGAAGGTGGCGATCCTATGCCCGTGTCGCTTGTGAGCGCACGTGCGGCGCACGATATCTTCCTCGCCGCGCACCGTTCCAATGACACACCCGTGTCGATTTCTTGAATCAAGCTTCACTGCCATGGGGTTCGCTGAGCAGCTTCACTTTCGCGCATTTGTGTCTGCAAAGGCCGTGCTTCGTATGCCTAACCTAAGGACCACAAAACGAGTGACAAAATAACGAAAAGGCACTTATGGCAAGCTGTTCCATAAGTGCCTTTTTGCTACCTTCCGGGAGGTATAAAAGATGATATTATCAATTCGTGCTTTTCTCGAAAAGCGCTTTTATAAATTTCCCTGAAAAGTATTTACAATTTGCTAAAATTGTGATATAATAAACACGCCAAACGAACTTAATAATCGCACCGATAGGTATATTTTTTCTTTATGGGATAGTTATACCTTTTTTCGCACACTATTAAACGATAACCATTTGGTAAAAATGCGACTCCCGTTTGATAGTGTGAATATACCTATCTGCGTATAAGTTCGTTTGGCGACAACTTGGAGTTTGCGTTTTTCGGTGCGTGGCTTCGGTTGCGCACCTTTTTATAGGCTGATAGGGGGATATATGAGTAAGAATATTCAAAAAAGGTAATCGATATTACCGGCGTCGAGCTTACGCCGGGAGAGCCTACCGTTTGTCTTGGCAACGGAGAGCAAGGCTTTGCGTGTTGTTGCGACGAGTGCGACTACTTTTTGCTTTGTTTCCCCGAATTTGATCCAAAAAGCACAGATGAACATATGGCTATGGATAAAGGTTCTATTTGATAATCGTACAAACCAAAACAGATACCGCTCCGCCTTATCGGCGGAGCGGTATCTGTTTTTAGCGGTTAAGGATGGGGAATTCGACGACGTCGACGGGGGCGCGGTCGCGCCATGCGCCGTCGGTAAAATCGGGAACGTCGACGGGGGTGCCGCCGTTTTTGATCGAAAGCTCGGAGAGGTAGGTAATGCACATCCAAGCGGTCGCGTCATAGACGTCGATGGGCATCGGCTTTCCCTCTCGCAGGGCGTCAACGAAGGCCATGAAGACGAACCAGTCCATGCCGCCGTGTCCCTTCTCCAGCACCTCGGGATCGACGTCACGCCAGATGGCAGGCAGATAGTCATCATACCGGTCGGCGTTGTTGATATTTGCCTTGATGGTTTCCGCGGTGTTGAAATATTCCGTTGCTCCGTCGCCCTCGATCATCACCATGTTGGCATCCTGATTGTAAAGGCCGCGCGTACCGCGAACGGTGAATTCACGGGAATAGTAGCGCGGAAGGGTGGTATCCAGGCGGATGCGGATAAGCTCGCCGTTTTCGCAGGTGATGAGCGTTTCGACAATGTCACCCTGCGTGAAGGCAAAATCCTTCAGATGGGCGAGATCCTCGCGTCCCTGCACGTACTCGTGCAAGCCGCGTGCCTTGGAGGCAAAGGCGGACAGCTTGAGCATGCGGTTGCCGCGCGTGATATGAAGCAGGCGGGCGATCGGGCCAAACTCGTGCGTCGGATAGTTTTCGCCGTTGCGGGTGGAATAATGCTTGATGCGATAGTGACGATTCTTCTCTCCGTAGGCGACCTCGGCGCGCAGATCGTGCGCGTAAGCACCCTGGCAGTAGACGATCTCGCCGAATTTACCGTTTCTCGCCAAAGAGGTCGCCAGCAGCTCCTCCTTGCCGTAGCAGCAGTTTTCCATCAGCATAAAGGGCGTGCCGGTCTCCGTTTGCACACGGATCAGCTCGCGGCATTCCTCCTCGCTCTGCGCACCGCCGACCTCCATAGCGACGGCGATCCCGCGGCGCATAGCGGCCACGGCTACGGGCACGTGTGCCTCCCACGAGGTAGCATCCAACACGGCATCGGTAGGCACGGTGTCAAACATCACCTCATGCTCAGTAAAGACCTGCGGGCGAGCGAAGCCCTTCTTTTCGATCAGGTCGGCAAGGTCCTGTGCCTTATCCTCGTACGGATCGCAAACCGCGACGATCGTCACGTCCTCAAGGCTGGTCAGCACGTTGTCGGTCAGCCACGTACCGCGGCAGCCGCATCCGCAAACGGAAAAAGAAAGCTCTTTCATTGGATATCTCCCTCTTTACAAATCGAAATTTTATGATATACTTATTATATAGCAACCAAAACCACATGGCAATACACACATGGGTCAAATATATGCCTTTTTGGCTCAAATGCGGAGGATATATGTATTACCGATTTACCAACCGACAGGACATCTTCATTCCTGCCATGATCACGCTGTTTCTCAAGGACTATCCGCGCGGCTTCTCCTTTCCCGGTGAGCTGCACGATTTTTGGGAATGCGTGTACGTCGTGCGCGGCGCGGTCAGCGTATCGGCGGACAACCGTGTATACGAGCTGACGCGCGGCGATATCGTGTTTCACAAGCCCATGGAGATCCACAAATTTCACGTTGACGAGCCGCAGGGCGCGCGGCTGCTCATTTTCTCCTTTGATATGACGGGGGAGGGGGCGGCGGCCTTTCGGGACAAGGTGTTTGCGCTGCAGGAGGAGGAGCGGCACGTCGTGGAGGACTTCATCCGCTACCTCGCTCGGCACGACGGTACGGAAGGTGCCGCACGCGGCTGGTACCTTACGGTGAGCAACGAGGGGGCGATCGACGTTGCCGTCGCCGTCAGCTATATCACACAGCTCTTTTTGCTTCTGCGGCAAAGCGAGACGACGCGCACGCCCTCGCGCGTATCGGAGGCGGCGGCCTTTTCGGCGGCGGCCGATTACCTACATGCGCACGTATGCGAAAATCCCGACACGGACACCCTCTGCCGCGCCGTTGGCACGAGCCGCTCGGGGCTCAAGCGCCTGTTCCGTCGGTATGCGGATATGGGCATTCACGAATATTTCCTGCACCTCAAGCTCCGCTACGCCCTCGTCATGCTGCGGGACGGAAAGAGCGTGACGGAAACGGCGGCCTACCTCGGCTTCAGCAGCCAGGCATATTTTTCTCGCGCCTTTCGGCGGACCATGGGCTATGCGCCGTCCAAGGCACGCGAACAAATCCCTTGACAAGGGCGCGTCCGTTTGATATAATACTTCATGGGGCATTCGCCCCCCGACAAATACTACCTACGAAAAGGAACTGCCTATGCGCAACGTATATCGCACGCCGAGCGCGGACGCGTCCAAGCTTGCGACCGACCGCCTCTTTACCGACCCGAGCAATCAATACCGCTTCAGCGGCCCGATCGATGAAGCGACACGCTTCATTGAGCGCGTACAGCTGCTGGACGCTGCTACGTGGCAGCGCTTTGTAAACCAATTCCGTTCGGACACCGACAGTCTGGCACAGACGTGGCGCGGACTCGCCTGGCGCTGCGAATATTGGGGCAAGATGATGCGCGGCGCGTGCTTTACGTACGCCTATACCAAAAATCACGAGCTGTACGCCACGCTGACCGACACGGTGCGCGATATGCTGGACGTTCATCGCGTGCGCGGACGTCTGAGCACCTATGCGCCCGATCGCGCCTATGACGGATGGGATATGTGGGGACGCAAATACGTGCTACTCGGCATGGAATATTTCTACGAGATCTGCGAGGACGACGCGCTGCGTGCCGATATTTTGGACAGCCTTTGCCGTCAGGCCGACGACATTATGAGCGCGGTCGGCGACGAGGCCGAGGGCAAAAAGCCCATCAACTCGACGACACGCCATTGGCGCGGCATGAACTCCTCCTCCATTCTGGAGCCGTTCGTGCGTCTGTATACGTTGACGGGCAAGCAGGCATATTTTGATTTTGCCACGTACATCGTTTCCGAGGGCGGCTCGGAGATCGTCAACATCTTTGATCTCGCGCACCGCAACAAGCTGTATCCCTATCAGTACCCTCTGACGAAGGCGTATGAGATGATCTCCTGCTTTGAGGGACTTTTGGAATACTATCGCGTGACGGGCATCGAAAAGCACCGTCAGACCGTTATCCGCTTTGCCGATCGCGTGCTGGAGAGCGATTTTACCATCATCGGATGTGCGGGCTGTACGCACGAGCTCTTTGACCATTCCACCGTGCGTCAGGCCAACACCAACAACGGCCGCATCCAGCAGGAGACCTGCGTGACCGTCACACTTATGAAATTCATGTATCAGCTGACGTGTCTGACGGGCGATCCCAAGTACGTGGACGCCTTTGAGACCTCGCTGTATAACGCCTACCTTGGCGCCGTCAACACCGAAAAGCAGATCGAACCGACGCTTCTCGACGAATGGAACTCTCCCGAGCGCAATCTTCGCACGGCCGAGCAGCTCTTTGCCGAGGCACTTCCCTTCGACAGCTACAACCCGCTGACGGCAGGAACACGCGGAAACGGCATTGGCGGTCTGCAATTCATGTCCGACGGACATTATTACGGCTGCTGTGCCTGCATCGGTGCCGCCGGCTTTGGCCTGGTGCCTAAGATGACGCTGCTCTCCTTCGACGACGGTCTGGCCCTCAATCTGTATTTTAACGGCGAGATGGATGCCACAACACCCGGCGGCAATCCGCTGCGCATTGGCGTCGACACGGCGTATCCTGTGGACGGACGCATTACCGTAACGATGCATCCGTGCGCACCCGAGGCATTTACCCTCAAGCTGCGCATCCCCGCCTGGAGCCACAGGACATCCGCGCGTGTGTGCGGTGTAGCCACGGAGGCGAAGGCCGGCTATCTCACGATCGATCGCGAGTGGCACGACGGTGACACGGTCACCCTCGACCTTGACATGACGACCTACGTCCACCGTCCGATCCCCTACGGTCACCAGATCCTCATGAACGAGGTCGTATGGGAGAAGCATTACGTCATCCCGACCTATGACGAGGAGGATCCGATGGCCAAGCATCACGTCGCTCTGACGCGCGGTCCGCTGGTGCTGGCACAGGAAAACCGCTTAGGCTACAGCGTCGACGAGCCCGCCGATATCAAGATCGAGGCCGACGGCACCGTCGCCGTTCGCATCCCGACGAAGGACACGGCGCCTTACGCGCACATCCTGGAGCTTGGTATTCCTCTGCAGGATGGCTCGTATATGACGGTCACCGACTACGCCTCCGCCGGCAAGCTGTTCTCCGAGGAAAGCAAAATGGCGGCATGGATGCTGACGAAATAACAATACAAAAACGGCGCTGTACCCCCGGGCACAGCGCCGTTTTTATACGTAGAATGCGTCAAAGGCTCAGCAGATAGGTCTGCGCGGCACGCAGTCCGTCGACGGCCGACGACACGATGCCGCCTCCGTAGCCGGCGCCCTCCCCGCAGGGGTAAAGCCCGTGAAGGGTGACCGATTCCAAGGTGGCCGCGTCGCGCACAACGCGCACGGGCGAGGTCGTTCTCGTTTCCGGCCCTGTCAGGACGGCGTCCACATAGGCGTATCCAGGCAACCATTCATCAAAGGAACGAAGGCCGTTTTGTAAAGAATGGATGACAAAATCAGGCAAAAAGGACGAAAACGGAACCATAGCCGTTCCCAGCGGGAAGCTCGGACGCACAGCGCCGAACGACTCCGAAACGCGGCCAAGAAGGAAGTCGGAAAGACGCACCGCAGGCGCGCGGAAGCCTCCGGTCGCTTGATAGGCCGCCCGCTCGATCGATCGCTGCCATGCAATACCTGCCAGCGGATCCTCCGACGAAAAGTCCTCGGGGGTCACGGACACGAGCAAAGCGGCATTCGAAACGTCGGCGTCGCGGCGGTATTCGCTCATACCGTTGGTCACGATACCGCCCTGCTCCGAGGACGAGCATATGACCTGTCCGCCGGGACACATGCAGAAGCTGTATACGCTCCGCCCGTTCGGCAGGTGGGTAACGAGGTGATACGGTGCGTGCCCGAGCCGAGGCTGTTCTCCGCCGAAGACGAGGCGGTCGATCCATGCGGCGGGATGCTCGATGCGAACACCGACGCCAAAGCCCTTGGCCTCCATACGCACGCCCAGCGTCTTGAGCATGTGATATACGTCGCGGGCGCTATGCCCCGTGGCGAGGAATACCGCGTGGGCGGGGATCTCCTCTTCTCTGCCGTATCGATCGACGGTATGCACCGCTTGCACGTGTCGATCCTGCTCCCGAATGGACGTCACGCGCGTATCAAAGCGCACCTCGCCGCCAAGCGCCTCGATGCGTTGACGGATACCGCGCACGATACCGACCAGCCGATCGGTGCCGACGTGCGGATGCGAACGGTACGGGATGTCGGGCGGTGCGCCGTGTGCGATAAAGGTCGCAAGCACCTTTTCCACGTAGGCGTCGCGCGTGCCAAACTTCAGCTTTCCGTCGGAAAAGGTACCGGCGCCGCCTTCTCCGAAGGCTACGTTGGTTTCCTCGTCCAGCACGCCGTTCCGAAAGAAGGTATCCACCGAGCGCGAGCGCTCCTCCACGCGGCTGCCTCTCTCCAGCAAAATAGGACGCGCCTGCGCCTCAGCCAAGGCGAGCGCGCAAAACAAGCCGCAGGGACCGGCGCCGATGACGACGGGGCGTACGGCGGGTGATTTCTTGGGAAGCAGGAGCGATACGGAGGGGACGAGTCGCACCTTTTTTCGCATTTTTAAAAGGCCCTCTTCCTTATCGCGCGCGGCCGTCACGCCAACGTGCAAGCGATACGACAGACGCGGCTTGTCCTCGGTGAGCAACGTTTCCTTGCGCACCGTAACGGACAGAAGCTCGTCGTCCCGAATGGGAAGCGCCTCACAAACAGCGCGCCGCACGGTGGCTTCATCGTACGGAAAGGGCACGAGCACGGTCACTTCAACCATACGTTCCCTCCTTTCTCACATAGCTTCGGATGATAGAAAAGCCAAAAAGATAGTTTCAGATGATAGAAAAACCAAAAAGATGAAGGGCTGTTGCAAACGCAACAGCCCTTTTGGGGTAGAGTCTCACTTTGTCGGACGAGCCGTTAACCGACAAGACCCGAACGCTCGATACCCTGTACGAGATATTTCTGACAGAAGAGATATACGACAAGGAGCGGAGCGATGATCATCAGGCCGGCCGTGTTACGGATAACGCTGTTATACAGCGTGGTACCCGAGAAGTCGGTAGCCAGCGACTTCGGAATGTTCTGATATACGTCGGGCATCAGACGCACGGTATCCTGGTTCATGAAGAAGATCTCGGTATAGAAGCCGTCGGTCCACTGCCAGGAGAAGGCGAACAGGAAGATCGTGATCATCATCGGGACGGACAGAGGAAGAATGATCTGGAAGAAGGTACGGAACACGCCCGAGCCGTCTACGTAAGCACTCTCCTCCAGCTCATCGGGAACGCCCTTGAAGAACTGGCGCATCATGTAGATGTACAAGCCGTTTTTGAAGCCAAGGCCGCAGAAGGACAGGATCGCCATCGGCCAGAAGGTTCCCTGCAGCTTCAGAGGACCGCCGGTGATCAGCTCCAGAATACTGGGATAGTTCCACGAAATGACCTGGAAAATATCGAAGTTCGTGAAGTGCTGGATCAGAGCAAGCTCCAATGCGCTGTGCGGAATGACCATCGTTATGATAACGAATGCAGAAACGATCTTGTTGCCCTTGAACTTAAACTTTGCAATGCCGTATCCAACGATGGCGGCGATAAACGTCTGAATGATCGCGCACATGAGGGAGAGAAGCACCGTGTTGAAGAATGCCTCCAGGTAATGGTTCTCGGTAAAGATATACCGATAGATCTCCGTCGTAAAGTTCTTCGGGATGAAAATGACCGTCGTATCCACGATATCACCAACCGTCATAAAGGAGTTGGCGATCTTGGAGATGAAGGGGTAAATGATAACATACGATACGCCCAGCATAAAGATGAAGCGGAAGATGTTGATCAGTACCTTGATCCACGTGTTTGAGGTCTTTAGCTTTCGAAGCAGACGTTCCTTAAAGGAAAGCTTACCTTCATAGTCAACGACAAGACGGTTCTTGGTCTCTTTGGTAATAATCGGTGTTGATTCCATGATTGTAACTCCTTTCCTTTAATCTCGTCTCTGATAGAAGATGAACGAGGACAATATACCGCCGACCACGGCGATGATCAGGAACACGATCAGGAAGTAGATCCACGACATAGCCGTACGCATCGAGGCACCACCGGTCGCCACGTATCCGCTGATGAACTGCATGACCTCACTGGTATCACGCGTAAACGAGTCAATGATCGTATAGAAGGCGTTAACCAGGATCATCGGCGAGATCATCGGGAAGGTGACCTTCCAGAAGGTCTCCCACGCGGTCGCACCCTCGATCTGACAAGCCTCGTAAATGGAGGGAGAGATCGACTGCAGACCGGCAAGGAAGATCAGCATCTGAACACCCGAATAGTTAACGATGTCGAACACGCTGTTGACCAGCTGGACAACGAACTCAACCATCGAGGCACCGATCGGCAGATAATTGAGCAGAACGGCCACGTCCATGGCACTGAACAGGTCTCCGGCAGAGCTGGAGCCCTCTTGTCCCGTACCGGACATAACGCCTTCCATCGAAGAGTCGACCATATCCTGCGATACGTCCATCATGCTGATCGTATCCATAAGACCGGTCGAAATAATAACCGGCACGAAGAAGATGGCACGGAACATAGCACGTCCCAGCATCTTCTGGTTGAGGATAACGGCAATAAACAGGGAGAAAATGAGGATGGCCGGCACCTGGAACAGAAGCGTCTGCAGGCTGTTCAGAAGTGCGGTGGTAAAGGTCTCGGTCTTAAAGGCTAACTGGTAGTATTCAAAGCCGACGGGAACCAGCGAAATGCCGTCTGCGGAATACTTCAGATCGTTAAAGCTGAACCAAACGGAGTCCAGCAGGATGGGAAGGTAGATCGCAAGGATACCGATCAGGAAAGGAAGCACGAACAGATAACCCGATCTTGCCTTACGTGCGTCAAGGGACGCCGCCTTCAGCTTAAGCTTCGGCAAATTGGAAAGCTTCGGAAATTTCATGGCTTATACCCCCCCTTCGATCGGCTTAAATTCATACTTGCCAAGCGTGTAGGTCTTACCGTCGAAGGTTACCGTGACCGAGAAGATGTTGTAGTTAAGAAGGAAGGACGTTGCCTCTCCTGCATCGTTCGAATACGTAACCATAACGATATTACCGTTATCGCTTGTGAATACCGTCGTCTCGTAGGCGTTGCCGTCGGTAGCCTCAGAGGACGTCAGATAGTTGTTTTGCGGCTGATAGTTGATCGCATCGAACGTGATCTCGACGACCGTATCATCCACGGGATACTCCGCTTCATACGGAGCAACCAGGGTGGCCAGCTGCTCGACAAAGTTCTCGGTCAGCTCCGTCTTGAATGCCTCTTCAAGCGCGTAGCGCGGATCCTCACTGTCCAGCATCAGGTCTGCGACAAACTGCGCATACAGAGCGTCCTGATCCACCGTAATGCCGAGCGACTTATCGCTGCCGGTCATCTGAAGGTACGCCAGCTCGCGGTCAATGGTCTGCTTCAGCTGCGTTTCGATCATCGTGATGTATTCATCGGCCAGCTCCCGATAGAACGCACGGCGCTCTTCGGCGCTGACGACGCGCTCACCAATCAGAAGCTTGTGGTCGGTGATCTTGTAGGTCTGCAGATCGCCGCCGATCGCAGCGTTGACCTTCTTGTAATTTTCGACCATGTCGTCGAACCAGTTCTGATAGTCAACACTGTAGTACTTGCTGGTAACCTCGTACTCCTTCATATGCTCGATGTTCTGGTAGCAAAGAATGTAGTACAGGGATGCACCGTTTTCAATGCTGCGAAGAATATCGTATTCGGGAGCACCGGAATTGTTCAGCGCGGTACCGGTATAGTTCACGTATCCGTGAAGCACCATACCAAGGAAGGGCACCGAGTACGAGGACGTACGGAAATGGCTGGAATCGATGCTGACGTTGAGCAGGTGATCCGCATAGCTGAGCACATACGCGTTACCCGTATCCATCATCAGCGAATAGCGTTCCGACATCGTCTTGAGCGTTGCCATGACGTTGTGCATTTGCTGCTCGCGATCGACGGGTGCCTCCTCGTCAAAGTTGGAGCTGAGATCCGATCCCATCGTCGACACGGACAGTCCCGTCACGTCGTACTTCTGATACTTCTTGTTGAACTTGGTGTACAGCTTTTCGAGCGCCTCAGCAGCAATTACGGCGCTGAAGCTGTCCGTCATCGTATTGGTCGAGGAATCCAGCACACGCTGTACCGCGTAGCGGTTATCCAGCATGCGGGACACGTTGTTCTTGCGTCCGATACCGTCAAAGAGCGAGGTGTAATTGATATACATGAAGTCAAACTCGGGATACAGACCAAGCACTTCCCCGTTTTCCTTCGACAGGCTGTTGGCGTATTCGACAAGCGCCTTGAAATCACGCTTGCCGCCGCAGGCGCGCTCCCAGCGAAGCTTGACGGGATAGGTCGCATACATACCGCCGTTGGCGAAGGAGGTCATGCGGAAGTTGACGTTCTTGATGCCAACTGCCAGCAGATCCTTGTACATCGTTTCGATATCCTCGAAGCTCGTCAGGGGAATGTCGCGCTTGATGGGGAAGGTCAAAAAGGTATCGTCGATCTCCATCGAACCGAGCGTTTCGATATACAGAGGCATCTGCTCCGTTATGTCGGCCTCGGTCAGCGCCTTGAGAACGCCGTTTGCCTCCAGGTAGTCACGATAGTAATTCGCCATGCCGATATACGAGGACACGTACGCATCCTGCGTAGGATTGAGATCGGCGTCACGCAGCATCACAAAGCGCTGCGTATACGAGCCGCTATACGGAACCTCGGACGTAATGTAATACAGATCGGAGGTAGCCGAGGCGATCATGGACGACAGGTCGAAGCTATCCACGGCGTAAGGTGTATAAGACGAATACATACCAAGGTATGCGATCGAATTATACATGTTGACGTTAAACGTTGCCAGCGAAGCACCCTCCTCCATGATGCAGAAATATCCGTTGGTCACGGTCGCTTCGGCATCAAGTTCAAAGGTGTCGATCGTGGTCTGGTTTGCGGGAACGTCGTTCACAACACCGTACACCGGCATCGTGATCGGCTTCTTGAGCTTACCGTTGATATTGGAATAGCAGTAATCCTCTCCGTAGACGGAGGAGCTTCTGTTAATGGTTTCCTTGACAAGGTCATTATAGAAATCATTAAATTCAATGACGGTACCGCTTCCGTCGGGATAGAAGGCGTAGCCGTTTTCATCATTGACGTTACCGGCGCCAAAATACGGAAGGACGGAAATGGAACGAAGCGTATACTTGGTTGCATCAAAGGAGATCGAGCTGGCAGGCAACGAAACGAGAAGCGTTCCGTCCGTATCCAGACGATACTCGATCGCGCAACGGAAGACGGGCTTGTCGGTTTCCGCAACGGTAACGTTGCACGCTTCCTCGGAATCGTACATCATGGCAAAGGTGTAATCGGGGCAGTAGGCGCGGATCCATCTCGCGACCCTTTTATGGGTCTCCTTGGCAATGGCATCCGTGCTGTTGACCGTCATGATAACGACGTCATCCTCGTAATCATACAGCTTTTGTCCTTGCGTGATGGGATACGTCGCGTACATCGTCTCCAGCAGCTTTTCATTCCAGTTCTCAGAATGCTCGTACGGGTTCTGCACCGCGTACGACTGGACAAGGGCGCTTAATCCCGCCAGCAGCTCCTTCGCCTGTGCCTGTGCCTCGGGATCGCGTATCATGTAACGATCGATCGCATCGGCAATGACACCCATGACCTTCGTGCTTCCCATGGCACCCGAGCCGGCGCTGCTGGTTGCGCAAAAGTCCTTGAACGTTGCGTGGTTGTAAATACCGCCATGGGTGATCGTAGGCTCACCGTTGAAGGTATCGATGGCAAAGAAGTCGTATTTGGTACGGTCGGTCGAATACTGTCCGAGAAGCTCCATCAGGTCATTGTAAATAGGGCTGAAGAAATTCTCGTAGTACTCTTCGTACGTAATACCGTAAGGGAACAGAGGACGGCGGCTGGTATCACCCAAGGTGTAGTTGACACGCAGACCGTTGGCGATCGGCGTTACGCTGATCTGGTAACGGTCAACGACCGCAGCCTGATAGCTCGAAAGAAGCACGGTGTTGTCCGTCATCTGCGAATTCGGCGTATAAGTAAGAAGGATCTGGCTCTTCAGCTGCTGTACGTAGATGTTTTTATCTGCATCGCCCGATACCGAAATGATGTTGGTGTCATACGGATTGGAGGTCAGGATCTGACCGGTCGTCCCATTGACGTAATACATCATACCGGTATAACGGTTGACGTACACCGTGTACACCTCGCCGTTATCATTCGTCATCTGACAGGAATCGAGATAACCGGCGGCGAGCTCGGTGTTCAGCATTTCCTCAGCGGTCTCGTACGAATACCGTCCGGCAATGGAGGCTACAGCCTCCTTTGCGTTAGCAGCCGTCGTCGCGTCGTTGGTCGTATGCGTCACGTCGGAATACGCCGCAGATGCCTTGATCGGCATAGCGGCAGCCACACAGGTGAAAACAGAAGCCGCAATCAAAGCAGTTGATATTAACTTTTTAAATTTCATATACATACCTCCTGCTTATATACGGTCACCGATCTCGGTGAAGAGTGTGATAAAGAAGGAAACCATCTTGGTCATCAGCGTTGTAAACAGCAGAGCCACGAACATGATAACGACCATGGCAACGATGGTACAAATGGTGATCAAAACGTTCTTTCCAAGCGAGTAGTCGTGTGTGACCTGCATACCGAAGAACAGTAAGAAGCCGGACCACACGAGGCCTATGCCGATCAGCAGATTGATGATGCTGCTGTCCGTCAGAACGTTGGTGAGCAGCGTGCTGATAACATAGATAACGGACATAGGAGCGATGGCGTAGCAGCTGGCAATAAAGACATCCTTGTAGCTACCCTCGCCGTCGAACAGCGTCGTAAGACACCAGTTACCCGTTACCCAAAGGACGACGAGCAGGATAAGACCGATCGTCGACGCCGTGATGATGGTGTAACCGCCACGCGGGTTGAAGATGTATGCCTTACCGATCGAGTTGTAGAACAGAGCCAAGGCGGTAATGCCGAGGATCGTCCACGCCGCGCGCATGGAGCCGCGCTTTTCGTGCTTCAGATCCCAGAAGCCGTCGAAGGGGTGGAAGACGAGGTGGAAGACGTATAGCAGCTCTTCCCCGTAGCTCTTGCGTCCGACCTTAAGCGACGTTGCCTTGTTCTTACGCTTCGCGTAGCCAAGGAACTTGGCAAGCAGAACGCATACGGCGATCACGCCGACGAGGATGAGAAGTAGCCACCGACCGATAACGTCGGACAGCGTTTCCGAGAAGGCCAGCGCATAGTACTGCGTCTCATACGCCTTTTCGAGGATCTCCATCGCCTCATCGTAGCGACCCTGGCTGTACAGAGCCTTACCGATACCGATATACGCCAAGTCAAAGTTGTTGTTCTTCGTCTTGACCTCCTGCCAGTAATCCTCTGCGCCCTCGTATTCGTTACGGTTCTCGCAAGCCAAGGCTTCCATGATCGTATCGCAATACGGCGTGGGAGTATACGGCAGGATCTTCATGGAAACCGTTCCCTTATCGAGCATGAGCAGGACATAAGAAACGTTTCCGTCCGTATCGACCGTTTTCTGATAGGTAATTCCCTGTGCCGCTACGGATTCAGCGGTTCCGAAGGAGTCACCGATATCGCCGAACACGTACAGAAGCTCGCCGTTGGCGCTATACGTGTACACACGTCCGCGCGAATCGTCAAGGATCGACCACGTGCCCTCGGGACCAACCGCGATATCGACGATGTTGGAAAGAGCACCCTGGAAATTCGTTACCTCACCGCTCGGATCAAAGAAGCCGTTACGGTTCATGATCTGGGCACCCGAGGAGTTGAGCTTTTTCACGGGAGACTTCGCCGCATCCTTGGTTCTCAGATTGGCAAGGCGTGCCTCCGCATTGGAAGAGTCCGTCTCGGAGCAAACATAGATGAATCCGTCGTCATCGACCGTAATGTTGCAGTACAGGTCCGACTGCGTAATGATCGTTTCCTCACGGTCCTCTGCCGACTTAAAGCGGCGAAGAATACGGTCCCAAACGGAGCCGGAAACCTTCTGCGCACCGATAAAGCCGGTAAATTCACCCTCGCTCGAAAGAACGATAACGCCCTTACGGCAGGTAGGCGATACGCAGAAAATACGGTTATATTTATCGACTGCGATCGCATTCGGACGGAATTCGGTGTTCAACAGAAGAGCGTGGTTGGGATAATCGATGGTTCGCTTGTACTCACCGTTTGCGTTAAAGATAACGATACGTCCCTCACCGGCATTATCGGTGTCGCAAACGTAGATCTCCTTTTCCGCATTCTCATCGGCGCTGAGCGCGGGGTTGGTGACGTACAGACCGCGGGGATGATTCAGCTGCTGATCGCGGCCGTACTCATCCACGTAGGTGGAAATGGTGCGGATCGCTTTGTATGCCTGGTCGAGGATGACCACACGTCCCATATCGGTCGTGTCGGTCGCTTTACCCTGATCGGCAATATACACATACCCGTCCGCATCGGCAAAAATGTCGGTACTGTTGGAAATCAGCTTTCCGCCGAAATTCTTGTCAAGGCCCATCGTGTAGGAATCGTACGGCATACCGGCCGAATACGCGGCAGGCGACTGCACGATGTTACCGTCAATATCGTAGGTGTACGTCGAATACGATTCGTAGGCCGAAGCCGATCCGACAAACAGGCAGCTGCAAAGCACAGTAGCGATGAGCAGGAGGAGTATGAGGTTTTTCATTGTCTTTTTCATAATATCTCCTCCTTAATCCTTCATACCGGAGGATCCCATCGTTTCAACGATCTGGCTCTGGTTCAGAACGAAGACGATGATCGGCACAAGCATCATAACGACGAGGGCCGCGGCGCCGGCGCCCGAACGGGCGATACCGCCGGATACGATCTGGTTGATGGCGTAGTTAAACGTTTTCAGCTCCTCGGAATGGATGTAGATCGATGCACCCGTGTTCCAAAGAGTTTTAAAGCACTCAATGATCAGCGTCATCCAGGCAGGCTTAACCATGGGCATGGCGATGGTCAGATAGGTACGGAATTCGCTCGCACCGTCAAGACGTGCCGATTCAAGGACCGTGTCGGGAACCGACGATTCCATGAACTGCTTCATCAGGTACAGACCCATCGTCGTTGCCATGGAAGGAACGATGATCGAAAGATACGTATCAATCCAACCGAAGGCGGACAGGATGATAAAGTGCGTGACCTGGTTAACGGTGGAGTGGAACATCAGCGACATGACGATCAGCTGGAAGATCGCGTTACGGCCGGGGAAATGCAGCTTGGACAGCGCATACGCAGCCATCGACGCAAAGATAAGGTTACCAACCGTACCGCACAGCGTGATGAATACCGTGTTGAATATGTACCGCGAGAAGGGGACCCAGGAGTCACCCATCAGCTTGAACAGATCCGAGAAGTTATCAAAGGTAGGATTGATAACGTAAAACTTCGGAGGGAACATAAACAACTCGTCAAGCGGCTTCAGGGACTGAATCACGACGTAGTACATCGGGAAGAACATGAAGACGCCGAACACGGCAAGGAGTAAGGTGATACCAAGGTCGCCGCCCGTCGAACGGTTGAGAACGACGCGGTGACCGCGGATTCGTAATTTCTTTTCTTTTGCCACGCTTACTCACCTACCTTTGCAAGAGCTTTCTTGATCAAGATGTTACATGCGAACATGATGACGAAGAGAATAACGGCGATGGCGGAGGCATAACCGATCTCATATCGTTGACCGCCGTAGTCGTCCAAATGGTGCATGATCGTATGCGCCGCGTAGTCCACCGACGGGAATCCGCAAAGGTTGGTAACGACCGCACCAAAACCGAAGGACTGCGTAATGGCCAAAACGGCACCGAACATTAGCTGCGGACGCATCGTCGGCAGCGTGATGTACCAAAGCTCCTGCCAACGGTTTTTGATTCCGTCCACGCTGGCAGCCTCATACATCGAGCGGTCGATGGTCTGGAAGCCGGCGATGAAGGACAGGAACGCTGTACCGAGGGATGTCCAAAGAGCAACCACGATACAAAGACCCATGACCCAGTTGGCATCCTCGAAGTACAGGATCGCCTCCGACGTAATGCCTAAATTGATCAGCGTTGCGTTCACCCAGCCGTACGAGTCGGAGGAGAACAGCGTTTTCCAGATCAGGTAGACCTGACCGGAAATGGAGGGCGCATAGAAGACCAGCGTAACGACCGCACGGAGCTTGGGCGGAAGCTCGTTGATAAACCATGCAAGCAAAAGGGAAAGCAAATAGGATACGGGACCGGTGATGCAGGCAAACACCAGCGTATTTTTACATGCAAGCAGGAAGATCTCGTCCTCGAGGAACAGTCGCGTGTAGTTGGACAGTCCTTGCCAGCCCGGCATCTGCAGCATGTTGAAGTCCGTAAAGCTCAGCAGGATGGACAAAAGCACAGGAAGGACGGTAAAGACGATAAACAGAAGCATGAACGGCGCGATCATGAAGTAAGCCGTCTTGTTCCGCTTGATCTCTTTCCATGTCCATTGAAGCTTTGTCATCTCAGAGCGCTGTACAGGACGTTTCGTCTCTGCCTTTGTCTGTTGTGACATATATTTTTCTCCTTAATCTACAAAATCCGTCTTAATTGAGGTAATCGGGCACTTCACCGGGCTCAAGAGTAGGAAGATCAAACTCTTCACGTTTTCTCTCGATCTCCGAGTTGATGGCATCGATGTAACCGCGAATCGCGTCAACAGGCTTGGTGCCGTTGTTATACGCATCAAGGAAAGCGAATTTCGTGTAACGGTCGATGATATAAGAGCCGGGATAGTTAACGATACTGGACATGTGGTTGATCTGGTCGTTGATGGCCGCGATCTCCGATGCACTCCAGGAAAGGTTACGGATCGCCTGCACGTTAGCGGATTCATACTTGGCAGAAGGACCGATCAGGGCAACCATCTTGTTGCCGTAATCTGCCTGACGTTCGGCGTCCGTCTGCCACTGCATGAACTCCCATGCAGCGAGCTTATCGTCACAACCGTACAGCATGACCGTCGCGCCGATACCGGCGAGAGAGTCATAATTGAAGGTTTTTGTTCCATCCTCTGCGGTGTTGACCCATCCGGGCAAGGAGCAGAACTCCCACAGACCGTTGATTTCGGTAGCAAAGACAATCAGCTGGTTATATATCGTGGCGTAGTCACCGACAAGGATCGGCATTTCACCGGTTCTGAAACGGTTGGCTGCGTCAAAGGTTACAGGGAAGGAATAATCGGTATAGAGCTTGCATACGAAGTCAAAGGCCTCGTAGGCGGTGTTGGTATCCAGACCGATGCGCGCACCGGCATAATCGCCCGTGGGGTCATCGGTGTAACGCCACATGTTGCCTCCCATCTGGTAAAGGAGGAAGTTGATAGCGGACGCGTAGGTAATACCGACAGACATGTTATTCGCCTGCAGCTCGGGAAGGAGCGACAGAAGATCCGACCACGTCTCGGGAACCTCGGAATCCAGCTCGGCGAGGACGTCGGCACGGTAGAACATCATAGCGAAGGACATCGTCATCGGTAAGCCGTACGAAACGTTACGCAGCGTTACGGTGTCCAAAGCAGCCGCGACAAAGTTGCCTTCACCAGTGTCGGGGTTGTAGACCGAGGCTACCTCGCTGAAGGGCTTGGATACGTAGGTGGCCGTACGGCTGGGATCGGGCGTCGTCGTGCGCTCAAACTCGCCGGTCTGCTCGTTATAGTACGTATAATAATAGGAAGTGAAATACTCGTTCTCAACCACGCCCTTGGCGTTCGGCTCTGCCAGGCGCGGATCGTTACCGCTGATACCGAGAACCGCGTCACGGATCGCGTAGTTGATAACGTCGGCAGCACCGAGGCCGAGATAGACGTCAGGGCCTTTGCCTGCCAGAATGGACGGCAGAAGCGTTCCTGCCGTAACCAGCTTCAGCGTAACGGCTGTGCCGGTATTGCTGGTAAAGCCGCCCTCACCCTCAATATCGATCATGCTACGCCAGATCTTGGACTGGTCACGACCGGTGGCAAGCCATACGTCGATGGTCGTTGCATCCTCGTCGGGCACCACGGTAAGACCCATGGCCTCGTAATCGGTAAAGAAGGAGCAGAAGAAGGCCTTGACCTCAAACCAAAGGTTGGCGAAGAAGCCGGCCTTGGCACGAGGAAGAACTTTCTCGTTCGCATCGGCAGGTACGACGTAGATCGCATCCACCGTCATCGAGCTGCGCTTGGAATCGTTGATCCACGTACCGAGCGTACCAAGGTTTGCCTTGAGGTTCGCCAGGTTACGGGCGATCTCGTAACCGTTGTCGCTTCCGATACGGTCCAGCAGACGCGCAACGTTGTCAAGGATAGCAATATGCGAGCCGATATCGCCCTCGGCCAGCTCCACGAACTCATCCGCGATGCCGCACAGACGAATACCCTCTTCAAGAAGCGTGATCAGCACGTCGGGCATGACCTCGGGGAACTGATAGTTCTTATATTCGTCGGGGTCGGCACCGGTCAGCTGAAGGATACGCAGGTACGCCGCGTTGATATTCTCAAGGGCGAGCTCTGCGGATGCCAGCAGCGACTGAAGCGATCCGAGCGAGCATTCAAGGTACAGCGTGTATTCCACGCCTGCCTCGAAATAGAATTCAAACACTTCGTTTGCATCACCGACGAAGGAGGACTGCCACTCGTCGCTGTAATTGAAGCGTGCGTTATTTGCCTCGTTGAACGGAAGCGTCGGCGTTCCGTCGGCTAATCCGTACGAGCCGCCGCTGAGCTTGATCGCACGGCAGACGAACATACCCTGCAAGGCGTTCTGCAGGTAGCGCATGCCGAACTTGTAAAGACCGTCCTCGCTGACGGTAAAGGTGTACGCCGCCCATTGACCGACCGAGCTGTAGCTGTTTTCACCGATAACGTTGTACAGCTGCGCCTTAGCGGTCGTGGGATACGTAGCGCTCGAGGAGTTGTCGTTCGTTGCGGAAACCGATGCGTCCGAAACGAGATCCGGGAACTCGGCCTGAATGATGGTCATCGTTCCCTCGGCGGCCGGCTGATAGCCAAGGCTTTCATACTCTGCCTTGATCTCGGCGTAGCTCTTGGTCGTCACGTCGTCGCTTCCGACGGGGATCAGCGTAATGGACTTGACGATCACAGGCTCGCGCTCAGCCTCCAGCGTGATGGTGTGCTTTTCACCCTCCGCAGAGGATGCGGAGAAGAAGAACTGGAAGTTACCCTGCGTGTAGCCGGTCGAGTCGTTGCAGGTGTAGGTATTCCACTTCGGTGCCTGCACCGCGTCGGGCGACATGGAGTTGCCGTTGATATCCTGCGAAAGCACCGTGGCCTTCACCATACGGACACCGTTCTCCTCGTATACGTAATGACGGATGTAAGCGCCGTTCTCCTTGCGGTCGATGAGATCGTACGAGAAGCCGTCGGCAAGCTCGGGAAGTGCCTTCTCATAGGTCTGCTCGTAGTAGGTCTCATACGCATCCAGCGTATACACCTTCGTGTTGTTGTATTCCCAGTTTTTCCAAAGGTCGATGTAGCTCGCCTCGGTAAAGGGCACGTTGTCGTCAATAAGCAGCTTGCGCTCGATCGAGCTGATGGAGCTCTCGCCCGTGTTGCAGTCGAAGAACTCGATCTGAATGTAGTAAAGGCCGGCGGTCATTACGGTGAATTCCCATGTGGCCTTGCCTACGTTGCCGCTGGCATCGGTCGCAGGAAGATAGACGGCCTCGGCGCCAACGGTGTTGAAATCACCGAAGCTTTCCCAGTCCCCTGCACTCTCGTAGTACGACGACTGGCAGGCATCGTTGTCTTTCACGAGCTGCGCAGCACTGCCGCTCTGGAAGTCCTTGATGGATACGTGGATCGCATCGGCTCCCACCGGTATGTACTGATCGGGATCGTCGGTCGGGTGATACTTCGCATAATATTCGGCGTAGGATGACGCATTCAAAAACGCATCCATTTCCGCAAGAGAAGCCTGAACGTCTACGTCCTTCATTCCGGCTGCTGATGTGGAAATACCAAACATGCCAAGCAGCACTGTTACAGAAAGCACAAGGCAAAGTACTCTCTGAAACATCGTTCTTTTCATGGATTGTATTCCTCCCCAGAGTAATTCGTTGCTTGCTCGGGTCCTTCGCTTCCATAACATCACACAAGTATACGCGTGTGCGCGATAAAAAAGCAAAGAGCCTCTACATTAGCTTGATAGATTATAACATATATTTTTTTAAAAGTCAAGAAGCAGATTTTCGCGATTTGTTCAATTCCCGCCCGTCTTTTTACCAACAAATGGAATCAAAAAAATAATTGTAAACATACATTGTCAACGAATGCGTCCGATTTTTTTAAAAAAACCGGCGTAATCAAGATAGGCTTGACATATTATATTTTAAATATTTTATAATGTAATTCACACTTACTATTTTTGAGTTTGCTTGGACTTTGCCCTTCTATACAAGGCAATTCCTTGTTTTTTGTTTATAATGCACAAAATATGAATAAAAATTTCTACACATCGCCCTACGCTGCTCGGTGCCTGCCAAAGGGGTCTTTTGCTGTCGGTGAACGGCGTGTGCGCCGTCCCCCCGGGCGGGCATGCAACGCAAAAAACCCACCCAGCAGGCGAGACGACCCATCGGGCGTCCGGCGTGCGGGGTGGGTGACTGGGATCTATGCTGCGCTTACTTTTTTACCAGATGCACGGCAAAGCCGCAGATCTCGTCCTTGAAGTAAACGAATTTGGGCTTACCGGTCTTTTCGTCGTACGTAACGGTGCTTTCGTCAAAGGCAAAGCCCATACGCTTGAAGTAATCCATGGCACGGTCGACAAAGTTCGTGCGGATGCCGATATGACCGCACGTGCCGCGGCCCTTGGACTTCATAAACTCGAAGGCGTCGCCTGCAAATACGGATTTGTTGCCGTCCTTCAGCGTCAGACCAAAGAGGGTCTCGAACAGCTTGGCGCCGCGCATGGCGTCCTCGGCGTTTTCATTGTTGATGCCCATGTGAACGAATTCCAGACCGAGCATGGTCTTTACGGCGTTCTTGGTCAGTGCCGTGATCTCGTCCCACTTCTTCGCCTTGACAAGGTCGTCTTTTACCATGAACGAGCCGCCGCAGGCGATGATCTTGTTGAAGCTCAGGTAGTCCAGCAGATTGTCCGCGTTGATACCGCCGGTCGGCATAAAGGTCAGCTGACCGTACGGAGCCGCCATGGCCTTCAGCATCTTAAGACCGCCGGCCGCCTCGGCAGGAAAGAACTTGACCGTCTTGAGTCCGAGCTCCAGCGCTGCCTCAATATCGGAGGGGTTCGAGCAGCCGGGCAGCATGGGAACGCCCTTGCTCAGGCAATAGGACACGACCTTGGGATTGAGGCCGGGCGATACGATAAACTTCGATCCGGCAGCGATCGCTGCGTCGACCTGCTCGGTCGTCAATACCGTGCCGGCGCCGACGAGCATGTCGGGGTACGCCTTCGTAATATTGGAGATCGCCTCCGCCGCACAAGCCGTACGGAACGTAATTTCCGCTGCAGGCAGGCCGCCGTCGATCAACGCCTTGGCAAGCGGAACCGCATCATCGGGATCCTCGATCTTGATGACGGGAATGAGGCCGATCGAATAGAGTTCTTCGTTCATAGTCATGGGAATAGCTCCTTTGATGGTAGGATTTTCTTTCATTATACACGATTCTTTCCTCTCCAACAATTGCAAATATTGCCGCCTACATTGCGTTTTTTGTCGTCGCAGCCGCTTTTTTTCTCTTTCTCATCCCCTGCGTCCGTATTGACAAACGCACCGGCGAAGGGTATAATGTAGGCAAAGCATTACGGGATGGCGAGCCCGAGAGCTCTGCCATCCGAAGGAGTCCCGATGAAGCCATCGATCACGGTCTTTACACCCGACGAGCAGGTCGGCCAGCTGCTGCGGCTGGAGCTTGGCGAAGCCGGCTACCGCGTGCAGATCCATACGGGCGCACCGTCGGGCGCACACGACACCCTTTGTTTTATCGATCTTGACGCATATCCCGACGCCCCCATGAGGGAAACGGACGTCGGTCTTACAAGACGCACGTCGGCCGATGCACGGTCGCACGGCACCGTCCTCTCCCTTCCCTTCCCGATCGGCGCGGCGGTCGCTTGCGTCGAGCGCCGCGCCTCCTCCGCTTCGCCTTTGCTGAGGATGACGGAGCACGGGGTCGTGTGGAAAGGGCGGCATATCGAGCTGACCGAGACGGAGCATGCCCTCCTCTGCGCTCTTATCGAGGCGGACGGCGCCACCGTTTCGCGCGAAGCGCTTGCACGCTGCATGCGCGGAGGAACGTCGAGCGAGGGTGCGATCAACGTCTATATACATTATCTGCGAAAGAAGCTGGAGGCGGGAGGCGAACGCATCCTTCTGTCGACGCGCGGCGGCGGGTATCGCATCGATCGGCGATATCTGGCGCCGACGAACGCTTCCACGTGATATAAGCAAGCTAAAATGAAGAAAAAACGAACGAAAGGAGCACGGACGTGCTGACGCTGCATACGACTGAATTTCACTACGACTACCGGGACGAGCTGTACACACAGATCGCCCAACACCTTCAGCAGGGCACACGCGCCTTTCTGATCGTGCCGGAGCAGCAAACGCTCTTAGTTGAAAAGGAAGCCTCCAAGCGGCTCCCGCCGAACGCCTCGTTGCGTTTTGAGGTCACCAATTTCTCGCGCCTGGCCAACACAGCCTTCCGTACGGTCGGAGGCTTGTCCGAGGTATACTCCACGGCCACCGCCAAGGCGCTGATCATGTGGCAGGCGCTCACCGAAGCGGCACCCGTGCTGCATAGACGAACGAGGAAGGATATCGGCACGGCCGACGTCACTCAGGCACTCGCCGCCCTGTCGGACATGCAAGGACTTGGCATCGATGCCGACGCCTTGGCCTCCGCCACGCAAAGCGAGGCACTCAACGTTTCTTCCCGCTTGAAGGAAAAGATGCACGACCTGTCGATCATCGCCGCCACCTTTCGCCGCCTGCACAACGAGCGCTTTGCGGACGTGGGCGAGGACGTTGAGGCATTGGCCCGTACGCTGAAGCAGCACCGCGACCTCTTCGCCGATGCCGTGATCTATATCGACGGATTTACCTCCTTTACCGAGCCGCAGCTGCACGTCATCGAGCAGCTTCTCACGCGCTGTCATCTGACCGTGTATCTGACGTTGTCCAAGGCACGCAGCGAGGGCTTCGAATATACCGAAACACGTCGCACGGCGGATCGCCTGCTTCACCTGGCCGACCGTGCCTCCGTACCAAAGCGTCGCCTGTATTCCGTTGGAAACACGCGTACAAAAGACGAAGGCTTGTACGAAATTTCACGTGTATTATGGCAAGCGAGCGCCGATGTTGACTATAATTCTTTACAAAACACGCCAAATCATCTCCGGATGTTTGAATCCGACACGCCGTTTGACGCGGCAGAGTTTTTAGCATCTTACATTCAGCGCTGTATACAGAATGGCGCACATTACAGCGATTTTGCCATCGTCATGCGTCACGCGGAGCAGTATCGCGGCATCGTGGATACAGCCCTCGCAGAGGCGGGCATTCCCTTCTTCATGTCGGAAAAGCGGGACGTCACCGCCTTTGAGGCGGTCAAGCTCATCGACACGGCGTTTCGCATCATCCTCGGCGGCTATAAGCGCGAGGATATCCTCGCCTACGCCAAATGCGGCCTGTCAGGTATTGCCCCCGAGGCCTGCGACGAATTTGAGCTGTACGCCGAGCGCTGGCGCATTACGGGGTCTCACTTTACACGGGATGAGATCTGGAACATGAACCCCGACGGCTATACCGACCGTTGGCGCGACGGTGCGGAGGAGGCACTTCACCGCATCGACACGACCCGCCGCACCCTGCTCTCTCCCCTGCTCGACTTGGCCGAGCGGCAGACGCAGAGCCGCAGTGTCAAGGAGCAAGCACGTGCCTTGATGAAGTTTATGATCGATCTGCATTTGGAGGAGACGTTGCTTGCGCGCTCGGCCGAGCTGCGTCGCATGGGCGAGCAAACGCTGGCGGAGGAAAACGAGCATCTGTTCTCCGTTCTGACCGACGCGCTGCAGCAAATGGTCGACATCATGGGCGAGCTCCCGACCGACGCGCGCGCCTTTCACGCGCTTCTGATGATTGCCTTTTCCTCCGTCAGCATCGGACGCATCCCCTCCTATACGGACTGTATCACGATCGGCTCGGCGGATATGCTTCGCCTGTCGGACAAGCCGCACGTCGTATTGTTTGGCGTCCACGACGGAGAGTTCCCCGCGTCACAAAGCGAGGGAGCGTGGTTCACGGAGCAGGAAAAGCGCACCCTCTTTGATCTTGGACTGACGCCCGAGCCGACCGATCACGTCGGCACGGCACGTGAGTTGTTTGCCTTTTCCCGCGCCTTTACGGCAGCGTCCGACACGGTGACGCTGTTCGTCTGCCGCCGAGGCGCATCCTTCAAGCCGCTTCGCCGCGCCGGAGTGATCGAGCGTGTGATACGCGCGTCCCACGGGCGCATCCCCATCGTTGATACCGCGACACTTGCACCGAGGGACAGCACCTACACACCGGCGCACGCACTCTCGGGATTATCGAACCCGCTCATCGGGCGTGAAACGGCCGAAGCCCTGCGCGCCGCGCTGGATACGACGCCTCTTGCCCGACAGACACGTCTTGGACAAATGTCCGTGCTCAACGACGAGCTGTCACTCGCCGATACGGCGGGTCTGCTGTACGGCGGCGATATCGCGCTGACGCAGAGCCGACTCGAAATGTTCCTCTCCTGTCCCCTGCGGCATTTTCTCACCTACGTTCTCAAGCTGGACGATAACAGCCGCGCCTCCTTCAATGCCATGAACATCGGTACCTTCGTGCATGCGATCCTGGAGAATTTCTTCCGTGAAGCGGGCGAGGGTGGCACCGACCTCAAGCAAATGACGGCCGAGGACTGCCGCGCGGCGGTCGCGCGTATAGCCGGCGATTATATTCGCCGTGTCAGCTCCGATACGATGCAAAACACCGTGCGCCTGAAGCATTTTCTTCACCGACTGACGAAAACGGCGACGGTCGTGACCGAGGGGATCGTGGAGGAGCTGCGCGAGAGCGGCTATCAGCCGCGCTTCTTCGAATTGCCTATTGAAAACCGTCGGTCCGACACGCCGCAGCCGATCGTCTGCCATACGTCGGACGGCCACGGGGTATACGTGTACGGAACGATCGACCGCGTGGATACCTTCGTCGACGGAGACAACGTATACGTGCGCGTCGTCGATTACAAAACGGGAAACAAGCCCTTTTCGCCAAAGGATCTCAAGGAGGGGCAGAATCTGCAGATGTTCTTGTATCTTCGTTCCGTCGTGGAGAGCGAGCACTTCCGCCCCGCCCTCGGCGCGGGCGAGGATTCGACCGTCCTCCCGGGCGGCGTACTGTACGTCGGCACACAGCTGACCGCCCCGCCCCTATCCGATCCGACGCGCCGTGCCGAGGACGCGCTGAAGGCAGCGCAGACACGCCGCGGTATGCTGCTGGATGACCCCCGCTCCATCGCCGCGATGAATCCGAAATTCCTGCCAATCAAGTACAAAAAGGACGGCACCCCCGACAGTCACAGCGTCGACCGCCTGTACACGCACGAGGGCTGGCAGGCGCTTTGCGACATCGTGTCCGACCGCGTGACGCACGTGGCCGAGCGCATGAAGACCGGCGAGATCCCCGCCGATCCCATCAAGAAAAAACAGCAAAAAAGCACCTGCGAATATTGCGCCTACAAGCCGATATGCCGCAACGCACAGCTGTAAAGCAAACAAAAAATAGCACCAAAAAGCAAACAATTATTTGCTTTTTGGTGCTTTTTATATGCAACTGTAAAGAAAATTTTAAAAAGGTATCGTTTCCCAAGTAGATCCCTTCGTCGCTATGTCTCCTCGGTTTTGCTCCTCTGTTGGAGCAAAACTTCGACTGCGCATCCGCTGTGCGTCTGCTCCGCTCGGGATGACACAGGGGGCGATAAAATGCGAAATGCGAAGTGCGAAATGAGAAATTGAAAAGCCATGCTTTCCTCTTTGTGTCCTCCTGCTCAGAGAAAGAATGCCGTAAGGCAGATCATGACGCATCGCGTCCATTCATGGCGAAGCCAATTCATGCACCGCAGGTGCAAATCATGCGCCGCAGGCGCTCTGTGTCATCCTGAGCAGGCGTTACGCCTTGAAAGAGCGCAACGCATCCTTAAAAACAAAAAAACGGGGCGTCCCCCGATTATTGTTATTCGTATAGGCTTGGTATCAAATACTCACAGAAAACCGAATAAGGAGAGAAACGAAGCGAAGTCAAATAAAGCGATGAACTGTTTTGTTCTCTTGAGAAGGAAAGCAGTTC
>JAFTLQ010000015.1 GCA_017455905.1 Clostridia bacterium | reverse complement strand
CCATTTCAGTTTGCTTGGGACCGACGGCCATAAAGTTTTTGGAAAAAGTATATCCAGGACAATGCTTCATCAAAAGTTCTTTCAGCATATCCTCCGATGATATTTGGTTCTCCATCAGCTCGTCATATTCTTTTACCATTAAAGCATCATAAAAGAACACCTGAGTCCCTGCCACTGCGTATTTCTCAACAACAGATTTCAGAAAATCGATTGTCTCATCTGAAATAACAAACACTTTATCTTCCACTTTAAAACCGACAACAGCAATCAACATTTTTAATGTATCATCGTTCTCCGGAAGTTCAATTTCAGCCATTTCTGCGAACTGTCTCATTCGCATGATATCCATATCAGAAGTTAACCGGAAACCATATTTAAACCTTGACTTTAACAACTGTTCCACGCCATCTCTATAACCGCTTTGAATTTCAGCAGGTTCTGCAGCCACAACAGTTGTAGGTATTACGTCGCTACCTACCCTAGATTGCATCTTTCTAGGTGCTGTCTCAAGCCCCTTAAACATCAAATACTTATTAATAGCGGCGCTAAAGCGATTGTGTTGTTGAGCATTATAGTCGCGGTAATCAGGGTTATCATTTAATGCTTCAACTGCATTCTTCAGCTCATCATTATCGCTGATTTCGTCCAGTCTAGAACTCAAGATTCCAGTAGAAACTGCATATTCACTAATGGATTTTAGCGAAGACACATAACCTCTACAGGATGCTGGAGCCATCTTTTCCTCTTCCGTCAGCCACGTAAAGAAAGCATTCAAATCACTACTTGTAGCTTTACTCTCTTTCGATTCGGCGGAGATGGAGTTTCTTGTATAATAAACCTCAAGTTCGCTTTGTGGAACGGCCATAATATCGAGCAAGATTTTTATTCTTCTCCCAATGTCGGTAGCGCTCAAATTACCTTCCACATAAAAACCGGTTGTGATTTCTAATGGATAACGC
This sequence comes from Clostridia bacterium, assembly GCA_017455905.1. GTDB lineage: Bacteria > Bacillota > Clostridia > Oscillospirales > CAG-272 > UBA1740. The sequence goes on along the minus strand of JAFTLQ010000015.1, from coordinate 65,310 downwards.
AGTTCAGAAGGATTATCCGTAAAATTAAATGCCACGCCTCTGACATTGTGCCTATTTCTTAATTTGTCAAAGAACTCGCTTTTTCTAGCATATAGCATTTTAAGAACAAACAAGAAGACATCGCGCCAATACTGAATGCCAAAGCCTTGCTCACCAAACATTTTTGCAGAAACTACTTTTGTATATGCCAAATTCTTAACAGAAGAAAAATCCAAAAGAATAACATCTACAAGCGCACTCTCTGTTGCCGGCTCGTTGCCCTTACCGATACTGAAGCTCTGATCATCCGCTACATTGGTGTTCTTAAAACAATCAAATCTTAGTTTTTTGTTGTCAATCACTCTGACTTCTATGTAATCTTCATTTGCTTTCTCTGTCGCATCATGTCCAATATCAACAAAAATATCGTTTAACCTATTACACAATGGACTGGACGCCGAATACCGGATTTGAAGCATAAAGACATCTTCATACTTTTCCGAGAAGTTAACGCTTACCAAATAAGCTTCATAGACAACATCTTCAAGTAAAACTTCAATAGAGCACTTCTCTCCTTTTTGCAAATCAACACCAAGAAGCTCCATCAGCTTTTCTGCGTATGCTTTAGGAATCGTCATTCCTGCTCGCAATAATGACTTATCCACACTTTTACGAATCATAAATTCGGTCGTTTGCTCTGTTTCACCTAAATCATCCGAAATTTCACTATCTGCATGAAGAATATGATGCTCATCCACCGAATCATATCTAATCTCTGTGGCACTTGTCATATCTACAGATTCATCCGATGAAGATGAACTGGATGTCAACTCGTTCTGCGGAGCGTCACTTATCCTACTATTTCGTTGCACTTCATCATCCAAAAACGAAACATAGTATTTCCAGGATTTATCAAGAATCGAAGCTGCATTTCGATGAATCAATCTGAAAAGCCGCATTCCCAACAATTTAGCTCTAACTGCGTTAAAATCACTAGAATTTTCAATTTCCCAGAAGCTATTGCTTATCATTTTTCGCTTATATGCGTACTCCGAGGCTTCATCCATAGATTGCAAAATCAATGCCGGTGCAGGATTTCTGACGCCATTTTCATCAAGCCACTTTCGGAATTCTTGTTTTCTATTTACATTATCACTCATAGCAGTGATCCCCCTTTCCGAAAGTTAATCTTCAACAATGTCCAAAATATCATCGAAAGTACAATTCAACGCTTTGCATATCTTGGTGAGAGTGTCTGTATTGACATTCTCGTTGCGATTTAATTTTTGAATGGTATAGGTACTTAAATCAGCTATTCTTGCCAAATCTTTCTTTTTGAGATCTCTGTCGATTAACAACTTCCAGAGTTTTTTATAGCTAACCATAATACATCCTCCACGCAGAAAAGTCCGCTTTTCCACTAATATAAATAGATAACTTATATTATATCATAAATAAGCGGTTCTGTCAATGAAAAATGTTGCGATAGCACTATTATTGTCGAATTTTTATAATCATTTTTATAATATTCATAGAGATTTCTAACATGGCAGCTTCAAGCATTATCAAAATGCATTATCTAAACAATGTTTTCGCTATCAAAAACGCAATAAGTCCTAGGCCTAAAAGTGTATCTATGGCATCCCAGCTTGCACCATCAGCGACAAAAAATATTAGCAAAGCCGCAACTATGACGATTACAGTCCATCCACCACAGCCAAAGCCTGTGCCTTTACCAGAACTGCTACCGCCACCACTTGTACTTTTATATGCGTGATAATCATTCAAATTAGGCATTTTGGGTTCCTCAACTAAAACTACATGACTTGTCAGAGCACCTTAGCATACACGCTACCTCCTTTGTTTACTGACCGTCTTTTATCCACCAGCCATTAGCGTCTCTATACCCATTCCTAGACATGAATGGTATTAGCACTCTAATTTGAGCACTTGCCGGAATAGTTACGCCCTCACTGGTCAAAATCTCAAATATTCTTTCTTCATATTCATCCATAAGAGCACCCCACCCATCGGTAATCTCGCAGGCTGTTTTATGCTCGGGAGTGCCTTCCTCATAATCGTATATGTTGTCGGCAACCCAAAAGAATTCATTGCTAGTGATTGCAAAGGCATCTGCTAGGTCCTGCTCGGTTTTTTTGTTAGCGAAATAATCTCTAATTTCTTCTGGAGTCCTTTCAGAAATCGGCTCTTCAGCCATAACAACTATGTCACTGCTTTTCACTTTCATCATCAAATTCGACTATTTTTACAATATTGTAAATTCCATCAAAGCGACAAATTAGATGTAAAACAAGACCATCTTCCCCACGGGAAACAATTCTAGTCTCATTAACATCCTTATACGATAATCCGTTATCATAGGGCTTGTCCTGGTCGAGTTTTTCAAAGCCCTCTATTACATCCCCGAGCTTGCTAAAACACCAACCCATATCCCTTTCAAAGAGACACTGAGGCATCAGCATAGCCCATATGCGCTCTCTGTCCTCCGGGGGATACGATTCATTAAATGCCTTCTCAAATATTGCCCCTGCTTCCTGGTCACGATTTATCAGCGTACAAAAAGGTACGTATTTTCTTTCTATAATCATATTTCCACCTCGGTTAGCTATTCACCCATGCGAATCCGGGAAGATCTTTCTTCATTTCCTCTCGCGCTTTTGCTTGCATTTCAATGGAACGCTCATATTGCTTCTTAATCAAGAAATCACCCTCTTGCAAGCGAATCCAATAAAGACGTTCTGCAATTTGATAGTGTTCAAGTGCAATGGCTGCATTTTTCTTTACACCGATGCCGTTGAAATGGCAATCAGCTATACGAATATGAACGTCAGCGCCAAGAATAGGTGTGTTTATCTCATTCAAGCCTATTAAGCAATGGTGATAAATGCAATATGCTTCGTTTTCATCCTTTTCCACGTAATAGCCATTCTTGTACATATCACCGATTTTATAAAGAGAAATAAGGTGATTGTCAAGAGCACCCTTTACAAAATAATGGAACGCCTTCTCATAATCCACGACTCCCGTGCGACCATAGTAGTAGCAATAGCCAAGGTTTTCTTGTGCTTGACGGTTTCCGAGCTTTGCCGCCATATCATAATAATAAACGGCTTTCTCATAGTTCTGCTCACCGATGCGTCCTGTGTAATAGAGAGAGCCATAGTCACAAATCGCATCGTGATTCTTTGCTTTGAGTTCATCCTCATAAATCTCTATCAAAAGATCTGCTATTTCCTGGGGGAGAACTTCTTTCTTATCGCAGTTATAAACAACGGCGGATACCTCATATGCTGTATCCTCATAAATACTATCTTCCAAAATTGCGGTAAGATAATCGTGAATTTCGGGATATGTTTCAATATCGATTTTTTCTACTATTTCTTTTACTTTTTCTTTTAAGGTTTCAATTGTCATTATGTGTTACCTCTTTTCCAATTCATCAATTCTATCCTTTACGGCTTCCATCTCATCCTCAAGCTCCGAAAACAGATCTTCCCACTCATCATATTCATCGGAATCCTCATCTTCAGGCTCATCACCCGACACTTCGTCAAATTGATCTTCCAACTCCTCGTAATAAGCACGTAGCTCTTCCAAGTTCATTTTGGAAATGTCACGATACTCCAAAAGTGAACATATTTCTGTTACTACCTTTCCATCGGGACCTTTGAAAACGCGTAGCTTGATGGTGGTTCCATCAGTGCCATCTTCATACTGATCCTCGTAGTTTTTTATCATCTCAATGACTTCCGCTGCGGTCTTTTCATCCTTGCTCATATCAAGCATTTGTTTCAATGTTTCTTTTTTCATCGCTTTATACCCTTCTCAATCTTCGAAATATCGACATTTTTCGCAAATAAGGTCGCATTGTTCAGATTCCTCATCGCTTGCAACATCAAAGCCGCGCTCACAATGATCCAAACATTCATCCATAGTTATCATCTTTTTTAGCACTGGACAATCAAGTGCTTCCTCATCATCTTCGGGCGGAATAAAGACTTCGATTACACTCTTTACCCGCGATAAAGGCATTGGGACATTATCCTCGCGGAAATATTCCTTCTTTTCAACCTTTACTATGCGCTCTTTGCCATCGTTTCCAACAGGAACTACAACCCAGTCACCAACTTTGATTTCATTGTTATCGGTGTGATAATAGTACCTTTTTCCGTGCTCACCAAAGGTAACCGAAAGATAAATAATATCACCAGGACATTGCTTTATTGCTTCGTAGTACCTACGATCAAGGATTTCCCCCTCACCGTAAAACTGCATAAACTTTTTTAAGTCTCTTGCGAATTTAGCCCATTTTCTTGGGAGACTCAAACGATCATAACTACCAGTAATGACCTTATCTGGCATATGAGCAAACTCGATTGTAATACGGTAGTTCTTTGTCTCCATTGGGTCATCAATGGCTTCGGGAGGATTACCCTCGATGTCATCGAACAGCTCAACTTCCGTTTCATCCAAAAAGGTTGAAATCCCGCCATCCACATGATATTTCCAGGTCGTATCGCACTCTGTGCCAATTCGCCTGAAATACTCCAATGTCTCGGTCTCTCTATCAAGTGTGACCTTCTCAGAATAATTCCAAGTAACATATTCATAATCAACATTATGCGTAGGATTGGGCTTAATTTTGGTTACCCGACTATATTCGATTGTGATCCTATCAATTCTGTCTTGCTTGTCATCACCATTAAACAGGTACAGAAAAGGCATATCCAAACGTTCTCTAATGACATCACAAATGTTATCTAATGCGGCATCTAGCGAAATCAAGGAACCGAAGAAGCGGTATTTCTCCCCTTCTTCATTGGTCAGGACCAATTCCCAACTACCAACATCGGTAGCAAAAGGCACTATATGATTCTCATCACTGAAATAAGCTGCGACTTCAGCAAGGATTGCTTCACCGTTTTCACGTGCAATGCGGCCATTGAATTTTTGGAGCAATTCGTAGTTCAAGCCGTCGCCATACTGATATCTGCTTACCCATATATGCGTAGGGGTAATGGTAATCCGCTGTTCAACTTCATCATTGACCATAGGACATGGACCGTAACAAAGACCGTTGGATATCAATTGCATTTTTACTGCTGTTCCACTAAACAACTTCATCTGTTCCTGCATTCTCTTCGCTGTCTCCTTTCAATTCGCTATCGTGCCTATGTATGTACCGTAACGCATCGAGCATTGATAGGAAAATGCGATGCTGTTTATGGTAAGTCTCGCAATTAGGCTTTTTTGCAAGATTTATGTGTTCTACAGTAACTGGTCTATCCCCCGTATGGATAATCCACTTGCCTACCGCTGTCTCCAACTCAAAATTACCTTTGCGATAGCGATGCGGATAACCATATTGTTCGCACAATACCGACAAATCCTCAATTGTTTCATCGGTCCTCACCTTGTTATCTATCGGAATCGACACAACGATATTTTGTTTTTCATTAGGCTTGCAATATTTGCAAGGAGTGTATCCGGCACGACAAGCGTGAGAGAAAGTATCAAAGCCTCGAATATTGCTCTTACCTACCAATCTGCTGCAATTGCGTGTATGGAAGTTTTGGTAGCCTCTCGCAGCAAAAAATCCAAAACCCGGTTGTGTAAGCGTGAACAAATCGTCCTTTTCCTGTTTGGTCATATCAGTATGTAAAACACCCGAATAACGCTCCTTTTGCGATTGTTGTAGTCTAGTCATCGCCGTCATTTCGGAGCGTGTAAGGCTACGCTTTGCCAGCTTGGGAGTCTTCATTGTTGCGATTCTTTGCTGGATTAAAAGCGGTCTATACTCATCTTCGGGAGAAGGATTACATACCTTGCACGGGCGCAATCCTTTTTTAATGATCGTATCGTATTTTATAGTTCCGAGTACATGATGAGCATTATGAAGTAAGCCACAATCGTGTCGATGGAAGATTGAACCGTGTTCCGCATACATAAATGTGTATTGCGACCTGCTTATTTCATCAAGTACCTTTTCACGCTTAGCAAGGCGAAGTTCTTCTCTTACGCAAGCACAAGCCTTATAGCCCTTTCTTACTGCACCCAAGAGCGTGCTAAAGCCGAGCATATCCGCTCCTTCGGGAATGTGCGGACACCCTTTTTTATGAAGCAATGCGTGAGTAACATCATATTGATATTCTAACATATCGCTCTTGGGGTGATTAAACTTTGGCTCTGGCTTTATCGGAGGTTCAAGCAACGCCTCTTGAGGAAAGCCTACTCCTTTTAGCAAATTCACAATGGCTATAACATCGTTTCTTGAGTCGTGCTCCAGTTCGGGAACGTCAATATTTCGTGCCCTTGCCAATTTGTAAGCACTGCCCTTCACATATCCCTGCCCGTCCAAGAAGCCAAGCATATATTCACTGAGTATCTTTGATGGTTTGGTGTTTTTAATCTTCAGTACGATTTTATTTATAAATGCGTGTAAATCACGGGATGGGATATACCACCAACAGATAGTGTCCTCTCCAACCCAGTTGTTAAAGGCAGTAAAAACATTATGACAGTTTCGTGCATACAGGAAGTCATCAGGCTTTCCGCCTGCATATGCGACGTGCTTCCAATCGTGGAATGAAGCGTCCATTGGTCGTATATAAGACGAAAACTCATCTACTATATTCCAGTTGTTGTCCACACGAACAGCGGACAGCTGCGTGGGACTTTGTTTATTCTCTTTGTTCTGAACCCACTCGACGTCCGCAATGATGTACATAATCTACTCCTTTTCAAACATATTTATCGCAAAAATATTCGTAAAATTCAGCTTCTTCGTTTTCGTTTGTTGCGGAAGTCATAAACTTTCCAAGCTCCAGCTTCATAGCATCATACGTATCCTTGGCATCATCAGCACCACGGAATACCGTATGGACCATTGAGCCATACACACCACAGGTAATTGCATAATACCTGGGACACTTCTCCATTGTTATACGACATCCACCATCAAACTCCTCATCGTAAAGAATCGTTCCGTTTTCGGAGCCTAAGCCACCGATTGAAGAGCCAGCTTTATATGATATCCATTTTTTCATAGCACTTACCTCTCGCCTTTATTTCTTGCCACACTTATAACAAGTTCCGAGGTTTACGTGGTTTGCACCGCCATAGGACCAAAACTTATCTTCAGTCTCCACGCTGCCACAAAGTTCGCATCTAATCCAACGTGCGCCCGTTGAATCTCGCACCTGTTCTGTTTGTTGGTCCATTCGATGAAGAATGCTTTCTCTCCTTGCCTCATAAGACATACTCGGAGTGGAAGGCCTTGAATAGGATGTGCTGGGGCGGCTTGCTATGATGGGAGGCAACGTCCTTGCCCTAGCGGCACGTTCACGCTCTTGTCTTTCATACTCTTCTTGACGTTCACGCATACGCTTTTCACGCAACGCTGCTTCCTCCGCCATTTGAGTCAATTTCTTGTCAAATGCAGCACGCTTGCGTATCAACCATTCGTTATATCTCGAATGGAAGCCCCGAATAGTCAACTCATCTTCTTCAAAAGCTAACAATTCTAGCCCCGCCGTTTCTGAGTATATTTCAGGGTAATTTTCAGAATATATGCTGTTTCCCCTATAAAGATATTTATTGGGGTCTACTATGTACTGTGTAATCTCGGTCCCATCCCAATTTAAGACTAGAATATCTTTTCGTTTGCTCTCGTTCAAGAGATACCGTTTAATAAAGAATGTTTCGTTCTCTTTAACCGGTGTTTGCGAGTTGCTAATTACGATCCATTTTACATCAACACCGATTCTCTCATATTGCTCCGAAAGGTAATCTATCCTATTGGCGGTCGTTCTCTGTGTTCCCAGCTCTACAGCTATTTTCTTGCCCGTGGACATAGTAAACAGCAGATGCGTATAGTGCCTAGGTAACAGCTTCACTTCCAACTGCACATCATATCCCTGTGCAACAAAGCTCTCGTATATGGTGCGTTTCACCTTTCGCATCAACTGCGTGTTCTCTTTATCGAACTCAGCGTAATCGCATGTACAATTATCGAGGTGAGCAAAGAAGGCACTCTTGATTTCACCATGACAATATCTCAAAACAGGACTGGGGCAATCTGCATCCGGGCATCTCAGCTCTTTCCTTCCGCTTGCCTTCCTTATACTCTTTTCCAATTCATACGAATCCGCTATTTCCGCAGCGGTATATAATTTTCCATTCCACAATGCGTTTTCCATAGGTGCCTCCTTCCATCGTATTTTTATAGATCATCAAATAGCGAATCAATCAACATTAATGTACCAAGTTCTTCCCAGAAATCATCGTGCTCCTCATCCTTCGGTGGCGGTGTTTTGCTTTTTATAATTTCCGCATATTTGCGTTTAAATTCTCTTACCCGCGCACAGTGAGGACAGGTCAAATGCTCTTTCTTTGCAAATGTATGTTTACATTTCCCACAGGTTTTCGTGCCTTCTCGAAACAAATCGAATATCGGCTTCTTTCCGCCAAGAGATTGCTTAATAGATATTGCAACCAACGCATATAGCACTGTAACCGCCACGCCAATCAATCCAATCGGAGGAAACACGAATAGAAAAATCAGTGTCAGTACGCCAAAGAAAATATCGATGCCAAGGAAGAAACAATATAAGCCTCTGCGGAATCTTATCTTCTTATCCATCAGTTCTCCTCGTATTGATTCTTAATTGTTTCGTTGTACTCTTTCAATTGCTCAATGATGTTAGCGGGACCGAGCAGTTTGACCTTCTCTCCAAACGAGCAACACCAGCCAAAGAACAACGCACTCACCTGAACATCGACGGTAAAACGCACGGTCTCTTCTCCGTTGGAGATAATTCTTGTTCTCTCACCAAAGAGATCGAAGATAGCATCCACTAAGGTGCGGTGTGCTTCAATCGTTACCGCTGTGGTCTCTCCCGAAAACATTCCGAAAAGAGATTTCTTGTAATTGGCAATATCAAACTGCATCTCCTCGGGCGGCATGTCTGCAAGCTCTTCGATGATCTCCACTTTGTCCATACGGTCGATGCGGTAGTTTGTCATCTTGTTGTAACGCTTGTCGTAAATCACAAGATAGTAATGTCCATCATCAAAAACGGTGGCATAAGGACTTACAACATAGTGATGTCCATCCTTACGGTACACACGATTGTGATTGTTATCGTAATCGAAGTAAAGGAAGATGATCTTTCGTCTGCTGTTAATGGCAGATACTATTTCATTAACGTTATAATAAATACTTTCGTTGGAGCTTTTTGCGGTGTTAAACTGGACGATGTTCTTTTTCAAGACAAGCCCCTTTTGGCTACCTGCCAACTGAGCGATTTTGTCAACAAGCTCGGCTGTCTTTTTGTCTGTAATAAAGCTTGCAGCCTGAACTGCATCTAAAAGAATATGAATCTCCGGATTAGAGAAACTTCTGTCCATCACGTAATACTGGTTGCTTCGACCTCTACGGGACATAATCTCATAACCACATTCATTGAGGAGCTTAATGTCCTCATAAATGGTGGTCCTATGTGCTTCAATTCCACACTCCAACAGTTTCGCACGGAGTTCCTCGGTTCCCATAGGATGGTCTTCATCTGTTTCTCTCTGCAAGATCTCCCAAATCTTCAAAGGGCGAATTCGGTTGTATTTTTCATTCGATTTCATTTCTTTCCCTCACTTTATTTCTTACCCTTATGGTTAAAGCCGCCAAACAAGCCGTGGGTACTGGTTCCCGTTCTTCTGCCGTGTTCATCATAATGATTTAGATTTCCAAATAATCCGGGACTGGTTCTACCACTCCTATTACCATGTTCATCATAGTGATTGTAGCCACCAAACAAGCCAGGAGAGCTACGCCCTACCTTTTTTCCATTTTCATCGTAGTGGTTGTAACCTCCGAAGAAACCAGGGCGACTCTGTCCCACTTTCCTGCCTCTTTCATCATAATGATTGATATTTCCAAACAAACCTTCACGGCTATATCCCTTTTTCTTCATTTTACGTCCTCCACTTCTTCATCGCATAACAAATACGACGATTTTATACAGCCATCCGAATAGCAACGAACATCGATTAAATCGAACTTCTTGTTGTAGTGCAATTCCCCGCCACATCGAGGGCATTTGACATATACATCGGGAGCTTCTATTTTCGTCTTAATTGCCGTTTTCTCCTCATCCGATAGCTCATAATCCTTGGGAAGAATTAGCTCCTCTAATATGACTTCTTTCGCTTTAATAACAACTCCCACCTCGTCAAAGGTTAGTTCTACACCATCTTCACATTGCTTTATATCTACTTCATACAGACTTACCAGTTTTAGGTCCATATTCATTTCAAGGTTCATAATTTCTCGGCAAGCAAACGTGAAACGATGACCATATTGCCAAATCCCAAACCAAGCATCACCGTTCTTGATGGCGATATCCATCAATTCGGCATCATGGAAATCATCTTCAAGCTCGATCATTCTTTTGATTTCCTCTAGCGTTTTATATTCTTTTGTGATAGGCGCTTTTACCATGTAATTTGCCTCCAAACTAAATATTTCTGCATTCTGTGCTTTTATTATATCACACATCCCGCTATTTGTAAATGCCGAGTTGTCGTATTTTCGCATCACCTTGCAAAAAGTTGTCGGTTTTTACCGACTTTTAGAGGCGCATATCAACTGAATAGTCTGTAACCCCCTTTTCACTCTTATGTTAGTGCCGCAAAAGGGGGTTAATGATTTTACCCTATATATAGGGGTCACACCTTTTGCTACTACAGCAGAGGGGGTTGCGTCTTTTGCTATTATAACGGCGCGGGGCAACGGCTATATAACTGGGGGTTGTCGGCTACGGTACTATAACAAAAGAGTCTAACACCCAACGCTATATAAAGGGGTTGACCGCTGTTCCCTATATAAGGAGGTTGACAGTGAGTACATATATAAGCGAAAATGCAACAGTGGTTACATATAAAAAAGGAGGACGCAACAGTGAGTACATTATTTCGCAACACCGAACAGCGAGTACATATATTAGCAGACGGTTGTCCCCTAGGTCTATATAAGCAGTTACACACCGTCCCTATATATTTAGGAGGTTGTACGCCGTTACTATATATAAGGGGGTACACACCTCTGCTATTTATATGTACCCCCGCACACCAACCGTCACAGCTATCTACACGCCCCCCACTCTACAACGCTATAAAAACAAAAAAAGGAGACAGAAAAAATGAGTTTTGCAAAGTATTTTGAGGACAACATGGAAATCATCGAGGAGCGTTTTGCGCTCCGCCAGCAGGAGAACGAACACACACCTATTTACCGAGTCACACAGGAAGTAGGAAGCAAGATCTATCTCGTAACCACCAAGGTTGTTGAGGTAAAACCCGAAGCCCCAAAGAAGCACAAGAGAAAGAAGAAAAAGATCGTGTGCTGCGACTGTGGCGAAACGTTCCTCTTTACAGGCGGAGAGCAAAAATACTATGAGGAACGCAAACTTTCGGAGCCGAAACGTTGCCCCGCTTGCAGACAAAAAAGAAAAGAGCTATTCAAAGCTCTTAAGAAAAACGAGGAGGTTTGATTATGAACGAAGATTTTGAGTACACTTCCCCAGAGGAAGAAGCCATTCTCGGCTTGATTCGTGAGTGGGCGGACAAGCTCCCCAAGACCAATATGTGGATGGTTCATCCCGTAAACTATCCCCGCGCTACCAAAGCTATAGACCGCATTCTTGAGGTCATACATAAAGAGTCCCCCGATGCAGAACATAAAATCGTGTTTGACGAGTTGCTGGGAACGGGGATGTCTTTAATGGTCAAGGATTGGGTATATAGCTTCTACGGATGCAAGGAGATAGCCGAAGCCATCTCCTTAGCAGATACCTTTGATATTGATGCATCCTCCGAAGGTGAGGTTTGGCTGCACTTCGGCTTTAAGAATGCGAGGATACCGATTTATCTGAAGAACCCCGACAACCTCGAAGAATGATGCCCGTCTCCCTCTCACAGTATTTATTCATCATCGAAATTCTCATTTAATTCAGCTTCCAGTTCAGTTACTAATTTCTTTTTGTGATAAAACCATTTTACTCTACAGTTATTGCCACAAAACTCTTTCTTTTTTGTATGAGGAGTTTGCGTTATTGGTGTCCTACACATTTTGCAAAAACCTGAACTTTCAAGATCCGTATCGGCAAAACCGTATCTTCTGCAATAAGATTTAATTGTGCTAACATTTATATCCATCAGCCGAGCCACTTGCGGATAACTAAAGCCAAACTTTCGCAACATCTGAATTCTTTGTTTTTCCTTTCGTGTCATCATTCTTCAGGCTTCTCCTTTTTTGATTCATAATGATACCGATGCCATGCTTGCAATCTGCACTTATCGCTACAATAAATTTTTCTTCGTTTGTGCGGCGTTTGAACCACTGGAGCACAACAATTTGGGCATATATCCTTCAATGTGATTCCTGTGACTTCGATTTTTATATTTCCATTGTTTTTTTCAATATAGTATTTTACCGCGTCTGTGCTTAATCCTAAAAATCTAGCGATTCTCCTATAACCAAATCCCCCTTTTCTCATATTTTCAATTCTCTTTTTATCTTTTTCTGTTAATTTCATAAGCATTCCTCCGTTCTATTGTTTCTTACGTTCATCTGGTGTTTTCAACATTCTGTCGTTTCGAGGTTGATATTCAAAATTCCGTCTGCTCCCGTCAATGAAGCAATATGTCAGTCTGTGGTGCATAGACACTTCTACTCGCACAAGGAGAACTCGAATGAGCCTTTCTATCCACCAATCTCGGTAATTGTTCCGGGATAAGTCATATAATAAATCTTCTACATAATGCTGGGGCACTTCGCCATAATAGTCTAGCACTGTTTTTTTACAATACTCTATTACATCATTATAATCAGTAAATAATTGTACTAACGCCAGGCGGAAATAGCCGCATACTATTTCGTCTCTTATCTTTGGGGACCCGCATTTCTTCTTATAATACGATTTGCACACCCAGAACTGTGAGTAATAAAGCAAATTATCCACGTATTTGTGAGAAGGCTTTTTTCCATATGTATCCCCGCAATTGGGACAAATCACTTTCGATGAAAACGGGTCGGTCCCGCTATAATATTTATCTCCTCTCATTCTTCGCTCTTGAAGCATTTCCTGTGTCAAAGCGAAGACATCATCGGAGACAATAGCGGGATGAACTTTTTCCAAATAATACTGGGGCACCTCCCCTTCATTCTTTTTCATCTTTTTTGTTAGATAATCAACCGTATAGCTTTTCTGCAATAGCGCATCACCCTTGTACTTCTCATTAGATAAAATGCTTTCTATTGTAGAAGCACACCAACCTTTGTCCCCGCACATAATTGGTATCTGTAAATTATCCAAAATAGCAGCTATTCCGTATGACGAGTGCCCACCGAGAAACAAGGTATATATGAGTTTAACTATAGGGGCCTGCTCTTCGTTGATAATCATTTGAACAACATCGTCACCTTTCTCATAGCCCCAAAACATAGCAAACGCCACCTCATATTTGCCATCAGCAAAATGTTTTCTTTTGCCCCAAGTGATATTTTCAGAAATGGATCTGCTCTCCTCTTGGGCAAGGCTACTCATAAGCGTAATAAGGAACTCTCCCTTGGCATCCATAGTATAGATGTTTTCCTTTTCGAAGAACACCTCTACTCCCGCATCTTTGAGCTTGCGTATAGTTGTCAATGTATCCACCGTGTTTCGAGCAAATCGTGACAGTGATTTCGTCAAGATCAAATCTATCCTGCCGTCGAGAGCATCCGCAATCATTTGATTAAATCCCTCTCGATTCCTAAATGATAGACCTGATATTCCATCATCGTAATAAACATCTACGTAAAGCCACTCCTCGTTATTCCGAATCAGCTTCTCGTAGTATTCTCTCTGTGCCACTAAGCTCGTTTCCTGCTCTCTAGAACCCGTTGAAACACGAGCATAAGCTGCTACCCTTTTCTTTTTTCTCAAAGCCTCTAACGGCTTTATTGCTGGGATAACAGTTACTTTTCTAACTCGTCTAGTATCCACGGTAGCCCCCTTTCTAATTCTCCAATGACAGGCTTGTATTCGTCTATCAGCCTATCCCGTATCTCAAGATACTGTTCTCTTGTAATTACGCCCTGCTTGTAAAGATTGAGCATAATGAAGTTGCCCAGGCGGTATCTTGTTTCAGCCTCTGCATCTTTTCGTTTCATTTCGTTCACCTCCGCTTATATCTATCACTCTAAAACGAAAAAAAGTCAAGGCCCTATTTTGACCCTGACTCGGCTGCTATAATGTATTAGTAGAGAATGGAATTGATAATTTTTTATGAATGAGCGAAATGCAAAAATAACACCTCGAAAACTACCTTTTTGGGGGTGGTTGCACCGTGAAATTATACTACCCTTTTGGTGCATAAATTATGGCGTATCAAGAAATATCTAGTTTGGCATATCGAGTGTTCATAACAGATTCAAGTTATGGACACTTGATATTTTTTGCTTATGCTTACTTTTGGGGTAAATATTGAGTTGTTTTGAGCAGGTTCGCCTGCTCTTTTTGTTTTTAGGGGTTATATTATACCATAATTTTCGTCCTTTTTCAACCGTAATATATGAACATGGCGGTGGGTTCGAATGCGTTTGCTTTTCTTCGTTTTTCGCATATCATATAAAGAGGTGATATGCAATGAACTCACTTGAACTGACCTCTGCTGTGACCGCACTCGCTAATGCGATTTCATGCAAACTATCCGTCGACGAAATTACATTGCTTGCCACCGTTTTTGTACAGCTCGGTGATACACTAGCGACGATTGCAACACAGCGAAGCTTGTGCGAGGAACGGGCAGAAACAAACGAAGAATAGAAAGTCCTATCTTTGAATATACTTTTTAAAAATAAATATTCCGAGGTGGGACTATGAAACGATCAATAGGTTTGTGGCAGCTGATGGGCTTTGCGGTAACGTCGCTCGCCGGTACGCTACTACATTTTTTATACGATTGGACAGGCGGATCTGCATGGGTCGCGCCCTTTTCGGGCGTGAACGAATCCACGTGGGAGCACATGAAGCTGCTCTTTTGGCCGATGTTCATCTTTGCTATTGTGCAGAGCTTTTTCTTCAAGGATCGTGAAGAATTTTGGTGCGTTAAGTTAAAAGGCGCACTTCTCGGCCTTGTCCTTATTCCTGTTCTCTTTTATACCTACAACGGCGTGATCGGTCGGTCGCCTGATTGGATCAACATCGCGAATTTCTTTGTTTCTGCTGTGATTGCATATATCTACGAAACGCGGCAGTTTAACAATGGAACGACAGCGTGCAAATCACCCAAGATTGCTTTTGCCGTTCTCTGCATAATTGCCGTTCTGTTCGTTGTGTTCACCTTCGCAACGCCTGAAATCGGCATTTTCAAGGATCCTCTGACGGGCGCTTACGGCATCAACGGCTGAACCCGTTTTCTTTGTTTACTGCATATCAAATTCTGAGTGCTGATTTTTATTTTCAAGGGGCCTTGCATACCGCTATTACGGATGCGACTCCTTGCGTCACAATTTGCGCGCGACCAAATCGTAGCAACTATTTGCGTTAAGCTCGTCGTGCTCGACCGACGAGTAGCAAACAAACGGCGAAAAGGGCTTGACAAAGCCCTTCGCAAGAGTTAAAATGCAACAACCCGAGAAAATAAAAAGCCCCCGAACCTAACGGTTCGGGGATGTAAGTTCCGTTCACGTCATTTAAACATTTCGTCACCTGTCTTAAACTAACATTTACATACAGGCTGCATATCGTGATGCACTTTCGTGTCACGTGCCCTATCTTGACTAATTTTGGCTCAGGCGTTACGGTGTCAAACTTACAAACGCACCAACCTGTGTTAAACTTTAAGGATAAGCCCTCTACCAATAGTGTTAAGAGACACAGTCACGTCTCATACAAGAGTGTTAGTATTTTGCCGCATTCTCGCATAGGAGCAGGTCGACGACGCATATAGCGCAAACGCATTATAACATGTTTTTGGAATTTTATCAATAGCCTAACCACATGTTTATCTTTTTTTCTGCACGGCTGACCACATGTGGCGGTTGGTGCGTTTCTTCTCTGATGGCGGTATGTTTATCACATGATTTTTGCGTTTTCTTATCTTCGGGGGCACCCCGAAAGCAGCTTGCGCTTTTTGGGATTTCGTGACCACATATCAATCATTCGGTACTTGGATTTGACCACATCTTTGACCATAAACAGAACCGGAGTACACGGAGATAAGAGCGCAAAGAGCGCGTTTTGACAACTTTTGTGTGCTTGAGAAGTCAAAACGAGCAAAAAGCGTCCGCAAAAAAGGGTTTTTACCATTTGGCAAAAGTCAACTTCTGTCACTTTTGTATAACAAAGTGATCTATATGTAATAGGTATCACTAAACGTCAATAAACAGCGCTAAAAAGACAGAATAAGACGAATTTTTATGATGCTCACCCTTGCTTCCCGTATTCACCGACGGGAGGATAGATCGCTTTCAATTAATTAAATTTATCACTTTGCTCAACAAAGAAATCATGATACACTTTTACGCAATCAAGCTCTGTCCATTTTCTCTCCGTAGGCGGTGTTTCATCTATGTTGTATATATGTGCGCCTCTAAGAGAGAGCAAGAACGGTGAGTGTGTAGAAATAACAAACTGACAACCAAAATTTCTTACTGAATCTTCAATAAAATATTTCAGTTGCAATTGATTTTGAGGAGATAAACTGTTTTCAGGCTCATCCAAAAGATATAGCGCCTTCTCCTGAATTGAGTCAACGAAATACGACAAAGCACTTTCGCCATTTGAGCGCTCTTGAATATTCCGCATCAGGTTTTCTTTCAAGAAACGAGATTGACTGCGATTTCTGTTTCTCATATCACTCACGCGTTTCCACCTATCATAATCGTCTAATCCGCGTAGTTGATTAGGCTCAGCATTAGGGCTGTTTTCTGCGATGTATTCATCAATCAAGTCGAATCGTTTGCTGTCTATGCCATCATTGATACGACGAATATCCAGTACCTTTTCAAAAACGCCATCGCTCGTGATGATTTTGCTTTCCTTTGGAACAGCTCTATCAAGTTGATAATCGCACAGATCAACATAGTCTTCAAAAAAATCCGAGCGATTAAACGGAGCGTTTCGTTCAAGCGACAGCTTTTCTGCAACTTGCTATATCCTCAATTGAGAGGAGCGCACAGGAAACTGTAACGAACAGAATACCAAGCCACAGTCTTGGGCTAATTTTCTCTTTGAAAATTACCAATGCGATAAGTGCCGTAGCTACGATTTCAAAATTGTTGAGAAGCGAGGCGTTTGCCGCAGAGGTGTACGAAAGTCCAAGGAGCAAGAAAATCGGGGCAGCAATGTCGAGAATTATCATAGCCACCGTGTACGGCAGGTCTGCTTTCGTTATTTTTTCTTCCGTTCGCTCAGCATTTTTGAATCTTCTGAACAAAGCGATAATACCCATCCCCAGCCCTGCGCCAAGATACAAAAATCCTGCCATCAGTGTAGAGGGCATATAATCGAGCAGTAGCTTCGAAAAAGGAGCGTTGATGGCATAGAGAGCCGCAGCCAGCACCGCTAAAAGTATTCCTACACTTGTTACCCTTTTCATAAAACCGCCTTACAAATTCTCATTTGATGTTTTCTTCTGTTATTTCTTTGCTATTACGATCGGCTGATAGAATCCTGTTTCTTCCGGGAACTTCCATACCACCTCACGACAGCCATTCGCAACCAGCAAGCTTGTCAGCTCTTCTCTGCGTATTGCTCTGTATTCGCAGTCGAATTTACTGATCTGCAGAGTTCCTTCATCATCAATGATATACTGCGTCAGCTTGTAATGCTCGCCGTCCCAGACCCATGTTTGAAAAGATACTCTTTGCCCTTTGTCAGTCTTATGGATATAAGGGGGTGAATATGGCGGCTTATCCATAAGCAACGCATCATAATCTCGGATACTGGCAACAAACATACCGCCATCTGTGATCTGATTTGTGATACTTTTGATTGCCGCCTCCAACGCACTCTTTGTGAGCATATGCGGCAGTGCGTTATCCATGCAGATCACAACGTCAAACGGTTCTCTGAAGGTCTCCGATAAAGCACAGAAGTCTGTCTTTACAAATGGAAGCTGCACATTGTTCTTTGCGGCTCTCCCTCTTGCTTCCGCAAGCTCTCCGTCGCTGATATCGGAGGCCGTCATGTGATATCCATGACAATACCTCCCTTTCAAATTCTTATTTGTCACTCTGCCAAACGGAAATATTCCATTAGGTCATATCGAAAGTTCTATATCCAAACTCAACAATCTTGTTTTGCAAATTGTGAAAACGTCTGTGAACATTATTCTTCGAAAGAAACTCCACAAACCTTCCTTTTTCAAGGAATTTAATCATAATGGATTTCGGCAGAGTGTAAAACGTGAAGCTTAAATCCTCGATATCTCTTTCACCAATGCATTTTGATTGTTCTACATCGTTCATTTTTGCCCACATCTTCGTGCATTCTTCAAAATCGATAAACATTTCGTTTTTTAGGGCTATGCCTTTTGCAGTTATTTCAGACACATCATTCTCAGTGCATACTTCATAATCGGCAAAATATTGTTCTTTCTCCCACGTTTCTCTCGTCATCAGCATCACATGACCTGTGCGAATCTCGTTCATTTGCTTGACCGCAAGTCCTTCAGTGGTATGATGATAGACAAAGCCGAGCTTTTCCTGCACACGACGGCTTTTGATGTTGCCGTCGTAATAACCGCACCAAACTCTATTTATGCCGAGATCTTCAAAGGCGTGGCGAAGCATCTCGCGCGAGGCTTCGGGAATGAGGCCCTGCCCCCAGAAGGTCTTGCCGATCCAATAGCCAAGCTCGTATTCATCGTCCTGCTCCGCAAGGTCGTTACGATGTAGTCCAATGCTGCCAATAGGTTTACCGTTCTCTTTGAGACAAACGGCATAGGTCTCGGGCGCAGACAGCGCGCCCCGAAAGATCTCTCGGCTATTCTCCACACTCGTGTGCGGTTGCCATCCGGCAGGTGGGCCTACCTCCGGGTCGCTCGCGTATTTATATAATTCTTCTGCATCATCCTCGCGCCAAGGGCGCAGAATGAGACGTTTTGTTTGCAAAATCATGAGTTATCTCCCTTCTGCCCTTCATCTTTCGTTCCGACACTTAGATGGAATCGCCGTCACAACGCTGAATATGCTCGGCGGCAAATTCGCTGTAGTTATCCCGATAAAACAAGCGGTAATCCTCGTAATCCATTACGCAATCCCAGCCTAAAAGCTCCATGTCAACACCGAATACACGGGCAGAGACATTCAACTCCTTCATTCCGCACGAGAGGTAAAACTGCTTTCGTCGGATGCGTTCCTCTGCGTTGGGAGCGTCCGCGCAAGGCCGTTCAATTTCAAGGAAAATGCCCTTCCCTTCGTACTGCGTCCGAAGCAGCTTCAGCATGTCCGTTCCGATGCCCTTGCCTCGCTTCTTCTCGACAACCGCAAGGTAGTCCAAAAGGATCCGGTCACCTCCGTTGATGGTCGTTGCGAAGCCGACGAAGGCTCCCTCTTTTTCAAAATACCAAACGTCTGTCTTTCCTTTCTTTTGCATGGATCGGATGATAAAAAACGGCTTGCGTTCATTCGTAGGAAACGCCTTTCGGTAGAGCCGATGTATCTTGATCCGGTGGGCGAGCTTTCTCGCTTGTATCAATCTCATGTCTTCGCGTAATACGTCCTTTTGTAAAGTTTACGTTTCATTCAGCGTCCATCCGCAGTCTCCGTGGTAGATCATTTGCTTTGTCATACCGCCGTCGATACAGATATTTTCGCCCGTGATGAAGCCAGCCATATCCGAGCAGAGATAGAGCACTATATTGGCAATGTCGGGAGGATTGCCGACTCTGCCCGCAGGCTGTTGAACGGCGTCCGCACCCTCATATACGGTATAGTTATTGTCGATCCAGCCGGGCGAGATCGAATTAACGCGTACCTTGCCCGCAAGACTGACCGCAAGGGCGTGTGTCAGCGCGGAAATGCCTCCCTTCGCCGCCGTGTAGCTCTCGGTCTCGGGCTGACTCATACGGTCACGGGAGGACGAGATATTGACGATGCTTGCGCCCTTGGCAAAGTGATTGGCAAAGAGCTTGGAGAGATAAAACGGTGCTGTCACGCCGACCTTCAATGCATATGCAAAGTCCTCGTAGCTGCCGTTTGTGATGCCGCACATCTTCGGCGCGGCGTTGTTGATGAGATAATCCACGTGGCCGTGTTCGGCGATCACCTTCTCGGCAAATCGCTCAAGCGTTGCCCGATCCGCAAGATCCCCCACGAAATAGTCGTTTTCTATCAGGTCAATGACACAGACCGTCGCACCCGCCGCCTCGAACCTCTCGCGGATGCACTTGCCGATCCCTCTCGCGCCGCCTGTTACGACGGCAATTTTATTTTTGAAGTCAAACATAGCTTCTCCTTGTTATTTCTTATACTTTTACAGTATATCACTTTTTTCGACAAAACGCAAGCATTCTATCTACAAAGACGCATCAAATTTTGAGGGCTGACCGAAAAACGGTCAGCCCTCTTGGCATACACGTATTAGTTTATACGGGCAAGCTTTGCCGTATTGGCAATAACGATCAGCGTGGTTTCCGCATCAAGCACCTGCTCGGGATTGATATTTACGTTGACCTTGTTGCCTTTTTTGATGGCCACGATATTGAAGCCGTATTTTTTACGCAGATTCAGATCGATCAGATTTTTGCCGATCCACTCGTCCTTTACGTCGATCTCCACCATGGACACATCCTTGGACAAGGAGATCATATCAATAAAGCCCGAGCTTAGCATATTCTTGGCCAGACGGATGCCCGATTCATTTTCGGGGAACACGACCTTGTCCGCACCCACACGAAGAAGAATTTTCTGTTGCATCTCATTGGAGCATTTCGCAATGACCGTCTTGACGCCGGCTTCCTTACACAGGGTGACCGCCATCACACTGGCTTCCAGCCTGCTTGCCATGCAAATGACGACCGTATCGATATCCGCAATGCCAAGGCGCTCGATCACCTCGGGATCGGTCACGTCCGCGCATTTACAGATCGGAAGATGAGCGGCGGCATCGTTCACGATGCTCTGGTCGGTATCGACGGCAATGACCTCCATCCCGTTTTCCACCAGCTCCTTCGCAACGGCTCTGCCGTATCTTCCAAGGCCAAACACCGCGTAGGTTTTCTTCTTTTGCATATTCGATCTCCTTTATCCAATACTAATATCTTCCGTTGGCTCGGATATCACGTTTTGATTTTCCTTCTTGCTGCCAAGGGCGACGGCAAGGGATATCGGGCCAACTCGGCCAAAGTACATCGTAACGATGATAATGCATTTTCCAAGCGCACTCAGACTAGCCGTCAGATTCTTTGACAATCCAACGGTCGCCGTTGCACTGACCGATTCATAGACAATATCGATGACCGGGGCATCGGTAACAGCCGCCAGCAGAATGATCGATGTGAGCATAACGGCCGAAAAGGTCGCCACCACGGCCACCGCCTTGCGAATGGAACCGCCGGAGATCCGACGTTGGAATATCGTAGCACCCGTCTTGTTTCGGATGGTCGCAAGGGCAGAACACAACAACACAACGATGGTCACCGTCTTGACACCGCCCGCCGTTCCCACGGGAGAGCCGCCGATGAACATCAACACGAGCGATACGACCGTGGACGCTCCCGTTAGGTTTTCCTGCGGAACTGTGGCAAAGCCTGCCGTTCTCGTCGTAATCGATTGAAAGAGAGATACCTGAAGCTTATCAAACAGATTCATATCCCCGATCGTTTGTGGGTTGTTATACTCAAACACGAATATCAGGAGCGCGCCGCCAAAGATCAGACAAAGGGTCGAAACGATGGCGATCTTGCTGTGAAGCGTCAAGTGTCGGAACACGCGTCGGTTGCGTGGCGTGCGGCTTTTAATCACCCGAAACACATCCCACCAAACGATATATCCGATACCGCCGAGAATGATCAGGGAGGCGGTGACGATATTGACCAAGGGATTGGTCGCATAGGCACACAGGCTACTCTCTCCTATAATATCGATACCGGCGTTACAAAAGGCAGACACGGAATTGAATACGGATATCCATATCCCGCGCGCACCGAAGGCAGGGACAAACACCAACATATACAGCAGTGCTCCGACGCCCTCAACGGTAAGCGTACCCAAAAGAATGTTCTTTACGAATTTGGCAAGTCCCGACAGGGTATTCAGATTGAATGCATCCTGAATGAGCAGTCGATTGCCAAGGCCCATTTTCCGGTTGAGAAGCAGCATAAAGCCCGACATGATCGCGATCACACCAATACCGCCGATCTGTATTAAGATCAAGATAACGATCTGACCGAAGATGCTCCAAGTGGAAAAGGTGGGGACCGTGACAAGTCCCGTCACGCAGGTGGAGGTCGTCGCAGTAAACAGCGCATCCACGTAAGGGATAGCCTTACCGTCGGCCGAGCTGATCGGGAGCGCCAAAAGAACGCTTCCAATCAATATCGTGACCAAAAAGCTGAGCAGAATGATCTGCGTCGTCGATAACGTGAACTTCCTTTTTCGAACCATACATCCGTCCCTGCTTGCTTTGCAATAGATTTTTCATCTATTATATCACATTCTTTTGCACATTTCAATGGGTTCTCTCACCTTTCTCCTTTCATTGACCAAGCTCTTTCGAGGTGAGAAAAGCCCATACGAAACGGACAAGGGGCAAGCAAGCATTCTGCCGTGGAATATCGTTTCTTATTTGATTCTTTCCTTTGCTGTTGACAGCATCAGCTTGATGCGGTTCAGCTGGTTGACCTCACTGGCACCGGGGTCGTAGTCGACGGCGGCAATATTGGATTCCGGGTAGGCTTCCCGTAATCTTTTTATAACGCCTTTTCCGAGAACGTGGTTGGGCAGGCAAGCAAACGGCTGTATACAGATGATGTTCGGGACACCGCTTTTTATCAACTCAAGCATCTCACCCGCAAGCAACCATCCCTCTCCGTACTGATTTCCAAGAGATAAGAAGGGCTTCGTCATGTCCGCCACCTCGTTTATGTGAACGGGAGGATGGAACCGCTTGCTTCGGCTTAAGGCATCGGTGGCGGGCTTTCTCACCCAATTGATCACACGCGTAACGAGCTTCGCTGCGATCTCTCCCGTTTTGGAGGTCCCGTAAAACCTGTGCCGATAGGCGCCCTTGGAAAAGCTATAATGGAAGAAATCGATCATATCGGGAACGACCGCCTCGGCTCCTTCCTTTTCGAGCAGCTCGACCACGTGATTGTTCGCCAGTGGCATATACTTTACGAGGATCTCGCCTACGACGCCGACTCTCGGCTTGCGCAGGTTCTCGTCGATCGGGAATTCATCAAACTCCTTGACGATCTGTTCGCATACCGTCTTGAAACGGTACGGGCTCTTCGGATCAACGAGAGAGTCGATGCATATCTGACGAAGCTTTGCGTGCAAGGCATTAGCCGAGCCGGGGGTAAGCTCGTACGGACGCACGCGGTAAAGGCATTTCATCAGCAGATCGCCGTAAACGAGCGCGCGGACGGCACTCATCAGAAGCGAGGGCGATAGCTTAAAGCCCTCGTTCTTCTCCATGCCGTTGGCATTCAGGGAAATGACAGGTATATGCGAATACCCGGCTTTATCAAGGGCGCGCCGAATAAATGCGACGTAATTGCTCGCGCGACAGCATCCGCCGGTCTGCGTCATCATAATCGCTAACCGATTCGTATCGTATTTTCCCGAGAGCACCGCATCCATGATCTGTCCGACCACGGTGATCGACGGGAAGCATGCATCGTTGTTGACATATTTGAGGCCTGTATCGATCACACCGCGATGATCGTTGTCCAAAATAACGATATGGTATCCGTGCTTGGAGAAAACAGGCTCAAGAATGTCAAAATGTATGGGTGACATTTGCGGACCAATGATCGTGTAGGCAGCCTCCTGCATAGCCTTAGTATATTCCGTGCGGTGATACTCAGCCGGCGCGGGGATCGCTCGGATCCCTTTCTGCTCGCGCAGGCTCATAGCCGACATGAGGCTTCGGATACGGATCCTGACCGCACCGAGATTGTTCACCTCGTCGATCTTCAACACGGTATACAGCTTGTTGCTCTTTTCAAGTATCTCGCACACCTGATCGGTCGTCACCGCGTCAAGGCCGCAGCCGAAGGAATTCAGCTGGATCAATTCAAGATCGTTCCTTTTGCATACGAACTCGGCCGCGGTATACAGTCTTGAGTGATAGACCCACTGATCGACCACGCGCACCGGTCTTGACGGGTCAAAATCTATGGGAAGACTATCCTCCGTAAATACGTCAAGTCCGTACGACGTGATCAACTCGGGGATGCCGTGATTGATCTCGGGATCAATATGATACGGACGCCCCGCCAGGACGATGCCCTTGCCGTGGCGAGCTTCCATCTCGGCAAGCACCTTGGCGCCCTGTTTGCGTATGTCGGCCTTGGCATTGAGCTGCTCCTGCCAGGCGGCCTTTACCGCCTCTCGTACCTCCCTTTCGGGTATGTTCCACTCCTTTTTGCACAGCATGACCATTCGATGGGCGACCGACTTTTCGCTTGTGAACGCCATGAACGGGCGAATATACTTCACCTTTCCGGAGGTGATGGCCTCGACGTTGTTTTTCAAATTCTCGGCGTAGGAAACGACGATCGGGCAGTTATAGTGATTTTGTGCTTTGGAGGTTTCCTGATGCTCGTAATACACACACGGGTGGAAGATCGTTTGAATGCCCTGCTTGATCAGCCACTCCACGTGGCCGTGCGAGAGCTTGGCGGGATAGCATTCGGATTCGGACGGAATGGACTCCATACCGAGCTCATACATGCGTCTGTCCGAGAACGGAGAAAGCACCGCGCGGATACCGAGCTTCTTGAAGAAGGTTGCCCAGAACGGATAGTTTTCATATATGTTCAGAACTCTCGGTATGCCGACCGTGCCTCTCGTCGCTTCGCTTTCGGAGAGCGGCTCGTACGCAAACATGCGCTGTCGCTTGTATTCCATAAGGTTGGCACCCTTGGCACCCGACGCGGATCCTCCGCTTCCTTTTTCGCAACGGTTACCAGAAATATGATGCCGTTGGTTGGGGAATGTATTGACCGTCAACATACAGTTGTTGGCGCAACCGCCGCACCGTCTGCTCGTTTGGGTATAGGTAAGCGTCATGATCTCGTCAAGCGAAAGCATGGACGACTCTTCCCCGTTATCGTGCTGCTTGGCGATGAGAGCCGCGCCAAACGCGCCCATCAGGCCCGAAATGTCGGGGCAAACGGCTTCCGTACCCGCGACCTTTTCAAAGGCGCGCAGTACGGCTTTGTTATGGAAGGTTCCTCCCTGCACGACGATATGCTTACCGAGATCCTTGGCATCGGTTAATTTTATCACCTTGAACAGGGCGTTTTTGATAACCGAATAGGCAAGCCCCGCGGAAATATCCGAAACCGACGCGCCTTCCTTTTGCGCCTGCTTGACGTTTGAGTTCATGAACACGGTACAACGCGTACCGAGATCTACGGGATTTTTGGCGAATAAGGCCTCTTTGGCAAAGTCTTGTGCGCTGAAGCCGAGAGAATTGGCAAAGTTTTCAATAAACGAACCGCATCCCGACGAGCAGGCCTCGTTGAGCAGGATCGTGTCCACCATGCCGCCCTTCAGCTTGATGCACTTCATATCCTGGCCGCCGATATCCAGCACGCAATCCACGTCGGGATCAAAGAAGGACGCCGCCGTACAGTGCGCGATCGTTTCTACCTCTCCCTCATCCAGCGAAAACGCCGATTTCAAAAGGACTTCTCCGTATCCCGTGGAACAGGATCTGACAATTTTCGCGGTCGAGGGTAAAATTTTTTGCAATCCGGCGATTCCTGCCTTGGCAGTTTCGATAGGATTGCCTTGATTGTTGGCATAGAAGGAATACAGAAGCTCGCCCGAGGCGCCGATAAGAGCCATTTTGGTCGTAGTGGATCCCGCGTCGATACCGAGGTAGCATTTGCCCGTATACGTGGCAAGATCCCTCTTCGGCAAGACCGCGCGCTCATGACGCTTGGTAAACGTCTCATACTCCTCGTCCGTAGCAAACAACGGTTCAAGTCGTTGCATTTCAAAGGCGATCTCAACGCCCGATTCCAAACGATGGATCAGCGCGTCGATATCCGTGCCTTGCTCGTCGGTCGCTTCCAGCGCCGCTCCCATGGCCGCAAACAGATGCGACTGCTCGGGATCGATGATATTCTCCGGCGTGAGCTTCAATGTGCGGATAAACGCCTTCTTCAGCTCGGGCATGAAATGGAGCGGGCCGCCGAGGAAGGCAACACAGCCGCGTATGGGCTTTCCGCAGGCAAGGCCCGATATGGTTTGATTGACCACCGCTTGAAAAATAGAGGCGGCCAGATCCTCGGTCGTCGCTCCCTCGTTGATGAGCGGTTGAATGTCCGTTTTGGCAAACACACCGCAGCGAGCGGCGATCGGATATATCTCTTTATAGGCTTCTGCCGCTTGATTCAGCCCCGCGTCGTCCGTTTGGAGAAGGGCCGCCATTTGGTCGATAAACGATCCCGTGCCTCCGGCACAGACACCGTTCATTCGTTCCTCCAAGCCGCCCGTAAAGTATATGATCTTGGCATCCTCTCCGCCAAGCTCAATAGCGACGTCGGTTTGGGGTGCTTCATGCTTGAGCGCGGTGGCGACCGCCACGACCTCTTGTACGAAATCAATGCCGAGTGCCTTACCGAGATTAATAGAACCCGAACCGGTAATTCTTACGTTTAATCGGCAGTCTCCGAGTAGCTGCTTTGCTTCCTTCAACAGCTCGTTCAGCGTCGCCTGCGTACGGGCAAGATGGCGGCGATATTTGCCGTAGATCATATGATCGTTATCATCCAGTACCACAAGCTTGACGGTTGTAGAACCGATATCAATACCTGCGCGATAGTCTTTCAATGTTTTTTCCTCCTGAAACGACGGTTACTCTCGCGGACGGCTCACAGGCATACGCCCATGAGCCGTCCGCTCGCCGTTACCTTGCGTTAGTTGTCATCCTGTAAAATCCCCTTCAAGGCGTTCACACATCCATCAATACCCAGCTTAGCGGAATCCAGAACGATATCGTAGTTCTTTAGATCCTCCCACTTCTGCGTGGTATTGGCATAATAATATTTCGCCCGTTTGCTGTCGTAGCGATTGCGAACGCTGTCTACGCGCTTCGGATCGATTCCGTAATCCTCTGCAATGCGTTTGGCTTTTTGTTCGCTGTCCGAGCAGCGGATAAATACCTTTACAACGCTCCGATCACGGAGCGCCTCCGACGCACAGTGTCCGATAAATATAGCGGGGCCGGACGCGGCCAGGTGCTTGATCTGCTGCTGCTCCGCGACAAATATATGACCTTCTCCCGAAAGCATATCGGCGTTGCCCTCTTGTGCTCTGCGCATCATAAAGGCCGTGTATAAAAAGCTGTTGCTGACAGACTCCTCGTAGCGTTGAATTTGCTCAACGGAAATGTCCAGCTTTTGGGCTACGGCCTCAAGGATCTCTTCTCCGTAGCAGGCTTTTCCGCATGCCTCGGCCAGGCGGCGGGCAATGTTCGTGCCGCCGCTGCCGTATTCACGTTCGATCGTTATATACTGAAAGCTCATACTTCCTCCTTATGCCGACGCATCTTCGAACTGGCTGTTGTAAAGCTCCGCGTAGAAGCCGCCCTTGGCAAGCAAGTCCTCATGGGTTCCGCTCTCGATAATATCGCCGTCCTTCATAACAAGGATCAGATTGGCATTCTTGATGGTGGACAGACGGTGCGCAATGACAAACGACGTCCGGTCGCGCATCAGCTTATCCATAGCGTCCTGAATTTGCAATTCCGTGCGCGTATCGACCGAACTCGTCGCCTCATCAAGGATGAGCATTGGCTTGTCGGCGATCATCGCGCGGGCGATGGTCAGCTGTTGCTTTTGTCCCTGCGACAGATTGACCTGATCGGTCAGTACGGTATCATATCCGTTGGGAAGTGTCTTGATGAAGTGATGCAAGCCAACGGCCTTGCAAGCCTCCTTGATCTTTTCATCGCAGACATCGGGCGTAGAATACACGAGGTTTTCTCTCACCGTGCCTTCAAACAGCCACGTATCCTGCAAGACCATACAGAACTGATCGTGCACATTTTCGCGCTTGACGTCCTTGGTGGACACGCCGTCGATGAGGATCTCACCGCCCTGCAGCTCGTAGAAACGCATCAAAAGGTTAACCATGGTTGTCTTTCCGGCACCTGTGGGACCGACGATCGCGATCTTCTGTCCCGGCTTTGCCTCGGCGGAGAAATCGTGGATGATGGTCTTATCGGAATCCTCATAGCCGAATTTGACGTGACGGAACTCAACGGAGCCACGGATGTTTTCAAGGCTCTTGGTCTTGTGGCTTTCGTCCGCCATCTCCTCGGCCTCGAGGAATTCAAAGACACGCTCGCCGGCGGCAGCGGCCGATTGAAGCGACTGCATCGCCTGGGATACCTGCGACAGAGGCTGTGTAAAGTAGCGAACGTACAGCATAAACGCCGCGATGACACCAAGGCTGATGCTTCCGTTGATTGCCAGCATACCGCCGACGATACAGACGGCCACGTAGGCAAAGTTGCCGATAAAGGTCATCAAAGGCATCATAAGGCCGGACAGGCAGTGCGCCTTGAAGCCGCTGCTGCGAAGGCTCGCATTGAGACGGTCAAACTCTGCCTCCGCCTGCGCCTCGCCGTTATATGCCTTTACGACGGTGTGACCGGCGTAGATCTCCTCCACGTGTCCGTTGATGGCACCGAGGTCACGCTGTTGGCGAGTAAAATATTTCTGGCTTCGGCTCATGATCAAAAGCATGATAACAAATCCGATGAAGGTTGCCACCACGGCGGTCAGCGCCATGATCCAGTTGGTGATCAGCATGATGATCAAGCTGCCGAAGAACAGTACGATCTGGGTAATGAGCGTTCCGACGCTTTGGTGGAGCGACTGTCCGATGGTATCGACGTCGTTGGTCACGCGGGAAAGCACGTCGCCCGTCGTGGTGCGATTATAATACCACATGGGAAGTCGGTTGATCTTTTTTGAAATATCCCGACGCATGGATTTGGAGACTCTTTGCGTCACAGTTGCCATGATCCAGCTTTGGAGCGCCGAGAGGATCCAGCTCGCCGCGTAGAAGCATACGAGCGTAATGCCTAATGTAAAGATCGCATCAAGATCAATGATTCCCACAAGCCCTTCCTTGTTTGGGATTCCCACGGTAATATAATCTGTGATATCCTGCAGCTTACCGGGGCCGAGCAGGGTCAGCACCGTTCCGCCGATGGCACAAAGGAGTGCAACGGCAATAAATACAATATATTTGCGGCAATACATGATCAGCTTTTTCCATGTGCCTATCAAGTCCTTGGGCTTCTCTGCTCTGCCCATTCGTCCACCGGGACCTCCGGGACCGCCCGGGCCGCGGCGCATGGGTCTGTGCTGCGCCTGACCGAATTCATATTCCTTCTTTTCCATTACGCCAACTCCTCCTTTGAAAGCTGTGAAAGGGCGATCTGCTGATAGACCTCACAGTCTCTCATCAGTTCTTCATGTGTACCGATACCGACCATACGTCCTTCGTCGAGAACGATGATCTTGTCAGCATCGCGGATCGTGCCGATACGCTGTGCCACGATCAGTCTCGTAGCATCGCCGCATTTCCGATCCAGCGTCTTGCGCAGAACGCGATCCGTCTTATAGTCGAGCGCCGAGAAGGAGTCGTCAAAGATCAGGATCTCGGCCTTTCTCGCAACAGCGCGGGCAATAGACAACCGCTGCTTCTGGCCGCCCGAGAAGTTGGTACCGCCCTGTGCGACGTAGCCGTTATACGTCTCGGGAAGTCCTTCAACGAACTCGCTTGCCTGTGCCGTATCGACCGCGTCGGCGATCTCCTCAGCCGTAGGCGCGGGCTTTCCGTTGTCGCCGTAAGCGACGTTCGAGGCAATCGTTCCCGAGAAAAGGATCGCTCTTTGCGAAACGTAGGCGATCTTATTGCGCAGCGCGTGCTCGTCATATTGCTTGACGTTGACACCGTCCACCAGCACCTCGCCCTCGGTCACGTCGTAGAAGCGCGGAACAAGGTTGATAACAGTGCTCTTTCCGCAGCCGGTAGAGCCGATAAAGGCGACCGTCTCCCCCTTCTTTGCGGTAAAGGAGATGTCATGGACCACGTCTTCCTCGGCATCGGGGTAACGGAAGGAGACGTTCTTAAATTCCACCTCACCCAAGACGCCGTCCTTGCCGTCGGTCTCCCTTCCGTTATGTATGGTAGGCTCGGTATCCAACACCGCGTTGATACGCTTGGCCGCCACCGAGGCTCTCGGAAGCATCATAAAGGGCATGACGAGCATCATAAACGCCATGACGATCATAATACCGTACTGACTGAACACCATCATATTACCGAGCAAGGGAAGTCTTTCGGGAATGTTAGCTCCGCCCAGTAGAGCCGCGCCGATCCAATACACGACCAGCATCAAGCCACTTTGTACGAGCATCATCGTAGGCATCATAAACGCCATGGTTCTCTGCTGGAACAGCTGCGTTTTGGTCAGCTGCTCGTTCGCATCTTCAAATTTGTTTTCCTGATACGCTTCGGCGTTGTAGGCTCTGACCACGCGCAGGCCGCTCAGATTTTCACGGGTGACGCGGTTCAGGTCATCGGTCAGCTTTTGCATTCGTCTGACCTTAGGCAGCACGAGCGTAATACAGATGCCGACCAAACCGAGCACGACGACGACACCGATCGCCGTAGCCAACGACCACTGCCACTGCTGACCTGCAATCTTGCAGATCGCCCAAATGGCCGTCACAGGCGCCTTGATGAGCATTTGCAGACCCATCACGATGAACATCAGCACCTGCTGAATGTCATTGGTGGAACGGGTGATAAGGCTCGCGGTCGAAAACTTGCCGATCTCCTCCATCGAGAAGGTCTGTACCTTCTTAAAGAGACTTTCGCGAAGCGTAAAGGCAAGATCACTGCCGATCCTTGAGGAAAAGATCGCGGTAATGACGGCCGCCGTCACGCTTCCCAGCGAACACAGCAGCATCATGCCGCCCGCACTCCAAATATCCGCCATCTTACTGCCGGGCGTTTCAATGAGCTTCGTGATCTTTTTCATGTAATCCGGCATGGTCATGTCCAGCCAGACCTGCACTACGATAAACGCAATGCAGACCAATGCGTAGCACCAATCCTGCCAACGCATTTTCTTCATTAATTTAAACACAGCAATCCTCCTGTGTGAAACATATACGTTTTGTTACCTTCATTCGATATTTGTCAAAAAAATGAAACCGTCATGGGTCAGATTTGTTTTTACATCATGAAGCGCTTAGCTTGGGAGGAAAATCCTCCTCCATCGCCGCCTTGACCTCCACAGAAAGCGCGATGAACTGCTCCAGCTTCTCCATGCCGATCCTATCGATCACATCCGAAATGTGATCCAGCATTCGATCTCGCATCTCCTTCGCCGCTTGTTTGCCTTGCTCGGAAAGACGGACGATCGTAACACGCGCATCGTTTTTGTCACTTGCTCTAACAATGAGGCCCTTGCCTTCCATTTTCTTCAGAAGCACCGCGACGCGTGCCGTGCTGACGCACATGGCCTCGCTGATCGCTCCGGCGGACAAACGGTTTCCCTCAGCTGCATAAAGCAATTTTAAAACAAAGCCGATACCGGCATTGGAGTCGTTGATGATCTTCAGCAAATTCGCCGGATGTGCCTTTGGAAGCTCATACGCAATATATTCGATCTGCTCCTTCGTTGCCATTGATTTCTCCTTTCTCCAAAAAGCTAACCGGGTTAGATTATAGCACGGGGCTGTGCGTTTGCCAAGGCGAAAACGCAAACTAGCCATGAATAAACTATTAAATTTTTTTTGCAAAAACGTTGATTTTTTTTACAAAAACAATAGACTTTTTTAAGAGAACGTGCTATAATTAGTAGTCGATGAATTGAGCGCAACCATTAAGATATTGTTTGAGAGTACAGGCACGCCCCTCCCATCCCATCTGCATGATTCTACGCTAAGGTAATCGAATTTCACTTGAAAGAAGGCATATGTTATGACTCAAACAGCCAGTATCTTTTTGAGTTTATCTATCGCTTTGCTGGCAGGTCTTCTCCTATCGAGACTTGCCAAATTAGTAAAGCTCCCCGCCGTTACCGCCTACCTGGTCGCCGGTGTTCTGATCGGTCCCTTTGTTGTCGGAGCCATCGGTATTCCCGGAATCGGTATCACGGCAGACCAACTTGATGGATTTGGTATCATCTCCGATCTGGCCCTTGGCTTTATCGCGTTTTCCATGGGAAACGAGTTCAGGCTTTCCCAGCTGAAAAAAATAGGTAAGCAAGCCACCGTTATCGGTATCATGCAAGCCCTGATCACGACCGTTGTCGTGGATGCCGCTTTGATCGCCTTGCATTTCATTATACCGGATAAGCTTCCCCTCCCCGCGGCGATCGTTCTTGCATCGGTTGCAACGGCCACGGCCCCCGCGGCGACGCTGATGGTCGTCAAGCAATATAAGGCAAAGGGACCCGTTACCGACGTTCTTCTGCCTGTTGTTGCGCTGGACGATGCGGTGGGACTTGTGGTCTTTGCCATCTCCTTCGGTATTGCAAAGTCCCTGAATACAGGTACCGTGGACGTGATCTCCATCGTTGTTGATCCCATTCTTGAGATCGTTCTGTCGCTTCTGCTCGGCTTCGTGATGGGATTGCTTTTCACGCTTTGCGAACGGTATTTCCATTCTCGCTCCAAGCGTATGGCGGTCTCAGTTACCTTCGTTATGCTGACCGTCGCGATCTCCAGCTTGAAGTTTGAGATCCCGTCGATCGGTCTGCATATCGGCTTTTCCTCTCTTCTTGCTTGCATGATGCTTGGCACCGTGTTCTGCAACTTCTGCGAGGTTTCCGAGGAGCTGATGGAGAGAGCCGACCGATGGACGACCCCCGTTCTCATTCTGTTCTTCGTCATCAGCGGCGCGGAGCTGGAGCTTTCGGTCTTTGCCGATTGGGCCGTCGTGGTCATCGGCGTCGTCTACATCCTCACTCGCTCCATTGGTAAATATTTCGGTGCAGGCCTCAGCGCAAAAATGGTGGGATCCGATCCCAACATCGTCAAGTATCTCGGTATCACCCTGCTCCCGCAGGCAGGCGTGGCGCTCGGTATGGCGATCAAAGCCACCGAGCTCGGTCCCGACGGTGCCATTGTCCGCAATATCACCCTGTTTGCCGTATTGATCTATGAGATCGTCGGTCCGTTCTTAACCAAGATCGCACTGACAAAGGCCGGAGACATCAAGGAAGAAGGACGCCGAAGCGCACGAGAGGAGCATCTCGCGAAGAAGGCTCAGCAGTAAATATTCCTTTACATTTGCATTCAAAAAGCGATGAGACGAACGATCTCATCGCTTTTTCATTGTTGGTTGTTTAGATCCTTTTTTGAAGCTCGCTTTTCTTGGTGCCGGTCTGATATTTATCAAGCAGCATATTGGATACGATGATCTCCGCCTTCTCATTCGTCCCGTACACGGCCTCGACGGCATCCAACAGCTTGACATCCGATCGCAGATCGATCGGACAGCATATACCAAGTTCGCTTGAATTAAGGCAAAGGTCATAGTTTTCGGCAAGTCCCCAGACCTGATCCGTGATGTGCTTTTACAACAAGAGCAATAATACTTGGTACGGCAAAGCGTACCATCAATTTGCCAATTCGCTCTGTACCGAGCGGATTGGACGCAGAAACTGTTTGTTCCATGTATGCTCCTCCGATTTTCGCATGTCTCCTATTGTAAACCCTGTTAGAATAACAGAGTCAATAGCTTTTTTGAACAAAAATCAAGAGGTTTTGAAAAAAGTTTTGACAAGCGAACGGATCTTATCGCTTAGACATACATGCGATCTTATGTTGCCAACGACATCTGCCCGTTGGTAAAGCGGAAATTTCTCATACCCTTCCCACGGACCGCATCCGCGGGGATAGCGGCTTCGATGCGCTCGATATCCGCCTTGGAAAGCGTGACCGACAAGGCATCGACGGCACTTTTTAGGTGCGCGGGATCTGTCGTACCGACAAGGCTCTGCATGTGATTGTATTTTGCAAGCGACCAAGCGAGTGCGAGCTGTGAAAGGCCGATGCCCTTTTCGTCCGCGATCGTCTTGACGGCTTTGATCATTGGCAAATTGGTCTCTCGGTGCTCGGGAGAAAGCAGACCGCGTGACAGACGGGGATCGTTCTGCGACCGTTCCAGCACGTTGTCGGCAAACAGTCCGTGTCCGATCGTACCGAAGGCAAGCACCCTTACGCCAAGCTCCTTGGCGGTGCCGATCAGCTCCCTTTCAATATCTCTGTCGATCAGCGAATACGACATTTCTACGGTGTGAATGGGGTGCACCTTACAGGCACGGCGAAGCGTTTCGGCATCCACCATCGAAAGACCGATATGGCGAACATAGCCGGCCTCAACGAGCCTTGCTATCTCGCCCACGACCTCTTCGACGGGAATTTCCGTGTCCTGCCGCGCCGGCTGATACAGGTCGACGTAGTCCATGCCGAGCCGTGCCAACGAATAGGCCAGATGCCCTTTGACGTTGAAGGGCTTGTTATCCAGTCCGTAGATACCGCCGCCGGGCTGAGGCAGCACGCCGAACTTGACCGACAGAAAATAGCGGTCTCTCGGCACACCGCGCATCGCCTGACCGACGATCATTTCACTCTCGCCCGCGTTGTAAAACTCGCCCGTATTGAACAGCGTTATGCCGCGGTCAAGGGCGGCGTGAATGGTTTTTATGGAAGCTTCGGGATTTCGGCGGCAGGACATGCCCATGCAGCCAAGCCCGAGACGTTCAAGTGTCGGCATACGATCACCTCAAGGCTTAACGGACATGATCCGTTTGGATACGGCCCTCCGCCAGCTCACGGAGCGTATACGTGCCGTCAAAATGGCCGAGTGCGATCGCACAGCAAGGAACCATGCCTTCGGGAATGTGCAACGCCGTCATCATCTCGGCGTTCCCGTTCAGCATGCCGGCAGCACCCCAGATGTGGCAAGCGCCCACGCCAAGCTCGGTAGCGGCGATCGCCATATTGTGAACGACGATCGCGGCGTTGGAGAAGGCGACGTTATTCACAGATGCAGAGGACATAGCGGAGGATACGAGAATGACGGTAGGCGCGCCGTAAAAGGGATGCAGATCGGGGTTTCCGACCGCCTTTGCCATATGCGCTTCCCACGCCGTCAGCACGTCCTTGTTGCTGACGACGGTCAGATGCAAGGTGTCGTACATCGCACGGCCAACGGGGGCGGCATACGCGGATCTCAAAATTTCCTTAAGCTCGTTGTCCGTGATGCTTTCTCCGTTAAAATTACGGATCGACCGTCTGCTGTAAAGGGCTTACAAAGTGTTCATGATCATTCTCCTTATGGAATCTAATATTTTTGGGCATGCCGACCCGTAGCAAGGGGAAACAGCGCACGGTGACCTTTGGCAAAAAACGCGCGAAGGCCGCCGTTCGCATGACTTTTCCTTATACAAACAGACACCCGAGTTGATAAACGACGAACGAAACGATCCAAGCAATCACGCACTGCCCGACCACAACGCCGACCGCCCATCGTGCGCCAAGCTCCCGCTTGACCGAGGCGACGGCCGCCACGCAGGGAGTATAGAGCAGGCAAAATACGAGCAGACTCAGCGCCGCCACGGGAGAGAGGACCGCCAAAAGGCTTTCGACCGAGCCAAAGAGGACGTTGAGCGTGGATACCACGCTTTCCTTTGCCATAAAGCCGGAGATCAGCGCCGTGGATATCCGCCAATCGCCGAAGCCGACCGGCTTGAATAAGGGGGCGATACAGCCCGAGATCCATGCCAACATACTGCTCTGCGGATCGGCTACTACGTTCAGTCTGAGATCAAAGGTTTGCAAAAACCAGATAACAATGGACGCCAAAAAGATAACGGTAAAGGCTCTTTGCAGAAAATCCTTAGCCTTATCCCACAGCAAGCGTGCGACGTTTTTGGCTCCCGGCATGCGATAATTCGGCAGCTCCATAACAAACGGTACCGGCTCGCCTTTAAACAAGGTTCCCTTCAGCAAGAAGGCGACACCGATGCCGACAACGATGCCGATCACATAGAGCGAGATCATGACGAGCGCACCGTGCTCGGGGAAAAACGCATGGGTAAAAAAGGCGTAAATAGGAAGCTTGGCGGTGCAGCTCATAAACGGGGTAAGCAGGACCGTCATCTTTCGGTCACGCTCCGAGGGCAATGTTCTCGTTGCCATGACGCCGGGTACCGTACAGCCGAAGCCGATCAGCATCGGCACGATGCTTCTGCCGGAAAGACCGATCTTTCTCAGCAGCTTATCCATCACAAAGGCCACACGAGCGATATAGCCGCTATCCTCCATAAATGACAGGAAGAAAAACAGCGTAACGATAATAGGCAGGAAGCTGAGAACGCTTCCGACACCGATAAAAATACCGTCAATGATCAAGGAATGCAGCACCTCATTGACACCGGCTGAGGTCATGGCATGATCCACCAGCTCGGTCAGCGCGGAGATGCCCATATCCAGCAGGTTCTGAAAGAAGGCACCGATCACATCGAAGGTGAGCCAGAAGACCAGCGCCATGATGCCGATAAAGGCAGGGATCGCCGTGTATTTTCCCGTCAGGATCTTATCGATCTTACGGCTTCTTGCGTGCTCCCGACTCTCGCGGGGCTTTACGACGGTCTCCTTGCACACCTCTTGGATAAAGGTAAACCGCATCTGTGCGATCGCCGCCGCACGGTCAAGGGCACCCTCATGCTCCATTTGCTCGATGATATGGCCGATCATGTCCTCTTCGTTGCGGTCAAGCTTCAGCCTTTCGACGATCAGAGCGTCACCCTCGACCACCTTACTTGCCGCAAAGCGCAGAGGAATATCGGCGGCCTTCGCATGATCCTCGATCAGGTGCATAATGCCGTGCAACGCTCTATGTAATACGCCGCCGCGGTCTTTCGCACTGCAAAAGTCCTTTCTGCCTGGTCTTTCTTGATATTTGGCTACGTGGATCGCGTGCTCGATCAGCTCGTTGATGCCTTCATTTTTGGCGGCAGAGATCGGGATCACGGGAATACCGAGCAAATTCTCCATTTCATTGACAAGGACCGAACCGCCGTTATCTCTGAGTTCATCCATCATATTCAGCGCCAGCACCATAGGAATATCCAATTCCAAAAGCTGCATCGTCAAATAGAGGTTTCGTTCGATATTGGTAGCATCCACGATATTGATGATACACGTCGGCTTCTCACGAAGCAGAAAATCTCTTGTCACGATCTCCTCACCGGAATACGGCGACAAGGAATAAATGCCGGGCAGGTCGGTCACCAGCGTTTTGCTTCTTCCCTTGATCTCTCCGTCCTTGCGGTCGACCGTTACACCGGGGAAATTTCCTACGTGCTGATTGGAGCCTGTCAGTTGATTGAACAGCGTGGTCTTGCCGCAGTTCTGATTGCCTGCCAGAGCAAAGGTTAAGACGGTTCCGTCGGGCAAGGGATCTTCATGCTTCTTGACGTGATATTTTCCTCCCTCGCCAAGGCCGGGATGCGCGCTCTTTTTCCGCTGGTCGGGTTGGGCGCTGTCCGCCGTCACGGTCCGTACGTTTTCGATCTCAATCTTGTCGGCATCCGCCACGCGAAGTGTCAACTCATACCCGTGTATCATAAACTCCATGGGGTCACCCATCGGAGCATATTTTACAAGCGTAATATCCGCATTCGGGATCACACCCATATCCAAAAAATGCTGTCGCAGAGCACCCTCACCGCCTACACGGGTGACGGTTGCCGTTTGACTGATCGGCAGTTCATTCAATTTCATTTTTTATCTCCTTATCGGGGGATTCGTCCTTCGGTAAGCGTTTAAGAAAAACAAGCGTTACCGGAAGAGACACGAGGGCCGCTGTGAAGTACGCAATAGGCTGTGAGATCTCGATTCCGAAAATCCCGTACCTGTACGGCAGGATGAGGCACAGCGGTATAAACACCGCTCCGCTCTGCAAGCAGGAAAGGATCAGTGCGGGAACGCTCTTTCCAATGCTCTGAAACAGCATGGTTCCGACAACGGAAATGGGAAGGAACAGCAGAAATACGCACATAAGCCTGAGCGCCTCGCTACCGATCTGTATGACCTCGGCTTCGGGGCGGAAGAGGGATATGATCTGCGGCGCGAATCCAAAGCAGACCGCCGATATGATACCGATCAGTGCCATACCAAAGCCAAGCGTGAACAAGGTTCCCTTCTTGACTCTCGAATATTTCTTTGCTCCGTAGTTAAATCCCGACACCGGCTGAAAGCCCTGTCCGATACCGAGACCCACACTGAAAATAAGGCTGGAGGTCCTGCCAACGTATCCCATAGCGGCGATTGCGGCATCTCCAAAGGGCTTTGCCTGTGCGTTAAGAACCATCGTGGAAACGCTGTTCAGCCCCTGCCTTGCAAAGCTGGGAAGACCCGTTACGACGATGTCGCCGACGGTTTTGAAGTCTCTTGCGATCCGACGCACCGACAGCCTCGACTGCGTTTTCTTTCGCAAAAACATCGACAAGAGGATACTGAATGAGATATACTGCGACAAGGCGGTCGCAAGGCCTGCACCGCCGATCCCCATATCAAAGGCAAAAATAAACAGAGGGTCCAGGGCTATATTCAGAATACCGCCCGTCGTCAGGCCGATCATAGCCAGCATGGCTTTTCCCTCGTAGCGAAGGATGTTATTCAGCACACAGCTGGCCGTCATCGCGGGAGCGGCGATCAGAATCCATCGGCCGTATTTCATGGCGTACGGAAGGATGGTTTCGGTGCTTCCCAAAAGACGCATCAAGGGCTCAAGGAAAATGAGGCCTCCTGCCATGATGCCAAGTCCGCAAAGGAGTGCCAGGAAAAAGCCGGTCGAGGCATAGGTGCTCGCCCGTTCCACATGCTTGCTGCCGAGCATGCGGCTGATGTTACTGCCCGCACCGTGTCCGAACATAAAGCCAAAGGCTTGCAGAATGGACATAATGCCAAACACAACGCTCGTGGCACCGCCCGCGCTGATCGACGGCAGCCGGCTGACAAAATACGAATCGGCCATGTTGTATATATTGGTGATCAGCATACTGATGGTCGTCGGTATGCCAAGCGTAATGATCAGCCTTGCCACCGGAGTTTCGGTCATTTTTTTGTATTGATTGTCTACACTTGTTTCCATTTTTTGATTCATTGCTTATACTTCCCTGATCGATGCTATGATCTACATCGGCGCATGATGGCTTTTTATCTATCAAGAATACGGTCGATCAGCGCAAGCACCGCATCGATTCACTCATGCTTCTACCGAGACAAGCTCGCTATATTTCATTACCGTGCCGTAGTGATTGCTCATCACAAGATAATTGGCGCGCACCGTTACTCTGTCGCCGACCTTGACCTTGCGGTAATGGTCGTCTGTCGGGAATATCATGAGGGCATAGGTCGGGCCGTCCGCGCGATCGGAGATCTCGAGCGACGGCTTGTTATGAATGTCGGGGCCGACCGTCTTGGCGATCCCCGTGATCTCGAAGCGTTTGTCGACGTACGTGGCGTAAAAGCGTTCCTCATCGGCGGCAAACTCGTTGCACAGCGCCCGTACGTCAAAGGGCGCGTTCTGCCGAAGGATCGGCATAGCCACCGTTTCGATCAAATGTGTTTTTTCTCCCGATGGATGTGCGGGATAAAACGTGAGCGTTTCGTTATGCATGGTTCCTCTCCTTGTCTGTTACGGCATGCACTCGTACGGCACAGTCAACGTGCCGTACGTTTCATACGCTATTTCAGCAGCCCTTGTGATCGCTCTTCGGCGTTTCGCCGTACAAGGCTTCCAGCTCGTGCTGAATTTCCTCGACGCGCGCGATCTGGTCGTTAAGATTCCATTTGCCGATGTTGACGCCGTCCTTCATAAACATAGAACCGCACTGATGGAAATAGAACTCAATGCCGCGTTCCTTCGCCTCAAGGAACAGATCTCGTACCCATTCGTACAGGATGGGGCGTACCTCATTCTTGGGGGACATCTCGCCGCCGACGTTGACGCATTTGATCAGCCCCGTGTCAAGATACTTGCCCAAGGAGATCGGCGCGATAAGCGGTGAGCAGAACACCTCGCGGTGCTTGACGGGAGCCGCAAAAAAGGCCGTGAGGCGCTTGTCTGCCATCTCCTGATTCTCAATGGATATACTGATATGCACATGCTCCCAGCCGTCACCCCAATCGGGGGGAACGCAGTCCTTGATGCGCTCGGGACGCTTGGTGGTCGTCACAAAGATGCAGTCTCTTCTGCGCCTTATGAAATCCCAGCAGCCCTCTCGCCACTCGTCCGCCTCTTCAATGAAGAAGTCAGAGGAGAAGCAGAGCTTGACGAGCGAGCCGGGAGGACAATCCTTGTCCTTCAGCTCATAGGTCGTTTTACCTTTGGCGATGATGGTGGTATCCCGTCCGTAGCGTCTATCCATCTTAT
The DNA here is from genome assembly GCA_017455905.1 of Clostridia bacterium. GTDB lineage: Bacteria > Bacillota > Clostridia > Oscillospirales > CAG-272 > UBA1740. Next base: position 24,605 of record JAFTLQ010000015.1, on the reverse strand, counting down.
AAACGAAACAATTTTTACAGCCGGGGCTAACTTTTTTTACAACCGTGCCACGGATTCCACGGTATTGCATAATTGATCTCTGTATTCTGCACAGTTATATTTCCTATATTTTGTCAAGTATAGTTTGCGTTTTGTCAAGCAAGCGGATAAGCTCGGCAAAATCCGATGCCCCGAGCTTTGCCTCGATCGTCTTTAGATATTTCGTCTGTTTTTCTTCAAATTCATCAGAAAGTTCCCGTGCCTTCTCCGTCGGTCGGACGTAAAAGCTACGCTTGTCGCCGAGGGATGCCTCCTTGTAGATATACCCCTTTTTGAGGAGCACTTGAATGTGTGCCGCGATCATCGACTTGGACACGCCGAGAAGCTCGGCAATGGCGAGAGACGTATAGTCTCCCTCACGCTTCGTAAGGATATTGAGCACGCCCATCTCGCTGGGACGGATCGGCAGATCCTTTTTCAGCGCCATATAGTCCCTTGTAAACTTGGAGAACACGATATTGGCATTTAGATACGTGTCCATCGCCTCGCCTCCTTACAAGGTACCGTCTCGGTTCGCTGGTCCGTAAACCACTGCGCTTCAAAGCCCGTGAACTTCAAAATGCAATCGTCGGGATCGGTCACACCTTTTTTATAAGAGCGGGTAAAAAATGGCTTCCAAAAGCGGTCCTTCGTGGGCTGATCGGTCAGGACGACCATATCCCCCTTGATCTCCACACCCGCAAAGCTTCGTCCCTTTTCATAGAAATACACGTACGCCTTGCTGTTTTGACGGTAATGTGCCACCTTTCTTGACGAGGTGTAGGTGGCAAAATACATATCGTTGCCACGGATCAGCACGGGCTGTATCAAAGCCCTCGTCGCGGGATATCCGTCCGCGCCCGCCGACGATATAAAGGCGGTCCTTTGTCTGCGGATAAATTCGTAAATACCTTCCTTGGTCATGTGCGTATTCTCCTCCTCTGCACGTCCCGATCGGTTCTGCAGCCCCGATGCCAGGGCTTGATCGATCTGCGTGGTGTGATCCTTGATGTAGTAGGTCCTGCCGTCCTTGACGAATACGTTCCCCGTCTGTCCGAAGATGAACTCGACGTGGTGCGCGATACACTGCTCGTATATCTGCTTGACCCATTCGTAGTGAAGCGGACGCATGCCTTCATAATTCTCACCGTCTGCCAGCACGGTCTCGATCTGCCCCGTTTGCAAGTAGCTTTCCAGGTCGATCTCACCGATAAACGGCTTGAGACTGACCCATTTGTGCTTGGCGGGGACGTCCAGCAAAAGCGGGATCCGTTCGTCGGCTCTTGCTTGATTTTCGCAGGATACGGCCAGAAACACGTTGTCCCATCCGTCGCCCCAATCGGCCGGCAGACAGTCCTTGATCCGATGCGCTCGTTTCGTCAGGAGTGAGAAGGTCACGTCGGGACGCTGTCGGATCATCGCCCACGCTTCGTCACGCCATGCGTCGGCCTCCTCGAGAAAGAAGTCGCTGGTCATGCAGACACGGACGAATTCGCCGGGCTTTATTTTGTAATTTCCCTGGCGATCTTTTTTTGATCGGCAGGCTCGCGTCGGTCTTGTTTTTGTGGATCTCGCCGCCGTCTCTGTCCCTCGCTTTGTCGAGGAAAAACATATAGCAGTTCGCACAGCCCTCCGAGCATTTTCGGCAGCCGTGCCACGGGTTCCAAGATCGGTCGTTTCTGTTCATCGCCTATCACCTGACAGGATACCGAAGATCCTCCTCCGCACCCTTCCGTTTCTCTAATGTATATATTGACTATTGTTTATATAGATACTATACGTGTATATTATAGTTCATCTGCATTAACTTGTCAATAGCCTCTGCGCAAAAACACAACGATAGGCGCGGCGCCGACCGACACGAGACTAAGTGACATACGGCACAGACAAATACCATCCGCGCGTCATGGGTAAAAAGACATAAAAGCTCCGCGCCTCACATAAAGGCGCGGAGAAAAAAGGTATGTAATATATAGCGGATCAAGCCAACACTATGGCCAATATACGGCGAAATTGCATACAATAATTTACAAATAATGCAAAGTAGCCCATGCCGTCATCGCAAAACGAGTCGGATCGCCCAAAGCTGCATCCGCTTTGGCAAAGCGTTCAAAAGCAGGAGAAGCGGATTGCGATTGATGCTGTACGCAAACGCGGGATGGCGCTTGCCGAGGAAGCGGATGGCCTTCTTGGCGATCGCCTCCGGCGGAACGCATCTTGACTCCACACGGTTGACGATCTGTTGAAAGTGGTCGGCGTTACAGGTATAGAGCGAAGTCTTTTTGCAAAATCGGTCCAGCGCATCGGTCGACGCGCCGAGCATGCCCGTGTCGACCGCACCCGCACGGAGAACGGAAACCGAAATACCGAGCAGCTGCAGCTCCATACACAGCGAATACGCGTACTTGTCTAACGCCCCCTTGGTTACGGCATAAATGCCCGTGAACGGGAGCGGATCCAGCGGTGCAAGCTCGCTGGTCGTGATGAGAATACGGCTGCCGCGCGAAAGAAGCGGCAAAAACGTCTTATTCACCAAAAACACGCCACCGACGTTGATATCAAAGATACGGTGGAAACTGCTCTCGTCCATCTCGACCAGCGAATCCAGCATATAAATGCCCGCATAGTGTATAATCGCACACAGCGAATCGGTATACGAGCGCACCTTCTCCATCGCGGCACGCACGGCCTGCTCAGAGGTGATATCCGCCTCAATGGGAATGATCGTTTCCTGTGCCTCCCCGACGGCTCGGTCAAGGGCAAATACGCGAAAGCCCTGCCGGCTCAGCGCCTCGGCCGTGGCACGTCCCATGCCGCCGTAGGCACCCGTGATAAGTATATCCTTCAAGGATCGTCCCTCCTATACGGTTTTTAGACATTATATCACATATATTTATAAAATTCAACAGCCGCCGAAAAACAAACGAAAGCCCTGTACGCAAGAGGGACAAAACGCGCGTTGACTCTCCATCATATGCATTCACGCGCCGCTTGACACATCCCTTCCTCGTCCGTGCCCGGATGCAACCGGCGAATGGTGCGGTACATCATACAAATTCTGTCGATCGGTTTATCTACGTGATAATGCCCGCAAAACCACACGTGATATGAAAGCCGCTGCTCCAATTGACCAAGCCAAGTCTCAGTGGATCGATCAATATCCGGTTGCAAATACGCTTTTGCTTTCGTCGCGCGCCGATTAGCTTGTCTTTTGTTTCCCATAGCTTTTTATGACATCAATGCTTGGTCAGTTTCACATTGTCGGGATATTCACTTGCAATCATGTCAATCCCAACAAAAAAGGAATCCACCAGAAGCTGCGCATGCTCTGATAAATCCCTGAATTTTATGTCAACCGGTCCCGGCTGCATACTGTATTGAATTTTGTCTGCCGTCAATTCCTCGATCGACTGAATAAGGGTCTGCACCAAAGCGGAAACACCGGCGCAGACAATATCTTTTCCCGGTTCCGCATAGTGTGCATGACCCTTCATTGTTATTCCGCCATCGAAGCGGTGTATTTCAATCAATCCGCATCACTCCTTTTGTGGCATGAAAAAAGCACCCTTTCTTGTAGGATGCTTTGTTTTAATTAAATACCGGGAATCAAGTTTTTCAATTCCTGCAATATATTACGCACCTTATTCATCATGGAATTGTCTTGCAAATACTCAATGCCCTTCATGGTGATGTCGATGTCTTCAAGTCCACCGACACAATAGCTTCCGGTGCCTTTTGTTTTACGCATAAGAATGCCTTTTATATAGCCCTCATTCAGCAGTTCTGCAAGAATGTCTAACAGGTAGCCTTCATTGATTCCAAAGCGCTCCGGGCTTATGTCCTGCGGGTTGACCTTGCACCCTTCTTTCTTGCATGCGTACAATTCAGTCAGCAGTGCATACACGATCTTGAAAAAATCATCTTTTGCCATTTCTTTTTTCTTTCTTTACATAAAAAGCACCCTGCATCACTGCAAAGTGCTTATTTATAGAAATTCTTTTTCAAGGTCAATGTCAAGACCCAATTGTTTTAAATCTGCATCCCTTACATCCATTTCGTTTTTGATGGTGTCCAAAATTTCATAATAAGCCATTTTGCGCCCCTTGTAGAAATCATCCGCTTTGTTTTGCTTCGCTTCTTCCGCCGCATCTTTGTCATTTTCAATCACTCTTGAAATAATGAATTTTATTGTTGATTCATTCATCATAATCACCTCGTTTTTTCAATTCGTCAATTCTGTCTTCAATGGATGTTTTGAAGTTTTTGATCAGCTCGTTATACGTTGACATGGTCCTCTCCTTCCCTCCGTTGTATCACGTTTGATTTCATGCGCTCATCCCTTGTATACACCTTTTTGTGCGCTATATCACAACAATAGTTTACATTTGTTGTTTTTTCTCATGGATCATACGCTATCGGTCAAGGGGCAGCGATGATTAATCCTTCCAGACGAAGTGATAATTGATGGATTCGCCGCCGTCGACCAAAATGCTCTGCCCTGTGCAAAAGGTATTCGTCACCGTCAGGAAATACGCCCACTGCGCGATCTCCTCGGGTGTCGCCCAACGCTTGAGGGGCGTTTCGTCCATGATGCGCGCCCACAGGGTGGGGTCGTTCATCACGCACGCATTGAGCGGCGTGAGAACGCCGCCGGGATCGAGGCTGTTGCAGGTCGCACCGTAGGGCGCGACGCGCATCGCCACGTTTTTCGTATAGGCGAGAATGCCGCCCTTGCTGGCGCAGTATTCGGGAAATTCCGCGCCCGTATGGGCACTCGCCGACCCGATGTGCAGAATGGCGCGGATGTGCGGCTGTACGCCGTAGCGTTCCGTGATATGGATCAGGGCCTTGAGATTGACGTCGATATCGGCCTCGTTCTGCGTGCCGGCGTTGTTGATGAGAACGTCGACGTCGCATACGTCGGGCAGCTCGTCGTATGCACGAACGTCGCACGTGTAGTGCGTGTAGCGGTCGTGCGTGATGCTCGGCGGCTGTCGATCAATGCCGATCACCGTATGCCCTTCGGAAAGGAATCGCTCCGCCGTTGCCCGTCCGATGCCCTGTGTCGTACCCGTGATCAAGATCTTCATACTTGCTTCTCCTTTGCCACAAAATCAAGGTATTCCTTCCCCACATGGTTCGCCCTCCAGCGGGTCACGACGCGGTATCCGATCGGTGAAAACGCGATCTCCATGACAAGCTCCGCCACTGCTCCCGTCAGCGCACACATGACGCATTGCAGCACCGTCCAATGGAATCCGTCCCAAAAGATGGGTGCAAAGCCGACGAACACGATGAGCGAAAAGATCAGGTTATCCAGGAACTGAGCGATAAAGGTCGACACGTAGGCACGCATGGCGTAGGCAAGCCGTCCGTTGGGATTGCGCTTGAACGCGTGACCGATCGAAAAGTTGAGCATATTGTTGATGACCGCGGAGGAGAGAAACGCGACGGTGCTTCCCAAAAGAATGAACCACGTGCCGCGAAAAATTCCGTCGAATGCGCGATAATCCCCCGCGCTTGAGGGGAGCGATCCGGCGACGAAGAAGATCAGGCACGTAAGAAGATTGATGCCGACAGCCAAAAGGGAGATGCGATTGGAGGCACCCGGACCGAAGTGCTTGGTGATGACGTCCATACACATAAATGACAGCCACGAGATCAGGATACCGCCGTCAAGAGCGATCCACGGCAGCTGTACCAACGTCTTCTCTGCCAGAAGGTTCATGCAAATGACACTCACGACAAACAGCGTCACCACCGTCGTCGGAATGCATCGCAAAAGGAGCTCCGTCTCCTTTTTTTCTCTTTGTAAGCGTTCTCGTATCTTTGACATAGGCATCTGCTCCGTTTCGCCAGATCCGGCTATGATAGTTCAAGGCGGCGATCGTTTTCACCGTCATAGGGATCTATACAGTCGTATTTTGTAAATAGTTGTATTCATTTTGTGCGTTTTGCCGACAAGCAGTCGACGCATAAGGATTCGCCTCTCGGTTCAAAATAAGCGAAAGAAAGACGTCGGGCACGCTGCCCTTCTCCTGCGCGATACCTTACAGCAGGGTGAACCGATGCTTTTGACAGGCCAGCACGCCCTCTCGGCGCAGCTTGCTGATCTCGGCGGACAGACCGCTTCGATCGACCTCCAGATAGTCGGCCAGCTCCTGACGGTCGAAGGGAATATCAAAGCTCCTCTTCCCCGCCTCCTTGGCCTGTAGCATCAGATAGGTCATCAGCTTTTCGCGCGTCGTGCGCTTGGAGGTAATGTCGATCTTCTGATGGAAGATAACGGTCTTGTTGGCCAGATCCTTCATCAAATTAAAGATCAGCTGCTGATGAAAGCCGCAGTTGTTTTCACACGTATGCAGCACGTGTCGGCAATCAAGGAGCATGATCTCGCTCGGCTCATCGGCAACGACGGTCACGGGCAAGGCGGGCGTTTGTGCGCAGGCAAAGGCCTCGGCAAACACCTGCGGCGGCTGTACGACGCTCAGGATCGTCCGATTGCCGTAATAATCGTTCTGCACGATCTGCACCGAGCCCGAAAGAACGATGCCGATGTACGTCGCAGGTGCGCCCTCGGCCATCACCGTATATTTTTTATCAAACGACGCCACACGTGCCCCAAGACAGTCAAGCATGCGAAGCAGCTGCTCCTCACCGATATCGGCGAACAAGGGACAGGCAGCCAGCACCGATAGATATTGTTTCAATTTTTTCTCCTTTTGTTGAAAATTCAACAGACGAACTATACGTATTATAGTACAATAAGATCACAAAGTCAAGGAGGTTCTACTATGAACATTGCTTTTTTTGACGCAAAGCCCTACGATCTGCCATCCTTCAACGCTCATGCACAGGCAAACGGCGTGACGTTTAAATATTTTGAAACCAAGCTGAACGAGGATACCGTGGAGCTGGCGCGCGGCTTTGACGGCGTCTGCGCCTTTGTCAACGACACAGTCAACGCCGCCGTCATTGACCGTCTGATATCCATGAACGTGCGCGTGCTGGCGCTGCGCTGTGCCGGCTTTAACAACGTGGATATGAAGTATGCAAACGGCAAGCTGCACGTCCTGCGCGTTCCCGCGTACTCGCCGTATGCGGTCGCCGAGCACACGATGGCCTTGCTTCTGACCTCGATCCGTCGCATCCACAAGGCGTATATCCGCTCCCGCGATTTCAATTTCAGCCTGTCGGGACTTACGGGCTTTGATCTGCACGGCAAGACGGTGGGCGTCATCGGTACGGGACGCATCGGCCGCGTGTTCATCGACATCTGCCGCGGCTTCGGTATGCGGGTGCTGGCCTACGATAAATATCCGGCCGACGACCTTGCCAACGGCGATACGATCCGCTACGTCGGACTTGACGAGCTGTTTTCAAGCAGCGACATTCTCTCCTTGCACTGCCCTCTCACAGAGGAGACCTACCACATGATCAACCAGGATACCCTCGCCATGTGCAAGCGCAGCGTCGTCATCCTCAACACCTCCCGCGGTGCGCTGGTCGACACCGAGGCTCTGCTGAACGGCATCAAATCGCGTCAGGTAGGTGCGGCCTGCCTCGACGTGTACGAGGAGGAGTCGGAGCTATTCTTTGAGGACAATTCGGGACACATCATGGAGGACGACACGCTCGCCCGACTCATCTCCATGCCTAACGTCATCGTCACCTCCCATCAAGCCTTTCTGACGGAGGAGGCGCTGGAAAACATCGCGGAAACGACGGTACAAAACCTCGTGCATTTCGCGAAATACGGACAATGCGAAAACGAGCTCTGCTATCGCGGCGATCGCGCCGAGGACTGCAAGAGCGGCAAATGCTTTTGAAAGGAGATTTCTATGAAACGAAGGATCATTACCATTGACGAATCCAAATGCGACGGATGCGGCGCATGCGCCGTCGCCTGCCACGAGGGGGCTATCCGCATCATAGACGGAAAAGCCAAGCTCATGCGCGAGGACTATTGCGACGGGCTGGGCGACTGTCTGCCTGCCTGTCACGCCGATGCCATCACGTTTGAGGAACGCGAAGCTGCTGCCTACGACGAGGAGGCGGTTCGAAAGGCCAAGCAGCAGACCTTGATGGATGCAAAGCCGTGTGCCTGTCCCGGCTCGCGCGCACGAACGCTCGAACACGCCACCCCCGTGACAGAGGAACGATCGGCAACCGTGAGCAGTCAGCTCATGCAGTGGCCGTGTCAGATCAAGCTCGTGCCGATCAACGCGCCGTATTTCGACGGCGCCAAGCTGCTGATCGCCGCTGACTGCACCGCATATGCCTACGGAAGCTTCCATAAGGACTTTATCCGAAAGCACATCACCCTCATCGGCTGTCCCAAGCTCGACGAGGGAGATTACGCGGAAAAGCTGACGCAGATCCTCGCGAGCAACAACATACAAAGCGTGACCGTCGTACGCATGGAGGTGCCCTGCTGCGGTGGCCTTGAGCACGCGGTCAAGCGTGCCCTGCAGGCGAGCGGCAAATTCATTCCGTGGCAGGTCGTCACCATCACTACCGACGGAAAAATTTTGGAATAATTCGCACTTTGTTGAAAATTCAACAGACAAACGGCCGTATCCGTGCTATTCTATACATAGAAAGACTGCATAGCCGGTTGGTGACCGACGGTCATCGGCATAAACCTTTCAAGCACAAGGAGGCATACACATGACGATCGTACTTCTGACCGCCCTTGGGGTCGGTGCGGCGACCGGCGTCGGAGCCTTGCTCGGATTCCTATTCAAGCATCCGTCGCAAAAAAGCAGCGATATCACCCTGTCCTTTGCGGCAGGCGTCATGCTGGCTGCGGCGACCGTCGGTCTGATCCTCCCTTCTCTGACCTACGGCGAGGGCAAGGGTGCCATTCTTATCACGATCCTCGGCGTTCTTGCCGGTGCCGTTTGTCTTAACCTCATTGACCGCTTGGTGCCTCATTTGCACAAGCTGTCGGGGTCCGATACCGAGCATCACCCTGCGAGCGGAGACCGTATAAACAAAAGCTGGCTGTTCGTTATTGCCATCGCGATCCACAATTTGCCCGAAGGCATTGCCGCGGGTGTCAGCTTTGGCAGCGGCAACACCGTACAGGCACTCGCCGTTGCCGGGGGTATCGCTCTGCAGAACATTCCGGAGGGCATGGTCATCATCGCACCGCTTCTGTCGACCGGCATGAGTCGGAGACGCACATTGGCGATCGCTCTGCTCACCGGCGTCATTGAGATCGTCGGAACGCTCATCGGCTATTTTGCCGTTTGTCTGTCGACCGCTCTTCTCCCCTTTGCCCTCGCCTTTGCGGGAGGCACTATGCTGTACGTCATCAGCGACGAAATGATCCCCGAGACACACGCACACGGAAACGAACGGGAAGCCACCTATGCGCACCTCATCGGCTTTTGCCTGATGCTTGCCTTGAACTTCCTGCTTGGATAAATACATACACAAACTACATTACAACACAAAGGAGATACTCACATGAAAACCTACGTATGCGACGCTTGCGGCTGGGAATACAACGAGGAGCTCGGCGCTCCCGAGCTCGGTATTGCCCCCGGCACACCGTTTGAAGACCTGCCCGAGGATTTTACCTGCCCGCTGTGCGGCGTTGGCAAGGACACCTTCAGCGAAGCGTAACAACAAAGCAGGCGATGGCCCGTGACCGAGCCATCGCCTGCTTTGTTGCAAAATTATCGTATTTTTGCCCACTATCATTGACAAAACCGCTCGGTTGTGATATACTAAGGGCCATACGATACCGATGCGTTTATCACAAGTCAACAGGAGAATTTACCGCATGACGCCCTCCGACAATCGAAAAAAGCATATCCTTCTCATCAGCACGGGCGGCACCATCGCCTCCTCCGTCAGCGAGGAGGGACTGGCACCCACCCTTGCCTCCGATCACCTGCTCTCTCACGTACCCGAGGTAGAGCAGCGGTGCTTTGTCAGCACCGTATCGCTGTACCGCTTAGACAGCACCAACATGAAGCCTGCCTATTGGCTTCATATCGCGCGCTATATCCGTGAAGCGTACAACACGTACGACGGCTTCGTGATCACACACGGCACCGACACCATGGCGTACGCCGCCGCTCTGCTTCACTATCTCGTGCAAAACAGCCCGAAGCCGATCGTCTTCACGGGCGCGCAGATCCCCATCGAGCAGCGCGACACCGACGCAAGAGACAATCTGGCCGCTGCCTTTTTATATGCCTCCGACGACGACGCCTGCGGCGTTCACATCGTGTTTAACGGCAAGATCATTGCCGCCACACGCGCGAGAAAAACGCACACGAAAAGCTTTCGTGCCTTTTCCAGCATGGACTATCCCGACATCGGCTTTGTTCGAGACGGCGCCGTTCGCTACTATATCCGCGAGGCGATCCAAGGCCCCGTTCGCTTCTACGATACCATTGACCCGTCGGTCATCGTGATCAAGCTGATCCCCGGCATGCGTGCCGATATCTTTGATTACGTAGCCGAGCACTATCATGCGGTGATCATCGAAAGCTTCGGTGTGGGAGGTCTTCCCTTTTACGACAACGACGAGTTTTCCGACAAGATCCGTATGTTGATCGAGCGCGGCGTACGCATCGTCATCGCGACGCAGGTCCCGCACGAGGGCAGCGACATGTCGGTGTATCAGGTCGGTCGGCGCATCAAGCAGATACACCATCTACCCGAGGCGTACGATATGACCACCGAGGCCGCCGTTGCCAAGATCATGTGGGCACTTCCCCGCTGTAAGAGTGCCGAGGAATTTCACGACTGCTTCCTGACGCCGATCGGAACAGATATACTGTAAAGCATGCCGCACGGCGGACGCTCCGCACATGCGGCGCATACTCTGTAATAAACATACAAAGGAGACGACCGTGTCTGCATTTATTTCATACCTGGAAGACTTCCATGCTGTCAGCATTCTTCTGCGCCTGCTGCTTGCGATGCTGGTCGGCGGCGTGATCGGCATCGAGCGAGGAAAGCAGGGGCGTGCCGCCGGTATGCGCACGCACATCCTCGTCTGTATCGGTGCGACCCTCACCTCTCTGATCGGCTACTACCTCTACGAGCGCGGCATGGCCACCGACCCCACCCGCATCAGCGCGCAGGTCATCTCGGGCATCGGCTTTCTCGGCGTCGGAACCATTCTACTCAAGGGACGTTTTCAGATCACGGGGCTGACGACGGCCGCCGGCCTTTGGGCCACGGCGGCGATCGGTATCGCCCTCGGCGCCGGCTTTTATCTCGGTGCCCTGGTCACGTTTGCCGTTATCGTTCTGACCGTCACCATTCTGCATCGCATCGAATACCGCCTTACCAAGCGGTATAGCCGCTTCGGCATGTATATGGAGATCCGCGATACCGCGTCGGTACGCACAGCCATCGATCGCCTCCATGCGAGCTATACCGTCACCGATATTCAAGTCACTCCGCCGCGCAGCGGCAAGTCCGAAAGCGTGGGGATCGAGGCCAACATTCACGTATCCTCAAAGGATGTGCGCGTAACACCCGAGGATGTCGCTCACGCCCTGGAGGCCGAGGACTACGTACTGTTCGCCATTGAATCCATCTGACATAGTCAAAAAACAAAACCGCACGTACGCCATTACTTGGCATACGTGTGGTTTTTTTCATGCTTTATTTACAAAAGAGGGGCAAACAGACGGATAATATTGCGAAGAAGCTTTTGGAACAGGGTCATCGGCACATCACCCTTTTCGATCTCCTTTGCCTCCTGTTGCGCTTGCATGAAGCTGTCGCGCGCAACCGAGATGACCGATGAGCGGTACATCCACACCGCGTCCTCAAAGTGATGCGCAAAGCTGCGGTAATCAAGATTGATCGTTCCAACGATGCTATACAGATCATCCGACACCAACAGCTTTTCATGCAAAAAGCCAGGTGTGTATTCAAAGATGCGTACCCCTGCTTCGATCAAGGAGGGATAGGCACTGCGCGTCAGAAGAAAGATAAGCTTCTTGTCAGGAACGTGCGGCGTCATGATACGCACGTCGACGCCGCGCTTGGCTGCGTTGCAAAATGCCTGCGTCAGCTCAAAATCCATGATCAGGTACGGCGTCGTGACGTACACGTACCGCTCGGCCTGCGAGATGATGTTTAAAAAGGCGTTCTTCCCGACAGGCGCATCATATAGCGGCACGGGACCGCTGCCAAACGGAATATAATAGCCATCGTCCCCTACGGTCGGCACAGACTCGTTCGACGCCCGATAGGCTGCGGCATCCAGCATGGAAAAGGTCGTCAGATTGTAGCTGACTAAGAAGAGACGAAGCAAGCCGTCCACCGCCTCCCCCTCTATACGCACACCACCATCCTTCCAATGGCCGAAGCGGATACGCTCGTGGATATATTCATCCGCAAAATTGATGCCGCCCGTATAGGCGACCTCACCGTCAACGACGACGATCTTACGGTGATCGCGGTTGTTATGGGCAACGGTCACGCGCGGCGACACGGGGGCAAAGCGGTGCACGTCGATCCCTTCGGCACGCAAGCTATGATCGTAATACCGAGGAAGAGTCTTCATACAGCCGATATCGTCGTAGAGAAGACGGACCTGCAGGCCTTGCGCCACCTTTTCCTTCAGAATGGCGTGGACGGTCCCCCACATGACGCCCTCTTCCAGAATAAAGGTTTCTATAAAGATATACCGTTTCGCCGCACGGATATCCTCGACCATCGCGTCGAACATGGTACGTCCATCATCAAAATACCGCGCACGGGTCCCTCGGTAGACCATGGCCAGCTTGTCCTCGCGAAGGATCGCCATCGCCTTGCCGGCCGCCGAGGCATCCTCCGTTGCCAACACGTCCAGCTGGGCGGTATGCTCCGGCTCAGAGGGGTGGAAGACGGACATCTCCTTCATATGCTTGCGCTCACGTCGGGAGAGCTTTCGGCTGAAAAACAAATGATATAGCAGCGCCCCGAGAACGGGAAGGCTCAGTATGATCACCGCCCACGGCAGCTTGTTTTCGGGGGCCGTGTCACGGTTGATCAAATGCAGTAGCATGACCGCGTCAAATAAAAGCAACAAAAAAAGCGCGATCGTTTGAAACAACGAGGACAGATACAACGCGAGCAGCGTCAAAAACAGCACGTCCGCAACGATGAACAGTAAGGACACCGCATAACGGGAAAACAACACGCGGCAAAGCTTACGCATATGGCTCCTCTCCCCCGGCACGCCGAGTTTTTTATTTTATTCTACAAAAACTTTTTTAACAAATCCATCGTTTTTTGCCGTTCAACAAAGCTTTCACACAAAATTTACAATGTCGACACAGATGAACGATAAAAAGGGCTGTCTCAAATTTGCATTTGAGACAGCCCCACTTTATCTTGGGATAGAGATCATAAGCGAAACCGATCAACGGTAGCGCTTATTGAATACGAATGCCCAGACGACGAAGATGCCCACGCAGCTGACAAAGATCAGCACGAGCAGCATAGGCTCACCAAGCACCCGGTCCACGCCGTCCTGCAGTACGTCCTCGGGCAGAGGCTCGATCGCTGTGATCGGCTCGCCGTCGGCCTTTTCCATGGCGTATCCGTACGTTTCATGGAAGAAGAAGGCGCGCGCTTCCTCCAGGTAACCGTTTGACGTGTAAGCCTGTACCGTGTATTCACCGGTACGCATAGCGCCATCCGTCGTGGAGAAGTAGTAGAAGTAGTCACCGATCTTCTGGAAGCCGTAGGCTACGGTATCCTCATCGAGGTAGTAATACGTTTTACCGTCCACCTCCACGAACGCAGGATATTCGTCAAACTTCGGCGGCTCTTTCTCCGAGTCGAAGGACAACGAGGTCAGCGGATTGCCATCCTCATCGACGGCATACAGCTGCGTCGGATCGAAGCGAAGCACGACCGACGTCTCCAACAGACCGCCCGCTGCATACGCAGGGATCGTCTGCTCACCCGTGTGTGCCGCACCGCTGGAGCCGAAGTAATAATAGTAGTCACCGATCTTCTTAAGACCGTAGTCCACCGAGGCCTCACCGTAGGTGGGATAGTAATACGTCGTGCCGTCGCTGTGCGTCACGAAGCCGTTGCAGATGGAGATCAGCGCACCTGTCGCCTGGTCAAAGACGTAGTAGTACTCCGGCTCATTGTCGTTCTGCACAGGGTACAGGCCCTTAACGAGCACACCGGCATAGTTGAAGTAGTACGTCTCGTCGTCGACCGTCTTCCAAGTGCTTCTGTAACAGTCGGGACCGTAATACAGATACGTCTTCTCATCCGCATCGACATACCAGGCATCCTCCGTTACCATACCGTACTCGTCGAAGACGAAGGTCACGCGCGCCGAGCCAACGCTCAGCGTATGCTTGCCAACGTACGCCGCACCGGTCGTCTTGTCGAAGTAATGCCAACGTCCGTCGATCTCGTACCAGCCGGTCACTACGCGATCCGCCTTGCGATAATAGTACGTCACTCCATCCTGCTCGAAGAAGAGCGGATACGTCACATCCTCGATGTTGGTGAGCGGCTCGCCGTTCTCATCGATCGCCCACAGCTTCTCCTCGTCGAAGGTGATCGTCTTCGGCAAGGTCAGAATGCCATTCGACGCATACGCAGGGATCGTCTGCTCGCCCGTGCGAGCAACGCCGTTGGAATCGAAGTAGTAATAGTAATCACCGATCTTATGAAGACCGTACATCACAGCTGCCGAGCCGTAGGTGGGATAGTAATACGTCTTTCCGTCGCTGTGCGTCACGAAGCCGTCACAGATGGAGATCAGCGCACCTGTCGCCTGATCAAAGACGTAGTAGTACTCCGGCTCACCGGCATTCTGCACAGGGTACAGGCCCTTGACCATCGCACCGGTATAGTTGAAGTAGTACGTCTCGCCGTCGATCGACTTCCAAGCGTCTCTGTAGCAGTCGGGACCGTGATACAGATACGTCTTGCCATCGGTACCCGTCACAAGGACGTCCTCGGTCACGATACCGCGCTCGTCAAAGACGTACGTGATAGAGAGCGAGCCGACCTTGACGGTCTGCTTACCAACGTAAACGGCACCGGTGGTCTGGTCGAAGTAATGCCACTGACCATCAATGGAATAGAAGCCCTTTGCCTTTTGTCCTGCGGCAATGTAATAATAGAGCTTGCCTTCCTCCTCAAAGAAGAGCGGATACTGTGCATCGGCAATATGCGTCAGAGGCTGACCGTTCTCATCGATCGCCCACAGCTTCTCCTCGTCGAAGGTGATCGTCTTCGGCAAGGTCAGTTTGCCGTTCGATGCCAATACCGTCACCATCTGTTCGCCCGTGAGAGCCACGCCGTTCTCGTCGAAGTAGTAATAGTAATTACCAACCTTCGTAAGACCGCAAGCCGTCTCATCGGAGCCGTAGGTGGGATAGTAATACGTCTTACCATCGCTGTGCGTCACGAGACCGTCGCAGATGGAGATCAATGCACCCGTCGTCTGATCAAAGACGTAGGAGTACTCCGGCTCACCGACGTTCTGTACGGCGTATACACCGCATGCAGCCGCACCCGTGTCGGTAAAGTAATACGTTACCTCATCGACCGTCATCCAAGCGTTTCTGTAACGGTCAGGACCGTTATACAGAAGCGTCTGCCCGTCGGGATCCGTCACAAGAGCGTCCGCGGTCACCATACCGTGCTCGTCAAAGATGTACACGATGTGCATGTCGTCCACGTCCACCGTGTGCTTGCCAACGTACGCCGCACCGGTGGTCTGGTCGAAGTAATGCCACTGACCGTCGATCGTATACCAGCCGGTCGCCACGCGATCCTTCGCAAGATAGTAATACACCTTGCCGTCCTTCTCAAGGAAGGCAGGATATTCCTGCTCATCCGGCGGATCGATGGGATCGACCGGTACGTCCTCGCCGAAGTCGAGCGAGGTCAGCGGGTTACCATTTTCATCCACGGCGTAGCCGTATTCCGCATCGAAGAGGAAGGTGTGATCCTTCGTGAGAAGTTCGTTCGATGCATACCATACAACGGTGTATTCACCCGTACGCATAGCACCCGAGCTCGTCGAGAAGTAGTAGTAATAATCACCGATCTTCTGGAAGCCAAACGCTTGGGCCTCCTCCGAGAAGTAGTAATACACCTTGCCGTCCTTCTCAATAAAGGCAGGATACGTCTGTTCGACCGGCGGATCGATGGGATCGACCGGTACGTCCTCGCCGAAGTCGAGCGAGGTCAGCGGGTTGCCATTTTCATCCACGGCGTAGCCGTATTCCGCATCGAAGAGGAAGGTGTGATCCTTCGTGAGAAGTTCGTTCGATGCATACCATACAACGGTGTATTCACCCGTACGCATAGCACCCGAGCTCGTCGAGAAGTAGTAGTAGTAATCACCGATCTTCTGCAGACCGTAAGCAAGCTGACCGGGCGCAAGATAACAGTACGTGTTGTCACCCTGCTCATAGAAGAACGGATACGTCACGTCCTCGATCTCGGTGATCGGCTCGCCGTTTTCATCGATCGCATACCACAGCGTATCGTGGAAGGTCAGCGTCTTGTCAAAGGTCAGAATGCCGTTAGATGCATACGGAGGCACCGTGATGACACCCGTCAGGACTTGACCCATGTACTCACCGCTTGCAGCGAAGTAGTAATAGTAGTCACCGATCTTGTTCAAACCGTACAGCATCGCGCCGGAGCCGTAGGTGGGATAGTAATACGTTCTGCCGTCGCTGTGCGTCACGAAGCCGTCACAGATGGAGATCAGCTCACCCGTCTGCTGATGGAATACATAATAGTATATAGGCTCGTGCGGGTTGTTCTGAATGGGGTATACACCCTTGGCCACAGGGCCGGTGTAGGTGAAGAAGTAGGTTTCACCGTCAATATCCTTCCAAAGGCGATAGTAGTAGGAAGGACCGTAGTAGCGATAGGTCTGACCGCTCGCGTTGGTATACCACACGTCCTCGGTCACACGACCGTTCTCGTCGAACAGATACGTGATCGTCGCGCCATCGACAGCCATCGTCTTCTCACCGACGTACGCGTTGCCCGTCTGCTCGTCAAAGTAGTGCCATGCATTATTGATCATGTGCCATCCGACCGCTACCTCACCGTACTGAGAATAACGGATAACGCCGTCCTCCTCAAACAGACCGGTGTACTTGGTCTTACCGACGTTGATGCCGTTTTCGCCCAAGTTGTAGTAGTAGCCGTCGATCAACTGAATGCCGGTCAGCTTGGTGCCGTCCACGTAGTACGCATAACCGCCCTCGTCGATGACCCAACCGTTCTTGACGGCACGGGACAGCGTGTACGTATCCTCAAGGGTCGCATACACGGACTCGAAATAACCGCCCTTTTCCGAAGCATTATCGGGATTGATGAAGGGCTTCAGACCGTAGATCTTCTGGTTCTCTTCCTTAGCGGAGAAGGTGTACAGCGCGTTGGCACGCAGATAGATCGCATAGCTGACCTCACCGCTGTGTACCAGAGGCAGCTGCTCGCCCGTCTTCCAGGTCGCATCGTCCTTCGGCGTCAGCTTGATGCCGGTAAGCATGCACAGGGGATTGGCCGTCTCCACATCGATCGCTTGCGTCTGGTCAATCCACTTAAGCGTAATGGTCAGCGTGTTCGTCTCCTCGTCAAGCACCGTATCGACCAGCTCGAAATATTCGTTGATCAGCTGGACCTCGGAATAATCCACCGTGACGCTCGGATCCAGCTGCATGACCGCCTTGATCTCGGTCAGCACGCTGACACGCTCGGCCAGCTGGCAAAGGAAGGTCCATGCAGATGCCCCCTCCACGTCAGCGCCGGGCAGCATCGTCGTCAGATCCGCCAGCTGCTCGGGGATCGGGATCTGCGTCATGTCGATGGCGAAGGTGTAGGAGGTTACCATATCCTTATTCGGATCGATGATCTCGTACAGACTTCCGTTCTCCGTCGTCGCGTTGGACACGTCGCGGTACCAGGCAAACTCGCGGTTACCGCCCGTCGCCTGATCGAAGTCAAAGGAGTTCTCGCCCTGCTTGTAAAGCGAAACGTTGACGTTCGCGCCGACCTCCTCGTTGGCAAGGAGGACCGCCGTAATGACCAGCTTCTTGATGCCCGCATCCTCGTCACCGATGAAGTAGATGCCTTCCATATGACCGGCCTTCTCATTACTGAGCATAAAGCCGAGATCGTCGGCCGTAATGGCCACGGGCTTGTTATTGTACAGAGCAATGACGGGCAGCTCGGCCTTTTCGCCGTAGACCGCATCAATATTGCTCTTGGGGAAATAGATCGTGTCGGGCACGACCACGTGCAGCGTCTTTTCACCAAGGATCTCGTCGCCCAGCATCAGCTGCACGTCGACGTCGCCGTTTTCCAGCGCCGTCACGACGCCGTTTTCATCGATCGACGCGATCGTACCGTCGGATACCGCCCACGTATATCCCTCGGGCAGCTCGGCGGCGTTACCCGTCGCGCTGACGCCGGAAGGCGTCACGGTCAGCGACGTGCCGACCGTCAGATAATCCATCTCGGTGTCCAGCACCGCGTGATCAAAGGCCGTCGAGCTCGGAGCCGTCGAAACCATGATCAAAGAGGTACTGACCGAACGGGCAAAGCCGTCGGACGGGCGGTTGATGACCGCCAGCTCCTCGGCGCCCTCTTCCTTAGCAACGAAGGTCGTCGATCCGCCGCCGTCGAGGTTGACCGCTTGCACGCAGCCGGCCTCAAACATGATCTGCGCGATCTCCTCCATACTACCGCCGCAGGAGAAGGGCTCCTGACGGCCGTCCAGAACCATGAACACGACCTTGCCGGTACGCGTGATACCGACCGCCGTACGGCTGGCACGCTGATTGTAGTAATCGCTCGTGCCGGTGATGGTGATCTTGCCGTCCTTGATCAGCGTGCTTCCGAAGCCGGCGATACCCTCGGCGATCTGCGACTTGTAAATCGCGTAATCCGCCTGCGTACCGATCATCGGCGTGCCGTCCTTGAGGATGGCGAAGAAGCCGCTGGAGTTGATGGATTGATATTCCACGCCGTTCATGACCAAAAGGCCGCCCGGCTCACCCGTCTGCATGTTGTAGCCCGAGCCGTTGATGGAAACGATAACGTTGTAGTTGGGAATGTAATATTCGCTCTCGGGGTCGCCGTACTTGTTCTGTGCAGCGTTCGCCTGATCCAGCACGCGCTGCATGCCCCATTCGGTCGGATCGTTATCCTTGTAGTTGGCGTAAATGTTGACGTCGTCGCGCGTCAGGTCAGCCGTCGCGATGTAATAGACCATCTGCTTGCCGTCCCGGCTCGTCGCCTTCTTGAGATCCTGCGTAATGCCGGGTGCCAGCGTCGAGCTCTCCGACTCAAAGACCGTAAAGTACGAGTTCTCTACCGAGCCGACGTAGTCGCCTGCCAGCTCGCAGATGTAATCCGCAAAGGCATAGCAGCACGCACGGCGCAGCGTCTCAAGATCCTCCGACTCAAACTCACGCGTAGCCTCCAGGGTCGCAATGACCTTGTTGCCCGTGTACGCATTGTACACCGCCTCGCGCAGAGCCGAGCGCAGGCTGACGCCGTTCATACGCGTACGGATGAAGTACGCCGCACGGTCCGCGTCCGACAGATCCTCGGTGAAGTATTCCTCGATGATCTGCGTAAGGTCACCCTGCTCGTACGACTGTGCCTGCAGCATGTTCATCACGTACAGGCCGTCCAGGTCGCCGTACATATCCGTCAGGCTGAACGAGCCCTCCTTGGTCTCCTCGGGGAACGTACCGCGAAGCAGATAGTTCTCGCGCACCTCCGCGACCAGCGCCTCAAACGTCGTCGCCGTCACGCCGAACTGGTCGCTGACGCTGAGCAGGTCGACCAGGTCGCCCGCCCAACCGGCGACGTCCGCGTGATTGACGCCGTAGTTGTTGTGATAGGTAATGTCCATCGTACCGAACATGTGTCCGATGTCGGTCACCTGTCCGTTCGGCAGCTGGATGTTGCCGAGATTCTTCAGCCAGCTGACCGTGAGCATCTCGGACTCCTCAGTGAGGTTGGCATTGTAATCGTCCTCGTACTTCGATACGAAGTCGGCAAAGCCCTTGTCCTCGTAGCCGGCCATAATGCCCCACGAGCCCGAATTGTAGCGATCCACGCCCGTACGAATGTACTTAATGACAAGGTTCAGCGGATCCACACCCGGCATCTCCTTGGCATAGCGGAACGCCAGATCCTCCAGCAGAAGCAGATTCTTCATAAAGAGATCGTAGTCGCGGATGATACCTGCCTCCAGCATGGGGATCTCCTTGTACTCCGTGTACGAGCAGGCGCGGCAGTCAATGTACGCCTCCCAACCGACCGCCGTATACGTCGGCGCCTTGGCCTCATGGTACTGGCGGTACTTCTCGATGTGCTCCTCAACGGAATCACCCGTCGGGGTCTCGTAGGTGTAGCCACACACCGTACAGGTGTTGGTACGGTAACCGCGTCTCTCGCACGTCGTCGCAATGGTTGCCTCGTCCTCGGCAACGTAGGTGTGGTCAAGCTTTGAAACAACAACCTGTGCTGCAAGCACCGCGCCGCAACGGCCGCAGTGTGAGCCTTCCGTAAGACCTGTTTTCGTACAGGTAGGATCGACTGCCTCGTCAATGACTTCGGTATGACCAAGAGCTACTACGTACGTATCGCGGTAGCTGACATTGCAGCGCGAGCAGGTGTGTGTTGTATAACCGCCGGTTGTACAGGTAGGCTCGGTTACAACGGCCTCATAAGAATGTCCGTACGCTACCACACGATCGGACTCGTAGCTGTGCGAACAAACCGAGCAGGTATACGTCGTATAGCCGCCTGTCGTACAGGTCGCCGCCGTTACAACAGACTCATAGGTATGTCCAAGTGCCGCGATGCTCTCCTGTGCCACAAAGACCTCACCGCAGGTTTCGCAGTGCGAGCCCTCGGTTTTACCGGGTTCCGTACAGGTAGGATCGACAGCCTCGTCAATGACTTCGGTGTGACCAAGAGCGGCAACCTCCGTCTGTGCTACCAGAACCTCATTACAAACCGAGCAGTGCTTACCCTCGGTAAGACCCGTTTCTGTACAGGTAGCAGCGATAGCCTTGTCGGTCACCTCGGTATGTCCCTTTGCAGGAACGATCGTCTGCGCCTGTGCTACGTAACCGCACACCGTGCAGTGTCTGCCCTCGGTAAGACCGGTGTTGACACAGTCGGGAGTGACCGCCGCATCAACGACAATGGAATGGCCGGTAGCCGCTATAGGTGCCTGTGCTACCAACGTGCGTCCACAAACCGAGCAGTGCTTACCCTCGGTTTTACCGTTGGTAAGGCATCCGGGAGCCACTGCCTCGTCAACCACCTCGGTGTGGCCGAGTGCGGGAACGATCTCTTGAGCAATCAAAACATCGTTACAAACCGAGCAGTGTTTACCCTCGGAAAGACCGGTATTCGTGCAATCGGGAGCGACCGCCTCGTCGATCACCTCGGTGTGACCGAGCGCGGGAAGGACCTCTTGTTCTGTAAAGACTTCATTACATCTGTCGCAGTGCGAGCCTTCCGTAAGACCTGTTTCGGTACACTTGGGAGCAACGGCTGAATCAACAACTTCGTTGTGCCCGAGCGCGTCGATAGGCATCTGAGCCACCAGCACCGTCATGCAGATCGAGCAGTACGAGCCCTCGGTTACGCCCTTCGTCGTACAGGTCGGCGAAATAGCCGCGATGGTAACGACCGTGTGCGGCAGCTTATCCGTGACATCTGCTGTGTAGCTGTAACCGCAACCGTTTTTACAGGTATACGTCGTATAACCGTCCTCGGTACAAGTAGGCGCAGTTACGACCGTCTGATAATCGTGGCCGGTAGCATTCACGGCATCGGCCGTGTAGCTGTCATCGCACACCGCACAGGTGTACGTCGTATAGCCGCCTGTCGTACAGGTCGCCGCCGTTACGACCGCCTGATAATTGTGGCCGGTAGCATTCACGGCATCGGCCGTGTAGCTGTCATTGCACACCGCACAGGTGTAGGTGGTATATCCGTCCTCGGTGCAGGTGGGGGACGTTACTGTGGCGGTATAGGTGTGTCTCGTAGCGGGATCAACCGTCCGAGCCTGATGTATGTACTTACAACGAGCACAACCGATACCGGCTGTGTAACCGTCTTCGGTACACGAAGGTGCAACGGCAGGAATCAAGGTCAGATCATGTCCCAAAGCGGGAAGAATCCCGGTAACCGTCTGTGTCGAAACAGCGACAGACGCACCGCTGAATCCGCCAAAGGTAGCTCTATACGTGATAAGACCGGAGTCCGTACAGGTTGCCGCACGTACCGTCTTCGTCACGGTCGCTTGGATTGTTTCCGACATGCCGCAACCGCGCAGACACGTAACCGTCGCCGTACAAGCCGTGTAGTCATCCGTCCATGCGTACGCTACGTCACTGATGCTGTGACCGAGCGCACGGACCGTCGTTGTGTCGCGAGAAATTTCCTCACGACAAACGGTGCACGTAATGACCGTATCGTACGAGCCGCTCGTTGTACAGGTAGCCGCTACCTCGTTTTCACGAACGGCGGCACCTGGTGTGTGACCCGTAGCATACGTCGTTTGATCGCGGTAGCTGGCTGAGCAAACCGTACAGGTGTGCGTCGTGTAACCGCCGGCCGTACAAGTGGGATTCGTCACAACGGACGTGTAATCGTGGCCAAGTGCCGCCACCGTCTGCTGTTCCACAAACGTAGTGCGACAAACAGGGCACCAAGAACCGGCCGTTTTGCCGTCCTCATCGCACGTAGGTGCTACCGCCGCCAACGCTGTAACGGTGTGTCCGGTAGCGTCCACGTAATCGCTCTTATAGCTTTCACCGCACGTACACGTATACGTCGTGTAACCAACCGCCGTACACGTCGGTGCCGTTACAGAGGTTGTGTAGCTATGACCCGTCGCGTCGATCGCCGCCGTTTCCGTCGGCTTGGCGTCCGTCAAAAGTCCGGTCGCTTGTGTATAACTCTGCGTGATCGTTGTTTTCTGCTCCTCCGTCAGTCCGGTGGCAGGCAGAGCGGCAGCAATCGCTGATTCATTGAAGGAAGCCGTATACGTCAGCACACCCTCACCGTCGCACGAAGGATCTGCGGTAACAGCCTCCGTCACCTCAGCCGCAATGGTGATCACGTGATCGGATTCCGTATCATGCGCACAGGTGCTGACAGCATAACAGGACATACCTGTTGCCCGTGTTGCTGTCCAAACGATAGATATTTCGCCGTATGCGTGGCCGAGCGCAGGCACAAGAACGGTCTCGCATACCGTACAGATCTGTGCCGTCGTGCAGGTAGCCTCCGCACCGGGTGTGTGACCAAGCGCAGGAGTCAAAACAGAAGAACACACCGTACAGATCTGTGCCGTCGTACAGGTAGCATCCGCGCCGGCCGTATGACCAAGCGCATCCACCGTCTCCTGTGCGACAAGAATCGTACCGCAAACCGAGCAGTGCTTGCCCTCGGTAAGACCCGTTGCCGTACAGGTAGGTGCTACCGCGCGGTCCGTGACTTCGTAATGACCGAGTGCTTCTACAGCATACTCTTCCGTAACGCTACAACGTGCGCACGTATGGCGAGATACGCCGTTCCCCGTACAGGTAGCCGCTGTCACGACCGTGGATGTGCCCCACGAGTGACCGAGTGCAGACAGCACGTCACTGTCAACCGTATGACCACAATTCTCACGCGTGCAGTAACCGGCCGAAGTTGATCCTGCCTCGGTACACGTAGGCATCGTGATACTGGTATACACCATCGCGTGACCGAGGGCGGGGATATCGCGCACCTCCGTCACCGAGCATCCGTTTCGCGTACACTTGTGTTGCTTCTTTCCAGTCGTTTCACAGGTAGCAGCTACCTGTTCGATACCGCCGTCCCATGCGTGACCGAGCATGCCAACCGTAATTTGGTTGCGCGAAAGCTCGACATCGCATACGGTACAGTACACGACGGAATCATACGAGCCATCCTTGATACATGTGGGATCGACATTGTTTTCGGTGACGGCCTCGCCCTCGGTGTGGCCAAGAGCAGGGACGGTCTCCTGCGCTACCAAAACCTCATTACAAACCGAGCAGTGCTTACCCTCGGTAAGACCGGTGTTGACACAGTCGGGAGCGACAGCCACATCGATGACCTCTGTGTGACCAAGAGCGTCAACAACCGTCTGCGCTACCAAAACCTCATTACAAACCGAGCAGTGCTTACCCTCGGTAAGACCGGTATTCGTGCAATCGGGAGCGACAGCCTCGTCAATGACTTCGGTGTGACCAAGAGCGGCAACCTCCGTCTGTGCTACCAAAACCTCATTACAAACCGAGCAGTGCTTACCCTCGGTAAGACCTGTTTCGGTACACTTGGGAGCGACCGCCGCGTCAATGACCTCGGTGTGACCAAGAGCATCAACAACCGTCTGCGCAACTAAAACTTCTTCGCAAACCGAGCAGTGCTTACCCTCGGTAAGACCGGTATTCGTGCAATCGGGAGCGACAGCCTCGTCAATGACTTCGGTGTGACCAAGAGCATCGACCGTCACCGTCTCGCGCGATAGTTCTTCTTCGCAGGCAGAGCAGTACACGACGGAATCATACGAG
>JAFTLQ010000014.1 GCA_017455905.1 Clostridia bacterium | reverse complement strand
AGTTTCGTAAGAGAAGAGTGAAAAGTGAATAGGTAAGAGTGAAGAAGTAAAAATCGACAAGCCTCTGTCGAAACTTGTCGATTTTTGGCCTACCCGATAGGATTCGAACCTACGACCTTCAGAGTCGGAGTCTGACGCGCTATCCAGCTGTGCCACGGGTAGAAAAAATATTAAGTTGTGATGTTCGAATCCGGATTCGAACCTACGTCCCGTCCCGTCGCATAGTCGCGCTCGGTCGCCTTCGCAAGCCTACGGCTCGGCGCGCTCCTTGCTTTGGGGACTTCGCTTCGCAAAAACGATCATCGATCATTTTATGCTTGCTCACCTGCAGAGTCGGAGTCTGACGCTATCCCGTGTGCCACGGGTAGAAAAAATATTAAGTTGTGATGCTCGAATCCGGATTCGAACCTACGTCCCGTCCCGTCGCATAGTCGCGCTCGGTCGCCTTCGCAAGCCTACGGCTCGGTGCGCTCCTTGCTTTGGGGACTTCGCTTCGCAAAAACGATCATCGATCGTTTTATGCTTGCTCACCTGCAGAGTCGGAGTCTGACGCTATCCCGTGTGCCACGGGTAGAAAAACAGAGACGTCGTATCGAGGTGTGATCCGTCGATGCGGTTTGTATTGTACCATGTTTCGGCGCACTTGTCAAGGCGTAAGGGAAAATTTTGTTGTTTCTTTTTCTATACGTGTAGGCGAAAAATAAAGGCGATGTCCGCGAAAAGCGAACATCGCCTGCTTGGTTATCCTTCGTACATGCCGTTCGTTGACAGATAGGCATACAGCTGCTGACCGTGGTTTTGTTCTTCCTTTTGAATATGCGCCAGGGTATCGCGCAGGGAGGGGCAGGAAAATTCAAAAATGCTGACGTCATACATGCTGGAAACGTGCTTTTCCATGGCGAGCGCATCGCGGCAAAGGTAGCCGTCGTTTTTCTTTGCTTCCGAGCTGCAGGAGGACGGCGAGCCGTTGAAGGTCTGCGACGTGGCGGAGGGGGCGGTGCCTGTGGATACGTCCTTTCCGCTAAGCAGATCGTTGACGGTTTGCAGATGCTTTTGCTCGGTGGTGAGGATGCCGCCGAACAGCTGCTTGAGCGTGGGGTCGCACGCATCGGACTGGTACTTCGTGTACTTCTCAATACACAGCTGCTCCTGCGATTTGAGATCTTTCAGAAGGTCGGTTTCTTTTTGTGTGAGGATCATGGGGGTTCTCCTTTCGTGTGATATTCACAGTATGACCTCTTTTTCTTCCTTTTATGCAAAAAAAGGAAACGCGACGAAAAAGTCACGTTTCCGTTAAAAGCAAATTTCGTTCGATGGTCTTGCGCCCGCGCCACGCATAGGCGCGCTCTCGAAAGGCCTGCTCGTCCATCTGCTCCAGCTGTGCGGAGGTCAGATGCGCGATGCGATCCTCGTAAAAGAAGGGAATGGGCGTTGTGCTCGCGTGTCGGTTGTGGGGGCAGTGGCATTGGCATTCGTCGCAGCCCCAAACGGTGCCGCAGGTGCGCATCAGCGCGATCTCCTCGTCGGTCAGCTTGCCCTTGCGCTGCGTGATGGCCGACAGGCAGTCGTCGCTCTCGCCTCGCAGGATCCCCGTCGGGCAGGCTGCCCGGCACCGTCCGCAGTGCTCGCAGTAGCGTACGGGCTGCGGCGCCGTTGCCCCAAGGCACTCGGGTGCAAGATCGGTCAGCACGTCGCCGATGAACACGTAGCTTCCGTATTCCTCGGTGATCAGCAGACCGTTGTCACCAAGGATGCCGAGCCCGCCGATCAGCGCCGCGGAGCGCTCGTCGATCGGAGAGTGATCGCCGTACGTATGAAAGGAAGCAGCGGGGAAGCTGTGTGAGAGATGCCGGATCAGGCGCTCTCCCACCGCCCGAATATGGATATGATAGTCCTTGGAGGCGGCATAGCGCGACAGATTGACCGTTTCGCCCGTATAATACGGAAGAAGGAAGACGATCACCGAGCGTGGCTCAAAGGGCAGGGAGCTGCGCAGACGCGGCATCGTTTCCCGCACGTCCTTGTAGGACAGCACGGCATACAGCGATATGGATTCCTCCTTCATAAAGGACGCGAGTGCTGACATAAAAAAACTCCTGTAGGAACGAATTTGTTTTTTTCGGCTATACTGATAACGACCAATACACACAGGGAGGCAGTCTATGGCAAAAAAGCATTTGTTGGATACCGTTCGTTATACGTCGATCGGCCTGTTCCGCATGGGCCGTGAAAGCGTTCATACGCTGTTTGAGAAAGCCTATGAGGCGGGGCGGGGAAAGAGTGTCGACAAGGGTGTCGACGCATCGGCACCGGCCGAGGTGAAAGCGGAGGGCCCGGCGGAAGAATAAAGCTGTCGCATCGCACCCTCGGGAGCATTATATCACAGTTTTGCAAATAAATCAAGCCGGAGGCTTGTTGCCTGCGGCTTGGATAACAAAAAAGGAACTTTTGGTAGACAAAAGTTCCTTTTTTTGGCGCGCCCTGGAGGATTCGAACCTTCGACCTACCGGTTCGTAGCCGGGCACTCTATCCACTGAGCTAAGGGCGCATATACATGGAGCGAGTGATGGGAATCGAACCCACGCGACCAGCTTGGAAGGCTGGAATTCTACCATTGAACTACACTCGCATTCTCTGTCTCTTGACAGCTTCCCTATAATAGCATACTTTTTCCCCTTTGTCAAGAGATTTTTCAAAAAAAATGAAAAAACTCTTGTCTTTTTCATCATTATCGTGTAAAATGGAACATACAGTCTTGCGCGTCGGTGATAAGAGACCGACGGCAGTGAAGGGAGATGGCCTTATGGGATGGTGTATGCCGAATCGGCGCCTGTCAAAATTTTCGGACGTCACGTGTGCGATGTTAGCCGAGGACGGTGTTCGTGCGCTTGTTTTGGATATCGATAATACGCTGGAGCCGTACGAGAATCCCGATCCGACCGAGGCGACGCTTGCGTGGTTCCGCGAGCTTGGTGACGCGGGCATCCGCTTTGCCTTCGTGTCGAACAACGGCCGCGCTCGCGTCGAGCGCTTCAACCGCGCCCTTGGCTTCCCGTACTTTTATAAAGCAAAAAAGCCCTTTGCTAAAAACGTCCGTCGCGCCATGCAGGCCATGGGCGTGCGCCCTGAGGAAACGGCGCTGATGGGCGATCAGATATTTACCGACGTTCTCGCCGCTCACGCGGCAGGCATACGTGCCTATCTCGTCCCGCCGATCAAGGATAAAACGGACGTGTTTACCCGCTGTAAGCGCCTGCTTGAGCGCCCCATCCTGCGGCGCTACGACCGTCGGCAGAAAAAGGAGGAAACGCAATGAATCAGCCATTCTTCGGCCCCGGCGGCAATAGCGACGCCTTTCGCCTGTGGGGCGGACGCTCCACGCTGGATGCGCCTCGCTTCGTCCGTGAGATGGGCCTTGATGCCTATGAATACGAGGCCGGTCGCGGCGTTACGGGCAGCGACGAGATGTTTCGTGCCATCGGCAAGGAGGCACAGCGCTACGGCGTGAAGATGACCTTCCACGCCCCGTATTTCATCTCCCTGTCGGGTGTGGAAACGGACAAGCGTTTAAAGAGCCTCGTGTATATTGAGGACAGCCTGCACGCCGCCCACCTGCTCGGTGCCGGCATCATCGTCGTACATACAGGCTCCGCCGCCAAAATATCGCGTGCGGAGGCCATGCGTCTGGCGACCGACACGCTATACAAAACGCTCGAAAGCGTCGACACGCGCGGTATCGCCATCGGCCTTGAAACGATGGGAAAAAAGAATCAGCTGGGTACGCTTGACGAGGTCATTGAGCTGTGTCGGCTGGATCCGCGCCTGTATCCCGTCGTCGATTTCGGACACCTGAATGCCCGTGATCTTGGCGGCGTATTTCCCGACGCCGATGCCTATCGGCGCGTCTTTGACCGCATCGGTGAGGTGCTCGGCTGGGAGAAGGCTGCCGGACTGCATTGCCATTTTTCCAAGATCGAATGGACGGATGCGGGGGAAAAGCGGCATCTGACCTTCGCCGACGATCAGTACGGGCCGGCGTACGAGCCGCTGATGGAGGCGATCGCCGCCGACGGCCTGTATCCCACGATCATCTCGGAGTCGGCAGGCACGCAATCCGAGGATGCCTTGACCATGAAACAATGCTATACTACTATAAAAGGAAGAATGAACCATGACGAAGCTTGATCATTTGCGTGCTCGCATGAAGGAGCAGGGCATTGATGCCTTTATCTGTCTTGACGAGCTCAACCAGCGGTATTTGTGTGGCTTTGCCTTTACGGACGGCTACCTGCTGATCACCATGGAGGACGCCTATCTTGTCACCGATTTCCGTTATACGGAGGACGCCGAGGCAAAGGCCGATCCTGCCTTTTCCGTCCTTGCGCCCGAGAACCGCACCGCGTGGCTGAGCAAGACGCTGGCGGCAGCGGATGCACATACGGTCGCGCTGGAGGGCAACCATGTACCGCATGCGGTATTCAAGGGATACGAGGAGCGTCATCCCTCCATTACCTTTACCGACATCGGACAGACCGTTGAGCTGCTGCGTCAGGTCAAGACGCCCGAGGAGCTTGCGCTGATGCAAAAGGCGCAGGATATCACCGACCGTGCATTTGCACATATATTGAACGTCCTGACACCGACCATGACGGAGCTTGACGTGGCGGCCGAGCTGGAATACATCATGCGCAAAAACGGCGCGAGCGGCCTGGCCTTTGATACCATCGCCGTATCGGGCGATGCCAGCTCCTTGCCGCACGGTGTTCCGCGTGCCGTTCCGCTTCGCCGCGGCTTTTTGACCATGGATTTCGGTGCCAAATTCGACGGCTATTGCTCCGATATGACCCGAACCGTCGTGATCGGTAAAGCCGATGCCGCAATGAAAAAGCTGTATGCGACCGTCCTTGAGGCGCAGACCGCCGTTTTGGAGGCGATCGGCCCCGGTGTGGATGCCGGCGAGATGGATAAGATCGCGCGCGATATCATCGATCGTGATTACGAGGGTGCCTTTGGTCACGGACTCGGTCATTCGGTCGGTCTGTTCATTCATGAATCGCCCGCCCTTAACCGCCGTGCCTTCGGACGCGCGCTGCGCCCAGGTGAGATCCTGACCGTTGAGCCCGGCATCTATCTGCCCGGCACCTACGGCTGCCGCATCGAGGACATGATCGCGATCACGGACACCGGTATCCACAATTTTACGCATTCTCCTAAGGAATTGATCGAGATCCTTTAACATTTTTTGCCGAATTTTACAGAAATGTTGTAAAAAGGCAAAAAAAATTCACATACCCCCTTGAAAAAGGGAACAAGATGTTGTAAAATAAGCTATGTATGTATGAAAGCAAATAAACGGCGGGTCATTGCTTTTCTCTCAAATACCAAACAAAACCGCCGAAGAAAAGGAAATAAAGCATATGTTAACAGCAGGCGATTTTAAAAACGGTGTTACCTTCGAAATGGAGGGTAAGGTGTACCAGGTCATCGAATTCCAGCATGTAAAGCCCGGTAAGGGTGCTGCGTTCGTCAGAACCAAGTACAGAGACGTTATGACCGGTGCCATCCGCGAGGCATCCTTCAACCCCACGGCTAAGTTTGAGAACGCGGTCATTGAGCGCCGCGATCTTGAGTATCTGTACAACGACGGCGATCTGTACTACTT
This sequence comes from Clostridia bacterium, assembly GCA_017455905.1. Classification (GTDB taxonomy): domain Bacteria; phylum Bacillota; class Clostridia; order Oscillospirales; family CAG-272; genus UBA1740. Next base: position 1,051 of record JAFTLQ010000014.1, on the reverse strand, counting down.
CATGGATCCCGAATCCTACGAGCAGATCCCGCTGAATAAGGAAAAGCTCGGCGACAACTTCCGCTTCGTCAAGGAGAACGTCGTTTGCCGTATCTCCTCTTGGAAGGGCAACGTCTTTTCCGTTGATCCGCCTACGTTCGTTGAGCTTCGCGTGTCGGAGACCGAGCCCGGTGTCCGCGGCGATACCGCTACCAACGTAACCAAGCCCGCCACGCTGGAGACCGGCGCCGTTATCAAGGTTCCGATCTTTATCAACGAGGGCGACCTTCTCAGAATCGATACCAGAACCGGCGAATATCTTGAGCGCGCATAAGTCTGTCGAACGGAGGATCTTTGTATGAACATTACCGAACGTGCCGCATACCTCAAGGGCCTTGCTGAAGGCCTTGGCGTCAACGACACCACCAAGGAAGGGAAGATCATCAGCGAAATGCTGACGCTCATCGGCGATATGGCCGATAAGATCGAAGCCTTGGATACCGAATGCTCCGAGCTCCGCGAGTACATCGAGGAGATCGACGAGGATCTTGGTCAGGTGGAAGAGGACTTTTACGTTACCGAGGATGACGAGGACGAAGAAGACGATGAGGATGAAGACGCAGAGGACGATGGCGAGTATTATGAGCTCGTTTGCCCTTCCTGCGGCGAGACCATCTGCTTCGACGATTCCTTAGATACCGACGAGCTGGTTTGCCCCGCTTGCGGTGAAAAGGTCACGGATATCGAGATCTGCGACGGCAACTGCGAGGCCTGCGAGGATAAGTGCGAGGCCTACGAGGAAGAAACGGCTGAGCAGAAAGAATAATCGCCGTCCGTAAAAGAGAAGACGCATCTGCATAGAGGCTGAATCAAATGGATGTTTGATTACTCCCTTGATACAAATGTTACAAATGAAAAAAGGACAGAGAACGAATGGGCGTGCCCGAAAACGCAGTTTTCGAGTACGCCCATTAACTAAGTTTGCCCTTACGGGCAAGTGAAGTTTACTATGTAAGTGAAGTTATCCTGCGGATAGTGAAGTTTTGCCTTCGTCAAAGTGAGGGGCAAACTT
>JAFTLQ010000035.1 GCA_017455905.1 Clostridia bacterium | reverse complement strand
GTCAGCGAAGAGGGCCATATGCTTACCTTTGAAGGCGCGGTCGGTACGGTCACTCTGACCCCCGGCGAGGATATCCGTCCCGCAAACTCCGGTGTGATCCTTTATAACCTCAATGGCGGTACCAACCCCTCCGATGCTCCTATATACTATACGTACGGTGTCGAAACCGCCCTTCCTACTCCGACCAAGCGAGATGCCATGTTTGACGGCTGGTTTGCCGATGTGGCATACACCAAGCCGATCACCTCGATCCCTGCCAATGCGGGCTCGACCATGAACGTATACGCAAAATGGTGTGACGCCGTTTTGGACGTTGATTATTCTGTCGGCGGCACGCTGGAGGATTACAAGCAGCTGACCCACGGTACAGGAAACGGCGGTACCTACGGCACAGCAACCTATACGATCGAAACGGTCGACGGTACGTCCTATCTTCTTTGGACGTCGACCGGATCGACGCCTCAGCTCTTCAAGGCAGGCGCCTACCAGTCGTATACGAACGGTGACTCTGCGATCTCCTTTGCGTTCGCCCTCGGTAAGACGGCCGATGCATCGGTACAGGAAACACTCCTGTATATTCGCAACGTAGACGGTACGACAAAGCAGGATATGTATCTCATGTACGTTGAGTCAGACGGCCGCGTTGTCCTTGGTAACAAGGGCAGCACGAAGGTGCTCGGCACCCTCAAAGCCGACACCATGACGACCATTCGTCTGGTTCTCGACTTTGCGCAGGCGACCCTCAGCGCCTTTGATGAGCATGGCGCATGTATCGCCACCATGCCTCTCACCGACGTCTATGCTCTGCCGGACGGCTACGAATCATACGAACAATGGTTTGCAAGCTTTACGTCAACCTCCGGCTATCTGTTCGCGCTGAGTGCCAGAACCGCAGGACAGCTGCGCATCGAAAGCCTGCGCATTGGTGTAGGTAACCTCTTCGCCGCTTGCCGCCACCTGCCCGCTTCCGGTGCCCATGCATGGAACGACGGTGACGTCGTCAAGGAAGCCTCTACAACGAATTGCGCGCCCGGCGAAATGCTGTACACCTGCACGGCTTGCGCAGCAACCAAGAGCGTACCGATCGCCTCTAAGGCACAGCACGCGCTGACAAGTGCCTATGATGAGACTGCCCAGACGTTGGTCTACTCCTGCACGGTCTGCGACGTATCCTTCCGAACGGATACGACCTACTTCCTTGACGGATCCTCCTATACGGGTATGACGGGCGTTGACAACTCAGGGTACGCCAACTGCTCGGGCGGACGACCTCCGATCAACGAGGATGGCAAGTATGAGCTGCTCTCGACCTCTGACGCAAGTGCGCAGGCTCAGCTGTGGTTCCCGCAGAATAACGCGAGCATGACCGGCTTCTCTGCCGAGAACAATGCCGTCGGCTTCTTCTCCTTCAAATTTACCAGCACGTTTACCGAAGGTTTCTCCCTGATGTTCACCGATGAGTCGGCCAACACCGGCTCCAACCGTTGGACGGATGCCGGCCGTATCGCAAACGTTCTCAAATGCTCTGCGCCCTCCGGTGGAAACGTGATGCTCACAGGTCTTGGCGTTTCTCTCGGCTCATACAGCGTTACCGAAGAAACGGATGTCAAGATCGGCATTCAGCTGGATGAAGCGAGTGATACCGTCACATTCTATTACTTCGTCAACGGCACATACAAGGGCAAGGCAACAACGAAAATGACCATTTCGACCAACGCCTTTACCAGCGTTTACCTGTCTGGCACGACAAAAACTGCAGGTACGGGTATTATCCTTGACGATATCGGCTTCGGCTTTACCAAGCACGGTACACTTCCCATCAACTAAAGTCATGACCACCAGCCGTGCTGGTGGCTTGCGATAGCCCCCTTGGGGCATTCCACACGCTGAGCCTATAGGCTCGTCGAAAAATCCACCACTTGCGGTAATTGCCCTACCACTATTGAAATAGTAAACATCTATAGCC